>NZ_CP097017.1:0-912500 GCF_023299185.1 Vagococcus lutrae
CTGACTCAGTCTGTTAAGACTGAGTTTTTTTGTTATATACAAAACTTAGGTGATTAATTTAAAAAAGTATAATAAAAAAGACTATCTGTAAAAGATAGTCTTTCGATAAACGATGCGGTTGATGAGATTTGAACTCACACGAAGAATTTCTTCGCTACCCCCTCAAGGTAGTGCGTCTGCCGTTCCGCCACAACCGCTAGAACATACTATTATAGTTTACTGATGATTTGCTAATAAGTCAAGTTGAATTTTAAAGGATTGATGGTGAATGTTACAAATATATTTAAAGAAAATAGACGAGTGGGAATTGCCTGTTATATGGAAAATAATTAGTGAGACTTGCTCAGAGTGGCAACAGATGAATGATCCGTTGAATGAACAGCCTATACCGTCTAAAGAACTATTTTTTTCTGAAGTAGCTCATGATTGGGTTGAAGAAGGCAATCCGCTATTAGTAATGCAAGAAAATGAGATAATCGGTGTGACGTCATGGAGCCATATATCTTATGATTATCCCAATAATGAGAATGAGTTGGTATTTGATATAGGGTTAATCTTGTTTGATAAAGAGATACGAGGAAAAGGGTATGGAGCAGAGGCGCTCTCTTTAATAGTAGATTATTTATTTTTGATGACACCGTATTTGGATGGTATTACGATTACAACATGGACGGGAAATTATCCTATGATAGCATTAATTAAAAAGTTTCACTTGCCACTGTCTCTTGTTAAGCGTGAAGCATTTGAATTGCAAGATAATACTTATGAACGAGTTGTTTATCGTTTAAATCGTGAAATATGGGAGGAAAATGTGAATGAATATTAGACTAGCAAAACAGTCAGACTTACAGACATTAAATCAAATTTTAGTTCAAGCGGCTGAACGAATTGCGAGTATGGGTTCTAGTCAGTGGCGTGAATTATTAGCAAGTGATGTAGAGGCGATTATTTTACCGCGTATTTTGAAGCAGCATGTTTATGTAGGTGAGTTAGATAATAAGGTTGTGATAATGGCGTTTGTAATGCCGGAAGAAGAATGGGATAAAAGTTTATGGTATCAGTTTAAGTCTTCGAATGAGGCCTTATATTTGCACAAGTTGGCAATCAAGCGAGGTTATGAAGGACAAGGTATTGCTCAAAGTTTTTTAAATGGATTGGAGTCGGAACTTGTTAATTCTGCTAAAATATCCGTTTTACGACTAGATTGTATGAAGGAAAAGATGGGTTTGAATGCCTTGTATCAAAGAGCTGGGTTTAATTATGTCGGCACTTATCAAGGTGAAATAACTAATAACACGGAGTTTAATTTGTATGAAAAGACAATGAAAACAAGTTATTGATATGTTTGTTTGAGCATATTTCTTTTAAAATATAACAAAAGTATGTATAATAAATAATATAAAACATATGATATTTGTTAAAAAATATTAGGGTTGTTTTATAGAGATTGAATTAGGAGGGATATTATGTCATTATTATGGTCATTAATCGTAGGAGCTATTATTGGTGCTATTGCCGGAGCTGTTACAAACAAAGGAAACTCTATGGGGTGGATTGCTAACATCGTTGCAGGTTTAGTCGGTTCTTCGATTGGTCAGAGTTTATTCGGACATTGGGGACCTAGCTTAGCTGGAATGGCATTGGTACCTTCTATCTTAGGTGCAGTGATTTTAGTTGCAGTCGTATCATTTTTCATGAGTAAAGCATAAATAAAAAATAGAAAAGAGGTCATTTTATGACAGACAGAGGATTATCAGATAAAGTAAAAGGTAAAGCAAAAGAGTCCGTAGGTAAAGTGACGGATGACAAAGGTAAACAAGCAGAAGGCTTAGCAGACCAAGCAGTCGGTAAGGCGAAAGAAGTTGCAGCCGATGTAAAAGATAAAGCTGAAAAAGCTGTGGATAAATTAAAAGATTAATATGAGTTTAAAAGAAAAGCAATCTCAATTTGAGATTGCTTTTTTATTTTATATTGGCGGGAATGTGTGGGAATCGAACCCACCTAAGAAGCTATTAACTCCTCATGCTAGTTTTGAAGACTAGAGAGAACACCAGAACTCATCCATTCCCAAATCCATTCATAGCATAGCACAGCAAGGAATAGCGGTCAAACTTAAAACACGAAAGCTTATTTTAGATAAAGGGTATGCTAGAATAGAAGAAAAGAGTACGAAGGAGGGGCAAGATGTCGAGTGACGAGGTTAATGGAAAAGAGCTGTATATTTGTGGTGGGTGTAATGCGAAGATTGGAGCAGGAGAACTATCCGCTATTTTAAAGGATCTACCGCAACCAAAATCGGATAAATTATTGGTGGGATTTGGTTCGTCAGATGATGCAGCGGTCTATGCGTTGTCAGATGAACAAGCGTTGATTCAGACATTAGATTTTTTTCCAACGATGGTGAGCGATCCTTATTTATTTGGACAGATTGCAGCGACGAATGCTTTAAGTGATGTCTATGCAATGGGAGGATCAGTGTTGACTGCGATGAATATTGTTTGTTTTCCTGAAGAAGGTGACCTAGATATTCTTGCGCTTATTTTAAAAGGTGGTGCAGAAAAAGTTCAAGAGGCTGGGGGACTTTTAGTAGGTGGCCATTCAATTCATGACGCGCTTCCTAAGTATGGTCTATCGGTGACGGGGACGGTTCATCCGGATAAAATGATAACTAATCAGGGAGCACAGCTCGGAGATTATTTAATCTTAACCAAGCCGATTGGAGTCAGTGTGATAACTTCTGCGTATAGTATTCATGAGACGGATGAAAAGACCTTTCAAGAAGCGGTTGCTTCGATGACGTTGTTAAATAAATATGCTGTAGAACATATGCGCGATCATGCTGTTTCTGCTTGTACGGATGTCACAGGTTTTGGCTTGTTAGGTCATTTGTTAGAAATGCTTTCAGACAGTCAACAAGCTGTTTTATGGCAATCGGAAATTCCATATTTACCAGGTGCTCATGATTTAGCGAATGAATTTATGATAACAGCGGGGGGACAACGAAATCGTAATCATTTAGAAGATAAGGTGTTATTTCAAATGGATGATTTTGCGTGGGAAGAATTGCTGTATGATCCACAAACATCAGGGGGGCTGTTAATGAGTCTGCCTGTTGAAGAAGCGGAAGCTTTTTTAGAAAAAATCAAGGTACATTATCCGTATGCGCGAATTATTGGGCAGATTGTTGATAAAAAAACAGGGCAGTCGATTGTCGTAGAAAGTGGGAAAGAATGATGAAAAAAATAGATGCTACAGGTCAGGCTTGTCCATTACCTGTTATTCAAGCCAAACGTGCGTTAGAAACTGAAAAGTCGTTAAGTATTATAGTAGATAATGAAATTGCAACTCAAAATTTAAAAAAATTTGCCTCACAAAAGAATGTTACATATCGTTGTATTAAACAAGCAGCCAACCGATATGAAGTATTTCTTTTAAAAGAGAGTGAGGTAGAAGTATCGGATAAACTTTTGGATAAGAAGCAAGAAACACAAACTTCTGATATCATGAAGACAATGGTATTTGATTCCTTAACTATGGGGAGTGGTAGTGAAGAGTTAGGTAAAAAGTTGATGTCAGGCTTTATCGCTTCCTTGTTAGAACAAGCTGTATTGCCAAAATATTTAGTGTTTTACAACGAAGGTGTGAAGTTATTAGTGGGTGAATTGGCTAGTTCTTTTGATGAGTTAAAAGCAAAGGGTGTGACACTATTTGCTTGTGGGGCATGTACAGAACAGTATCAAGTAACAGAGAAGATAACGTCTGCTGAAATAGTGAATATGTTTTTCATTACGGAACTTTTATTGAAGAGCGATACTGTCATTAATATATAGTGGAGTCGGTAGGTGAAAAAATGAATGATTTTATTATTGGGACAGCCGGTCATGTCGATCACGGTAAGACAAGTCTAATTAAAGCGTTGACTGATATCGATACAGATCGTACGCCCCAAGAGAAAAAACGAGGCCTCTCTATTGAGTTGGGGTTCGCGTATATGGATTTGTCTACTGGACAACGAGTTGGAATAGTCGATGTTCCTGGACATGAGAGTTTTTTGAAAAACATGGTCTCAGGAGCGATCGGCATGGACCTCGTATTATTAGTGGTCGATGTAAATGAGGGGATTATGCCACAAACCTATGAACATTTATCGATATTAAAATTGCTAGGCATAGAAGATATGATAGTAGTGATGACTAAGGTAAATGAAGTTTCTATTGAAAAGATTACGTCTTGTCGAACAGCTATTGAGCATTTTTTAACATCATTTGGTTTTAATAGTGAAAGAACGCAGGTTCCTGTCATACCAGTAGATAGCCTTGCTAATACTGGTATCGGTGAATTAAAGGCAGAGATTGAAAAGTATGCGCGTCATTTTGCTAGAAAGAATGAGGTTGCCAAGCTCCCTCGTTTAAATGTCGACCGCTCTTTTTCGTTAAAAGGAATAGGGACGATTGTGACTGGGACGTTACTATCAGGGAGACTAACGATTAATGATGAAATTTGGGTCTATCCTTTGCGAAAGAAAGTGAAGATAAGACAGTTGCACGTTCACGACCAACCAGTAAGTCAAGTGACGACTGGGCAACGCGTTGCCATCCAGCTCAGTGGTGTGAAAGTATCAGATGTTCCCAAAGGTAGTGTATTATCGTGTGTGGAAAATGTAGAAGCGAGTTATATGCTTAATACTTACGTGACAAATATACAAAGTCAGGCAACATTAACACATTGGCAACGCGTGCATTTGCATGTAGGGACGCAGACGATACAAGGACGTGTCGTACCGTTAAATAAAGAAGAAATTGCTCCCAATGAGTCTGATTTTGTTCAGCTACGTTTAGAGCAGCCTGTTATCGTTTTTCCAGGTGACCGCTTTATCTTACGTTCGTATTCACCTGTTACGACAATTGCGGGAGGTAATGTTTTAAATACAACTGTAACTAAGAGTCGTCGCAATGACCAACTTATTTTAGAAGAACTCACGTATCGTCTCGCAGCTGATAACAAAAAGTTAGTTTTATTTTTATTAAAGAAAGCTGGCGAAATTGTATCATTTCAGTCATTAAGTGAACGGTCGCAAATGGAAGAGGTCGCGCTTGAACAAACGTTATCTCAACTGGAAAAAGAAGGACAGATTATGAGTAAGTCGACTTCGATTATAACAAAAGAACGTTTTACATTGCTCAAACAAGAATTGATTGATTATCTTGACAAGTTGTATGAAACAAATCAAAGGGTTCAAGGCGTAACATTAACGGATTTATTCCGCGTGTTTGTCGCGATTCCTTCTATTTGGATTGAAGCCATATTAGAAGATTTAATAACTAATGGAACGGTCGTAAAACAAGAAGACATCTACATGTTGCCACGCGAAGAACCTCACATGGAAGTAGAATGGTTAAGGAACTTGGACGCTTTTTTAAATCAACAAGGGTTGAAAGCGACAACTTGGCAAACGTTAAAAGAAAAATTTCCTGATATCGTTCTGTTAGATAGTAAAGAGAGACAGTCTTATATTTACTTCGTCGACCGGCAGCGCGTTGTTGGCGTGACCTACTTAAACCATCAGATAGAGCGAGTGATTGATTACTTAGAAAAAAATCGCACGATTTCTGTCGCTGAGTGCCGTGATTTATTAGATGTCAATCGTCAACAGAGTTTACAGCTATTAGAGGCAATGGATAAACAAGGGTGGACAAAGCGAGTGGATAATCAACGTTTGCTTATTAAAAAGAGGAGATAGACTATGCAGGAAAAATTAAGAGCGATACCTTCTGTTAATCGATTATTGGAGCAATCAGAAATGCAAGAAATAATTGAAAAATATGGTTTAGAAAAGGTGAAAAGGACGATTCAGCTAGAACAAGCGAATTATCGTAAAGCACTTCTAAATGAGAAATCGACAATAATCAGAGAGACGGTCAGTGATTGGGTGGAGGCAGTTCATCATGTCTTACATCTTTCCACTCACATGCAATTAAAAAAGGTGATTAATGCTACGGGAGTTATCTTGCATACTAACTTAGGACGCAGTGTTCTAAGTCAAGCTGCTTTAGATAAAGTCGTCGCTTTAGGTCCTCATTACACCAATCTGGAATATGATTTAAAAACGGGAACGAGAGGCTCGCGTTATGACCATGTGACGGAGCGATTAAGGCAATTAACGGGTGCCGAAGCGGCGTTAGTCGTTAATAACAATGCGGCGGCCGTGTTATTAGTTCTGCATACGATAAGTCAAAATCAAGAAGTAATTATCTCACGTGGCGAACTAGTTGAAATTGGTGGTGCCTTTCGAATACCTGAAATCATTACTTTAAGTGGTGCTCAATTGCGTGAAGTTGGGACGACGAATAAGACGCATTTTGCTGATTATCAGCATGCAATATCGGAAGAAACAGGGGCCTTATTAAAAGTTCATACGAGTAATTATCGGATTGAAGGATTTACATCAGAAGTACCTATTTCAGAATTAAGCCAACTAGCTAAGCGTTACGAGATACCACTTGTGACAGATTTAGGTAGTGGTTTGTTTTTTGATTTATCAGAATTAGGATTACGACGTGAATTGACGTTGACGGAGGCGTTGCATCAAGGGAGTGACCTTGTCACGTTTAGTGGCGATAAATTATTAGGTGGGCCGCAAGCCGGTATTATTATCGGTAAAAAAGAGTGGATTGACGCGATGAAACGCAATCAATTAACACGAGCGCTTCGTGTGGATAAGTTAACATTAGCAACGTTAGATGCCACGCTTGCTTTATATGAAAACGTGGAGCTAGCGAAACAGCAAATTCCGACACTACATTATCTTTATCGTGATGTTGAAGAATTACAACAATTAGCAGAAACTTTATCTTCTCGTTTGACTCCTTATCATCATCTTATTGAGGTGACAATAAAAGACTCAGAGGCACAAGTGGGAGGTGGTGCCTATCCTAACGACTCCTTACCTTCAAAATCAGTATGTATAAGGTTAAAACAGGGAAGTTTACAGACACTAGCTGATTATTTACGTGAGTACGAGGTACCTGTTATAGGAAAAATCCATCATCAGCATTTGTGGCTAGATATGAAAACAATCGAAGTAGAAGACTTGGAAATAATAGAAGCAGCAATGGGTGATGCAACAAAAAGAATAGCTATTGAAATGCAGATATGATATAATATTAAAGATATTATGTGTACAAGATAGGGAGGGCTACCAAGTGTATAGTTTTTTAATCACACTAATGATTATTTTATCATTGTTGATCATAGTAGCTGTAATGATGCAGCCTAGTAAACAAAACAGTGCGGCAAGCGCATTTACCGGTGGAGCAGATCAATTATTTGGAAAACAAAAGGCACGCGGATTTGAAGCGGTCATGCAACGAATCACGACGGTATTAGCAATTGCCTGGGTTGTCGTTGCAATCTTATTAGCATATTTACCGTTAGCATAAGTAAGTAAGAGCCTCCTGTTTGAACAGGAGGCTTTTTAATTGGTACAATAGGAACAGAGATGAAGAATATATAGGATAAAAGGAGTATTGTCATGCAATCAACAATTAAACAACAACCAGAAACAACTTTTTTTGAAGGAGGTAAACGAGCGGTTATTTTATTTCACGCTTATACAGGAACACCTAATGATGTACGAGCGATGGGCCGCTTTTTAAATAATGCTGGCTATACGGTGTTACTTCCAATGTTTGAAGGGCACGGGACAGAAACACCCGTTGATGTATTAGAGTATGGGCCAAAGTATTGGCAGAAAAATGTTGAAGAGAGCATTGAATTTTTAAAAAAACGTGGACACAATGAGATTGCGGTGTTTGGATTATCACTAGGTGGCGAATACGCTATTAAGACTTTAACAGATAATCGTGAAGAAATTATCGGCGGTGGTGCCTTCTGTTCACCACTTGTACCGAAGTTTGACACGAATATTCGACCTGTTTTCTTACAATTTGCTAAACAAGCAGCAGAGAAAATGGGAGAAACTTTAACAGGAGAAGCGTTGGCAACAGTGACTGAGAAATTAGATAAGCAGTTGGTAGAATTAATTAGCTTGACGGATGTTATTTATAATGAAATGCCAAACGTCAAAGTCCCAACTTTATTAGTTCAAGCAGGCAAAGACCGTATGATTAACCCTCAAACAGTCTATGAAGCAAAAGAACAATTGTCAGCGGCAGATGTAACCGTCAAATGGTATGAAAACAGTGGGCATGTGATTACGATTGGCCCAGACCGACTTGAACTTCAAGATGATGTATTAGCCTTTATTGAATCTCTATCTTGGAGTCAGTCATAAAAAAGGAGAGAGTATGATAACAATACGAGAAAAAATTATGGCGTTTTTAAAGGCCAATCCTCAAAAAAGCTATAGTATTCGAGAATTGAGTCAACAACTTGATTGTGAAAGCAGTCAGGCGTTCAAAGAACTGGTAAAAGAAATTGCTTTTTTAGAAGAGAAAAAGGAAATCAAATTAACCTCTAAAGGAAAAGTCACGTTACCTCATCGTGATACGCTACTTTTAGAAGGACATTTTCATGCAAATGAACGTGGCTTTGGCTTTGTCACGCTAGATGAATCTGAACCAGATATATTTATACCAAAAGAAAAAACGAATTATGCTTTAGATGGTGATACGGTCTTAATTGACATCGTTTCGCCAGGGGATTATTTAAAAGACCGTATGGCCGAAGGAAAAGTAGTTGAAATAAAAAAACGTCATATGACACAAATCGTCGGAGAGTTTATCCCTTACGATGAAGAGGAAATAGCGGAAACAGATTTATACGGTTTTGTGAAACCACAAGACAAGAAATTAGCGAACTATCGTGTTTATGTTGCAAAAGAAGGATTGCAACCTGTTGAAGGAAGTATTTGCGTTGTTTCGATTACCCATTACCCTGAAAAGGGTTATGACAGAGCGTTAGAAGGAGTTATTCTTCAAACAGTCGGACATAAGAATGACCCAGGTATGGATATATTAACGATTGTCATGCAGCACGGTATTCCGACGACTTTTCCTGACGAAGTGATGGAGGAAGTCGCAGCGATACCAGATGAAGTCTTAGACAGTGAGCGTGAAGGACGACGTGACCTTAGAGACCGAACGATTGTGACGATAGACGGAGCAGAGGCAAAAGATTTAGATGATGCGATTAGTTTTGAAAAGACGGAGCGTGGAACGTATCGACTCGGCGTTCATATTGCCGATGTTGCGCATTATGTTAGAGAAAACAGTGCGTTGAATGAAGAAGCGTATAAACGTGCCACCAGCGTTTATTTAACTGACCGTGTCATTCCCATGTTACCTCACCGACTATCTAATGGCATTTGCAGCTTAAATCCAAATGTCGACCGACTAACATTAAGTTGTGAAATGGAAATCGATAGTAATGGGAAAGTGATGGACTATGAGATTTATGAAAGTGTAATTCGGACAAAAGAGCGTATGACGTATGACGCTGTTAATGAAATACTTTCTGATGAACACTCACAAGCAAGTCAAGATTATGCAGAACTTGGTTCATTTTTTAAAGAGATGTCTGAGTTGCACTTTATATTAGAAAAAATGCGTGAACGACGTGGAGCTATCTCGTTTGAAAGTAAGGAATCTTACATTCAGCTAGATGAAACTGGCAAACCACTTTCGATAGTTTTGCGAGAACGCGGTGTTGCTGAAAAAATGATAGAATCATTTATGTTAATGGCCAATGAAACGATTGCTGCTCATTATGAGCAAGAAGGATTACCTTTTATTTATCGGATACACGAAGAACCTAAAACGGAAAAAATTCAACGTTTCTTTGAATTTTTAACAAACTTTGATGTTGTGGTAAAAGGCACGAAAGACAATATCGATCCGAAAGAACTTCAAAAAGTTATGAAACATGTGGAAGAAATGCCAGAGAAACCAATTATTAACATGATGTTATTACGAAGCATGCAGCAAGCTAAATACGCAGCAGAACCACTAGGCCACTATGGATTAGCGACAGATGACTATACACATTTTACGTCGCCAATTCGACGTTATCCCGATTTAATTGTGCATCGTTTAATTAAAAAATATATGCACGAGCCGATTACACCTAAGATGACGAATCACTTAGAAAGCACGCTACCTGATATTGCCTTACATAGCTCAATCATGGAACGTCGTTCAGTAGATGCTGAACGTGATACGGATAGTCTGAAAAAGACGGAGTTTATGGCAGATAAAGTGGGGCAAGAGTTTGAAGGGGTGATTAGCTCTATTACGAAGTTTGGTATTTTTGTGGAATTACCGAATACAGTAGAAGGATTGATTCATGTTAGTCAGTTAAAAGATGATTACTATCACTTTATTGAAAATCATTTGACATTAGTAGGTGAACGCACTCGTCGCATGTATAAAATTGGCCAGCAAGTGACAGTTAAACTAATGAAAGCAGATGTTGAGACGCGAGAAATTGACTTTGAATTGTTGAATGCTGAGCAATTGGCAGATGATCCGAGGATTCAAACGAATATAAAGCGAAAAAATCATGAGAAACGTGAAAGAAATTCAGGAAAAAGAAAGCGTCAAACATCTCATAAATCAAAACATAAAGCTCCTTTTTATAAGAAAGTGGCTAAGAAGAAGAAAAAGAAGAAATAAGGAGGAACCTTGATGGCAAAAAAAGAAAGCAATGTGTTGGCTCAAAATAGAAAAGCCCGTCATGACTACACCATCTTATCGACTGTGGAAGCAGGCATTGTCTTAAAAGGGACTGAAATAAAGTCTATACGAGCAGGTCGAATTAATTTAAAAGATGGCTTTGCTACGATACGTCAAGGGGAAGCATACCTTCATAATGTTCATATTAGCCCATATGAGCAAGGTAATTTATTTAATCACGACCCTTTACGTGCCAGAAAATTATTAATGCATAAACGTCAAATCGACCAGCTACTAGGTGAATCAAAAAACAAAGGAATTACGCTCATACCATTAAAAGTTTATTTGAAAAACGGGTTCGCTAAAGTTTTGATTGGGGTAGCAAAAGGGAAAAAACAATATGATAAACGAGAAGATTTAAAGAGAAAAGCCGTGAATCGTGAAGTTGAACGTGCCTTGAAAAACCATTAAAAAGCATAACGAAAAACGGGTTAAAATATCATTAATTCGCACATCAAAAACTCATAAAAACGGACAAGTTGTCCGTTTTTGCTTTATAAAAATCTTTGTATTTTACTGATTTTGATGGTAAGATTAAACATGTTGAGTGAATCCTTTCAACGCGCATGAGTTAGTGCACATTTTTTTGTGAAATGAGGTGAAGTTGTATGAATGAAATATCCAAAATAATCACGATTGGCCCGCTAGACTTTGATGTCACGTTAATGGCTATGACCGTTTTAACTTGTATTATTGTATTTGCTTTTGTGTATTCTTTTTCAAGAAATTTAAAGTTGAAGCCTACGGGTAAGCAAAATGTTCTAGAGATGGTCGTGGACTTTGTGAGAAAGATATTATCTGATAATATCCCAGGTAATGAAGTAAACAATCATCACCTTTTAGCTTTTACTCTATTTCTATTTATACTCGTATCCAATATTCTTGGGTTAGTAACTAAAATAGAAGTACACCAAGGTGAACAAGCGATTAGTTATTGGAAGAGTCCCACTGCGGATCCTCTTGTGACATTAACACTAGCAGCTGTCGTTATCCTGTTAACGAATTATTTTGGAATTAAAAAATTCGGAATGAAGAAATATTTTAAAAATAGTTACTCAGAACCCGCTAAATTCCTAATGCCGATTAAACTTATGGAAGAGTTAACCAACGTGTTAACGTTAGGTTTACGTTTATACGGTAATATTTATGCAGGGGAAGTACTATTAACATTAATTTCGAGTTTTGCGGCAAGTAAGGGATGGATATCCTTTGTGTTTGCAGTTCCACTTGAAATGATCTGGCAAGGATTCTCTATTTTCATAGGTGGAATCCAAGCATTTATATTTGTCACACTTTCTTCTGTATATCTATCACATAAGATAGAAGCAGAGCACTAAAAAATGATAATGAAATTTAGGAGGAAACATAGATGGAAGGATTAAATTATATTGCTGCAGCTATCGCAGTATTTGGATCAGCTATTGCTGCTGCATACGGTAACGGAAAGGTTATTTCTAAAACTTTAGAATGTATGGCGCGTCAACCAGAAATGTCAGGTGAATTACGTAGTACCATGTTTATTGGGGCAGGTTTAATCGAGGCTGTTCCTATTTTGGGCGTCGTTGTTGCCTTACTATTAGTATTCTTAGGGTAATAACAGAAGGCAGGACGAAATGTCACTGCTTTCTTTCTATATTGATGTCAGAGAAGGGAAGTGTAAGCGATAATGACGGATTATTTAGTAATTGCGAGTGCAGCTAATACAACGATTACGACCATGGCCTTTGTCACACTATCTTTTATCATCTTAATGTTGTTAATTAAGAAGTTCGCCTGGGGTCCTATCACAGATATGTTGCATGAACGTGAAACTAAAATCGCCAATGATATAGATAACGCTGAAGCATCTAGAAAACGTGCAGCTGAGTTAGTCAAAGAGCATGAAGAAACACTAGCGAAATCACGTGCTGAAGCAGCAGCGATTGTCAAAAATGCGAAAGAAACAGCAGAATTAAATGCCGATGCGATCATTAAAGAAGCACACGAAGACATGAAACGTTATCGTGAACAAGGTAAAAAAGAGTTAGAACTAGAACGTACTAAACTCATTGAATCAGCCCGTAAAGAAGTAGCAGATTTATCTATTTCTATTGCTGAGAAGATTTTGAAAAAAGAGTTGGACGATGCTACGCATAGAGAGCTAATAGATTCTTATATTGAAGGGTTGGGAGCTCGAGATGAAGACTGAAAATATCGTAGTGGACCGTAAATACGGGAAAATACTATATGAAATTGCTAAAAAAGAAAATCAAATTGAAGCGATTCATGATGAGTTACTCGTGTTGCGTGATATTTATAAAGAAGTCCCAGAAATTGGTCAAATCTTAACTGATGATCGTTTAGCTGCTTTTGAAAAAGCAGACATTTTGCATGAGTTAGACCGAGAATTTGGTGAAACTATTTCTAAATTTTTACGCGTAATCTACGAGTACGGTCGCATGAATGAGATTCCAGAAATCATCGATGAATTTGAATTCTTTTATTATGAAGACAAAGGGATTTTAGTCGCTGACGTCACCTCTGTTGTGTCGCTTTCAGAAGATGAAATTACCCGGTTAAAAGAAGAAGTAAAAGCAATGACAGACGCTGAAAAAGTAATTATTCGCGAGAAGCTTGATCCAAGTATTCTAGGTGGATTAATTGTTCAAGTAGAGCATAAAATGATTGATAACAGTGTCAAAAAACAATTAAAAGAAATGCATAAAGAATTATTGGCTTAGTACGCTAAAGAAGAGGTGAAAGCAATTGAGCACGAAAGCTAAAGAAATAAGTGCCCTAATTAAACAACAAATTGCGAACTATTCAGACGCCTTACAAGTAGAAGAAGTCGGTGTTGTCACGTATGTTGGGGACGGAATCGCTAGAGCGTATGGGCTAGAAAACGCCATGTCCGGAGAACTACTAGAGTTTGCTAATGGCTCATACGGAATGGCACAAAACTTAGAAGAACAAGATGTCGGTATTATTGTTTTAGGTGAGTTTGAAACCATTCGAGAAGGCGATCAAGTAAAACGTACAGGGCGCATTATGGAAGTTCCTGTCGGGGAAGAATTAATTGGTCGTGTCGTGAATCCGTTAGGTGTACCAGTCGATGGCGAAGGGGACATTTTGACGAAAAAAACACGTCCTATTGAAGCGGCTGCACCAGGTGTTATGGCACGTCAATCTGTATCTGAGCCGTTACAAACCGGTTTAAAAGCAATTGACGCCTTAGTGCCGATCGGTCGCGGACAACGTGAATTAGTTATTGGAGACCGTAAGACAGGTAAGACAACTATCGCAATTGATACGATTATTAATCAAAAAAATGAAGACATGATTTGTATTTATGTTGCGATTGGTCAAAAAGAATCAACCGTTCGTTCTCATGTTGAAACATTGAGAAAACATGGTGCAATGGATTATACGATTGTTGTGACTGCTAGTGCGTCACAACCTGCTCCTTTACTTTACTTGGCACCATACGCAGGAGCAGCGATGGGTGAAGAATTTATGTATAACGGCAAGCATGTGTTGATTGTTTATGATGATTTGTCAAAACAAGCGGCTGCTTATCGTGAAATTTCTTTACTATTAAGACGCCCGCCAGGTCGTGAAGCTTATCCAGGAGATGTTTTCTACTTACATTCACGTTTACTTGAACGTGCTGCAAAATTAAGTGACGAGTTGGGTGGAGGGTCGATGACGGCTTTACCGTTCGTTGAAACACAGGCAGGAGATATTTCTGCTTATATTCCAACAAACGTTATTTCCATTACTGACGGACAGATTTATCTCCAAAGTGACTTATTCTACTCAGGGGTACGCCCAGCGGTTGATGCTGGTTTGTCTGTATCACGTGTTGGTGGTTCAGCCCAAACGAAAGCTATGAAGAAAGTAGCAGGGACGTTACGTCTTGATTTAGCGAGCTATCGTGAGTTAGAAGCCTTTACGCAATTTGGTTCTGACCTTGATGCAGCAACACAAGCAAAATTAAGTCGTGGACGTCGTACAGTAGAAATTCTAAAACAACCAATACATCAACCATTATCTATGGCACAACAGGTCGTTATCTTATATGCATTAACGCATGGATTTATTGATGATATCCCTGTTCCAGATGTTTTAAGATTTGAACGAGAATTATTTGAGTTTATCGAAAATACACATCCCGACCTTTTCTTAAGTATTCAACGTACGAAAGAATTACCTGAGCAAGAAGAGATTGAGAGTGTCTTAAATGAATTTAAAGAGTTATTCTCAGTAACTCAAGACAATCAAACGACCACACAACAAGAATCGTAAAGGATGGTGATCTTGTATGGCTGAATCATTGATTGAAATAAAGCGAAAAATGACGTCAACGAAAAAGACAAGTCATATTACGAGCGCCATGCAAATGGTGTCAGGAGCAAAATTAAATCGCTCTGAATCTGCATCGAAAAATTACCAACTTTATGCTAAAAAAGTACGTGAAGTGGTCACACATCTTGCAGCTTCTCAGTTAAAGTCCATTGATCCTGATATGGAAGCAGATTCTTTTGACGAAGAAATTACAGATGAAGAAGCTTATCATGTGATGCTTCAAACACGTCCTGTAAAACGCACAGGCTATATTGTCATTACTTCTGATAAAGGACTAGCAGGTGGTTATAACAGTTCGATTATTAAACAGACGATTCAGATGTTACAAAATGACCATAAAAGTCATGATGAGTACGTCTTAATGACAATTGGTCGAACAGGAACAGAGTTTTTTAAAAAACGTGGTGCGCCTATTGCCTATGAACAAATTGGGTTGAGTGATCAACCGGTATACGATGAGATTCGTTCGATTATTCATACAGCAATTGAGATGTACCAAGAGAATGTTTATGATGAATTATACGTGTGCTATAACCATCATATCAACTCTCTTTCATCACAATATCGTGCAGAAAAAATGCTGCCTATTACAGACCTTGATGCCGCAGAAGCGAAATCTTATGAACAAGAGTATATCTTGGAACCTTCTGAAGAAGCTATCTTGGATCAGTTATTGCCACAATATGCTGCGAGTTTAATTTACGGTGCCATTTTAGATGCGAAAACAGCGGAACATGCTGCACGTATGACAGCTATGAAAAGTGCCACTGATAATGCGTCTAATATTATAGATGAGTTAACACTCAAATATAACCATGCACGTCAAGCAGCTATAACACAGGAAATAACAGAAATCGTAGGTGGAGCGGCAGCATTAGAGTAATGACGGGAGGAAAATAGAGTGAATTCTGGTAAAATAGTACAAGTTATCGGTCCCGTTGTCGATGTGGAGTTTCCAGTAGATCAAGCATTACCTGATATTAATAATGCCTTAGTTGTTTATAAAACAGATTCTAAGCAAAAAGTTATCTTAGAGGTAGCTTTAGAATTAGGAGATGGCGTCATTCGTTCCATCGCAATGGAATCAACAGACGGTTTACAACGCGGCATGGAAGTGCTTGATACAGGTGCCCCGATTTCGGTACCAGTGGGGAAAGAAACACTAGGACGTGTATTCAACGTGCTAGGTGAAACAATTGATAAAGATGCCCCATTTGAAGAAGATGTCGAAAAAAGTAGTATTCATAAAAAAGCACCAACCTTTGACCAATTAGCAACCACTAACCAAATATTGGAAACAGGGATTAAAGTTATTGACCTGTTAGCCCCTTATTTACGAGGCGGTAAAGTTGGTTTGTTCGGAGGAGCTGGTGTAGGTAAAACAGTTTTAATTCAAGAGTTAATCAATAATATTGCGCAAGAACATGGTGGTATTTCTGTGTTTACCGGTGTTGGAGAACGTACACGTGAAGGTAACGACTTATACTATGAAATGAAAGAGTCAGGTGTTATCGAGAAAACAGCCATGGTATTTGGTCAGATGAATGAGCCACCAGGCGCACGTATGCGTGTGGCTTTAACAGGCTTAACTATCGCTGAATATTTCCGTGATGTAGAAGGTCAAGACGTACTACTCTTTATTGATAATATTTTCCGTTTTACACAAGCGGGATCTGAAGTATCAGCTCTTTTAGGACGTATGCCATCAGCTGTAGGATATCAACCAACGCTAGCGACCGAGATGGGACAATTACAAGAGCGTATTACGTCTACACAAAAAGGATCTATTACATCAATTCAAGCTGTTTATGTGCCAGCGGATGACTATACCGACCCGGCACCAGCGACAGCATTCGCTCACTTAGATGCGACAACTAACTTAGAACGTCGTTTAACTGAGATGGGTATTTACCCTGCGGTTGACCCATTAGCGTCGACTTCAAGTGCATTGGAGCCAGAAATCGTAGGCGAAGAGCACTACAAAGTAGCGACTGAAGTGCAATTTATTTTACAACGCTATCGTGAGTTGCAAGATATCATTGCTATCTTGGGGATGGATGAGTTGTCCGAGGAAGAGAAAGTGTTAGTAGGACGTGCACGTCGTGTTCAGTTCTTCTTATCACAAAACTTCCACGTTGCAGAACAATTTACCGGACAACCTGGTTCATATGTTCCAGTCAAAGAAACTGTTCGTGGATTTAAAGAAATCTTAGCAGGAAAATATGACGATTTACCTGAAGAAGCTTTCCGTAGTGTCGGAAGTATCGAAGAGGTCGTTGAAAAAGCGAACCAATTAGGTTATTAGAATAGAGGGATTCTATGACAAAATTACATGTGCAAATAGTGACCCCGCAAGGCATGGTTTACGAATCTGATGCAGATTTTGTCGTGGGTAGATCTGCTGATGGTGATATTGGAATATTACCAAATCATTTACCTATCATTGTTCCTCTAGAAATTGATAAATTTCGTGTGAAACGTGATGATAAAAATGAAGATGTCATAGCGGTAAATGGCGGTGTAATGGAAGTTCGTGACAATCAAGTTAGCATATTAGCCAACAGTGCTGAATTGCCAAGTGAGATTGATATCGAACGAGCTGAACGTGCTAAGTCACGGGCAGAAGGACATTTACAACGTGCTAAAGAAACGCATAATGTTGACAGTCAGCGACGCGCAGAAGTAGCATTAAGTCGTGCCTTGAACCGAATTAATGTTTCTAAAAGATAAAGAAAGAGCCATGGCTCTTTCTTTTTTTTGTTATGATGATGTGATAAAATGTAAGAAGCAATGAGAAAAGAGGCTAGTTATGCAAGTATATGGTTTTGAAGCGTTAATTCGCGTTATTAGTCATTTTAGTTTTGTTTATTTAGCATTTTGGTCACTACAAGCTATTCGCTATGAACAGTGGTTTAAACAGACAAATGTGACGAAAATCAGATTAATCTTGACGTTAGTAGCGATTGCGATTGGCTATACTGCAAGTTCGTTTTTTTTAGAGACGATGAAGTTAATGGCTAATTTTTTACTTCTCTTTTTCTAAAAAGAGTGAAACATTATTCTTTTATAATGAGAGAAATGTGTTATACTTAATCGAGTTTGACGAATAATTTTTGGAGGGAACACAATGGAACATATCATTGTTCAAGGAGGTCGCCAGTTAAATGGCTCTGTTATTATTGAAGGAGCTAAAAATGCGGTCTTACCTATCTTAGGTGCGGCGATGTTAGCTGAAGAAGGTAAAACGATTTTACACAATGTGCCGATTTTATCGGACGTGTTTATGATGAATGAAGTGATTAAACATTTAAATACACAGGTAACATTTGATTTAGAAACGAATACGGTAGAAATCGATGCAACGGAGACGTTGGAAACTGAAGCGCCTTATGAGTATGTAAGCCAAATGCGTGCGTCGATTGTCGTCATGGGGCCATTATTAGCTCGTTCAGGACACGCTAGAGTAGCGATGCCGGGTGGTTGTGCTATTGGCAAGCGTCCAATTGACCTACATCTTAAAGGTTTTGAAGCACTAGGTGCCGAGATTAAACAGGAAGATGGGTATATTGAAGCAACAGCACCAAATGGTTTAAAAGGTGCTAGAATTTATCTTGATTTCCCAAGTGTTGGAGCAACGCAAAATATTATGATGGCTGCGGTTAAAGCGAAAGGCACGACAACGATTGAAAACGTGGCGCGTGAACCAGAGATTGTTGACTTGGCGAACATTTTAAATAAAATGGGAGCACAGGTTATCGGTGCTGGAACGGAAACGATTAAGATTGAAGGGGTTGAACATCTTCATGGTGTAACACACCGCATTGTTCAAGACCGTATTGAAGCGGGAACGTTTATGGTAGCAGCTGCGATGACTCAAGGAAATATCTTGATTGAAGAAGCGATTGTTGAGCACAATCGTCCATTGATTTCTAAATTACGTGAGATGGGTGTTCAAATCACTGAGGAATCAGAAGGTATTCGTGTAATTGGACCGGCTAAATTGAAATCAACGGACATTAAGACGTTACCACACCCTGGTTTCCCAACCGATATGCAAGCTCAGATGAGTGCTTTACAAGTTATTGCGGAGGGAACGAGCGTGGTGACTGAAACGGTTTTTGAAAATCGATTCCAGCATTTACTTGAAATGGAACGTATGGGAGCGAAATTCCGTCTGGATAGTAATATTGCGTATATTGATTGTGTCGAAGAATTATCTGGAGCTGAGGTGGCAGCGACTGATTTACGTGCAGCAGCAGCACTTGTTTTGGCTGGGTTAGTGGCAACTGGTCGGACACAAGTCAATCAATTAAAATATTTAGACCGTGGTTACTATCAATTCCATAAAAAATTGCAAAAGCTAGGCGCGAAGATTGAACGCTATGATCATGAAGGAAATGTCGTAGAAGACACAGTTAGTCAGCTTTCATCACTTCAACTCTAGGAAGAAGGTGCAAGATATGACGGATAGTACGAAACATATTTTAAGACAATTAATAAAAGTAGCCGTGTTTATTTTGCTTATCTTGCTCTTATTTTTGGTTGGATTAGTGATAGGCTATGGGATTATTGGAGATGGAAAGCCTCTAGATGTATTAAAATCTGGTACATGGGAGCATATTTTCCAATTCTTTAAATAGTTAAGTTAACGCTAAGTCATTCATGGCTTAGCGTTTTTAAAGTAGAAGGTGAGAAAATAGATGAAGAACATCTTGTTAAAACTAGTCCGTTTTTATCAGAAGCATATTTCGGTCGCACGTGGTCGCACGTGTCGTTATCATCCGACATGTTCACAATATATGGCGGACTCTTTAACGTATCATGGTGCATTGAAAGGACTCATAATGGGAACCGCTCGCATCTTGCGGTGTCATCCGTTTGTAAAGGGAGGCATTGATTATGTGCCGTTAAAGTTTACATTGCGTCGAAACCCTAATGAAACGTATCCTGGTCCCTACGAGCGTGATAAACGTGATGAAGGTTAGAGCGGCTCGTCAGACTGACGCGCTATGGGAGTTACTATTAGATGCTGACCCAGATATAGAAAAAGTGAAGGCGTACCTCGATTCAGGGGAGGTATATGTTGCAACAGAAAAAAATGAGATTTTAGGTGTCATTGTTATCGAATTAATAGGTAAGGATATTGTGGAAGTAAAAAATCTTGCAGTTAATAAGTTATATCGTAGAAGAGGGGTGGCTTCTCATTTACTTACCTCTATTAAAAATAAAGTGAAGCAAGAAACACCTGATTGTATGATTTATGTCAAAACGGCTAATACCTCTTATCCTGCTTTAGCACTTTACGAGCGTCAGGGCTTTGTTTTGTCAGATATCGTGGAGAATTATTTTCTAACGCATTATGAAGAGCCTATATTTGAAAATGGGCAGCAAGCGACGGACCAATATATTTTAATTTATCAGTCATAGCAAAGTTGAATCACTTTGCTATTTTTATTTGTCTGAATTGTCTGAAAATTCTTGACAATGGTAAAATAGTTCGCTATATTATGATTTATCTATTAAATGAGAAAAAGATGAGAAATACGGAGGGGTTTTTAATGAAAAAATGGATGAAACTTGGATTGGCGTTTGCAAGCGTCGCACTACTGACGGGATGTACCTCAGCAAATTCTGGGAGTCAGGCAAAAAATGAGAAACAAGCGACTAATAGTGACACGGTAAAAGTCGGTTTAAACTACGAGTTATCGGGAGCTGTTTCGGCCTATGCGCAGCAACAAAAAGATGCGTTGGAAATGGCGAAAGATGAAATCAACGAAGCAGGAGGTATTTTAGGGAAAAAAGTTGAGTTTGTCATTAAAGATAATAAATCAGAAACAGCAGAGGCAGCATCTGTAGCGGCAAGTTTAGCCAATGAAAAAGATTTAGTGGCGGTGATTGGGCCAGCGACATCTGGTGCTTTTAAAGCAACTATTCCCAATATGAAAAAAGCTGGAATTCCTGCCATTACTCCGTCTGGAACGGATGATAGTATTACTAAGGATAAAAATGGCGTCTATGAAAATATCTTTAGAACGTGTTTCCAAGATTCTTTTCAAGGGGTTATCTTGGCTCAATATGCTAGTCATAATTTAAAAGCAAATCGAGCGTTGATTATCGGTGATAATTCAAGCGACTATGCAAAAGGGTTAACAAAATCATTTAAAGAAACCTTTGAAGGAGAGGTCGTGGGTGAAGAGAACTTTGTGGCAAAAGAGAAAGATTTTAAAGCAATGTTAACAAAAGTTAAAAATAAAGAGTTTGATTTTATCTATCTTCCTGGCTATTACGAAGAAGCCGGTGCCATTATCAAACAAGCGCGCGAAATGGGAATTGAACAGCCAATTTTAGGAGCTGACGGTTTCTCAGATCCTAAATTAGTGGATATTGCCGGAAAAGATAATGTGACGAATGTTTTCTATACATCACATTTCTCGGAAACAGCACCCGCAACAGACAAAGTCAGTGATTTTGTAGCAAACTTTAAGAAACGTTATGATTTAACCCCAAGTTCTTTCAATGCACTTGGCTATGATTCTCTATATCTGTTGAAAGATGCGATTGAACGTGCGGATAGTACAGATCACGCTGCGGTTGAAAAAGCTTTAAGTGAAACAAAAGATTTTGTAGGGGTAACAGGCGTTATGTCGATTGATGAAAATCATAACCCAGAAAAAGCAGCAGTTGTCATTGGTTTAGAAAAAGGACAAGAAGCCAGTGCAGAAGTTGTCGAACCTAAATAAAGCTTTTAGAAGGATAAGCCAGGGGCTTTCGCTCCTGGTTTAATAGATTGGAAGGGATAGAAAGATGGAAAACGTATTGCAACAAATTGTGAATGGTCTATCGCTTGGAAGTATCTATGCTTTGATTGCGCTAGGCTATACCATGGTATACGGGATTATAAAATTAATTAATTTTGCTCATGGTGAGATTTATATGGTGGGCGCGTTTATTGGCTATTATTTGATTCAATATTGGCAGTTTCCCTTCTTTTTAGCACTGATTGTCGCCATGATTGGTAGTGCCATTTTAGGTGTTTTAATAGAGTTTTTAGCTTATCGTCCTTTACGAAAAGCGCCGCGCATTGCTTCTTTAATTACAGCACTAGGCGTTTCTTTTTTCATTCAAAATGTGATGAAGTTAAAAGTATTTGGCGGACCTGATACGCGTGCTTTTCCCCAAGTAATTGCACAAAAAACTTATCAGTTTGGTGGTATTTCGATTTCTAATATTCAAGTTTTTATTTTGTTAACAGCTTGTCTATTGATGATTGCGTTACAAGTAATTGTAAAATATACGCGAATGGGCAAAGCTATGCGTGCGGTTAGTGTAGACCCCGATGCAGCTCAGTTAATGGGGATTAATGTCAACCAGACGATATCCTTTACTTTTATTTTAGGGTCTTCATTGGCTGCTGCTGCGGGTGTGTTGATAGGGCTTTATTATAATAGTATCGACCCGATGATGGGGGTAACACCCGGATTAAAAGCGTTCGTCGCAGCCGTTTTCGGTGGAATTGGTATTATACCAGGTGCTGCTATTGGTGGATTTGCCATAGGTTTATTAGAAACTTTTGTCAGTGCATCGTCTATCGACGGTTTGTCAGCGTATAAAGATGCAATTGTGTATTTTGTTTTAATTTTAGTCTTGCTGATGAAACCGGCAGGGTTACTAGGTAAAAATGTGAAAGAGAAGGTGTAGCAATATGAAATCAACTAAGCGATTAAGTATCATTTGGTTTGTATTGATTGTATTGGGATATGGGATTATTTTTGCTTTACGTCAATCAATGTTTATGAGTGATATGGTGATTGATTCTCTTTCAATGATTGGTATCAATATCATTTTAGCTGTGAGTTTGAACTTGATTATTGGATTTTCAGGTCAATTCTCACTAGGTCATGCAGGGTTTATGGCGATAGGTGCTTATACAACAGCTATTTTTACGATGCATTACCCTACTTATCTTGGTTTTCTTTTAAGTATCGTGTTAGGTGCGATGATTACGGCACTGTTAGCTTTGTTAGTAGGACTTCCAACATTACGCTTAAAAGGAGATTATCTAGCCATCGCAACGCTCGGGATTGCTGAAATTATTCGCATTGTGATTGTGAACGGTCAGGATGATCCAAGTGAACATCTTTTTGCAACAGGAGGAGCAGCTGGGATTTTTGGCGTGGTGAACTATGCGAATTGGGAAGTCATTTATATTTTGATGGTGCTTAGTATTTTAATTATCAGTCACTTTATTCATAGTGATTTAGGTCGGATGATGTTAGCCGTACGAGAAGATGAAATTGCTGCAGAATCGATTGGGATTCAACCAACTTCGATTAAAGTGTTAGCCTTTGTCATTGGTGCCACAATCGCCAGTGTCGCGGGTTCTTTACATGCGAGTTATGTGCAAACAATCGTTCCGAATGATTTTGGCTTTATGAAGTCGATAGATATTCTCATCATTGTGGTTTTTGGTGGAATTGGTAGTTTAACGGGTAGCATTGTTGCAGGCGTACTGCTAGGTATTTTAAATCACTTTTTGAGAAATGTATCAGGTGTCAGTGACTACCGCATGATTATCTATTCTCTTGCGTTAATCTTGATGATGCTATATAAACCAAGTGGCTTGATGGGAGAAAAAGAATTTTCCTTAAAACGTTTGCTAAAAAGAAACATGAATAAGAAGGAGGCATCACTATGACACTGTTAGAGGTCAATCAATTAACGAAACACTTTGGCGGTTTGACGGCAGTCTCAAATGTTTCCTTAAATGTAGAAGAAGGTGAACTTCTAGGGATAATTGGCCCCAATGGCGCTGGGAAAACAACTTTGTTTAATTTGATTACAGGCGTTTATCCGCCGTCTGAAGGCACAATTACGTTTCAAGTAGATGATCAACCAAGTGTTATTTCTGGTTTATCGCCGGCTAAGGTATCTGATAAAGGAATCGGACGGACGTTTCAAAATATTCGTCTTTTTTCGCAGATGACGGTATTAGAAAATGTCATGGCAGGCTTTTATGCTAAAAGTCGAGCTGGTTTTTTTGAAAGTTTATTACGTTTGCCAAGTTATTATCGTAAGTTACGTCAACATGAAGCAGATGCACTTGAATTGCTCTCGCTATTTCATTTAGAAGAGAAAGCTAACTATAAAGCGAGTCAGCTCTCATATGGGGACCAACGTCGACTAGAGATAGTTAGGGCTTTAGCGACAAAACCTCGTATCTTATTTTTGGATGAACCGGCTGCGGGGATGAATCCAAAAGAAACCGAAGCCTTGACAGAATTAATTTATCAGATAAAAACCGAGTTTCAACTAAGTGTTGTTTTAATCGAACATGATATGTCCCTTGTGATGCGCATTTGTGAGCGTCTATATGTATTAGAGTACGGTCAGCTAATTGCCTCTGGCACGCCAAAAGAAATTCAAACGAATCCGCGTGTGATTGAAGCGTATCTGGGAGGGGAATAGGATGTTAGAAGTGAAAGATTTAAGAGTTAATTATGGCGTTATTGAAAGTTTGCATGGAATTAATCTGACGATTAATCAAGGGGAAATTGTATCTTTAGTCGGGGCTAACGGTGCTGGAAAAACTAGCTTACTGCGTGCCATTTCAGGATTAAAAGAAACAAGTGGCGGCGACATTATTTTTGAACAGGAAGTGATAACGTCACTTCCCGCACAAAAAATTGTTAAAAAAGGTTTATCACAAGTACCTGAAGGTCGTCATGTTTTCGCAGGGTTAACTGTGAAAGAAAATCTACAATTAGGTGCCTTTTTACAAAAAAACCAACAAAAAAATAAAGAACTAATCGGGGAAATTTTCGAGCGTTTTCCCATTTTAAAAGAACGGCAACATCAAGATGCCGCGACTTTATCTGGTGGTGAGCAGCAAATGTTAGCGATGGGGCGAGCATTAATGTCGCAACCGAAATTATTATTATTAGATGAGCCTTCCATGGGCTTAGCGCCACTGTTTATTAAAGAGATTTTTAATATCATTCAGGAGATTAATCAACTCGGCACGACTGTTTTATTAGTAGAACAAAATGCCAAAATGGCGCTTTCGATTGCTGACCGAGCCTATGTTTTAGAAACAGGAAATATTGTTTTAGAAGGAAATGGTCAAGAGTTGTTAGAGAGTGAAGAAGTGAAAAAAGCGTATTTAGGAGGGTCGTCAAATGCTGGTTAAATATTTTATGTCAGATGACTTGGTGACTGTTTCACCAGAAACGACAGTAAGTGAAAGTATCGAATTGATGAAGCGTCATGCTATTCATCGTTTGCCAGTTGTGTCCAATGATCAATTAGTTGGACTTTTAACAGAAGGGACTATTCAAGCAGCTTTACCGTCTAAAGCGACCAGTTTAAGTGTCTATGAAGTGAATTACTTACTGACAAAAACACGAATAAAAGATGTCATGATTAAACAAGTTACAACAATCTCTGGTGAGAGTTTAATTGAAGAAGCTATTCTAAAAATGCGGCAAGAGCATATTGGCGTCTTACCTGTTTGTGATGACCATCGTCTTGTTGGAATTTTGACGACCAGTGATGTTTTTGATAGTTATTTAGATATGACAGGATTTTTACAAAAGGGAGTGCGAATGGTCATTCGTGTGAATGAAGATCATCAAGGAGTTTTAGCAGAAATCACCAATCTGTTAGCAAAACATCACGTTAATATTGTTCAAGTTGTCGTTTATCGTGAAACGGGTAAACCGGAAATTGTTTTTCAATTATCTGATATTTCTAAAGAAGAAGTCATGAGTGTGTTCCATCATAGTCGGTTTGAAATCCATCAATTAATAGAAACTTAAAAAGCTTTATCTCTTTTAGAGATAAAGCTTTTTTTTAAGTGGCAATGAGCAACATAATGAAGGTCATACAGATTAAGCTGATTAAGATACTAGCTGATGAAATAAAGCCAGTTGACTCCTCATCAATGCCTATTTTAACACTGTTGACAACAGAAAATGTAGGGATAGGTGCGAAACTTAAAACGGTTAAGACGACACGCACGAGTTGATTTTGGATAGGGATAACGAAAAAGAAGAGCGCGGCTAACATGGCTGAAAATAAATAGCGCCATCCGAGTATTTTAATAATTAATGCGTGTGCTTTATCAGGGAGTGAGAGTTCGAGATAAAGCCCAATCATAAAGAGAGATAAAAAACCATTCGCTTTGGCAACGAGTTCAATAGTTGGCATGATAGCAAATGGGAGTTGTTTATTCATCACTCTTAAACTTAGCATCATGAGATAGGTTACAAAGGGGACAGAAGAAAGTAGTGTGCGAGTTAAATTTTCTATGCGAAATGCAGCGTCTTTTCGCAAACCAAATTTTTGGACGAGCAACATCGTGATACCACCAAGCATGATAGAATTTCCGACGTCAAACATAAACAGGTAAGGTACCGCTTGCGGTAAAAAACCTTGAATAAATGGCAGTGTAAAGTTACCAACGTTATACCCCGTAATCGAAAACATAAAAAACGAGCGTTCTAATGTAGAGTGGTCACGCCATAGATAACTCGCGATTATCAGAAGAACAGTGTTCATCATCATAGCCGTAACCATTAAAAAGATAAACTCAGTTGTCACGTGCACGTTTTGTAATCCAACCATAATCGCAGCTGGTAGAGTAATCGTCATAATAATTCTTGATAAAATCGTACCGTCTTCCTTTTTGAAAAGTCCTTTTCTTTTCAAAAAATAACCTAGTAAAATAATCATAAATAAACCAACAGCTTGAAATAAAATTGCTCCCATAGGAAACTCCTTTTTTTACTTCCATTATCCCTTAAATTTATCGGATTGCAAGGTTAGGAGTTAACAATCTAGTAAATTTATGGTATGGTATCTAAAGAAATGCCCAAAAGGAGTAATGACATGGCTAAGAATAAAGATATCGAAGTAACGATTAATGAAAAGCAAGTGCAAACAGCTGGCGAGACACATATTCATCATGAATTAATGATTGGTAAAAAAGTGATAGGGACGATTGAAGAGCAAGGAAATCAAAAGTTTGTAGCTGTCATTAATGACCAAGAAAGTTTTCCAGTTAAGAGTTTTGATGAAGGATATGAAGTAGTCATTCGTCATTGGAATTTGTTTCAATAAAAAAACAAAAAAGGTCTTGCATTTTTTTTAGAAATTCAGTATGATATAAAAGTCGAGTTTATTACTTGATTTTTTTGGAGGGGTAGCGAAGTGGCTAAACGCGGCGGACTGTAAATCCGCTCCTTCGGGTTCGGCAGTTCGAATCTGCCCCCCTCCATATTATTGGGCTATAGCCAAGCGGTAAGGCAACGGACTTTGACTCCGTCATTCGTTGGTTCGAATCCAGCTAGCCCAGTTTGTCAAGACTACTTTTTTATAAAAGTAGTCTTTTCTTTTTATAATAAGTGAAAAGAAGGGAAGAGAAGAGATGGACATTCAACAAGTCAAACGTAATATTTATCGTCAGTATGTGAATTTAAAAAAAGGTTATGAAGAAATTGTCAAGCCCGAGTTATTAAATCAAGAAGCGAGCGAAATGTCATCTGTAACTTCATATGATGAAGACAGCTATGAATTAACGACGCAACAACGCATTAAATGGCGTTCAAAAGGTTATTAAAAAAGAATCAGTTGTAAACTGATTCTTTTTTTTGTGTCCTTATCATAGCTAAAGCGCTCTTATAATGATAAAATAAAGAAGATTATGGATGGAAGGAAGAAAGCATATGAATGAATTTGTAACAGTTCAGGAACTTGTGAATGAACTTCAATTAGATATTATCGCGGGAGAAGCATTTCTCGAAAATAGAATTTTAACAAGTGATATTTCAAGACCAGGATTAGAATTAACAGGTTACTTTAACTACTATCCTTATGACCGTATTCAATTATTTGGTCGTAAGGAAGCGACGTTCTCGGAAAAAATGACGGCGGATGAACGTTTATTAGTGATGAGAAAGATTTGTCATAAGGAAACGCCAGCCGTGGTTTTTGCGCGCGGCATTAAACCACCAAGTGAAATGATTCA
This sequence comes from Vagococcus lutrae, assembly GCF_023299185.1. Classification (NCBI taxonomy): domain Bacteria; kingdom Bacillati; phylum Bacillota; class Bacilli; order Lactobacillales; family Enterococcaceae; genus Vagococcus; species Vagococcus lutrae. The sequence goes on from NZ_CP097017.1 coordinate 28,060, forward strand.
AGCAGCAGAAGAAAATGGTATTCCACTATTGATATCGGATTTAACCACTTCTCGCATCTCAGGAGTGATGTCAAACTTCTTAGAAAGTAAGCTAGCAAAACGTACGTCTATCCATGGTGTTTTGATGGAAATATATGGTCTAGGTGTTTTAATCCAAGGGGATAGTGGTATTGGGAAAAGTGAAACAGGTCTTGAGTTGATTAAAAAAGGGCACCGTTTAGTCGCGGACGATCGCGTCGACGTTTATCAACAAGATGAGCGAACGGTTATTGGTGAACCAGCACGGATATTGGAAAACCTTATTGAAATTCGAGGTATCGGTATTATTGATATTATGAATTTATTTGGTGCCAGTGCGGTGCGTAACAACGTGGAAATCCAGTTAGTCGTTAATTTAGAACATTGGACGCAAGATAAGAAGTTTGATCGATTAGGTGGTGCGGATGAATCTGTTCAAATTGCGAATGTCGACATTCCGAAAATATCGATTCCAGTCAAAACAGGACGTAACGTGGCGATTATTGTAGAAGTAGCGGCCATGAATTTTCGTGCGAAGCGTATGGGCTTTGATGCTACGAAAACATTCGAGGCGAATTTGTCTGCACTTATCGAAGAAAATTCAAAACAAGGATAGAAGGAGAATTATATGATTTTAGCACAGGTCGATCCCATCGCTTTTAAGCTATTTGGGATTCCCATTCATTGGTACGCGTTAATTATCGTATCGGGTATTGTATTAGGTGTTTGGATGGCGAGTCGTGAAGCCGTTCGAGTAGGATTTGAAGAAGATGATATCATTGACTTTATGTTATGGGCACTGCCAATGTCTATTATTGGTGCGCGTCTGTACTACGTTATATTTGAGTGGCGAACGTATATCGAGCATCCCTTACAAATTTTTAATATTCGTAATGGAGGGCTTGCCATATATGGCGGCTTAATTGCAGGGGGCATTGTTGTTTACTTATTTACGCAACATCGTTATTACTCTTTTTGGAAGTTTTTAGATGTGGCCGCTCCCAGTGTGATTATTGCACAGGCGATTGGTAGATGGGGTAACTTTATGAACCATGAGGCGTATGGGCCAGAGACAAGCCGTCAGTTTCTAGAAAGTCTGCATTTACCGAACTTTATTATTGAAAATATGTATATTGATGGAGCGTTTCATCATCCTACTTTCTTGTATGAAAGTATTTGGAATGTGATTGGTTTTGCTGTGATATTGTATCTACGTAGCAAAAAAGATTTATTTAGACAAGGAGAAATTTTCTTGACGTATGTCTTATGGTATTCGTTTGGACGATTCTTTATCGAAGGGATGCGAACAGACAGTTTGTATCTGTTTAATGCGATTCGAGTTTCACAATTACTCTCAGCTGTTTTATTTGTGACCGCATTAATTTTATTTGTCTATCGTCGTAAAAAAGTTATGCCGCCGTTATACAATAAGCGAGGTGTACGTTAATGTCTTTTCAAACAGTTTTATTTGATTTTGATGGCACACTAGCAGATACGAATGATTTGATTAGTGATTCTTACTTGTATGTGTTAGACCATTATTTTCCGGGATGCTATTCTAAAAAGGATGTTATTTCATTTAATGGTCCACCACTCTATGACGTGTTTCATCAGTTATATCCAGAAAAAGCGACAGAGATGGTCGCGATGTACCGTGAGTTTAATTTAGCGCAACACGACGCTTATATCCGTTTGTTTCCGGGTGTTGAACAAGGGTTAATCCGTTTAAAAGAAGCGGGTAAAAATATTGGAGTGGTATCAACAAAGCAAAATAAGACGCTTTATCGTGGCCTTAACCGCTTAGGTATCGAAAAATATTTTGATGTGGTATTGGGTGGCGATGATTATGAGCGCGCTAAGCCACATCCTGAACCCGTGTTAATAGGAATCGAACGATTAAAGGGTGAGTTTACGAGTACGGTTATGATTGGGGACAATTGGCAAGATATCGCTTCAGCCAATCAAGCAGGGGTTACAAGTATGTTTGTTTCTTGGTCGGAGAAAAAAGTAAGCGACCTTTCCCCACACGAGCCAGATATTGTCGTAAAAGATATGAAGGATTTAGTACAAACGATTATCAATTAAGGAGTGAAGGATGATATGGGACAAAAAATTGCGGTGTTAGGAACAGGATCGTGGGGATTAGCTTTAGGGAAAACACTCGTGGAAAACGGCCACCAAGTTGTAATGTGGGGGAGAGATTCAGAGCAAGTAAGCGAAATCCAAACAGCTCATACAAACAAACGTTATTTACCAGACATTGTGTTTCCAGAAGCTTTACAAGCTACAACGGATATGAAAGAAGCGATTGCCGATGCCGATGCAGTACTGTTTGTTGTTCCTACTTACGCGATGCGAGATGTCGCTCGTCAATTTGATAAGCTTGTTGAGCATCAACCCATGATTATACATGCGAGTAAAGGGATTGAACAAGATACACACTTGCGTATTTCAGAAATTTTAGCGGAAGAAATTGCATTAGAGCATCGTCAAGCAATCGTCGTATTATCTGGTCCAAGTCATGCGGAAGAATTAGCTGTGCGTGATATTACAACGATTACTGCTGCTTGCGAGGACATCAAAGCAGCAGAATATGTCCAAAAATTATTTATGAATCAATATTTTAGAATTTATACAAATACCGATGTCATCGGTGTTGAAACAGGAGCGGCATTGAAAAATATTATTGCTCTAGGTTCAGGTGCTATTCATGGGTTAGGGTTTGGTGATAACGCAAAAGCCGCGATAATGACACGTGGATTAGCAGAAATTACACGCTTAGGTGTTGCGATGGGGGCTGATCCCTTAACTTTTATCGGACTTAGTGGTTTTGGAGACTTAGTTGTAACATGTACTAGTGTTCATTCTCGTAACTGGCGAACGGGTAATTTACTTGGAAAAGGGAAAAAACTAGATGATATTTTAGAAAGTATGGGGATGATTGTAGAGGGGGTCGCCACTACCAAATCAGCGTATGAGTTATCTGAAACGCTAAACGTTGAGATGCCGATTACTGAAACTATTTACGCCGTACTTTATCAAGATAAAGATGTAAAAGAAGCCATTCAAGATATTATGATTCGCGACCGTAAAAGTGAAAAAGAGTTTTAAAAAAAACAGCCAATTGGCTGTTTTTTTATATGGAACGATGATTTCCAAAATCATTTTGATAAGACTCTTTTTTTTCGGTAGGTCTGGTAGGATCTGTCATCCCATATTAAAAGCCACAAGATGACAAGCGGCGCAGAGATGGCTACGATAGCCTTTAAACCTAGTGACCCTATATACATTCCAATCAACAAAATGACCATCAATAAACCTAATCTTCTTACACTCGTCATATTGACCACTCCTATACAGAACGTTTGTTCCCTTATTTATATTTCTATTATACAAACATTTGTTCTCTTTGTAAAGAAAAAAATACTCGCGCTTTGCGAGCATTTAAAACTGACTCCGATATAAGCCAACAACGACACCTAAAATCGTTACATTTGAAAGAATAATAGGCTCGTATTGATCGTTTTCTGGTTGTAAACGGAAATGCTGATGTTCTTTGTAAAACCTCTTACAGGTTGCTTCGTTTTCATCAGTCATGGCGATGACAATTTCTCCATTGTTTGCGGTGGCTTGCTGTTTAACAATGACATAATCGCCATCTAATATCCCAGCCTGTATCATACTATCTCCTTTGATTGTCAACATGAATAAAGGAGAGTCGTAATGTTTGACGTCAGGTGGAATAGGGAAGAAGTCTTGTGCTTCTTCTATAGCTAAAATAGGTTCACCTGCTGTAACAGTCCCAAGCATTGGTATAACATCTGACTGGATTCCTAGTAAATGAAGAGCCGTTTTTGTAATTTCAATTGCACGTGGTTTTGCAGGGTCGCGTTGAATCAGTCCTTTTTTTTCTAGACGTGATAGATGACCGTGTACAGTAGAAGTGGACGAAAGTGAAACAGCTTCCCCTATTTCTCTGACTGTAGGTGGATAGCCTCTTTTTTCTACTTCTTCATAGATGTAGCGTAAAATCTCTAATTGTCGATTTTCTTTTTTGCCCATAATGCTCCCCCTAGGTTAATTCCTTATTAAATAAAGTGTACCATATAATAGTTGAGTTATCAAACGTTTGTTCGTATTCTTTTTTCATTGTTTTTTAGGCTATTATTCGTTAAGATAAGAGTGATATGGAGGAGATATAAAATGTTATCAAAAGAAAAATTAGCTAGAATTAATGCGTTAGCCAATAAATCAAAAAAAGAGCCGTTAACAGAAGCGGAAAAGAAAGAACAAAAAGCACTTAGAGAAGAATACTTAGAAAAATTTAGAGGGGGCATGCGTCATCATATTGAAGGGATGAAAGTGGTCGATCAAGAAGGGACTGACGTGACACCTGAGAAGTTAAAAGCTATTCAAAAAGAGAAAAAACTACATAATAGACATAAAGAATAAAACGATATCAGTTGCTTTTTTTTACTAATCAGAGTACAATTCATTAATAAAGGTAAAAAAAACCTAAAACAAGGGGATGAGCGTGTGTTTGATAAAATTGATGAATTAGGTGTGAATACACTCCGAACATTGAGTATGGATATGATTCAGAAAGCAAATTCTGGACATCCGGGATTACCGTTAGGTGCAGCACCAATGGCGTATGCGTTATGGACGAAACATTTAAAGGTTAACCCTAAAACATCTCGTGAGTGGTTAGACCGTGACCGTTTTATTTTATCAGCTGGACATGGGTCAGCATTGCAATATAGCTTGTTGCATTTAGCAGGATATGATGTGACGACAGAAGATTTGAAAGCGTTCCGTCAATGGGAAAGTCGTACACCTGGACATCCAGAAGTCCATCATACAGATGGTGTTGAAGCGACAACAGGGCCTTTGGGTCAAGGGATTGCGATGAGTGTTGGTTTTGCTATGGCAGAAGCGCATTTAGCAGCAACGTACAATCGTCCTGATCATGATATTATCGACCACTATACATATGCGTTATGTGGAGATGGCGATTTAATGGAAGGTATCTCACAAGAAGCGATGAGTTTAGCAGGTCATTTAAAATTAAATAAATTAATCGTGCTGTACGATTCAAATGATATCTCACTAGATGGTGATTTAGATCGTTCTTTCTCAGAAGATGTTAAAGGTCGTGTTGAAGCAACAGGTTGGCACCATATCTTAGTAGAAGACGGTAATGACTTACAAGCTATTTCAGATGCGATTGAAGCGGCGAAAGCTGAAACTGAAAAACCAACCATGATTGAAATTAAAACAGTTATTGGATTTGGCGCACCAAACGCTGGTACCAATAAGGTACACGGGGCCCCATTAGGAGCAGAAGGTATCGCAGCCGCTAAAGCAGCCTATGGTTGGGAATATGAAACTTTTGAAGTGCCTGCTGACGTGACGACACGCTTTAAAGAAGCGATGATTGACCGCGGAGAGGAAATGGAAAAAGATTGGCAAGCACGCTTTGATGCTTACGCTGAAGCTTATCCTGAATTAGCGAAACAGTTGCAAGACGCTTTTGAAAATAAATTACCAGAAAACTGGGCAAGTGAAATGCCTGTTTATAATGTATCTGATGATGCGAAAGCGAGTCGTGTGACAAGTAGCGAAATGATTCAAGCTCTTTCTAAAACAGTTCCTACGCTTTGGGGAGGGTCGGCCGATTTATCTTCATCTAACAACACCATGATGAAAGATGAAAAAGACTTTGAACCGGGACAATATGAAGGGCGTAACATTTGGTTTGGTGTGCGTGAGTTTGCAATGGCAGCAGCGATGAACGGGATTGCTTTACATGGTGGGACTCGCGTATATGGCGGAACTTTCTTCGTCTTTGTCGACTACTTACGTCCAGCAGTCAGACTAGCAGCGATTCAATCAGCACCTGTCACATATGTATTAACACATGATTCTATTGCTGTTGGAGAAGATGGGCCAACACACGAGCCTATCGAACAGCTTTCTAGTTTACGTGGTATGCCAAACTTAAACGTTGTCCGTCCAGCAGATGGAAACGAAGTTCGTGCAGCTTGGCAAGTAGCAATGCGTTCTAATGATCGCCCGACAGTGCTTGCTCTAACACGTCAAAACTTACCTGTTTTAGAAGGAACTGATACATTAGCTGAAGAAGGCGTTGCAAAAGGTGCATATGTTTTATCTCCAGCAAAAGGTGAAACACCAGAAGGTATTTTAATCGCAACAGGTTCAGAAGTAGCATTAGCTGTGGCAGCTCAAAAAGAATTACAAGCACAAGGTCACGATGTTTCCGTCGTTTCAATGCCAAGTATGAATCTTTTTGAAGAACAATCAGAAGACTACCGCGAAAGTGTCTTACCTAAAGCTGTTACAAAACGTGTAGCAATCGAAATGGGTGCAACATTTGGTTGGGAACGTTTCGTTGGCTTTGAAGGAAAAGTAATGGGAATTGACCGTTTTGGTGCAAGTGCGCCTGGTAATACTGTTATTGAAGAGTATGGATTTACTACTGAAAATGTCGTAGCAAATTACTTAAGTATCTAAGAAACGTTTAACGAAACCTTATGATAACGAGCAAGTTTAGTCTTATCTTGAAAGATAAGCTAAGCTTGCTTTTTTTATGACCCATTTAATGATAAAATAGAAGATGAGTAAACGGTGAGGCATTTATCACCGGATAGGAGAGTGACTATGAGCGCGAAGGAATGGGTAAAAGAAATTATATGGTTTTTGGGATTATTAGCTATCATGCTAATCGTGAAAAAATATATCATGTTTCCTGTGGCAGTATCAGGACATTCGATGGATCCAACTTTACAAGATAGGGAACGAATTATGGCCGTGAAACTATCAAAAATCGAGCGGTTTGATATTGTCACATTCCCGGCACCAGATAAGCCTGGAGATAACTATGTTAAGCGAATTATCGGCATGCCAGGAGATACGGTTGCCTATGATAATGATAAGCTTTTGATTAATGGAAAAGAAGTAGCTGAACCATACTTGGATGAGTATAAGCAGTCGCTTGCTGAAGGAGAAGTCTTTACCACGTTGGATACTTACTTGTTAGACAAACCAATCACCCCGACGAAAGATGATCGTTGGGTAACCTCTTTTGAATTAACGGATTTAAATGGAATAAATGAAGCCGTCATTCCAGAAGGTAAAGTTTTAGTATTAGGGGACAATCGTCCAGTTTCTAAAGACGGTCGCTACATTGGCTTAATCGATACGAAAGATATTTCAGGCGAGTTGAAGTTTAGTTTTTGGCCGCTAAGTAAGTTTGGTATGATAAAATAAGAGAGCTGGAACATCTCGATGTTCCAGTTTTTTCACATTAAAAGGAGTTGAAGTGTGATGAGTTTACAATTTGTTTATGGTCCGGCTTCTTGTGATAGTGCGCCTTTCCTATTAAAGCAAGCACAAAATTGGTTGCAACAGGCAGAGGAACATCAAGTTTTTTATTTAGTTCCTAACCACATTAAGTTTGAAACAGAGGTGGCAGTTTTAAAGCAGCTGTCAGAGATGGAAAAACAAGCGACGACTGCTTCAATTCGTCTGCAAGTCTTTAGTATGAGTCGTTTAGCCTGGTATTTTTTACAACATACAGATTATTATCAAGCGACTTCTTTAACGGAAGCCGGTACGCATATGGTGATTCGCAAAATTTTAATTGACCAAAAAGACCAACTGACAGTCTTCCAAGGAGAAGTCAATCAGACGGGGTTTATCGAACAACTCGCTCAGATTTTAGATGAGTTGATTAAAGGAAAAATAGGTACTGATGATTTAGAAAAAATGATTGAACAAATGGCAACTCATACACTGTCTGATACGCAGCAAAAACTAAAAGACATTCAATTAGTATATACAGAATATCTTGAATTTTTAAATCAAGAACAGCTCTTTCAACCGCTGATTTTATCCTTACTAACGGAACACGTTAAAACATTAGATTTATCGCACGTTCAATTTATCATGACAGGTTTTTCACGTCTAACCGCACAAGAAAAAGAGTTAGTCCTTGCTTTAATTGAATGTGGGGCACAAGTGACTTTTCACTTAGTTTTACCGCGTGCCTACGTGGAGGCTCCTCCGACTAAGAATGATTTATTTTATCATAGTGGCACACTTTACTTTGAATTGTATCAAGTAGCGCGTGCTTTAAAAGTGCCAATATTGCATGATCAATTATTAGGGAAAGAGCAAGTTGTTAGTCGCTTTGAAGAGGTGGATGAATACTGGCAAGCCACTCAAAATTTAAAACAGACCTTCTCTTTAAAGCGTGACAGCCAGCCTTTAAAACTATATGAAATGGCAACGGCTCAAGATGAATTATCGTTTGTGGCAAAAGAGATTAATCATCTCGTGCATCAGAAAGGCTATCGTTATCGCGATATTGAGATATTAACACGAGATTTAAGTAGCTACCGTCCGATGCTGACGCCTTATTTTGATGACCACGAGATTCCTTTTAGTTTTAATGACACCTTGAGTATGGAACATCATCCGCTGATTGAACTATTTCATGCGTTATTTGGAATGGGGAAGCGATATTACCGCTATGAGGATATCATGCGATTTTTAAGAACAGAATTATTCATTGCGACGATTGATGAAGAAACAGCTATCTCAGACTATGAAGAAGCTATTCGTGATTACCGTCAAAAAGTCGATTTAACTGAAAATGTCATGTTGGCTTATGGTTATGAAGGCTTTTATTGGACAAGGGAAGAAAATTGGCAATATGTGACGTACTTTGATGAAGAACAAACGGAGATGACAGAAGATCAACGAGTAGAACAATGGTCGAATGAAATTCGCCAAGATGTGCGTAGACATGTCATGCCATACATTGAAGCAATGAAAAAAGCTCAGACGGGTAAAGAAATAGCGAGACTTTGGTTTGAACTGTTAGTCTCCTGTGGTGTCGAACGACAGCTTGTTTATTGGCGTGATGAAGAAATCGCATTAGGAAATCAAGATGCCGCTAAAAATCACGAGCAAACATGGCAGGCTTTTGTTGATGTCCTAGATGAGTTTGTTGTAGTATTCGGGGAACGTCCTGTTACGTTTGAATTGTTTGAAGAAATTTTATTAAGTGGTTTGGAAGGATTTGAATACAGTAAAGTTCCTACGACACTCGACCAAGTCATGATCTCTTCTCTTGATTTAGTTCATGCGACTAAAAATAAAATAACCTTTATTATAGGGGCGAATGAACAGAACTTACCGCGCAAAGTTGAAAATACGACATTGTTGACGGACGATGACCGTCAACAAATGGCCTCATTTTTAGATGAAGATCAATATTTAATGCACGACACATATAAAGCAATTAATGAGGAACCTTTTATTGCGTATCTTTCTTTTCTTTCAGCAACAGATTGGTTATATATGACGAGTCCGAGATTTTTGAATTCAGATCGTGAGTTAGGCACGTCACCGTATATGCGGCGATTAGCAACAGGATTGAAAACGCCGATTATCAGTTATCAGGCTGATTTATCACCAGAAAAAGTGTCGTTAGAGAATATTTCAACGTCACGCGTCTTGATTTCCGATTTAATTCGCCTAGAAAGACGAGCTGTAGATGAAAAGAGGACGTTACATCCGTTATGGCAAAAACTAAAAGCGTATCTTTTGGAAACAAACGAAGTTACGAGCGGAACAGCTGAACTAGTATTTTCAAGCCTATCCGCACAAAATATTCCGGAAACCCTGGTCCCTGAGATAGTGGATGATTTATATGGTGATACGCTGTATGCCTCTGTTTCTAAAATTGAACGCTACTATGAGTGTGAATACAAGTACTTCTTGACGCACGGCTTAAAATTACGAGAGCGTGAAAAATTTGAATTGACACCTGCAATGACGGGAGAATTTTTCCACGACGCGTTAGATGGACTGTTTACTTACCTTATCCAACATAAGTTATCCTTATTAGAATTGACGGAAAGCCAGTTAAATGAGTTGGTCGATGCGATGATGGAAGAAATGGTTGACCGCTCTAAATACTTAGTCTTTACCACGACTCATCGTATGGCGTATATCCGCTATCAATTAGCCCAAACGATTCGACGAACAAGTTGGGCTTTAAAACAACAACAAACACGCTCAGGTTTAACGCCAATTCAAACAGAAGTATTATTTGGTGAACTTGTCATGTCGCGTGGTTTAGACAGCATTGTGATTGATTTAGATGAACGAAAACAACTGAAGATAAATGGTAAAATTGACCGTTTAGACGCGATTAAGCATGGTCAACAGACGTTTATTGGGGTTATCGATTATAAATCTAGTTATCGTGATTTAAACTTTCAAGATATTTACTATGGACTAGCGTTGCAGCTCATGACGTATTTAGATGTGGCGTTATTAAATGCGGTACAGCTTGTTGGGGTGAAAGATGTAAAACCAGCCGGAGCATTTTATATGCACGTGAAAAACCCGACTTTGGCACATGACACGTCGGAAGATAAAGCATTAGACTTAATGCTAGAACAGTATAAATATCAAGGAATCATACTAAATGATGAAGATGTTTTAGCAGAACTTGACCGAGAAGTAGCACCGCAAACCTCTTCGCCAGTCTTTAATTATCGTCAGCTAAAAAATGAAAATTACCGCTCTAGTCAATTTGTGAGTGAAGATGAGATTAGTGTCATGCGTGAGTTTACACGTAAAAAATTTGAACATGCGGGTAACCAAATCTATTCAGGAAGTGTCAGATTAAACCCTGCATATGAAGGGAAAGAACGTGTAGCATGTCGTTTTTGTCCATTTAAGAGCGTGTGTCAGTTCGATCCACTCTTAAAAGAAAATCATTATCATCGTTTAGCTTCTTTAAGTAAAGAAGAAGCGTTGGAGAGAATGGCACAGCAAGTGAAGAAAGGAGGACCGTCATAATGCAGACATTACCTATTCGTCCGGCTAACAGTCGGTTTACTGATAAACAGTGGCAAAGTATCTATGATAGTGGCAGTAATCTCCTGATTTCAGCCTCAGCAGGCTCAGGTAAAACAACCGTTTTAGTGAAACGTGTGATTGAAAAAATAAAAAGTGGTGTGAACGTGGATGAGTTGTTAATTGTGACGTTTACAGAAGCAGCAGCACGCGAAATGAAAGAGCGGATTGAAGTGGCGATTCAAGAGGCTATTAATGATGAAGAGTTGGCTGCACAGAAACATCACTTTGTCGAACAGTTGAGTTTACTACCGATGGCTAATATCAGTACTTTGCACGCATTTTGTTTGAGAGTAATTCGTAAATATTATTATTTAATTGAGATTGATCCTGTTTTTCGGCCTTTAACAGATGAAACAGAGACGATTTTACTAAAAGAAGATGCTTGGAACGACTTAAGAGAGTCGTTGTATGAAGAAGAAGCCGATTGGTTTTATGAATTGGTTGAAAATTTCTCTAGTGACCGAAATGATGATGGTTTGACCACGCTGATTATTGCTTTATATCATTTTTCTCGCTCGCATCCGAATCCAGATGAGTGGCTAGCTTCTCTTGCGACACATTATGATACGACTCAGCCATTTACTTCTAGTGAGATGTACCGAGAGTTATTTTATCCACTTTTAAGTCAAATGTTTGAAGAAAGTTTGATTGCGTTAAAAGACGCGATGATTCTTTTAGAAGGAGAAGAAACGTTAGCGAAGCCGCTTGACTTGGTTCGTCAGGAATATGCACTGGTTGAATCATTGATGAATAGTTTGAGAGGAAACGATATAAATACTGTCTATCAATTACTCGCCTCGTTTACCTTTGCACGCTGGTCGAGTCCAAGAAAAGCAGAAGAGGCAGTGAAAGAAGTCAATCAGGAAGCTAAAGTGTTGCGAGATACTGTCAAAGAAAGATTAGAAGAGTTAAAAACAGGTATTTTCGCACATGAACCAGAACAAATTAGCTATGTCATGAAAGAAGCTCAAGTCTATGTTAGAAAAGTTGCCTCACTGACAAATGCTTTTGCCGATTCTTATCGACAAAAAAAGGCAGAGAAAAAACTCGTGGACTTTAATGATTTAGAACATATGACGTTAGCGATATTGCAAAAAGAAGACGAAAACGGTGTGGCAGAAGCATCACGTTTTTATCGTCAACAATTTAAAGAAGTCATGGTCGATGAGTATCAAGACGTCAATCGCTTACAAGAGGCGATATTGACACGGGTTACCAGTGAAGAAGTTGAAAATGGCAATCTCTTTATGGTTGGCGACGTGAAGCAATCGATATATGGTTTCCGTCTTGCTGACCCGACACTTTTCATCGAAAAGTATGAAGCGTTTGCCAACGAAAAAAGTGGACGTCGAATCATACTGGCAGAAAACTTCCGCTCACGAGCAGAGGTTATTGATTTTACCAATTTGATTTTCAAGCAGTTAATGAACCGAGAAGTCGGACAACTAGAGTACGATAGTGCAGCAGAGCTTCAAAATGGCTTTAAAGACTTTCCTGAAAATCCTGCTTGTCAAACAGAAGTATTGATTTTTGAAAACAAATCGGAGACAAAGACTGAGGTTGAGGAAGGGGAAGAAGTCGACTTTACTATTGATAGTGGGATTGAAGGCGAGATTCTTTTAATAGCAAATAAGATTAAACAGATGAAGCAAGAAGGCATGTTAATTTATGACAAGCAAAAGAAAAGCTCTCGTCCAATCGAATATTCTGATATTGTCATTTTATCTCCTACTAAGAAGAATAATTTACTTTTAGTCGACCGTTTTGCTGAGGAAGGTATCCCAATTTATGTTAACGATGCTCAAAACTATTTCCAAGCGACAGAAGTTCGCATTATGATGAGTCTACTGACTATTATTGATAATCCTTATCAAGATATTCCGTTAGTTTCAGTTTTACGGTCACCGATTGTGGGTCTAAAAGAAAATGAACTGAGTACAATCCGCTTGAAACGTCCTTTTGGTTATTATTATGACGCATTGCAAGCATATATCAGAGCTGAGGATTTAACAGAAGAAGAACATGTGCTACAAGAAAAATTAAAAACTTTTCATCAAAGGCTGGTAGAATGGCGTGTGCAGGCACGACGGGGAATGTTATCTGATTTAATCTGGCAAATCTATCAAGAAACACACTTGCTTGATTACGTTGGGGGATTACCGTCAGCTAAACAACGACAAGCGAACTTGCATGCCTTATACGAACGAGCTGAAGCTTATGAAAAAATGAGTTATCGAGGGCTTTTCCAATTTGTTCGTTTTATCGAGAAAATGCAAGAAAAAGACAAAGATTTAGCAGAAGCTACAACCGAAGTACCAACTGATGCGGTGAAAGTCATGACCATTCATGGCTCAAAAGGCCTAGAGTTTCCAGTCGTATTTGTCATGGACTTAAATAAACGATTTAACAAAATGGACTTACGAACCCACTATATTTTTGATGAAAAGTGGGGTATGGGGATTAAATGGACGGACTCTTTCACGCGAATACGGTATGAAAGTTTACCCTATCAATTGATTTCTGCCGTTCGTGAACGGAAATTACTTGCTGAAGAAATGAGAAAACTCTACGTTGCATTAACCCGTGCAGAAGAGAAATTGATTTTAGTTGGATCGTATGACTCTAAAGACCAAGCTCTTAAGAAGTGGGGGCAGACAGTCACAAGTTCTCGCTTGGTCTTACCTGATACCGCACGTTTATCGGCGAATAGCTTAATGGACTGGATTGGGATGGGGCTAATGCGACATCCGGATGCCGATAGCTTTAACGAGGATAATGAACCAGCAAAAGTAACATGGATAATGGAACATCCCGCAAGATTTACAGTTTCATTCTATGATTATGATGCGCTAAGAACACTTCTTTCTGACACACGTCAAGCTATGCCTGCTCATGCAACTATTAGTGATAGCGATTCTATGAGTGAGGAGAATCAGCCAGATTGGCAAGTGATACTTGATAAGATCGAAGCTACCTATGATTATGATGCGGCGACGAAAACAGCCAGTTATCAGTCTGTTTCAGAAATTAAGCGTGTTTTTGAAGACCCTGACGATAGAGATTTGCTTACGTTAGATTTAGCAGATAAGCCAGTTCACCGCTATCGTTATACGAATAAAGAGTTAGCCCGTCCTCGTTTCTTTGAACAGGAACAAACAGTGAGTGCGGCGGAAATTGGAACGGCCATGCATTTACTTTTACAGCGCCTTCCATTAGCAAATCAACCGACCCTTTCATCGCTTGAAGCCTTGACGTCAGAACTTGTTCTAACTGGAGCGATTGATGCACAAGTCGCTAAAAAAATGCCACTATCTCAAATTATTTCATTTTTTGAATCTGAGTTTGGAAGAGAATTATTTATTAATCATCAAGTGGTTAAACGAGAGCAACCATTTTCAATGATGATGCCAGCGTATGAAATATTTGCTGACTATCCACAGACGGATGACAGTCAATTATTAATTCATGGAATTATCGACGGTTATTTTAAAACTGAGACAGGTGTCGTGCTTTATGATTTTAAAACGGATTACCTACCAGAAAATGCTTCAGCTGAAGTAATTGAACGCGTAGTGAAAAAGTATCGTGGTCAGATGTATCTATATCAAAAAGCGTTAGAACATTCACTGAAAGAACCAGTTAAAGCTGTAAAACTAGTGCTACTTTCAATCAATCACGTGGTAGACCTACGATAAAAAAAGATTGTCAATATGGTATATACCAGTTATAATGAAAGAGAGACAATCGCTTATTTAAAGCATTTTGATTAGTAGACCAATAGAAAGGAGCGAGGAAATGAAAAAATCAACGTTACCGATATATTTACAAATTCATAATCAGTTACGTCAAGAGATAGAAGAAGGTAAATGGGAAGTTGGCGATAAATTGCCAGCTGAACGTGAGTTGGCATTGCATTTTAATGTGAGTCGTATGACGTTACGTCAAGCAGTTCAGACGTTAGCAGATGAAGGGATTTTAGAACGTAAGATTGGTTCGGGGACATATGTGGCACCCAAAAAAGTCAGTGAGACTTTAGTGGGGACAACGAGTTTTTCGGAAATCATCCGTGCGCAAGGTAAGACACCTTCGAGCCGTGCGATTGCTTACTTTGTGACGACGCCAAACTCTATTGAAAGTGAAAAATTACAATTAGAAAAGGGCGACCGTATTTTACGTATGGAGCGCGTTCGTTTTGCAGACGGCGTACCTATTTGTTTTGAAATTACCAGTATTCCACAAAAATTAGTCGCACCGTTTGACAAAGAAGAAATTACTCAAGCATTATATCAAACATTAAAACAAAAAGGTGGCTATACAATTGCCCACTCGCAACAAACGATTTCTGCGACATTAGCCAATGAAAAAATGGCCGAACACCTATCGATAAAACGTGGAGAAGCCATGCTGCAATTAAGACAAATCAGTTATTTTGATAATGAGCAACCGTTTGAGTTAGTTCGCTCGTTTTACGTAGGAGACCGCTTTGAGTTTGTGCTCAGTCAATAAAAAACTTCCCAATTTATTTGGGAAGTTTTTTTATTTAGGTAAGGTATAGGGAAGTTCGACGTAAGACGTCTCCCCTTTTTTAAAAGTAGCCGTACCGTTTAATAAATTATTTAAATCCTCAATAGCTTGTTCGATATCTGGTTCATCAATCATTAATTGAAGCGTTACAGTGTCTGTAAACTGTGTGTCGGCTAAATAGTATTCAGGATGTAGTGAGAGAAAGTGCTCGAGCTTACCGTGGCTTGCATAATCCACCGTAACAAAAAGTGCTTGTTGTAAAACACCTCTCACCATGCCGATAGCATCAATCGCTTCGCTCACAGCACTGCTATAAGCTCGAATCAATCCGCCAGCACCGAGCTTCGTGCCACCAAAGTAGCGTGTGACAACCACAAGTGTGTTAATTAGTTCACGTTGTTTTAACACTTCTAACATTGGGACACCAGCGGTTCCGCTTGGTTCGCCGTCGTCTTGACTTCGTTGGATTTCTTGATGATTGCCTAATGTATAAGCGACACAGTTGTGAGTCGCTTTCCAATGCTCTTTGCGAACGGATTGTATGATTTCTTTTGCTTCATCTTCGGAAGAAATACGTGCCACAGTTGCAATAAAACGGGATTTTTTTATTTCAATTTCGTGTGTGCCATTTTCTTTGACAGTTAAGTATGTTTGATCGATGATGACTCACTCCTTTCTTTTAGTATAGCTTGTTTATCAGGAAGCTGGCAAGTCGTGAATACAATTGCAATATTTACTCGATATGAGATAATGAAATAGTAGACAACATTGTTATTTAGTTCACATTAAAAAATATTAAAAAAATGATTAAAAAAGGGAAGTTTTTTAATGATTAGATTGTCTGTTGACGGTGAAGAGAGTAAAATGACTAATTATTGAAAGAGGTGTGAAAATGAATAATCATAATGTTTATGAAAATGGTCAATTTATCTTAAATGACGAAATTATTATTGATGAAAAAGATGTGAAACAAGTGAAGATTGAAATGGACCCTTATTTGCTTTTTCCTGTGATGATACAAACAGAAGACGGAGAAGAGCGAACAACAAGTCAAATTGTTTATGCTCACACTGGTGAAATAGAAGCGACCCGAGAAGGGATTATGCAAGGGCAAGTCCGTAGCACTCGTTCTGTTCATTACTTAAAAGAGAATGGGATTGTTAAACGCGAATTAGATTTAAAACACGTTCATAAAGTAAAACTGCTAGCCTCACGAAAATTACGGGTTTTATTACATGACGGGACACAGCACGAAGTGTTAGGGGAAGGAAACTGTTTAAATAAACAAGATAGTATGTCATGTTTAGTACATCGAGAAGAAGAGGTACCTCTCGTAGAATTTTTTGACCGTCCTTCAGAACTTTTAAACGTCATGAAAAAACTGAAAATATCAGTAGTTTCAGCTATGATATAATCATAAAAACACCTCGTCCATGAGACTTTTAACTCATAGGCGAGGTGTTTTTATGCGTGATGATGATGTTCATGGTGAGTATCGTGTAAAAAACGGACGTAAAGCCATTCGTAAATATCATCCATGACCATTTGATTTTCTTTTTCGTTTAGAATCTCGTGTCGTAAGTTCGCATAGAGATGTAGGGTAACGTCTTTTATACCAGCATGTGATAATTCTTTAGCAACGGAACGTGGACCTTTACCAAAATCACCGACAGGATCCTGTTCGCCACTAATAACAAGTACACTTAGGTCTGGATGAAGCGTTTTTGCCCAATCTGTTTGTGTGGCGTCATTCATTAAATCAAACAGGGTATGAAAACCATTGTTGGTAAAAATAAATCCTGTGTAGTCATCTTGTAAATATTTTTTGACATTTTCTTGATTTTTACTAAGCCAATCGAAGGATGAGTAATGGTCGGAAAAATAGTCGCTAAATGATCCAAATGCCAAATCATCGAGTTGTTTATTACGTTTTTTAGGGAATAGACGCGCGAGTAATTGGGCTAATTTCAACCCCACCCCTAGCTCACTTTTGTAACCAGCTGTTCCCATTATAATAGCACCGTCAATTTCAGTTGAATATTTTTTTAGGTAATTGCGTAAGACAAATGATCCCATGCTGTGACCAAGTACAACGACGGGAATTTCAGGGTAGTCGTGTTTAACGTGTTTTGTCACAAGGTGTGCGTCTTCTATTAAAATTTCTTTTGCTTTTCTTTCATGGAAAAAACCCAATTCGTCCATGCTATTGACAGAACGGCCGTGTCCGAGATGATCATGTGCATAAAGAGCCATATGATTTTCTGTTAGAAATTGAGCGAACGGTTCATACCTTTCCGCATATTCAGCCATACCATGAATTAATTGAACGATAAGTTTGGGTTTTTTATCAGTAGGTACCCATTTATAACCTTGAATACGTGTGTTTTCGCTGTGGGATTGAAATGAAAAATTCTCCTTCATGTTAGTCACCCTTTCTTTCACTCTATTATAGTTTATTTTGTCAAAATAGCCAAACGCCTCCCTAATAAAAGCGTATCTATTAATAGAGAGGTGATGATATGGAAATATTACGTGGTAGAAGATTGCTAGCATCGGAATTACCTCAGGGAAAATGTGACGTCACGGAAGAAGTACAACGTCTACCTTGTATGAGAGAATTATCAAAAGATAAGATACAATGTTTGCGCTGCGGGAGTTGTTTTAATAAAAAAGAAGTAGAAGTACAGAATGAGTTATTTACTTATTATTACTGCTCAGCCTGTTTAACGCTCGGTTGTGTGACAAGTCATGAGCAATTTTATTACTTACCTAGTCAAATGGTTAAACCGTTAAAGAATGCCTTACAATGGAACGGCCAGTTATCTTCTCGTCAAGCAATTGTATCAAAAAAATTACGTGACAATGTTGAAGTAAAAAAGAACACGTTAATCCATGCTGTAACAGGAGCTGGTAAGACGGAAATGTTATTTGAATCATTGGCCTATGCTTTGGAAAAAGGGTGGCGAATTGGTTTGGCTAGTCCAAGAGTAGATGTCTGTTTGGAGTTACATCCACGACTTCAGCAAGCTTTTCCTAGAAAAGAAGTGACGTTATTATATGGAAAAGCTGAAAAGCCTGATTATTATACGTCATTTGTTATTTGTACGACGCATCAATTGTTACGATTTTATCATCATTTTGATTTATTAATTATAGACGAAGTTGACGCTTTCCCATTTAAAGGAAATAAGATGTTAGCTTATGGGGCTAATCAGGCTTTAGCAAAGGGAGGTGTATATGTTATTTTAACAGCGACACCTAGCCGTCAATTATTACTAGCCGAGAAGACAGGGAAAATAGAACGTCTAGTTTTGTCAAAACGATATCATGGTAATCCATTGCCAGAGCCTCAGTTAGTCTGGTCTTGGAAGTGGGCAGAGCGTCTTAATGATGGGAAAATGCCTGCCAATTTGTATGCTATTTTGCAAAAAGCTATGAGTAATCAACGACGCATGTTAATTTTTATGCCAAGTGTTTTGTTAGCTGAAAAGTTATACCAACTTTTAATTAAATACTTTAAGCAAGTGAGTATTATGGTAGCACATTCGCGTGATCCAGAACGGTACGATAAGACCATGGCAATGCGTGAAGCGCGTTGTGATTGGTTGATTACGACTACTATTTTAGAAAGAGGTGTGACTTTTCGTGATATAGACGTTTTGGTGGTTGGGGCTAATCATTCGGTCTTTAACACAGCATCATTAGTTCAGATAGCAGGGAGAGTGGGACGTCATGCTGACTATCCAACTGGGAATGTCTATTTTTTTCACGATCAACAAACTACAGCTATAAAAAACGCTCGACGTGAGATTAAAAGAATGAATCAAATGGAAGGAGTTGAAAAATGAAGTGTTTATTATGTCAGCGTGACTATCAGCCTGCTCTTTCTTTAACGTCACTGTTGTCATTTCAGCCACTATTCAAAGAAACAATTTGTCCAAACTGTTACTTGCAATTTGAATCGATAAGCGACGTGACGGTGGAGCGTTGTCAAAAATGTTTAAAAAAACTCGCATCTCATGAATTAGATGTATGTGGAGAGTGTCAACAGTGGGCAGAAAAATATCCTAATATAACTTACCAACACCACGCGTTATTTTATTATAATCAAATCGCTAAGGAGTGGTTGCATCGTTATAAATTTTTACGTGACTATCGTTTTCGAACGACTTTTTCTAAAATGTTACACGCATTTTATACGAAACATTCCGATTATATATTTGTGCCCATTCCCGTCTCGACTGAACGTTTAGAAGAAAGAGGATTTAATCAAGTGACCGCCATGTTAGAGTCAGCCTTGATACCTTATCACGTCGCTTTGACAAAAAGTCAAGACACACTTCGTCAGTCTCAACGAAAACGGACGGAGCGCATTGAAATGGTACAGCCCTTTCAGTTGAACAAAGAGCTATGTATAAAAACAAATAAATTGATGATAGTCGATGATATTTATACAACAGGTAGTACGATGTACCATGCTTTGGATGTTTTTTCACAAGTTGGTGTTACAAAGTTGGAAGGGTTTACTATTTTTAGATAGTCTTATTATAAATTTCGATAATTAGACGTGAAAAATTGTATTTTTTTCTATTTTTGATATAATAGAAGTAAGAAGAAACACTAAGTGGTTTTACCGTTTCTTCAATTGGTAGACGAAAGGGGTAATATGCTATGCTAAGATTTAATATCCGTGGAGAGAACATTGAGGTTACAGAGGCGATTCGAAATTACGTTGAAAAAAGAGTTTCAAAGTTAGAACGATTTTTCGATGACGAGCGTGCAGGAGATGCAACAGCTCACGTCAACTTAAAAGTATACTCAGATAAAAATGCTAAGGTGGAAGTGACTATTCCATTACCCTATTTAGTATTGAGAGCAGAAGAAACATCTCATGATTTATATGCAAGTATTGACCTTGTCGTAGATAAACTAGAACGACAAATTAGAAAATTTAAAACAAGAATTAATCGTAAACAGCGTGAGGTTTCAAAAGAAGAGGTTGCTAATCTATTCTTAGAACCTAAAGAAGAACCAGCTGAAAAAGAAAATGAATTGGAAATTGTTCGTACTAAACGACTTTCTTTAAAACCAATGGACAGTGAAGAAGCTGTTTTACAGATGAACATGTTAGGACATAATTTCTTTATCTTTGAAGATGCGGAAACAAATGGCATTAGCATTGTGTACGCACGTAAAGATGGTAAATATGGTTTAATTGAAACAGATTAAGATTCTGCATGATACATAAA
Organism: Vagococcus lutrae; assembly: GCF_023299185.1. NCBI lineage: Bacteria > Bacillati > Bacillota > Bacilli > Lactobacillales > Enterococcaceae > Vagococcus > Vagococcus lutrae. The sequence continues at coordinate 48,810 of NZ_CP097017.1, forward strand.
AGAGAAGCAAAATGGATGGGCTCATTCATTTTGCTTCTCTTTTGTTATGATACAGCTATGATAAATATAAAACTATTCCATTTTAAGTTTAAAAATGCTAGAATAAAACAGATAGAGCATTCTGCCAGAGAATGTATTATACCAATTAGATAAAATAATTATTTTAGCTAAGTTAAATAGAAAGGAAAGACTGTGAACATGAATTTTCTAAAGAAAATCATCGAAAGCGACAAGCATGAATTAAAACGTTTGGAAAAAATAGCGGATCAAATTGAATCATACGCAACCGCAATGGAACAATTAACTGATGACCAACTAAAAGATAAAACTAACGAATTTAAAGAAAGATATCAAAAAGGGGAAACACTAGACGAGCTTTTACCAGAAGCATTTGCGACGGTTAGAGAAGCAGCACGTCGAGTTTTAGGATTATACCCATATCGCGTCCAAATGATGGGGGGCGTTGTTTTACACGACGGAAATATCTCAGAAATGAAAACGGGTGAAGGTAAAACATTGACAGCGACGATGCCCGTTTATTTAAATGCGATTAGTGGCGAAGGAGTTCACGTTGTCACAGTAAACGAATATTTGGCAACTCGTGATGCTAGCGAGATGGGAGAGCTGTATAACTTCTTAGGCTTAAGCGTAGGATTAAATTTAAACTCACGTTCAACAGATGAAAAACGAGCAGCTTATGCTTGTGATATCACATACAGCACGAATAATGAACTAGGATTCGACTATCTCCGTGATAACATGGTTGTTTATAAAGAACAAATGGTGCAACGTCCGTTAAACTTTGCGGTAGTCGATGAAGTTGACTCGATTTTAATTGATGAAGCGAGAACACCGTTGATTATTTCAGGTCAGGCTGAAAAATCGACAGCGTTGTATAACCGCGCTGATTCATTTATTAAACGTCTAACTGAAGAAGAGGACTATAAAATTGATGTCCAATCAAAAACAATTGCCCTTACCGAGCAAGGTATTTCAAAAGCTGAAGAAACATTTGGTTTAGAAAACTTGTATGATGTGGATAACACAGCTTTAACCCACCATTTAGACAATGCATTGCGTGCCAACTATATCATGCTGCGCGACATTGACTATGTTGTTCAAGAAGGAAAAGTCATGATTGTTGACCAATTTACTGGTCGTATTATGGATGGTCGACGTTATTCTGACGGCTTACATCAAGCGATTGAAGCTAAAGAGGGCGTAGAAATTGAAGATGAAACAAAAACAATGGCTAATATCACATTCCAGAACTACTTTAGAATGTATAAAAAGTTAGCGGGGATGACCGGGACAGCGAAAACAGAAGAAGAAGAGTTTCGTGAAATCTACAACATGGAAGTTATTCAGATTCCTACCAACCGTCCAATCCAACGTGATGACCGTCCTGATTTATTGTATCCAACAATGGAAAGCAAGTTTAAAGCAGTAGTGGCGGATATTAAAGAACGTCACCGTAAAGGTCAACCAGTGTTAGTCGGGACAGTAGCTGTTGAAACATCGGAATACTTGTCACAACTATTAAATAAAGAAAAAATCCCACATGAAGTGTTGAACGCTAAAAATCACTTTAAAGAGGCAGAAATCATTTTGAACGCTGGTCAAAAGGGAGCGGTTACGATTGCGACTAACATGGCTGGTCGTGGTACCGATATTAAACTAGGCTTTGGTGTTGTTGAATTAGGTGGACTTGCTGTAATTGGTACAGAGCGTCATGAGTCTCGTCGTATTGACAACCAGTTACGTGGACGTTCAGGTCGTCAAGGAGACCCAGGTGTCACGCAATTCTACTTATCATTAGAAGATGATTTAATGCGTCGTTTTGGTTCTGATCGTGTTAAAGCGTTGTTAGAGAAGATGAAAGTTGAAGAAGAAGATGCAGTCATTCAAAGTAAGATGTTATCGAAACAAGTCGAAGGGGCACAGCGTCGTGTCGAAGGGAATAACTATGATACACGTAAAAACATCTTACAGTACGATGACGTTATGCGTGAACAACGTGAAGTGATATACGGTCAACGTTACCAAATCATTAGTGCCGAAGAAGATTTAACTCCAGTGTTAATGAGTATGATGGAACGCACAATTCATCGTAATGTTGCAGACCATACACAATTAGAAGAAACAAAAGATTGGAATTTAGAAGGTATAGTCGATTTTGCTCATGCTTGTTTATTACCTGAAAATGCGTTATCTGTTGAAGAGTTAACAGGTAAGACACGTGAAGAAATCGAATCCTTATTAATGGATAAAACAAAAGAATTGTATCAAGAGAAAATCACACATTTAAATGGACCAGAACAACTCTTAGAATTTCAAAAAGTTGTAATCTTACGTGTGGTAGATACAAAATGGACTGATCATATTGATGCGATGGATCAATTACGTGAATCCATTGGTTTACGAGCATACGGACAAAATAACCCACTTGTTGAATATCAACAAGAAGGATATGAAATGTTTAATGCGATGGTTGCTATGATTGACTATGACGTAACACGTCTATTCATGAAGGCTCAGATTCGTCAAAACGTGCAACGTGAACAAGTCGCACAAGGCGATGCCGTTCACCCGACTGAGCAATCAGCTGACGGTGTAAAAGGGTCAGAAAAACAACAACCTATTCGAGTTGAAAAAGTTGGTCGTAATGACTTATGTCCATGTGGCAGTGGTAAGAAATATAAAAACTGTCATGGTAAGCCAGTCTAAAACAAATCGAGCGAGGGCTGGAGTAATCCAGTCCTTGCTTATTTTTAGGAGTGAAAAAATGGAATTAAGTGAAATCAGACAACAATTAGAAAGAAATCAACAACAAGTGAGTGACTTTAGGGGGTCTCTTTGACTTAGAAGAGATGGAAGAGCGCATTGCAAATTTAGAATATCAAATGACCGAAGCGGATTTTTGGGATGACAATCAAAAAGCACAAACGGTTATATCAGAATTAAACGATGTTAAAGCTCGTTTTCAATCATTTCAAAAGATTGCGACAGACTTGGAAGAGCTAATGGTTCTTTATGAAATGGTAGTGGAAGAGCCTGACGAGGAACTTGAAAAAGAGTTGGCAGAATCTTTAGCCACTTATCAAGAGGAAATGAATCAGTACGAATTGGAACAATTATTAAGTGAACCTTATGATGCTAACAATGCCATTATGGAAATACATCCAGGAGCAGGTGGGACGGAATCTCAAGACTGGGGTTCGATGTTACTTAGAATGTATACGCGTTGGTGTGCGAGTAAAGGATTTGATGTGACGTATTTAGATTATCACGATGGAGAAGAAGCCGGCATAAAAAGTGTGACGTTGCAAATTAAAGGACACAATGCGTATGGTTATTTAAAATCAGAGACGGGTGTACATCGTCTCGTCAGACTTTCTCCTTTTGATACAGCTAATCGTCGTCACACGTCCTTTTGTTCAATCAATGTTATGCCAGAGTTGACGGACGATGTAGAGGTAGAAATTAAACCGGATGATTTGAAGGTCGATACCTATCGCGCGAGTGGTGCTGGTGGTCAGCACGTCAATAAAACGGAATCTGCCGTACGGATTACCCATTTACCAACCGGGATTGTCGTTGCCAGTCAAGCTCAACGTTCTCAGTTACAAAATAGAGAACAAGCGATGGCGACGTTAAAAGCGAAATTGTATCAATTAGAAATGGATAAGAAGGCGGAGCTAGCATCAGAAATTCGTGGTGAAACAAAAGAGATTGGTTGGAGTTCACAAATTCGTTCTTACGTGTTTCATCCTTACTCTATGGTTAAAGATCACCGGACAAACTATGAAGTCGGTGACGTTCAATCTGTTATGGATGGGGATTTAGATAAATTTATGGATGCCTACCTACGTCAACAATTATCATAATCTTTGAAACATAATTGTAATGTAATGTAAGATATATTTCGCACATCTAATGTTATAATAAGGCGTAGCGTATTGCAAAAAAAGGTAGGAGAATGCTTAATGATAGAAATGGAAAACGTTACGAAGAAGTATCCAAACGGCACAACCGCTCTTCGTAATATTAGTATCACGATTGACCAAGGCGAGTTTGTCTACGTCGTTGGCCCTAGTGGTGCAGGGAAGTCAACCTTTATAAAATTGATGTATCGTGAAGAAAAAGCAACAAAAGGATATTTAAATGTTTGCGGCTATGACTTGCTAAAAATTAAAAATAAACAAACCCCTCTTTTAAGAAGAGAAGTAGGGATTGTGTTCCAAGACTATAAACTTTTATATCAAAAAACAGTTTATGAAAATGTAGCGTATGCGATGGAAGTTATTGGTAAACGACCACGTGAAATCAAACGTCGAGTTATGGAAGTGTTAGAGCTTGTTGGCTTAAAACACAAAGTCCGTGTCTTCCCAGCCGAATTATCTGGTGGGGAGCAGCAGCGTGTGGCAATTGCCCGTGCTATCGTTAACACGCCCAAAGTTTTGATTGCAGATGAGCCAACTGGAAACTTAGACCCAGAAAACTCATGGGAAATTATGAAATTGTTAGATAAAATCAATACACAAGGGACAACTGTTGTAATGGCCACACATAATAGTACGATTGTTAATACCATCCGCCACCGCGTGATTGCGATTGAGCATGGACGTATTATTCGAGATCAAGCGGAAGGAGAATACGGTTACGATGATTAGAACATTTTTCCGCCATTTAGGTGAAAGTTTAAAAAGTTTAAAACGAAACGGCTGGATGACGCTAGCTTCTGTGAGTGCCGTGACAGTGACATTGATTTTAGTTGGTATTTTCCTTTCAGTGATTTTAAACGTAGCAAAGATTGCTAAGGATATCGAATCAACCGTAGATATCTCCGTATTCATTGATTACGGTACTGAAAAAGAGGAAATGGACCAGCTTAAAACGGAATTAGAAAAAATTCCAAGTGTGGAAAAAGTTAAATTTTCCGGTCGAGAAGAGCAGTTAAATAACTTAATTGAAAAGTATGGAGATTCTTGGAAATTATTTGATGAAGATGACAATCCATTGTACGACGTGTTTATTGTCAGTACGAAAGAACCAGAAGACACGAAAAAAGTTCAAAAAATTGCTGAAAAGTTACCAGCTGTTTATAAAGCCGACTATGGCGGACTTTCATCTGATAAGATTTTTAAAATCTCAAAAGGTATTCGTACATGGGGACTTGTTGCGACAGCCTTGCTAATATTTGTCGCTATTTTCCTAATCTCAAATACAATCAGAATTACTATCATTTCAAGAAAACGCGAAATTCAGATTATGAAATTAGTTGGAGCAAAGAACGGATTTATTCGCTGGCCATTCTTCTTAGAAGGTGCTTGGATAGGTCTTTTAGGAGCTGTTATCCCTATGCTTATGATGACGTTTGGTTATCCAGAAGTCAGTTCGATTGTAAGTAAAATTTTACTCAGTCAATCGTTTTCACTGATACCCGCTCAGGACTTAGTTTTAGGAATGAATATCTTAATGGGAGTCATTGGAGTGGTAATTGGCTCAATTGGGTCAATCATGTCTATGCGTCGTTTCTTAAAAATTTAAGATGCTTTGTTTTGCAGTCTATAAAAAGAGGAGAAAATCCGTTTTTTATAGGCTGTTTTTTTTGTGAAAAAAGAATGAAAGAGTGATTTCTGTAAATAGAGTTGAAAAACTGTAAATTCAAGGAAAAAGACTTGATTTTTTTGAGTCTAACCTATATGTTTAATAAAGAGAATTAGGTTTTTTTAGACGTAATTCTTGTGAAAATAAGGGAGGATTTTTCGGTGAAAAAAATCTTAAGTATGGCCAGTGTAATACTCATGTCAACATTATTAACTGGATGTGGGGATTTAGTCGATAATGGGGAATCAATCACTGCCGTTGGGTCTTCAGCAATGCAACCTTTAGCTGCTGCTGCGGGCGAAGAATTTAGTAGTGAACATGTAGGGAAATTTATCAACGTCCAAGGTGGCGGAAGTGGTACCGGTCTGAGTCAAGTCCAAGCTGGTGCGGTTGAAATAGGGAATTCAGATTTGTTTGCGGAAGAAAAATCAGGATTAAAAACAGACGAACTCGTCGATCACAAAGTAGCAGTCGTCGGCATTACACCGATTGTTAATAAAGAAGTATCCTTAAATAATCTTTCAATGACGGAGTTAAAAAATATCTTTACAGGAAAAATTACGAATTGGTCAGAATTAGGTGGGGCTGATTTGCCAATCGTTTTAATCAACCGTGCAAGCGGAAGTGGTACGCGACATACGTTTGAACAGTGGGTTTTAGATGGGGAAGTGTCAAAACTTGCTCAAGAGCAAGAATCTACTGGGATGGTTCGACAAATTGTTGCGACAACGCCGGGAGCTATTAGCTACGTTGCTTTTTCTTATGTGACAGATGAGGTTAAAGCGTTAAAGGTCGACGGTGTAGAGCCGCTTGACAAACATGTGAAGACGAACAAGTGGAAAATTTGGTCGTATGAACATATGTACACATTAGGCGAACCAAAAGGCTTAACAAAAGAATATCTAGATTATATGTTGTCGGATCATATTCAAAAAGAGATGGTGCCACAGTTAGGCTACATTCCAGTGACCGAGATGAAAGTGGAACGTGATGCAGCGGGGAACATCACAGAGATTAATGCGCGTTAAAATGTATGTAGATGAGGAGGAGTTGTTTTGGAGAACATCCAGCAACAGTTACAAAAAAAATCTAAAAAGGCCAAATTAGAGCAGATTGGTAAATTCATTAGTTTTCTTTGTATTTTATTTATAGTCGTTGTCGTTGCCGCTATTTTTTATTTTGTCGCTAGTAAAGGTCTAGCTACTTTCTTTAAAGATGGCGTCAACCTGTTTGACTTTTTGTTTGGTACAACATGGAGTCCTGGAAATGTCGGGGAAAATGGGGAGCCACTCGTTGGCGCACTGCCGATGATAATGGGGTCATTTTTAGTTACCTTGCTATCCGCAATTGTCGCGACTCCGTTTGCTATAGGAGCGGCTGTCTTTATGACCGAGATTTCTCCTACATTAGGAAAGAAAATCTTGCAACCCGTTATCGAGTTATTAGTAGGGATACCTTCAGTTGTCTATGGTTTCGTAGGCTTAACTGTTATCGTGCCAGCTGTACGTAATACATTTGGCGGTAGTGGTTTTGGTATCTTAGCTGGGACTTTTGTTCTGTTTGTTATGATTTTACCAACCGTTACGTCTATGACAGTTGATGCGTTAAATGCTGTACCTAGACATTATCGCGAAGCCTCTTTAGCACTTGGTGCAACGAGATGGCAAACGATTTATAAAGTAGTCTTAAGATCGGCTATTCCAGGAGTCTTAACAGCTGTCGTATTTGGAATGGCGCGTGCTTTTGGTGAAGCACTAGCAGTACAAATGGTTATTGGTAATGCGGCAATCATGCCTCAAGATTTAACAAGTCCGGCTTCAACTTTGACAAGTATTTTAACAATGGGAATTGGTAATACGATTATGGGAACGTTGGAAAATAACGTACTGTGGTCGCTAGCTTTGTTATTATTACTGATGTCATTATTCTTTAATATTGTCATTCGATTGATTGGTAAGAAAGGAGCCTTCAAATAATGAATCCAAAAAAAGTCGATAAAATTTGGACAGGTATTTTATATGCCGTTTCCGGTTTGATAGTGCTGATTCTTGCCAGTTTAATCGGATATATTTTATTTAGAGGAGTTCCTCATATTTCATGGAAATTTTTAACAACGCCAGCTAAATCGTTTCAAGCAGGTGGTGGTATTGGAATTCAGTTATTTAACTCGTTCTATCTGTTGATTATTACCATGTTAATTAGTATCCCTATCTCATTAGGGGCAGGTATCTATTTGGCTGAATATGCCCGTAAAAATTGGTTTACGGATGTCATTCGTACGTCCATTGAAATTTTAAGCTCACTTCCGTCAGTTGTCGTTGGTTTATTCGGCTTTCTAGTATTTGTTGTGAAAGCAGAGATGGGCTTTTCGATTATTTCAGGTGCATTAGCCTTAACGTTTTTCAACTTACCTTTGCTAACACGAAATGTAGAAGAATCACTAAACGCCGTTCACTTTACGCAACGCGAAGCAGGTCTTGCATTAGGGTTATCACGTTGGGAGACGGTATTACGTGTTGTTGTGCCTGAAGCTTTACCCGGCATTTTAACAGGGGTAATTTTAGGTGCAGGACGTATCTTCGGGGAAGCAGCTGCTTTAATCTATACAGCCGGTCAAAGTGCTCCAGCCTTAGATTTTACTAATTGGAATCCATTAAGTATTTCAAGTCCGCTAAATATCTTCCGCCAAGCAGAAACGTTAGCGGTACATATCTGGAAAGTCAACAGTGAAGGGAATATGCCCGACGGACCACAAGTATCTGCCGGTGCGTCAGCAGTCTTAATTATCGCCGTTTTACTATTTAATATTTTGGCACGCTTCATTGGAAAACGAATCCATAAACGGATAACATCGGCATAAAGGAGTAAATTCATGGAAAATTATGATTTGACATCGCGTCATGTGGTGTCGTTACAAGATAAAGAAATCGCGATTAGTACAGATGATATTCATGTCTGGTATGGTCAGAATGAAGCGATAAAAGGGGTCTCCCTTGAATTTGAAAAAAACAAAATTACGTCACTTATCGGCCCTTCAGGTTGTGGGAAATCAACATATCTACGTTCGTTAAATCGAATGAACGATGAAATTGCCAATACTAAAGTAACGGGTAAAATTATGTATCAACATACAGATATTAATTCATCGAAAGTCGACGTTTACGAAATGAGAAAACATATCGGAATGGTTTTTCAGAGGCCAAATCCATTTAGTAAGTCTATCTATGACAATATTACTTTTGCTTTAAAACAACATGGTGAAAAAGATAAACACTATCTCGATGAAATTGTTGAAACAAGTCTAAAACAAGCAGCTTTGTGGGACCAAGTAAAAGATAACTTAAATAAAAGTGCGCATGCCTTATCAGGTGGGCAACAGCAACGTCTATGTATCGCGCGTGCGATCGCAATGAAACCAGATATTCTATTACTAGATGAACCGGCAAGTGCATTAGACCCCATTTCGACAAGTAAAGTGGAAGAAACATTGATTAACTTAAAAGAAGATTATACGATTATTATTGTGACCCATAACATGCAACAGGCGGCACGTATTAGTGATTATACGGCTTTCTTCTATTTAGGAAATGTTATTGAATATGATCGGACGAAGAAAATCTTTACCCGTCCGAAGATTAAAGCGACAGAAGATTATGTATCAGGACACTTCGGTTAAGGAGGAAAGACATGTTAGAGTCGAAAGATTTGCATTTGTATTATGGTGAAAAGGAAGCACTAAAAGGAATCAATATGTCCTTTACGCAAGGTGAAATCACGGCGTTAATTGGTCCTTCTGGTTGTGGCAAGTCCACTTTTTTGCGGACGCTTAACCGCATGAATGACTTGATTCCAGATGTCACGATTACTGGAAACGTCATGTTTAAAGGAGAAAACATATACAGTCCCAAGACGGATACTGTTAACTTGAGAAAAAAAATCGGAATGGTTTTTCAACAACCTAATCCTTTTCCTTTTTCCGTCTATGAGAATGTCGTTTATGGTTTACGTTTAGAAAACACACCACCGAAACAAGAACTAGACCAAATTGTCGAGGAAAGTTTACGAGCGGCGGCAGTCTGGGATGATGTAAAAGATAAACTGGATAAAAGTGCTTTGGCGCTTTCTGGTGGACAACAACAGCGTGTCTGTATCGCGCGCGTTCTAGCGGTAAAACCAGAAGTGATATTACTAGATGAGCCAACCAGTGCGCTAGACCCAGTATCAAGTGGTAAAATTGAAAACATGCTTTTTGAGTTAAAAAATAAATACACGATGATTATGGTCACTCATAATATGCAACAGGCTTCCAGAATATCAGATAAAACAGCATTTTTCTTAAATGGCGATTTAATTGAATATAACAAAACGAAAAAGATATTCTTAACGCCAGATCGTCAAGAAACAGAAGATTATATTAGTGGAAAGTTTGGTTAACAAAGATTAGAAAGGGTTGAATGCGATGTTACGTTCACAATTTGAAGAGGATTTACACAAGCTGCATTTACAGTTTCATGAAATGGGGAAAATGGTCAGTGCCGCTGTCTATAAGTCAGTGAAGGCTTTTATCAAGCATGATAAAGAAATGGCTGTATCTGTGATTGAAGAAGATAGCGATATTAATGAATTAGAATTAAAACTAGAAAAGAAAAGCTTAGAAATGATTGCTTTACAACAACCTGTTACCACTGACTTACGAATTATCGTCACGGTAATGAAAGCTATCTCTGATTTAGAACGTATTGGCGACCATGCGGTTTCGATTTCTAAATCTACTATTAGGGTAAAAGGAAATGCACGTATTTTAGAAGTAGAGGAAAAAATATCTGAGATGAGTGACGCTGTCAAAGAGATGATGGATGATGTCTTGAAGGCTTATATAGAAGAAGATGCTGAAAAAGCGAAAGAAATTGCGAATCGAGATAACGTTGTTAATCGCTACTTCCATGAGATTTATGACATGTCAATTAAGGAAATGCAAGAGAACCCTCAAACAGTTATTGGAGGCACCGACTATTTGCAAGTAGCAGGTTATCTAGAGCGTATTGGTGACTATGTAACCAATATCTGTGAATGGATTGTTTACTTAAAAACTGGAAAAATATATGAATTAAACTCTAATCGTGAATCAATTTAGAAAAATAGTAAAAAAAGCGAGCCGTATATTACGGTTCGCTTTTTTAATTAGAATTGCGACTTGGCATTGATAGAGAAATCCATCTCAAGACCTATGACAGGTGTGATAAAAAAAGGCATAATAGAGATACAAGCTGATCGAAGGAAAGTTTAGCTAAGGAGGCTATCAAGATGAAAGAACGAGATCGCGTATTAGAATTAGTCAAAAAAGGAGTCATTACAACAGATGAAGCATTAGTATTACTTGAAAATATGGCTATTGCAAAAGATGAAAGTATCATTCAACAAGAAGCGTCAGAAGTCAAACAACATCATTTAAATAAGCAAGCAGAAGAGTCTGATGAAGTTAGCAAAGAAGAAAATGAAGAGCAAGCAAAGCTAGAGCAATTGTTAGACGATTTAGCAACGGAGTTAAATCAAACCTCTTCAAAGCTTGATGTGGTAAATGCTGAGATAGAAGATGTGACAAGTGAAATCAATATGTTGGAAGAACAAATAATGATTATCAACACTTTAGAAGAATTAGATGAGTTAGCGCCTGAAAAAAGAGAAGAGCGCGTTCATTATGAAACGAAACTAGGCGAGTTGAAGAAACAACGTGTCGCTATGGAAGAAGAAGTCTTAGAGTTAGAGGCGCGTCTAAAAGAAGTCAAAACATCTAAACGTGAACTAAACGAAGAAGAGGACATGCGTTTTCAATTACCAGACGACTGGGAACAAACGCTGACCGATTTAGGTGATAAAATGGAGAAAGCAGGCGAAAAGTTCGGTAAGAAAATGAACCAAGCAGGCAATCAATTTAGCAAATTAATGAAAGAAACAATGAAGACGGTAACGAATACGGTTAATGATCATGTTGACTGGAAAGATGTTAATATTAAAGTGCCCGGCATGGCGATGAGTACATTTGAGCATGAGTTTTATTATCCAGCATGTTCTGCAAGTATTATTGATGTAAAAGTTGCTAACGGTCTTATTGAGTTTCGTCAATGGGATTCAGAGGATATAAAAGTTGTCAGTCAGATTAAACTATATGGTAAAATGGAAGCAGATACGCCATTTGAAGCATTTCTTGAAAGAAGTGAAATTGAAGTAGATGAAGAGCGTATTTCTTTTCAAATTCCTAATAAGCGGATTAAAGCGGAGTTAATCTTTTATTTACCAGCACGTAGTTACGACCATGTGTCAGCTAAAATCTTAAATGGCGATATTAATGTGTTTGATTTAGAGGCTAAAGACACGTACCTAAAGAGTACAAACGGTGATTTGATGATTGATGGGTTTACGGCTACGATGTTAGAAGCAGAAGGTGTCAATGGCGATGTTACTGTTAAAAATGCCTCTGTGTTAGATTTTATTGGCACATCAGTGAATGGGGATTTTATTCTAAAAGCCGCGTTACAAAATATTTCTGTTGGAAATGTTAACGGCGATATTCGCGTGACGGCGGTGGATGATTCAATGAAAAACTTAGATGCAAAAGTGGTCAACGGTGATATCAAAGTGGCGTTACCCCAAATGCAAGGCATAGAAGGTTTAGCTAAAACAAGTCTAGGTGCCATTAAAAATCGTTTATCAGAGTTTGAAGTGATTCGTGAAAAAACTGAAAAAACGAATCGTATGTTACAATTTAGAAGATATCATCCGGAAGATACGGTCTACATCAAATTATCAACAACGACAGGTAATGTTTTACTAAAGGATGCCGACTAGTAAAGAGTAGACAAGCGTAGCGGATATACGTTAATATAGGAGGAGAGTCGTATGAAGAAAAAATTAACAAAGTCAAATTCAAATATTGTTGTGAGTGGTGTTTTAGGGGGAATTGGTGAGTTTTTCGGAATTGATCCAACGATTGTCCGTATTGTGTATCTCGCACTAAGCTTTTTCACTGCAGGATTTCCTGGTTTCTTTTTATACATCTTATTGGCGATTATTGTTCCATCTCAACCTGCCCAACATCAAACAAGAAAAAATTATTATGGTAATTACTACGGTGACGGGATGAATCGCAGACCGGGTAATGAGCGTAAGCAAGCAACAAAAGTAGATGATGACGAAGATGAGTGGAGTGATTTTTAATGACTTATTGGCAGCGTTTATTGATTAATACATTAACGCTAGTAGCATTAGCTTATATGTTTCCAAATATGATGTATGTTGACAGTGTTTTTGTGGCACTAATGGCTAGTTTCGTTCTATCTATTTTGAATACATTAGTGAAGCCTGTGCTACATTTTTTCAGCCTACCAATTACGATTTTAACATTTGGATTATTTAGCTTAGTTATAAATGGGATGATGCTAACTATGACATCCGCCTTGATAGGAAAACAGCATTTTGCTTTTTCAAGTTTTGGTGCTGCTTTCTTGATCGCTTTAATTATGTCATTGGTCAATGCGATTTTTGTCAATAAAAAAGTTGAAAAGTATTTTTAAAAAGCTCTTGCATTTGCAAGAGCTTTTTTATTTAAATATGACTTTTCGGTGTGACATAAAGTGTTTTTTGATTTTCATATATGACAAAACCGGGTTTAGCGCCTTTGGGTTTCTTGACATGTTTTACCTGAACATAGTCGACGGGAACGTTATTGGAAAGCCGATATTTAGAGTGATATGCGGCAAGTGATGCTGCTTCGAGTAACGTTTGTTCAGTTGGGTCGGCATCTTTAATAATGACATGCGAACCGGGAATATCCTTAGCATGAAGCCAAATATGATTTTTATGAGCGACCTTAGTTGTCAGTTCATCATTTTGTAGATTGTTTCGTCCGATTAAAATAGGCGTGCCATCGGTAGCAGTTAGTTCGATAAAACGTGGCAATTTTTTCGGCTTGCCTTTTTCTTTTTTGCGTTTGAGATAGCCACTTTCGATTAACTCTTCTTTAATCAATGGGACATCTTGCGGCTGTGCGAGTTCTAATTGAGAAAGAACGCTTTCGATATAATCGATTTCTTGTTGAGTAGTTTCAAGTTGTTTAGCAATCTCGACGGCCCCTGTTTTATACTTATTATAACGTTTAAAGTAAGACTGGGCATTTTCAGCCGGCGTACGTTGTGGATTGAGTGAAATAACGAGTGGCTCGTTTGTGTAGTAGTCAGTGACTTCAAGTTCACTCATTCCAGGTTGAACAAGGTGTAGATAAGTGGTCAACAGCTCGCCTTTTCGCTGCATCTCTTCTTTTTTATGCGTCGCTTGCATGTCTTTATTTAGACTTTTTAGCTTTTTACGTAAGCGTTTGATATCATTCGTCAATCTTTTTTCTAACGCTTGTGATTGTTGTTTGACGCGGTCGCGGTTTGCTTTATCCTGATAATAAACGTCTAACAAAGCACTTAAAGTGTCATAAATAGTCGGTTCTTTCTGTAAAAAATAATAGCGAATGGCAGTAAAGTATTCTTTACTGTCTATGAGATAGTGAGCTGGTTGGTAAGCGTCTAATGACGTGATAAAAAAGTCATGCCATGCTTTCATCTTATCATTTGGCATTGAAGACAAACGATAGGTGAGCTCTTGAGCTGTTAAGAAACTAAGTCCTTGAAACGTTTCTTGCAAGTAATCAGCGGAAAGTTCTTCAGCATTTAACAGGTGAAATAAAGAGACATCGTCAATTTCCCATGGATTTTTTTTCGCTTGTTGTGGCGGTTGGCGATAAAGAGCCCCAGGCAACAACAAACGATAGCTATTTTGAGAAGAGCCAACATGCTTAATGCAATCGATAATTTTTTGACTTTCTTGATTGATTAAAATAATATTACTATGACGACCCATTATTTCTATTATGAGTCGTAAGTCTTCTAAATCTCCTAACTCATTACGTTTGGTAAAGCTAATTTGGACAATGCGGTCATTTTGAATTTGTTCTATTTTTTCAATAATCCCATTTTCTAAATGCTTACGTAATGTCATACAAAAGTTAGGCGGTGTTGCCGGATTTTCGTAAGGTATCTCAGTTAGCTGAATCCGTCCGTATGAGGGGTGAGAAGATAATAGTAGACGATGATTTTTACCTTGATGTCGGATGACTAAAACGACTTCATTATCATATGGTTGGTGAATTTTAGATAAACGACCACCACTTAAAGCTTGGTTAAGTTCCATAACCATAGCATGTGTAAAATAACCGTCAAATGACATACAATCCCTCCTTTTGGGCTATAAACTGTGTCTAATATACCGTGAAAAGCTTAAAATGTCCAATGGGAGTAAAAGCTATTTCTTTTTAGATTAAGAATGATATACTATTATTAGAAACATTAAGGAGTCTATTTATGGAAGAAGAAAAACAACAAAAAAAGTTTGGAATCGAGCAACTCGAACATCAATTAAGTCGCTTAACAAAAACACATAAACTAATGATATTATCTGGGTTGACACTAGTTGTACTATTACTAATAAGTGTACTAACCCTGCCGAAGATTAATCATCGTATTCGTGAAAAGCAAATCGCTTCGGTTGTCGCTAATAGTTTCTACAATGGTGATGAGATAAAACGAGTCCCCCAAGATGGTCTAGCCACACTCATTCAAGAGAAAAATGAGGTGACAGTTCTCATTTATGATCCAGCCTCGCCGTTTGCTCCTGAGCTAGAATCTGTTTTAACTGACCCAGATCAATTAAAGCTCTTTCCAACGGTTTTATATGTTTATCCTATATTTTATGATAAAAAAGAAGTAAAAACAGATTACCAGTTACAAGCGGATATTACGTTGATTCAATATACGAATCACAAAGAAACAAAGCGAGTTAAATTTAAGGATAAGACAGAAATCGAGATGTATTTTGTAGATTATCTTGAAAGTTTGACCAATCGACCTTAAGGATATTGACAAATAATCAGATAGTGATACACTTAATGAAATAAGAAGAACGGAGGAGACAACATGAAAGACTATCAAACGAAGACACGTGCGTTACCAGAATTGAATATGGCGTGGCAAAACTGGCGTAGATAGTTGTATGTATGTTTCCAAATAGGAGCATAGATACAACTTTAGAGAGCTCTCTAATTTGTATCTATGCGGGTTTTAAAAAAGCAGTCCTGCATAGACCATAGTGTTTATGCAGGATTTTTTGTCGCACTTTTTGACAACTTCCTGTATAGGGGAGTTGTCTTTTTTTATTCAAAAAAACATAATCCAAGAGAGGACGTAAGATAATGTATTCACGTAAACTTAAAATAAGCTTAATGATAATTGGTTTAATGATTCTTTATCCCATCATAACGATGACGGTTGAGAAGCAACAAGAAAATCGTAGCAACAGCATGACAGTCGGGGTTTTGCAATATATTAGCCATCCTTCACTAGATGAAATCTATCAAGGGATTTTAACTGGTTTAAAAGAACAGGGATTAGAGGAAGGAAAAAATTTAAAGGTTGTTTTCCAAAATGGTCAAGGAGATCAAAGCAAGTTAAATATGATGTCACAACAATTAATTAGTGAAAAACCAGATGTTTTAATAGGTATTGCGACACCTGCTGCTCAAGCGTTGGCGAATGCAACGCAAGAAATTCCTATTGTACTTGGAGCGATTACCGACCCTGAAAATGCAGGTTTAGTCTCAAGTAATGAACATCCTGGCGGCAATATTACAGGTGTAAGTGATCAGTCTCCCGTAGAAGCACAGTTTGATTTGTTAAAGCTATTATTACCCGCGACTCGACGCGTAGGGATACTGATTTCGTCGGCAGAAGACAATGCCATCGTCCAAGCAGAGCGTGCGGAAGCAGCTGCTAAAGAGCGAGGGTTGACAACGAAACGCTATGTCGTGCCTTCTAGTAATGAAATCAATAGCATTGTTTCAAATATGGTGCGAGAAATCGATACATTGTATATTCCTACAGATAATACTATCGCTAATAACATGTCAGCGGTCGCTCAAATTGCGACCCAAGCGCACGTTCCGATTATCCCTTCTGTTGCTTCGATGGTAGAAGAAGGTGGCGTTGCGACAATTGGTATTAATCAAACAGATTTAGGCGTACAAACGGGACGCATGGCGGCTGATATCGTCTTGAAAAACAAAAACCCAGGTGATATGCCAATCTATGTCTTTTCAGAAGGCGATTTAATTGTGAATGAAGAACAACTGGACAGTTTAGGAATCACAGTACCAAAAGAAGTGGAGATGATGATGAAATGATGTTAACAGTCACATTAGGACAAGGATTTTTGCTAGGAATTCTAGGTTTAGGTATTTTTATGACATATCGAATTTTAAATTTCCCCGATATGACGGCGGAAGGTTCTTTTCCATTAGGCGGAGCGGTCACAGTGACGCTTTTAACTCATCAAATTTCCCCTATATTGGCAACCATCGCGGGGATGTTAGCTGGTATGCTGGCAGGGTTAGTGACAGGTCTACTTTATACAAAAGGAAAAATACCTGTTGTTTTATCGGGAATTTTAGTGATGACGGGATTGAATTCAGTTATGTTATATGTGATGAAGCGGTCGAATTTAACGTTATTAAATCAAAAGCGCTTGAATGATTATGTGACGTTTTCTTGGTTGCCAGCGCATTACGATACGTTAATTATCGGAATCGTAACATGTGTGTTGTTAGTTGTGGGTTTAATTTATTTTTTACATACGTCGTTAGGACAGAGTTATATTGCGACAGGTGATAATGAGGTCATGGCACGTTCGCTAGGGATTTCGACTGACCGTATGAAGTTATTAGGGCTGTCGGTATCAAATGGGATTATCGCCTTGTCCGGTTCTCTAGTTGCTCAAAATGACGGCAATGCAGATATTAACAAAGGGATAGGTATTATTGTTATAGGATTATCCTCGATTATTATAGGGGAAGTTCTTTTTGGTGAATTGTTACTACTCGAGCGATTAATTGCGATCGTCGTCGGAAGTGTGGTCTATCAATTATTAATTTTAGTTGTCATAAAGTTGGGTGTCGACACCAGTTACTTGAAAATATTTTCATCTCTCATTTTAGCAGGATGTCTAATTTTACCGAGATTAAAAGGTCAAATGAAAATGCCTAAAAAGGAGCGAGTATCATGAAGGAAGTACTGTGTATTGAACAATTAACAAAAAAAATAATCACAGGCAATCAAGAAGAGCGAGAGTTAATCAAACAGTTAGATTTATCACTTAATCAAGGCGATTTTGTGACCGTACTCGGAGGGAATGGCGCGGGTAAGTCGACGTTATTTAATCTTATATCAGGGACGATGCTTCCTTCATCTGGTTATATAGAAGTGAACGGAACCGATGTCACTATGATGAAAGAAGAACGACGTGCACGTGTGATTGCACGAGTGTTTCAAGATCCAAAGTTAGGAACAGCCCCAAGAATGACCGTCGCTGAAAATCTATTACTAGCAATGAAACGGGGCGAGAAACGACGATTATTACCTCGTCGATTAGAGGCCTCTCTTCCTTATTTTGAAGACTTAACGAAAGAGTTGGGTAATGGACTAGAAAAGCATCTTTTACAGCCAACAGGAGCCTTGTCAGGCGGTCAAAGACAGTCACTGAGCTTACTTATGGCGACATTAGGCAATCCGTCTTTATTGCTACTAGATGAGCATACAGCGGCGCTAGACCCTAAAACAGCAGACCGTCTGATGCATTTAACGGCAGAAAAAGTAAAAGAAAAAAACTTAACAGCTTTAATGATTACGCACAAAATGGAAGACGCGTTAACTTACGGTAATAAATTGTTAGTGTTAGAGCAAGGAAGAATTAAACACTTTTTTAATGAAAGTGAAAAAGCTGCTTTAACAAAAATAGATTTATTGAATTTCTTTTAAAAAATAAAAAAAGCGGTGCTGACGTCTATCGGAAAGAAGTGTCAGCACCGTTTTGATTTTTAACCATGATAAGTATATTCTTCTAAGTTTAGCTCTTGTAAAATAATAGAAGCTGTTTCTTCAATAGATAAATCTGCGACATTAATCACTAAACAGCCTAGTTTTTCATAAAGTTTGTTGGCGAAAGCAAGTTCTTCATTAATCTTATTAATATCAGAGTAGGCAGTATTGGGATTTAAACCGTATGCTTTCATGCGTTCCTGTCTAATTTTATTTAAAATTTCCGGATTGTTGGTTAGTCCAACGATTTTTTTAGGGTTGACTTCCCAAAGCTCTTTTGGGATATGAGCTTGAGGAATTAAAGGTAAGTTCGCCACTTTAAGGTTTTTATTTGCTAAAAATAAACTGAGCGGTGTTTTTGACGTGCGTGAGACTCCGAGTAAAACAATGTCCGCTTCCAAAAAGCCTTTCGGGTCTTTTCCGTCATCATATTTTACCGCAAATTCCATTGCAGCAATACGATTAAAATATTCTTGATTCAGTGAGTGCATGGCCCCTGGTAAGCGAGTTGGGTCGATACCAGAACGCTTAGAAAGTTCGTTAACGACGGGCGATAAAATATCCATACAAAACAAGTCATTTTCTTGACAATACCGATTGGCAAATTGCACAAACTCAGGGGAAATCATCGTATGAATGATAATCGCGTTGCAAGCTTTTGCTCGCTCTAATGCCTCGACTAAATCTTTCTTTTCAGATACAAAGGTTTTTCTTACTAATGCGACATTGACAGTAGCATATTGTGACATGGCAGCTTGAGCGAGTTTAGAGGCCGTTTCACCGGCAGAGTCTGAAATAATATAAATATAATAACATTTATCTGTCATATAGGACGTCCCTTCTTGATTTTCCTTATAGATTATTATAGCATATATTTGAAAAGTAAAGGACTGATAAAAATGAGTGAAAAAAGAATTAATCAAGCGTTAGAGATTTTAAAAGAATCTGGCTATAAATATACGAAAAGACGAGAAGAAATTTTATCTTTTTTAGAAAAAGAAGATAAGTATATTGCACCAAAAGAAGTCTATGATTTTATGTCTGCGAAGTATGCAGGAATTAGTTATGATACCATTTATCGCAATTTAAGCGATTTTAGTGAATTGAATATTTTAGAAGAAACAGAGTTTGATGGTGAGAAAAAATATCGTTTTCACTGCGGACACGGTCACGTTCATCATCATCATTTCATCTGTACTTATTGCGGTGCCACACAAGCGCTCGAGATGTGTCCCATGACTTTTTTCGAAGAGCAATTAAAAGATGTTGAAATTGAAGGACATCGTTTTGAGATATTTGGGAAATGTGCGAATTGTATGAAAAAAGAGAAAATTTAGAGAAAAAGTTGACGAAAAAATTGTCATTCGTTATAATATCAGAAGGACAGTTTTTTAGTGTCTTTTGGATGTTATTGAAAAACGGTTACTTTTTAAGCTCGGGGGGAGGGAATTTACATGTCAAAAACAGTAGTTAAGAAAAATGAATCTCTTGATGACGCTCTTCGTCGCTTCAAACGTTCCGTTTCAAAAACTGGTACATTGCAAGAATACCGTAAACGTGAATATTACGAAAAGCCAAGCGTAAAGCGTAAAAAGAAATCAGAAGCAGCTAGAAAACGTAAGAAATTCTAATTTTCCAAAACGGAGCTGATTAAGATGACTTTATTAGCCATTTTAAATAATGATATTAAACAAGCGATGCGTGAGAAAGATAAAGAGACATTAGGCGTGTTACGCTTAATGAAAGCTGCTATTCAAAATGCAGGGATTGAATCTGGACGTGAATTAACGGAAGAGGAAGAACTTGCAATTGTCATTAAAGAAGCGAAACAACGTCGCGATTCTTTAAAAGAATTTGAAGCAGCGGGGAGAGATGATTTAGTAGAAAAAGGTCATCATGAGCTTTCCATTGTCGAACGTTACTTACCGGAACAATTATCTGAGGAAGAATTAACTGAGATGATTGAGAAAACGATGAAGGAAGCGAATATCACATCAATGAAAGAATTTGGAAAATTGATGGGAATTCTAATGCCTAAAGTCAAAGGTAAAGCGGATGGCAATCAAGTCAATCAAATCGTTAAATCGTTACTATCATAAAAAGCTGACCTATATAGGTCAGCTTTTTTTTAGTCTTGATTTAACTGTTTCAAACGGTAGATTTTAGAAGGGCGACCAATTCCAATAGGTCTTTCCCCGATTTCTTCTAAGTACGGAAGTAAGGCTTTTTTAAAGTTTGAGTGATCGATATCACGGTAAGGAATACCTAAAAATTTAGCAAACACTTTTCGTGCCTCTGTAATCGAAAAGTCTGCTCCTAAGACATGTAAGACTTTAGGTTCATGATACATTTTATTTTTAACTCGGTTAAAGGCTTTGATGATAATTTGTTCATGGTCAAAGGCCAAAGTAGAAGGGCCGACCGAAGAGTTTGTTTTTAAGTTTAAAATGATGCTGTCGTGTTCTGGATGAGTGAGATGTAAGAGGTCACCCTCTCTTTCAATATGAAACCACTTAGCTTCTTTCGCATCATCGCCAGCTGTTAGTGGCTCTTCACCGATAAACGCAAGATAACTCACTGTAATCACCCAGCCACGTGGATCTCGATGAGGTGTGCTAAATGTGTGAAGCTGTTCGATATTTTGCTTACTAATGGTCACGTTAGTTTCTTCTTTAGTTTCTCTGATACAACTATCTGCCGTTGATTCATGAGGATTAACAAAACCACCAGGTAAGGCCCATGCAAAACGAAAAGGGTGCGTATTACGTTGAATAAGCAATAGTTTAAGTGCGTCTTCTTGACGATTATAACTCATCAAAACATTATCAACTGTGACAGACGGTTTCTCATATTTAGGTTGTGCCTGTTTGGCATACCAACTTAAGAAGTCTTTCTCAGTTGCTTGTGTTTCGTAATAGTGTTTTTCCTGCTCTTTTGATTCAAACTTTTGCACGTGATGACATCCTTTCAACTGATGATACCATTTCATTGTATCAGAATTCATTTAAAAGTAAATTATTTACCGCTAAGATAGACATAAAAAAAGAATGAGCGAGAAATGCTCATTCTTTTACGTTATCGTTATTTTTCACGAATTACTTCAATTTTGTAGCCATCTGGATCCATAATGAAATAATAAGAAGGTGGAACACCTGGCAAAGCTTTTAAATCAGTGACATCAAAGCCTGCTTCTTTTTGTTTAGCATGTAAGCCTTCTAAATCATCAGAGGATATGGCAATATGACCGTAACCGTTACCTAAGTCGTAAGCTTCATGATCGTAGTTATAAGTTAATTCTAACTCATAATCATCGCCAGGTAAGGTTAAATATACTAAAGTAAATTTATTTTCTGGGAAATCTCTTCTTCTTGATTCTTCAAAACCAAAAGCTTTTTGATAAAAATCAAGCGATGCTTCTAAATCTTTTACGCGTACACATGTATGTGCCATTTTCATTTTGCGTATCATCCTTTCTTTTTTAACTCTCCATTAAGTGTAACAAAAACACCATTCAATGTGAATTATCTTGCTTAAGCCCATGTTTTTAAGGCATAGGCGACGCCAGCTTCTTCATTTGTAAGAGAAATTTTATCTGCATATTGTTTCGTTTTGTCTGTTGCATTTCCCATAGCAACTCCGATACCCGCATATTGTAACATGGAAATATCATTTTCATTGTCACCTATCGCCATAGTTTCTTCCTGTTTAATGCCTAAACGTTGAGCTAAGTCGTGAAGGGCATTGCCTTTACTTGCTTCTTTGTTTAAGACTTCTAAAAAGTATGGCATACTTTTGACAAAGGTATACTTGTCATAGAGTGATGCTGGTATTTTTTTCTCAGCAGCATCTAAAACGTCTGGTTCATCAATCAACATCATTTTGCTAATCATCATGTTAGGGTCCATTTCTTCCACCGTGCGGTAACGAATAGGCATATTTGTTAAATGGGATTCCAAAACAGTGTAAGGACTGATATTACGATTTGCTGTATAGATGGCTTCCATATCTTCAACATGTAAGTGACTGCCGATTTGGCGACTAAGTGCTTCTATTTCAATATATTCGTCATGCGTTAAAACGTGTTTAACCAGGACTTTATGAGAACCAGCAGTTAAGACAAGTGAGCCATTGTAGCTAATAATATAATCGGTATCACTCGTTAAGTCTAACTCTTTAACATAGTCAAGCATACCGATAAGTGGCCTGCCAGATGCTAAAACAATTTGAACGCCTTCGGCTCTTTTTTGCTGAATAGTTTCTTTTACTTCTGGTAAAATTTCGTGATTATTGTTTAATAGTGTTCCATCAATATCAATGGTGACAAGTTTTATAGTCAAATTATGGTCTCTCCTTTAATTCTGGAGCGCGTACGCGTCCATTGTGTATATAAGATTGAAATGTTTCGAAGTCAGTTGCAAATAAGCTCTCTTTGGGGTCGGCAAGCATTTCTTTAGGGAAATAAAAACGTTCATCTCCATAGGTTTGTCCGGCTAAAGCGGCAACCAAAGCACTGAGTTGTGAAAGCTCAATTAATGTGCCATCTTTTTCCATCATTTCGATTTGCGTCCGTGGGTATTTTTGATCGGGACGATAAAAGTCGTAAGGCAAATCAAAACTTGTATTAATCGCCGTGTAGGCTGCAGCATTATAGCCGATTTTCTCAATTAGAGCGGTCATTTCCTTTATTAAGTCCGTGTCGTTTTCTAATGAAAAAGTCACGGACTTTAAAGGATGCCTATTTAAAAAGCGATTGGATAAATCGCTTAGTAACGAATTTGATGACTGACGCCACAAAACAAAACAACTATTGAGTACATTATCATCTAAATTGAGATAATCTTCAAGTGTATACTCATTTTTGAAAAAAGGGACAAGTAAACGCGAATGTTCTTCAAAAGGTTTGGGATTTTTTTGATAACATATTGCACCCTGTTTTAATAAGTGATCGAGAATGACTTCCATACCCCGAGAAACAGGATGAAAGTAAACCTGCATATACATTTGATAACGGCTGACGACATAGTCCTCGACAGCATGCATTCCATTGGTTGTAAAGGTAATGCCATCACGATGAGGACGTATCACACGTAAGATACGTGTTAAGTCAAACGTCCCGTATTCCGTGCCTGTAAAATATGCATCTCGTAACAAATAATCCATCCGGTCGGCGTCAATCTGACTAGATATAAGTTGGACGACTTGTGGATTAGGATAGTCTTTACGAATAACACTGGCCACTTTCTCAGGGAATCCTTCTGCCACTTGATTTAACACTTGGAAAACTTCTGTTTCCGGTGAAGTAATGATAGCAATCGTAATTTCTTCATGATTTGTTTGAAAAATCGTTTCAAAAGTATGAGAGTACGGGCCATGTCCAATATCATGAAGAAGGGCCGCACATAAGGCGACTAGTCGTTCGCTGTCATCCCACCCATGAACGGGATCGACTGCTATTGAGTAATTTCGTTCAAATATGTCACAAATTCGGCGAGTGATT
The DNA here is from genome assembly GCF_023299185.1 of Vagococcus lutrae. Classification (NCBI taxonomy): domain Bacteria; kingdom Bacillati; phylum Bacillota; class Bacilli; order Lactobacillales; family Enterococcaceae; genus Vagococcus; species Vagococcus lutrae. The sequence goes on from NZ_CP097017.1 coordinate 72,885, forward strand.
TCATAGACACCCAACGAATGTGAAAAGCGTGTGTGCTCACCTCCGTGAAAGGTAAAAGAAGTGGTTCCTAGTTGTTTAATTCTTCTTAAACGTTGAAACTCGCGTGTATTGATTAAGTCTAAAATGACCGCATGCTGAACGTGTATATAGTTATGAACAGGGTCGCGAAAAACTTTCTCAATAGGTAGGTACTCGTTATGATTATTTTGCGTCAAATTGCTCACCTATTTCTGTAAAAATACTTTCATTTCGTTTTGCCATTTTTTTAAGATGAGGAGCTAAAGTCGTCTGGAACTCTTCTGACACTAGTTTCTCTGCACTTAACGTCTCTAAAGAGGCATTAAGCGTTTTAATGAACACGTCTTTTATACGTCGTTTAACATCTGCCACGCTTAACTCGTCGCCCAACAGGTCGGATAAGTTCGCCATCGCTGTCGGCTCGACTAAAGGATAGACGTGTTTGGACCGTTCGGCGGCTCCTTTAGCATAAAAATCATGCATAAGCTGACTTCGATGGTGTTGATTTCCGTTAACGCTCAGGTAAATCATCACACTAATCCCATTTTTAATTCGACGCTGTGCAATACCTGCAAACTTTTGATCATTGATACTTAAATCAAAGTCGCCCGGACAGTAAGAATTCACAATCTCTTTAGCTTCTATCGTGACCTTATAATCATGAAAGGCTTCTTGTATAATAGCAGTCATGATTTCATATGCGGGATTAATCTCGAGATTGTGGTCTTTTGGTTGCGGAATAATCAAAGAAAAATTAAGCACACCAGCATCGGCGACAATGCCCAGTCCGCCTGAGCTACGGAACATGACGTGATAGTTTTCTTCTTGTAAAAAGTTTAAGGCATGAGCCAATTCTGGTAAGCGTGAATCTTTCATTCCTAAAATCACCGTATTGGGTAGTTGCCAAAAATGAAGATAAGGTCGCTGGTGTTCCCCAACGTTTAACGTAAAAGCATCGGATAAAGCAAATGGTACGAAACGTTGCTCATTTGGCAAAACACCTTGATCGTAAAAGTAGTAGTTCTGATAGAGGTCAAGTGGTTGTAATTTCATTATGTCAGTCCATCCTTTAATTAGTATATGTGTTTATTATAACTGAAATAGCTAATAAAAGAGATATATTTGTATCAAACATTCCCTTTCACTAAAACAGACAAATGAGTGATAGTTTGGTAAAATAAAGAAGAGAACATAAAAAGTAGGTGAAACGATGTCACAATCACGCAAAACGACGCCAATCATGCTGACGCTTCGTACAGAAATTTATCAGCATGATGAATTAGAAGAATTTTTTTATGAAGTGGAAGGCCAACTAGTCGAAATTGGTGGCACCTTATATTTGCGCTATCAAGAGCCTGAAGATAAAAATCAAGCAGCTACGAATGTTACTATTAAATTGAACCCTGACGGAAGTGTTCAACTTATTCATGACGGAGAGAATCGTATGCGTTTAAGATTTAGCTACCAAGACAAAAATGATACAGATTATTTAACCCCTTACGGTATGTTAACGATTAGTACCATGACACATAACTTACGAGTGACGTTGAAAGACAGACCGCTCTCGGGGACGGTAGCGATTGACTACGATTTGATGGCTGGAGAAGAAAAACTAGGTGTTTATCATTTGCGCTTGAAATTCACAGCATAAAGCAAAAAGAGATTGCATTTTTAGTAGTAAATACGGTATGATAAAGAGTAGACTGCGAAAGGACGTGTACTGTTTGGAAATGAAAATTTTTGAAGGTGTTAACAAACATGAATTATCAATGATTGAAGTCGCACATGCTATTTTAGAAGAGCGCGGCGACATCATGGAATTTTCTGACTTAGTCAACCAAATCCAAAACTATTTAGAAAAAGCCGATAGTGAGATTCGAGAAAATTTATCTCAGTTTTATACAGATTTAAATATCGATGGAAGTTTTATATCGTTGGGTGAAAATCGTTGGGGATTACGTTCATGGTATCCAGTTGATTCGATAGACGAAGAAGTATCTACCTTTGCGGATGAAGATGATGAAGATCGTCCAAAACGACGCAAACGTAAAAAAGTAAATGCTTTTCTTGATATGGATGATGAAGATGCAATTGATTACAATGACGATGATCCTGAAGATAGTGATATTGACGAAGAAGATGACGATTACATCGTAGATGACGAAGAAGTCGACGAAGACGAAGAAATCGCTGCTTATGGAAAAGACTTATCAGAAATCGGTGCGGATGATATGACCGATGACGACGAAGATATTCCAGATGAAGTTGAAAATGAACTAACGATTATTGATGAAGATGATATCGATGCTGACTTAGACTTTGAAGACGACGAAGAGGAAGAATAAAAAGAACGCGAAAGAATTTTCTTTCGCGTTCTTTTTTATTTTAATGGAAAAGTCGACGAAACCAGTTACTTTTTTGAGGTGGTTCGTCAGGCGATGTGCTAGATTCCTCGATAGGTTCTTCAATATCTTCCATCATATCTGAACTAAAGTCGGGTAAAAACTGACTATCAATTTCCCCTTTCTCTAAGGCAACCCAGAAATCAATCATAGACATGTTGAAATATTCTAAATCGTTAAGGTGAAAACTTTTAGGAATGACAACGACTTGCTGGTTATTGGCTGCAAGATAATCACCATCGATGGTTCGTGACACGACATGATAGTGATGCGCATCTAAAAATGCTTGAGAAATGGTTGTATCAGAAGCTAGATACGTCATTTCTTCTTGGAATTGAGGTAAGAAGCGTTGACGATCGAGTAAAAAGTAATCTAAGTATTGAAACAATTTGCGTTCTTCAATATATGAAAGAAATGTTTGGATGTCTTTGTCAGGGAGTCGGTATTGAACGGTGTTAAACAGTGTACTCATTTTTTTGCCTCCTTAGGTTTATTTGGAATGGTGACATTAAAATTTATCGTTCCTGTAGGTAGCGTGCTCTGTCCTTCCATATGTATTTCCACCGGCATTAACTCTTTTTCATCGTAGATAGGAATGACGCGATAGCGAATATGATCTCCATTATCCGCTGCACTGCGAATAGCGTTTTCGTATTTTGTCATATAAGGACTATTCACTGGGAACTGGTATAATGTAACGAGATTTTTCGGGTCATCACCCGTACCACCGAGTTGATTGCCAATTAAATGGCCGCGAGCGTGATTATGTGGCTCTAAACCAGAGATAAAGCCGGGTGGACGTATTGATTGATTAGCTTTAGTACCAGTACCTATCATGTCGGGTGTAATAAGCGCTTCAGCCCCTGTCGCGCGTTCAAGATGGTCGAGTGGGAAGAGTTTAATCCACCCCGTTTGACTATCTTTTAGCTCTTCTTTTGTAAAAGTAGCTGCTCCATGTTCGACTGGCTCGAATTCATTATATGTTTTGCGGTCAGTCGAGACCGTTCCAATTTGACTTTCTGGAAACCACTCATATAAAAAGTCAGGTACTTGGAAGCCTAAAGCAGCTAAAATAAGAATAACAATGGTGATAAATGAAACGAGTGTAGGGCTTAAACGATTGCGAATTGTTTTTTTATTTTTTTTTGACATGGTTATAATAATCCTTTCAAAACGTACTTAACGCTAGTATACCGTATTCAAATCAAAGTTGAAACCTGATTTTTTATAAAGTAAATGTTAGAAATCGAGAATAAAGACAGGTATAATAAACAAGAAGAGCAATCAGAGGAGGAATAGTATGAGCTATGTGGCATTGCGAGATGTGTATAAGCGGTATCAAATGGGCGAGTCAATGATAGTTGCTAACGATGCAATATCTTTTGAAATAGAAGAAGGCGAATTTGTTGTCATACTGGGGCCAAGTGGCGCCGGAAAATCGACAGTATTAAATATTTTAGGTGGAATGGACACGGCTGATGAAGGCCAAGTTTTGGTTGATGGCGTTGATTTAGTCGGGTTAAACGAGAAAGAACTGACAACATTTAGACGCTATGATATAGGATTTGTTTTTCAATTTTATAATTTAGTGCCTAATTTGACAGCAAAGGAAAATGTGGAATTAGCTTCGCAAATAGTACCTCATGCACTAGATATTGACGAGGTACTTGCGCAAGTGGGATTGACTCATCGTCAAGATAATTTTCCTGCACAACTATCAGGTGGAGAACAGCAGCGCGTAGCGATTGCGCGAGCGTTAGCGAAAAATCCTAAATTATTATTATGCGATGAACCAACCGGTGCTCTTGACTATGAAACGGGAAAACAAATACTGGGGTTACTTCAAACTAGTTGTCGAGAAATGGGTACGACTGTTGTAGTTATTACACATAACTCCGCGATAGCACCAATGGCCGACCGTGTCATACGTATTAATGATGCGCGCGTTCGTAGTGTTGAATTAAATGAAACGCCTGTCCCAGTAGAGTCAATAGAATGGTAGGGGACGTGTGATGAAAAAAACAGCATTGTGGAAAACAACATGGCGTGAAATACGTCAATCAAAAGCTCGTTTCTTATCAATATTAGGGATTATCTTATTAGGGGTCTCACTGTATGCGGGGGTAAAAGCAACCGGTCCTAATATGCTAAAAACGGCTGATAGTTATGTGAAACGACAACATTTGATGGATAACCAATTAATCAGTACGGCTGGTTTTTCTAAAGAGGACGTTGATTTTGTTAAGAAAGCCGCATTTATAGAAACAGCAGAACCAGGTTACTCATTAGATTATAATCTTGAAAAAGATAATCGGACGATACGACTGTACTCTTGGCATGAAAAAATAAAGCTTAATCGTCCTGTGCTAGTAGAAGGGAAAATGCCGAAAAGTTCTGGAGAGACGGCAGTCGATTATCGCGCAAGTTATTTACAAGACATCAAAATCGGGGATACTATTACTTTATCCGATAGTGACGTAGAGGGACTTAAACAAAATGAATTTCGCGTAGTCGGCTTTGTTAATTCACCTCTTTATATAGAAAATATGAGTCGTGGGACGACTCAAGTCGGTAAAGGGTCTTTAGACTTTTTTATGCTTATTAATGAAAAAGATTTTGATTTGCCTGTTTATACCGAGATTGCGATTAGCTATCAAGGTCTAAATGACAAAGTAACATATAGCCAAGAATACGAACGGACATTTAAGGCGTCACAAAAAAAATTAAAAAAATACTTAGCAAAGCGCCCGCAACAAACGTTAGATGAATGGAAAACAGAATATGAAAAACCATTAAAAGAAGCAGAGGCAGAGCTTACAAATAGTAAAGCTGAACTAGATGAGGCTCAACGAACCATTGAAGAAAATGAGAGGAAGCTTGAAGATGGACGCGTGCAGTTAGCGGACGGACGTGCGGCTTTGTCGCAACAGTTAGCAGAAGCACGCCAACAATTAGATGCCAAAGTAAAAGAACTAGAACAAAAGAAACAAGAATTTGAAAAACAAAAGCAGACGGTAGAAGCGCAATCAGCTCAATTAGAACAAGGACGTCAGCAATTAATAGCTGGTGAGCAGCAACTTCATCAACAAGTGACACAGTTGAAAAGCGTATTTGAACAACAACTTGCTCAGTTAGAAACAGCTCCGGAACTTCCAAATCCAGAGCTAAAAACAACGGAAGATGAAACAGCAAGTTCTGAAGAAATTGAAGAAAATCAGCCGGAAACGGAACCAAGCCAACCACCATTGCCAACACCTGACTCTCCAGAGTATTTATTGTTAAAACAAGTTGTTTTATTTCTGGACAGATTAGAGCAAGCGGACTATGTTTTACCTTTGTCTAATGATTTACGACAAGAATTTCAGCAACTAAAAGGTGGCATACCTGAATTAGCTAGTTTAGAGTCAGGAATTGATGAATTTCGCAATCAATATGAAGCTTTTTCAAATGGTATGGCACAATTAACAAGTGCTAAAGGAGCCATTATGGCGGGAGCCGATCAGCTTTACCAAGCAGACGAACAACTTTCTCAAGGCTATCAACAACTAGAGCAGAAAAAACAAGCCGCTACCGAGGAACTTGATATCAAGGAAAAGGAGTGGCAAGAGGCTAATGCTCAGTTAGCAGAAGCACGCAACAAGTTAGCTGAAGGACAACAAGAGTGGGAAAAAGGACAGGTAGAATTAACAAAACAAAAAGAAAAACTATCTGAGCTAAAAAAACCAGCGTACCTTTATTTGACGCGTGATGATTATCCGGGTTTTTCAGAGTTTAAAGAAAATGCTGACCGCATTTCTTCTATCGCAACGGTTTTCCCAGTTTTCTTTTTCTTAATCGCAGCGCTCGTCTCGCTAACAACGATGACGCGTATGGTTGATGATAAACGTGGAGAAATCGGAACGATGAAAGCGTTAGGCTATAAGAATCATGAAATTGCTTTGAAATTTATGTTATATGCTGCCTTAGCGGCAACGATAGGGACAACCTTAGGACTTTTAATAGGGTTTAACTTGTTTCCAAATGTGATTTTTGATGCGTACGGGGCACTTTATAATTTACCGAAAATTACGATTGTATATTATTCACGTTACATTATTCAGTCGTTTGTCGTGGCAATTGTCGGTACGCTGCTTGCGACGTACGTTGTCTTGCGAGTTGACTTATTAAGTCAGCCAGCTATTTTAATGCGACCGAAAGCTCCAAAAGCAGGTAAGCGTATTTTACTTGAGCGTATTCCATTTATTTGGCGTCGTTTAAGCTTTAATCAAAAAGTGACCGCCCGAAATCTTTTTCGTTATAAACAGCGGATGTTTATGACTGTTTTTGGTGTAGCGGGTGGCATGGCGCTTATGGTAACAGGCTTTGGGTTGCGTGACTCCATTACGGATGTTGTCGCGATTCAGTTTGACAAACTTTGGGATTATCAGAGTATTGTAGTACGTGACAGTGAGGAAAAAGTGACCGATTTATTAAAAGAAAGCACGCATTATCGTGATGACTTAGCTATTTCACAAGAAATGATGACAGTGAAAAAGAAAGGCTTAACCAATCAAGAAGTTTACGTTACAGTACCAGAAGAGATGGATAAGCTACCGAATTTTGTATTGTTTAATCAACGAAAATCAGGGGACGTTTTCCAATTGGGTGATGAAGGGGCATTTGTGAGTGAAAAATTAGCGAAACTATGGCAACTATCGCCGGGAGATACGTTAAAACTTTATGACAGCAAAAATCGAAGTTACGAAGTGAAAATTGCTCGAGTTATTGAGAATTACGCCATGCACTATTTATACTTATCTCCTAAGTACTATGAAGAAGTATTCGGAAAAGTACCAACTTATAATGTTGATTTAGTTCAGACAGATGCGATGACGGAAAAAGAAGAGGCACAAGTCGCAGAAAAGTGGATGAAATCTGATAATATCTTAAATGTGACTTTTTTAAGTGAAACGAGTGATGCGATGACGGATACGATTGATAGCTTGACTGTTGTTGTATGGGTTTTAATAATTTGTGCGGGTACTCTAGCCCTAATCGTATTATATAATTTGACGAATATTAACGTTGAAGAGCGTATTCGTGAGCTATCGACAATTAAAGTTCTTGGTTTTTATCATCGCGAGGTGACGATGTATGTTTATCGAGAAAATAATATTTTGACAGTCTTGGGAATAATTGTAGGTGGCTTTTTAGGAAAGGCACTTCATCGTTTTGTATTAGAAACAGCTGAAGTGAATCAATTAATGTTTTCACCCACGATACATTGGCAAAGTTATGCTTATGCAGGAGTGTTAACCTTATTCTTTTCTCTCATCGTCATGTTAATCATGCATCGTAAATTAAAAAAAGTTGATATGATTGAAGCATTAAAATCTTCTGAATAAGTTAAGAAAAGCCTTGAGAAAAATCTCAAGGCTTTTTCGATTTTTCTTTTGGCGGATATTGAAATAGTGTATACTTAAATTAAGCAATGGGACGCACCAATTGTTGGGAGGTGGTTATCTAAATGGGGTCATTATCATTAGAAACAATTTATTTTTATGGATTGCTAGTCTGTGCGGGGATTGCCATTTTACTTTTCTTGTTTGGTGATATTTTTGAGTTTGACGGTCCGTTAGATCCAATGTTAATTGTTCCGTGGTTAGCATTTGTTTCACTAGTTGGTTTTTTAGGAGAGCGTTTAACTACTTTGTCGAGTCTTTTTATTTTATTAATAGGGGTAGCGCTTGCAACGATTTTGGTTTTCCTATTAAACTTTTATGTACTTGTACCACTGAAAAATTCAGAATCTACACTCTCAACTACTGAAAAAAGTTTTGAAGGGCGTGTCGCCACCGTTGTGACACCGATTCCGGTAACGGGAATGGGAGAAATTAAGATTAGTAGCGTTACAGGATCGACAACCCGTCCAGCAAGTTTTTACGAAGAACAAACAGAGTCAATTAAAAATGGTAGTCAAGTATTAATTATTGAAGTAAGAAATCACGTATGTTATGTGGTGCCTTATAAAGAAAATTTTATATCATAAGGAGATGAAGTGATGGCAGTAGGAGTATTAGTAGCAGTAGGGATTTTTGTTTTTATTTTATTAATGTTGTTGGTTGTATTTATATCAAAATATCAAACAGCCAAGCCAGATGAGGCATTAATTATTAGTGGTTCATACTTAGGCACGAAAAATGTGCATCGAGATGAATCAGGTAATAAAGTTAAGATTGTACGTGGTGGTGGTGCTTTTGTTTTACCAGTTTTCCAACGCTCCAATCGTTTAAGCCTGTTATCAAGTAAGTTAGATGTGTCCACTCCGGAAGTTTATACAGAACAAGGTGTACCTGTTATGGCAGATGGAACGTCTATTATTAAAATCGGTTCTTCTGTTGAAGAAATTGCTACAGCGGCTGAACAGTTTCTAAGTAAAACACGTGAAGAACTTGAAAATGAAGCACGTGAAGTATTGGAAGGACATTTACGTTCGATTTTAGGTTCGATGACTGTTGAAGAGATTTATCAAAACCGTGATAAATTTAGTCAAAGTGTTCAAGAAGTGGCGAGCGTGGATTTAGCCAAAATGGGCTTGGTCATTGTATCGTTTACAATTAAGGAAGTGAAAGATAAAAATGGCTATCTTGATTCACTTGGTAAACCAAGAATTGCTCAAGTAAAACGTGATGCTAATATTGCTGAAGCAGAAGCGGATAAAGAAACACGGATTAAGCGAGCACAAGCTGAAAAAGAATCCCAAAAATCCGAGTTAGAACGACAAACAGAAATTGCCGAAGCCGCTAAAGAAAAGGAATTAAAATTAGCAGCTTATAAACAAGAGCAAGATATTGCAAAAGCGAAAGCTGACCAAGCATACAATCTTGAAAGCGCGAAAGCACAACAAGAAGTAGTTGCTCAAGAAATGGAAGTTAAAGTAATTGAAAGACAAAAGCAAATTGAATTAGAAGAAAAAGAAATTATCAGAAGAGAAAAACAATATGATTCTGAAGTGAAAAAGAAAGCAGATGCCGATCGTTATGCGCGTGAACAAGAAGCCTTAGCTAGTAAAGCACGCGAAGTTGCTGAAGCAGAAGCTGAACAATTCCGTGTGGAAGCAATGGCTAAAGCAAATGCCTCAGAAGTTCGTTTAGCTGGTCAAGCAGCGGCAGAAGCTATCTTAGCGAAAGGGCAAGCAGAAGCAGAAGCAAAAGCTAAAATTGCGGAAGCGTTCAAACAATATGGGGAGGCAGCGGTTCTAAGTATGGTCATTGAAATATTACCAAGTATCGTGAAAGAAGCGGCTCAACCTCTTGGCAATATTGAGAAAATTTCCGTTGTTGATACCGGTAATGGAGAGAGTAAAAATGGAGGAGCGAACCGCGTGACGAACTACGCTACTAACTTGCTTGCTTCTTCGCAAGAAACATTAAAAGAAACGACAGGCTTAGATTTAAAAAATTTATTAGAGAATTTTGTAGGAAATCAGCCACAGAACAAAGAGAACATGAATGATGAATAGAAAAAGGATTGGCCAGCTAGCTGGTCAATCCTTTTTTTGTGCATTTTCCAACACGTTTTGTAATTGTTGAATTTCTTTTTGCTGTCGAGCGACTTCATTTTTTAATTTCGCGATATGTAAGTCTTTAGGGGTAACAGTTACTAATTGACGGGGTGGTGCTTTAATAGTGCGATTGACTACGAAAGCAATAAACATACCAACGAACGACCCTAGCACGCGGTGAATGACGAAGCCGAGTGTTTGATTTTCAGGGGTGTTGAACGCAATGATTAAGAAAGTCGCAGTCCCCCCGATAATTCCTTTGTGAGCACCAAGTGAATCTGCCATAACGATTAGAAATATGACAAATAGTGGTATGAGAATGAGTTCAGCTAAACGGGTATTGCCAATCACTTCTTCGCTGAGGTAAAAAAGAATGGCTGATACGCCTCCTAAAGCGACACCCAACACTCTTTTACGTCCAAATTCGTAAGTGCTAGATAAATCTTCACGTAGTGTAAAGACGGCCGTTAAACACGCAATCATCGGATTATCCTGACCAAATAAGCGCATAACAATGATAGATAATAAGACAGCAATCCCGGTTTTGAATGTACGATAGCCAAGGCGAAAAGGTCCTATTCGCATCGAATCCCTCCGTTTCACATTTCTTTTACTATACCATAAAATTTAAAGGATTTTTAAAAAATGTTGTTTATTATCGAAGTCGAATAAAACATGGTAAAATAGAAAGAGAAAGGATGTGACGAGTGGTAGATGGTGGTTAAGTCAGTCAAAATGGCAATCAGTGCAACGCTTGCGATAGTAACAGCTCAGTGGTTTGGATTGCTAAATCCAGCTTCTGCGGGTATTATTGCCATTCTTAGTTTAACTGATACAAAGAAATCAACAGTTAAAATTGGACTAGGACGATTGCTAGCACTAGGTATTGCGACCTTGATTGCAGGAGTCTTTTTTCATTTGATAGGTTACCGTGCGTTAGCGTTTGGTGCGTATTTGATTTGTTTTGTACCAATTGCGCTCTCATTTAATCTCGCCGATGCCATTCCGATTAGTTCCGTTTTAGTGACGCATTATTTATTAGCTCAAACTGTAGATAGGTCGATGATTATTAATAGTTACTCCTTGATGTTAATTGGTGTCGGGTGGGCGTTACTGTTTAATTTATATATGCCTAGTACGGACAATCGACTGCAAACTCTTCAGTTGGAAATTGATACGGCGATTAGCGGTTTACTTGCTTCCTTTGCAGAGAGACTGCAAGGAGATGATAGTCAGAAGCAGTCAGCGAGTTTATTGGCTGAATTAAATGCCCAACTTATTACAGCACAGAAGATGGCGTTACATCATGCGGATAATCACTTACTACAAGACACGCGCTATTATATAGAATATTTTACTATGCGCCATAAACAAGTCGAAGCGATTGAGAGTATGTGCTATTTAATCAATGAAATAGAAGTGGCTGATATTGCTGCCACTCCGATTGTCACGATTCTTGAGAAAACTTCTCGAGAATTTGATGCGCATAATCCTGTGAGTGAGCTGTTAAATGACTTAGAAGTTACATTTGATTTTTACGAACAGAGTCCGCTACCTAAGACACGTTCAGAATTTGAAAGTCGAGCAAAGTTGTATCAATTTATGACGGAGTTTCACCACCTTTTAGAAGCAAAGGCGATTTTTATGCAACAACAAACTGATATAAAATCAGTCTAAAGACGTGTGAAACGAGTGACGTAATATGTTATTTTAGAAAGGAGAATAAATGATGCATGAAGCATTAGTAGCAATTATTGAAGACCGGGTTCAACATCAATTTTTAACCGCGCAAGAATTTTGTGAAACCTATTTAAAAGTAGATGTGAGTGAGTGGGAGTCGTGGAAAAATGGAACAGGAACCTTAAATACCGAAGCCATGCAATTAGTTAAAAATTTATTTTCAGACTATGAATGGATGCTTATTCAAAAATTAATCCGTCAAGCTATTCTCTTCCCTGAGAAACGAAATTATATTGTAATGGAATATAAGCGTCTTAAAACGCTGATTGCTAAAAAATGGATAAATAGTGGTGAGGCAATGGTTGAATTGATTTCACAACAGGAGTCGGCTACTCGTCGTGAAAAAGCGTGGTCAGCAGCGCAAGGAATGATTAATTTAAAAGTATCCTTACAGTATGACTCTTGGGGCTATGATGATATTTTATACTTTCATTTACCAGCAGTTGTCCAAAGACAAATTGAAGATGCGCCCGTGGATTTATTAGAATGGGTGAATGAGAATTTAACAGAAACATATATTCAAGAGAAAAAGGACGTGTAAGAAGTTCATGGCAAAAAAAATATTGGCGGGATTCGTAATGGTGCTAATCATTGTTACAAGTATTCGCTTGTTTAATAGAGAAAGTCAACCAGCACCTTCCACCACTGAAACACTGGCGACTGAAAGGCGTCAGTCTTCATCGGATGCTTCTACTGAAGCGAGCGAAGTCTATGATGATTTACCGGTAGGCAGCAAAGAAGATCCAGCCTTGATATTAGTCAATCATAATCAGCCGATGAAGGAAAATACGGTTCTACCCATTACGATTATGAAAAATGGCTACGAAATCGCTGAAATGGCCTTTGATGCCTATTATGCATTGGAGCAAGCAGCCAAGGAAGCAGGTATTGACTTAACGGTTGTTTCCGCGTATCGTTCGGTAGAAAACCAGCAAAACGTCTATGATAATTCCATTCAAGAATATATGGCACAAGGAAAGTCTGAAGAACGCGCTAGAAAACTGACAGATGATTATATCGCCATTCCTGGTACAAGCGAACATCATACGGGTTTAGCCTTGGATGTCGTCGACCAAGATTGGTACGCTGATGAAAAAGGACTCGAACCAGAATTTGGACAGACGAAAGCTGGCAAATGGTTAGCTAATAACGTAACCGATTATGGCTTTATTATTCGCTATCCAAAAGAAAAAGAAGAAATCACAGGGATTCAATATGAACCTTGGCACATTCGATATGTAGGAAAAGAACATGCAGCGTATATGAAAAAATATGATTTGACGTTGGAACAGTATATAGAACGATTTGAAGAGAAGGAGAAAAATGGCACGAAGAAAAGTGACACGAAAAAAGTGGAAAAAGAAGGTAGATCATCTAAGTAGTATTGTCATTAGCTTATTAGCCTTATATGGTTTTTTTACTGTAATGAAGATGATGATAGGAGATATACCCAATTCATTGGCAAGTAGCAGTTCTAATCATGTTTTGGTAGAATCATCTCCTTCGCATGAGGCGTTTATCGAACAACTCGCTCCGACTGCTCAGCAGTTACAAGATGAGTTTGGTGTGTTACCCAGTATCATTCTGGGACAGGCTATTCTTGAGTCAGACTGGGGGACTAGTCAATTAGCCGCAAGTTATTATAATTTGTACGGCATAAAAGGATATGACGATACCAGTGTGATGTTGGAAACCAAAGAGTTTGTTGATGGTAAGTGGAAAACAATCCAAGCCCCTTTTAAAGTATATGCGAACTGGGAAGAATCCATGCGTGACCACAGTTTGTTATTCGTAAACGGTGTAGACTGGAATCCCCAACTATATCATGCTGTTTTACAAGCGACCAATTATCGTGATGCCGCTGCTGCACTGCAATCAGCTGGCTATGCCACGGATCCTAATTATCAAGAAAAAATTGTATCTGTTATTGAAAACTATCAATTAGCACAATATGATAGTAGATAAATTATCAAATAGTAAAGTAGGAAAAGTGATGTCAAAGTTATATATACAAGGTCAAACTATAGGAATTGTAGGGGGCGGGCATTTAGCACGGATGCTAACGCTTACCGCTCATAAACTAGGATTAAAAGTAGCGATATTAGATCCCCTCGAACACTGTCAAGCGTCTGCTGTTGCGGACTGGCATATTCAAGGAGAGTATCATAATGAAGTATATTTAATGCAATTAAACCAGATGAGTGATTTTATTATTTTTGAATATACGAGTTATGTAGAAAGTCAAACACTACCTCTATTAAAAAGCTTACCTCAGGGGTTGGCAGTCTTAGAGTTAGCACATCATCGGTTAGATGAACGTCGTTTTTTAAATGAAAGTGCAGTAAACATTCCACCGTTTGAGATTGTTCACAATCTTGTTGAAGTCTATGAAGCGTTGGAAAGTATTGGATTTCCTTGTGTGTTAAAAACGGTTAGACGGACACATACGCAAGATGACTATTTTGAAATTAAAGAATTATCAGATGTTAAAAATGCACAGCACCTCTTTAAAGAAGGACCCTGTTTATTAGAATCTGAAATTCCGTATAGTAAAGAAATACGTGTTTCAGTCGTTAGTAATGGAGAAGAGGCGCCCGTATTTTTCCCAATTGTAGAAAAAAAAATTCTTATTGGACGGTTAGAAGGGTATTATTCAAACGCGAATCTTTTGCGTGAGGAACAGGATGAAGTTTATCGTATTGCAGAAATCTTGAGTGATAGCTTAGCTGTACAAGGTATTTTAACTATTAAAATGAAGATTAATGAATTTGGCATTATTTATGTCACAGGTTTTGAGCCTACGACCTTAGATGACGGCATCTATTCTGAAGTGGCGTGTAGCATGTCACAGTTTGAAGCGCATATACGTGGGCTTTGCGGGTGGCCATTGCCTCTTGTAACGGTCTTAGGTGAGTGGTTAACTGTTCCAATTAGACAAGCGCAATACTCGTTAGCCGTCACGCAACTGCCTTTTCAAGCGGATTGGCGATTTTTATTTTACGGACAGAAACGTGCAGAATTTGATGAAAATAGTTTGTTAGGTCATGTGCTAATTCCGGCCGAAGACCGAAACGAAGCTATAGCGAAAATGATTAGTTCTCATATTTGGAATGATTAGAAGGGGCATTGTATGGTATCTCAAAAAGTAAAAAAACAAGTGGTCGACTATTTGCAGCGTGCCATTGTGGCCGGTCAATTGCCACCAGAAAAAAAATTAATAGAGACGGAGATTGCAGAAAAATTAGCAGTCAGTCGCTCGCCAGTACGCTCAGCGTTTAAGGAATTGGCTGACATGGGTTTAGTGGAAATGGTTCCTAATAAAGGAGCGTATGTCGCTGCTAAATCGTTGACACCAAAAGAATATGTTGAGCGTTTAGAGTTTTTAGAGTTATTGTTAATTCAGTTTTTATTCTATCAAGAAAAAAGAAGTGAACTTTTAAACGAGCGAGCATTGTCAGAAATACTAAAAAAAATTGATGATTATCGAAAACAGCGTACTTTAATCGAAGAAGAAATGTTAAAGTTTTTTGAGTTGTTGACGAGAGACTATCCTAATAAATATTATCAAGAAGTTTTACTACAAACCGCTTCAGATTTAATTCGTGCAGACTTTAAACAACTCACACAGAAAACAAGACCGTTTGGGCAGCTCTTTTTATATCATTATGAAGTTTTCATAAAGCACGTCTCAGAAAATAATTTTCCGTTAGCCAGAAGAGAAGTTCGATTATGGATAAATAACTTAAAGTTAGAAATTGTTGACCAACAGGATTTGGGAGACTGGGATAAATATCGAAAGGAGCAAGACTAAATGAACTATATTGAAATTGGTGGCGAAGCAGCCCTTCGTGCTTCACAAATAGGTGTAGGATGTATGCGGTTTAATCGCTTGACGATGACAGAGGCGGTTGATTATTTGAATCATACACAACAGTTAGGTATTAACTTTTTTGACCACGCTGATATTTATGGAAAAGGGAGTTGTGAAACGCTTTTTGGAAGAGCGTTAAAGCAAACGTCTATCGAGCGTGAACAGCTGATTATTCAATCGAAATGTGGCATTCAACCGGGATTTTACGATTCGTCGAAAGCTCATATTCTAGCCAGTGTTGATCAGATTTTGCATCGTTTAGGTGTCGATTATTTAGACATTTTGGCTTTACATCGTCCCGATGCTCTGATTGAACCAGAAGAAGTAGCCGAAGCATTTGAACTTCTTCGAGAAAGTGGTAAAGTTAAATTTTTTGGTGTGAGTAATTATCATCCGCTTCAAATCGAGTTGTTAAAGCAAGCTTTACCTAGTGATATGCCGTTAGTAGTCAATCAGTTACAATTTGGTTTAATGGCTAATCATATGGTGGCTGAAGGGATTCATGTTAATCGTCATGAAGCCGAAGCGATTAATCGAGATGGTTACGCATTAGATTATGCTCGACTTCATCAGATGACGGTACAGGCTTGGTCGCCTTATCAACACATGACGGAAGGATTGTTTATCGACCAACCAGAGTTTCCTGAAATAAATGCGTTGTTAAGTGAATTAGCTGATAAATACCAAACTACTAAGACGGGTATTGTAACGGCTTGGAATCAGCGACACCCAGCTAATATTCAAACATTAGCTGGTACGATGACTAAAGAACGTCTGACAGAAATTGCTAATAGCAGTCACATTGTTTTATCCCGTGCAGATTGGTACGCGTTGTATCAGGCTTCAGGCCATGTTTTACCATAAAAAAAGACCTTTCATTTAAGCGAAAGGTCTTTTTTATTAAAGGTTTGAATGATACCTGTTTCTTTTTTTATGAGACTGTTAACGATAAGTGAGCTCAAATCGTCTCGTGTAATGGGTAGGACGTTTTGGACTTTTTGACTAATAAATGGAATATATTTGAGGATTGCGAGAGAATAGCCAAAGAACAAGGACGATGGTCGGTCTTTGTCAACTACTAGCCCTGATTGAATAATTAGAGATGGAAGTGGAGCCTGTGTAATCAGTGCTTCCGCTTTCTTCTTAGTTGTTAAGTACGTAGGCGACATCCAAGGACTTTTTCCAGCAGCAGACAAGTAGAGATAGTGAGGTATCTCGTTTTCGATTAAAACAGGCAATAAACCTCGCTGCAAGTCAACGTGATAGCGTTGGAAAGTTTGATTTGTTTTTTTATTTTCTTTTAATAACCCAATCAAGTTAATGACGACGGGTTGTGCAGAGAGTAGTGATTGCCAAGAAGAAAAATCAAAGACATCTGTTTTTTGCCACGTTATAGAAGGGTGATGTTTCCATTCTTCTTTAACATTTTTACCACCAGAACGTGATAGACTGGTGACACGAAAACCGTGTTCGGCTAGCTTGACACAGACGGACTGACCAATAAAACCACTACCGCCTAAAACAATAACGTTCATCGTGGCACTCCTTTCCAGATATTGGGTAATTTATAAGAAAGAATTGAATCTTTCTTAAATACAGTATACTATGAAGTCACTACTAAACGATAGTAAGACAATGTAAGTAAGGTGAGGGAATATTTGTGATAAAGAAAAATAAACAGCCTAAAGCTAATTATCGCTTTACGCCTGTTCAAGCTATAACAGCAAGTTTTTTAATGGTAATTGTCATCGGTACGTTTTTACTGTCGTTACCGATTTCGTCAAATTCAGGACATACGAACTTGTCAGATGCCGCCTTTGTAGCGACTTCATCGGTTTGCGTGACGGGTCTTACCACCGTGAATACGGCAGCTCACTGGAGTTTGTTTGGCCGTATTGTGATTATGTGTTTGATAGAAATTGGCGGAATGAGTTTCATGTTAATGACGCTAATCGTGGTCATGTTTATGCGAAAAAAAGTGAACTTCCAAGCACGATTAATTTTTAAAGAGTCTTTAAACTTAGGTGAATACTCAGGGGTCTTGAAGTTAGGATTGTATGTCTTAAAATTTTCATTTGTGACACAAATGATTGGAACGATTTTATTTTCTTTTTATTTTATCCCTAAGCATGGTGTAATTAATGGTTTGGGATATAGTGTTTTTCATGCGATTTCAGCTTATTGTAATGCTGGTTTTGATTTGTTTGGAAATAGTTTAGAAGGAGTGCGGACTAACAGCTACTTTATGTTAGTGGTTAGTGGTCTGATTATTGCCGGAGGTCTGGGATTTGTTGTTTGGCGAGATTTGTTAACTTGGTACAAACGCCGTAAAATGACTCTGCATACTCAGTTAACATTGCGTATGACTATTATTATTTTAATCAGCAGTTTTATATTGTTTTTACTATTCGAAAATAATTTACAAGCATATAGTGATCAATTAACTCCGTTTCAACGTATTGTGAATACATTTTTCCTTGCGGTTACACCAAGAACAGCAGGTTTTAATAGTATTCCATATGCGGATTTATCACATGCTAGTTTATTACTAACGATGATGTTAATGTTCGTCGGCGGAAATTCTGGCTCGACAGCAGGTGGGTTAAAAGTATCAACATTAGGTGTGCTACTACTTCATGCATGGGCGACAATTAAAGGGAAGAATCGGACAGTTTTTCACTATCGTACGATTAAGCAAGAAATTGTCATGCGTGCTTTTGCGCTCTTCTTTATATGTGTTACCATTACGATTACCGCTACTGCGTTACTATCTGTAACAGAAGTAATACCGCGTGAATTTGGTATCGAATATGTAGCCTTTGAAGTCTTTTCGGCGTTTGGTACAGTAGGCGTCACGTTAGGTTTAACACCCCATTTAACGATGATAGGCAAGTTTGTCATTATGTTACTTATGTTTATCGGTCGTGTGGGAGTGTACACGTTCTTATTATCAATCGCGGGTCGTCAACGCAACAATGAGGGATTGATACGCTATCCTGAAGAGCACGTGATGGTCGGTTAATTTTTTAAAATTAAAAAATTCATATTCATGCTGTATAGAATATTTGACAAAAGGAATCTTTATATGTAGTCTAGTAAGTGTGATAAAAATAGAACAATCTGTTAGGTGAGGCTCCTGTCTGGAAATACGCTACTGCCCTCCAATAATCGAGAGAATATTGTGATGAGTTTTTTTAGGGTCAACTGAAATTGTCGAACAAGGCTTTTTCTAATGTAGCTGATAGTGATTATTGACTATCTAAGCCATTCAGTGCTAAAACTCGACGTTGAGATTTGGCGTATTATATAGAATAACGTTGTTATTTATAATGCACTCTCGTGTCGAGAGTGCATTTTTTGTTTTATTTAACAGAAACGTTCTAACGAAGAAAGGGATGAGGAAATGGAAAAAAAACAAGCAGGAAAACAACCAACATTTTCTGGCGCATCATCAAAAGATAATGAGTTAAAAAAACTTGTTAAACTTTCTGATCGAGAATTGATGATGGAGTTACGTACGACGCCAGAAGGTCTGACCAGTGAGGATGCTAAACTTAGGTTGGAAGAATTTGGTCCAAATGAGGTGGCAGCTCAAAAGCCTCGTCCAGCATGGAAATTATTGCTACACGCGTTTCAAGATCCATTTGTCTATGTTCTCGCATTGTTATTAGTTGTTTCAGCTTTAACAGGCGACCATGATGCTGCTATTATTATGGGAATTATGATTACGGCAAGTGTCATGATTCAATTTATTCAAGATTATCGGTCACAGAAAGCAAGTTTTGAATTGAAAGAAATGATTGAAAACACCTGTGCGGTAACACGTGATGGCGAAGTTATCGAGATTCCGATGGACGAAGTCGTTCCAGGAGATATTGTCAGTTTAGCAACAGGTGACATGATTCCAGCCGATGCTAAATTAATTTGGGCAAATGACCTATTCGTCAATCAGTCATCCATGACGGGTGAATCAATGCCGGTTGAAAAGTTTGTCTATTCAGGTGTCAGTGAAGAAGAAATTCAAGAAGATGATTTAACAGCGCTTGACTTACAAGACTTAGTGTTTATGGGGACGGACGTGCTTAGTGGTCAAGGGAAAGCCTTGATTTTAAAAACAGGAGAAGATACATTCTTCGGTGACATTGCTAAGAACGCGAGTGAAAAACGAGGAGATACCGCCTTCGACATTGGAATTACACGTGTCAGTAAAATGTTGCTACGCATGGTAGCGGTGTTCTTCCCAGTTGTATTGTTTTTAAATGGTGTTTCAAAAGGAGATTGGAACCAAGCTTTCTTCTTTGCTATTGCAGTAGCAGTCGGTTTAACACCTGAGATGCTACCGATGATTGTGACAAGTAACCTTGCTAAAGGTGCTATTAGTCTTTCAAAAAAGAATGTGATCGTAAAAGAGTTAAGCTCCATTCAAAACTTAGGGGCTATGGATATTCTTTGTACAGATAAAACCGGTACAATTACGGAAGATAAAGTTGTTTTAGTGGAGCATGTGAATCCAAAAGGTGAAATGGATAATCACGTTCTTAGTATGGCTTATCTTAATTCAAAGTATCAAACAGGTTGGAAAAACTTAATAGACCATGCTGTCATTAATTACTATGATAAGTTCCCAGAAAAGCATGAGTTTAAAGAAGTTATCAAAATTGACGAATTACCATTTGACTTCACACGACGTCGCTTAACAGTGGCGGCTGAAGTAGATGGACGTCAATTAATGGTAACAAAAGGTGCGGTTGAAGAGATGTCTGAAATCATCACGCATGTTGAATTAGATGGTGAAGTCGTAGAAATCACGCCAGAATTAGAAAAATCCATGCGTGCAGTCAACGTTGAAATGAATGAACGAGGTATGCGTGTTATTGCGGTAGCTTACAGAGAAGATGTTCATCAAGAGCCTGTCTATACGATTGAAGACGAAGAAAAAATGATTCTAGTTGGCTACGTAGGATTTTTAGATCCAGCGAAAAAATCTGCGATATCCGCTATTTCATCTTTACATGAACATGGTGTCAATGTAAAAGTGCTAACAGGTGATAATGAGATAGTCGCACGTAAAGTCTGTGCGGACGTCGGAATTGAAGTTGACAAAGTTTTAAATGGGCATGAATTAGAAGAAATGTCTGATTTAGAATTACAAGAAAAAGCAGAAGGCATTAATTTATTTGCAAAACTATCTCCAATGCAAAAGTCACGTATCATCCAAGTTTTACAAAATAAAGGCCATACTGTTGGTTTTATGGGAGATGGAATTAATGATGCTCCCGCTTTAAGAAAAGCCGATGTTGGTATCTCTGTGGATACGGCAGCGGATATTACGAAAGATGCTAGTTCAATTATTTTATTAGAAAAGAGTCTGAACGTTTTGGCTGACGGTATTTTAGAAGGTCGTAAAGTTTTTAGTAATATGATGAAATATATCAAGATTACCATCAGTTCTAACTTCGGGAATGTTTTCTCTGTGTTAGTCGCAAGTGCGTTTCTACCGTTCTTGCCTATGTTGTCCATTCAATTGTTAGTTCAAAACCTTGTTTATGACTTTGCACAGTTAACGACACCGTGGGACAACGTCGATGAAGAAGATATTATTAAACCCGTTCATTGGAAAACGGGAAGTCTTTTGAGATTTACGGTTATTTTAGGACCTGTAAGTAGTATTTTTGATATCTTAACTTTCTTTATCATGTGGCATATATTTGGTGCTAATACTGTTGCTGAACAAGGATTGTTCCAAGCTGGTTGGTTCTTAGTAGGGCTTATTACACAGACTGTAGTCGTTCATGTCTTACGTACGAAGAAACTACCATTTATCGAAAGTATTGCAAGTCCGTCACTGCTCATCTCTAGTTTATTCGCTATTGTCGTGGGCTTAGTAATTGTTATTACCCCACTGCGTACCGGGTTTGATTTTATGCCGCTACCAAGCAATTATTGGCCATGGTTGATTGGAATTGTTGCAGCGTATATCGTGACTACTGAAATAGCAAAACGTATTTATATCAAAGTGAATAAAGAATGGTTATAAGATTGAAACTCTCAGAAATTTTCTGAGAGTTTTTTCTTTTAAAACGATTATTAAATAATAAATAGAACAGAAAGTGTAACAGAAAACTAATCTTGTTATAGTCGTGGTGTAACAGCTTAGAAACACAATCTTGTATTTTTTAAAACACTTACACAGTTTATCTAATTCTTCACAAACTTTGATTTGATGGACTTTGTTGAGATATACATGATTTACACAAGATGTAAACTTATTACTTGCAATTACCAATTACTCGTGTTAAATTGAGAATGTGAAAGCGGAAAAGTAATACAGATAACTTTTCTGTTTAAGACAACTAATATGTGAAATAAGAGAGGAATGTGTAGTAATGGCGAAGAAAAAGATTAAACAGCTTGATTTCGAAGCACAGTTGAAAAACATCAACAAAGAATTTTCGACACTACAAGTATTAGACGAAAACGGGAAAGTGACAAATCCTGATTTGATGCCAGATTTATCTGACGACGAATTAGTAGAGTTAATGTCAAGAATGGTATGGTCACGTGTATTAGACCAACGTTCAACAGCTTTAAACCGTCAAGGTCGTTTAGGTTTCTATGCACCAACAGCTGGTCAAGAAGCAAGTCAATTAGCAAGTCATTTTGCAATGACAAAAGAAGATTACTTATTACCAGGTTACCGTGATGTTCCACAACTTGTACAACACGGCTTACCACTAAAAGAAGCTTTCTTATGGTCACGTGGACATATAGATGGAAGTAAATTCGCTGAGGACTTAAAAGCATTACCTCCACAAATTATTATCGGAGCACAAATCGTTCAAGCAGCTGGAGTAGCGCTAGGACTTAAAAAACGTGGAAAAGACGCTGTCGCGTTCACTTACACTGGTGACGGTGGTTCTTCACAAGGGGATTTCTACGAAGGAATTAACTTTGCAGGTGCTTATAAAGCTAACGCTGTATTCTTCATTCAAAACAACGGTTACGCTATTTCAACACCACGTGAAGTTCAAACAGCCGCTGAAACATTAGCACAAAAAGCAGTAGCAGCTGGTATCCCAGGTGTTCAAGTAGACGGTATGGACCCGTTAGCAGTTTATGCTGTAACAAAACATGCAAGAGAATGGTCAGTTGCAGGTAATGGTCCTGTTTTAATTGAAACATTAACATATCGTTACGGACCACATACACTTTCAGGTGATGATCCAACACGTTACCGTACACAAGATATCGAAGACTATTGGGAAAAACGTGATCCATTAAACCGTTTCCGTATTTTCTTAACTGAAAAAGGTTTATGGTCTGAAGAAAAAGAAGAAGAAATTATCGAAAAAACAAAAGAGGAAATCGCAGCAGCTATTAAAGAAGCTGACGCTGCACCAAAACAAACAGTGTCTGAATTCTTAGAGCATATGTTTGAAAATTCACCTCAAAACGTTGCAGAACAAATTGAAATCTACAAAGCGAAGGAGTCGAAATAAGCATGGCACAAAAAACAATGATCCAAGCCATTACAGATGCACTCGATTTAGAACTTGGTAAAGACGAAAACGTCCTAATCTTCGGTGAAGACGTTGGTAAAAACGGTGGGGTTTTCCGTGCAACTGAAGGCTTACAAGAAAAACATGGTAAAGAGCGTGTGTTTGATACACCGTTAGCAGAATCAGGTATTGGTGGATTGGCGTTTGGTTTAGCTTTAGAAGGCTTCCGTCCAGTTCCAGAAATTCAATTCTTTGGCTTCGTGTTTGAAGTATTTGACGAAATTGTTGGTCAAATGGCACGTACACGTTACCGTATGGGTGGTACTCGTAACTTACCTATTACTATCCGCGCGCCTTTTGGTGGTGGTGTACATACACCAGAAATGCACGCAGACAACTTAGAAGGTTTAATTGCACAATCACCTGGTATCCGCGTAGTGATTCCAAGTAACCCATATGATGCAAAAGGTCTTTTAATTTCAGCTATTCGCGACAATGACCCTGTTGTATTCTTAGAACATATGAAACTATATCGTTCATTCCGTGAAGAAGTTCCTGAAGGAGAGTACACAGTTCCTTTAGATAAAGCAGCTATTACACGCGAAGGATCAGACATCACTGTTATTACATACGGTGCTATGGTTCGTGAAGCGATTAAAGTCGCTGATAAATTAGAAAAAGAAAACATCTCAGTAGAAATTGTTGATTTACGTACAGTCGCTCCTTTAGATGTTGAAACAATTATTGCCTCTGTTGAAAAAACAGGTCGTGTAGTAGTTGTACAAGAAGCTCAAAAACAAGCAGGTGTAGGAGCACAAGTTGCATCAGAAATTTCTGAACGTGCTATCTTATCTCTTGAAGCGCCTATCGGACGTGTTTCAGCGCCTGATACAGTTTATCCATTTGGTCAAGCAGAAAACTCATGGTTACCAAATGCTAACGACATCGAAGAAAAAGTCCGTGAAATTTACGAATTCTAATTTGAATAGAAGAGGAGAGTTAAATAATGGCGTTTAAATTTAAACTACCTGACATTGGTGAAGGAATCGCAGAAGGCGAAATCGTTAAATGGTTCGTTAAAGAAGGCGACACTATCAACGAAGACGACACAATGTTAGAAGTCCAAAATGATAAATCAGTAGAAGAAATCCCATCACCTGTGACTGGTAAAGTCTTGAAGGTCGTTGTACCAGAAGGAACAGTTGCTAACGTGGGTGACGTGTTAATCGAAATCGATGCACCGGGACATGAATCTGATGAAGAAGAAGCTCCTGCTGTAGAAGCAGCTGCTCCTGCAGAAACAGGTGCAGCGAAAGCTGTTTTCCAATTCAAACTTCCAGATATCGGTGAAGGGATTGCAGAAGGCGAAATCGTTAAATGGTTTGTCAAAGCTGGCGATACTATTAACGAAGACGACACAATGCTTGAAGTTCAAAACGATAAATCAGTAGAAGAAATCCCATCACCTGTAACAGGGACGGTTGTAAATGTTGTTGTACCAGAAGGGACAGTCGCGAATGTTGGTGACGTGCTAATCGAAATTGATGCACCTGGTCACAACGACAGCGTTCCAAGTGCAGGCGGAGCAACACCTGAAGCGCCAGTTGCAGCAGAAGCTCAACCAAAAGCAGCAGCTTCATCTGAGCCTACAGGTAAACCTTCAACACGCGTTTTAGCGATGCCTTCAGTGCGTCAATATGCACGTGAAAAAGGTGTGGATATTACTTTAGTGACACCGACTGGTAAAAAAGGTCGTGTGACACGTGAAGATATCGATACATTTGCAGCAGGCGGATCATCAGTAGCAGCTCCAGAAGCAACAGCAGCAACTGAAGAAAAACCAGCAGCAACTAAAGAAGCAGCACAACCAGCAACACCATTTGTTGGCATTGCTGAACAAGAAACACGCGAGAAAATGACAATGACTCGTAAGGCTATTTCTAAAGCAATGGTAAATAGCAAACACACAGCCCCACATGTCACATTGCATGATGAAGTTGAAGTGTCACAATTATGGGATCACCGTAAGAAATTTAAAGATGTCGCTGCAAGTCGCGATACAAAATTAACTTTCTTACCATATGTTGTTAAAGCACTTGTTGCAACAATGAAAAAATACCCAATCTTAAATGCTTCAATTGACGATGCAACAGATGAAGTGGTTTACAAACATTACTACAATATCGGTATCGCAACTGATACAGATCACGGCTTATACGTACCAAACGTAAAACATGCCGACATGAAGAGTATGTTTGATATTGCTGATGAAATTAACGAAAAAGCAGCTTTAGCTCATGAAGGAAAACTTTCAGCTATTGACATGCGCAATGGAACGGTTACAATTAGTAACATAGGGTCTGTAGGCGGTGCTTGGTTTACTCCAGTTATCAACTACCCTGAAGTTGCTATTTTAGGTGTCGGAACTATCAAACAACAGCCAATCGTAAACGAAGATGGAGAATTAGCAGTAGGCCGCGTTATGAAATTATCTCTAAGCTTCGATCATCGAATCGTTGATGGTGCCACAGCTCAAAGTGCAATGAACAATATTAAGAGATTGTTGGCAGATCCAGAATTATTATTAATGGAAGGATGATTCTTGAATGGTAGTTGGAGATTTCGCAATTGAACTAGATACAGTCGTAATTGGAGCTGGCCCAGGAGGATACGTTGCAGCAATTCGTGCAGCACAAATGGGACAGAAAGTTGCGATCATTGAACGTGAATATATCGGAGGCGTTTGTTTAAACGTAGGATGTATTCCTTCAAAAGCACTTATTAGTGCCGGACACAAATATCAAGAAGCCTTAGATTCAGAAATTTTTGGTGTAAAAACTGAAAAAGTCTCTCTAGACTTTGAACAAACACAAAACTGGAAAAACAATACTGTTGTTAACAAATTAACATCAGGTGTTGAATTCCTATTAAAGAAAAATAAAGTTGAAATTTTAAATGGGGAAGCATTCTTCATCGATGGACATAACTTACGTGTGATTCACGGTGACGAAGCACAAACTTACTCATTTAACAATGCGATTGTTGCAACTGGTAGTCGTCCAATCGAAATTAAAGGATTTAAATTCGGTGGTCGCATTATCGACTCAACAGGCGGATTAAACTTAACAGAAGTACCTAAAAAATTAGTGATTGTCGGTGGCGGTGTCATCGGTGCTGAATTAGGTGGCGCTTATGCTAACTTAGGTTCAGAAGTGACTATTTTAGAAGGTTCACCACAAATTATTCCTAACTTTGAAAAAGATATGGTTCGTTTAGTCGAAAAATCATTCAAAGAAAAAGGTATGACAGTCGTAACAAATGCTATGGCTAAAGGTGCTGTAGACAATGGCGACAGCGTCACAGTAACTTATGAAGCAGACGGTAAAGAGCAATCAATCGAAGCTGATTACGTGATGGTAACAGTTGGTCGTCGTCCTAACACTGACGAGCTTGGTTTAGAAGTAGCGGGCGTTGAAATGAACGACCGTGGTCTAGTAATGGTAGACGAACAAGGACGTACAAACGTTGAATCTATCTTTGCTATTGGAGACATCGTACCAGGCGCTGCTTTAGCACATAAAGCTAGTTATGAAGCAAAAATTGCTGCAGAAGCAATTGCTGGAAAACCTGTAGCCGTTGACTATATTGGTATGCCAGCAGTGGCATTTACAGATCCTGAATTAGCAACAGTGGGTTACACTGAAAAACAAGCTAAAGAAGAAGGCTTAGATGTAAAAGCTACGAAATTCCCACTTGGTGGTAACGGTCGTGCGCTTTCATTGAACCAAACTGAAGGATTTGTACGTCTTGTGACAACGAAAGAAGATAATGTTATTATCGGTGCACAAGTAGCAGGAATTAACGCAAGTGACATTATTGCGGAATTAGGTTTAGCAATTGAAGCTGGTATGAATGCAGAAGATATTGCTTTAACAATTCATTCTCACCCATCATTAGCAGAATCTGTTATGGATACAGCTGAAATGGCGTTAGGATTACCTATTCACGCTTAAAACCATTTTAAATATCGCAACATCTATTCGGACGTAAGACAGAAAGTTTAACTTTCTGTCTTTTTTGTTATCCTAGGAATTTTAAACGCATTTTTAAATAATTCATGATATAATAGAGAAGTGAAAACTCTTAAGAATTAAGAGTAATTTGTGATGGATAGGGAGATTAGTCATGGAAATTATTAGACAAAAAGAGATGGTGGAAGCTTTTCACTATGATTATCATCAAGAAACAGATAGCGAAACAGAAATTCGTGTAGAGATTAAACCGATAGATATGTCTGAAGAGCCAAACTTTAAACATGATCGTGATAGCGTACTAGGTCTTCGCGTTGTTTTCAAAGTGGTCTTTGAACAATTTGCTTTAACTGGTGCAGTTAACCAATTAGTAACGGTTTTACATCGTACAATTAAAACTGCAGATGAATTAGAACCTGCAGAGTTAGATGAATTAATGAAGCCGTTATTCTCGATGATTGAGCGTCTAACATATGAAGTAACAGAGATTGCATTAGATCAACCAGGTATTCAATTAAATTTCCAAAATGAAAACCAATAGTTATGAGCACAGTCAACGTGACAATCATCGGTTGTCACGTTTTTTTGTAGGGTTAAATGGAATGATGTGTGTCTAAAGAGAAAGTATGTTACCATAAAATAGCAGAAAATGTCATGGTTGAGAAGGAGAAACAAAGTATGTCAAAAGATAAAAATCAACAAATTATGAACTTGCTGATGCAAGAGTTAGATAACCGTTATGCAATGAAACAAATGAAGACGGTCTTGTCGCTAATTGAAGAAGGCAATACAATTCCGTTTATTGCACGATACCGTAAAGAAATGACAGGTAGTCTAGATGAAGTAGCGATTCAAGAAATATTAGAACGTCATCGTTTCCTTGAAAACTTGGAAACAAGAAGAAGTGAAGTTCTCCGTTTAATCGATGAACAAGGTAAATTAACCGAAGAGTTAGAGCGTGAGATAGTAAAAGCGACGAAACTTCAACAATTAGAAGATTTGTATCGTCCATACAAACAAAAACGTCGTACGAAAGCAACGATTGCCAGAGAAAAAGGACTATTGCCATTGGCAGAATGGTTATTATCATTGCCAAATCAAGCAGAAGTAGAAGCAGAAGCACAGAAGTATTTTAACGAAGAAAAAGAATTGACGACCATAGAAGACGTTTTAAGCGGTGCACATGAAATCATGGCTGAAACGATTAGCGATGAGCCTAAATATCGTCAATGGCTACGAAACTTTGCTGAGCGGACAGGTGTCTTGGTAACAGAGGGGAAACAAGTCGAAAAAGATGAGAAGAAAGTATATGAAATGTACTATGATCATCAAGAACCGGTAGCTAAAGTGGCTTCGCACCGCGTGTTAGCTATGAATCGTGGTGAGAAAGAGGACATATTAAAAGTTTCAGTGAGTGTTGAGGAAGAGAAAGTTATGGCTTATTTTGACGAACAACTTATTGGAAATAAAACATCAAGTCCAGCTGTCAGTTATGTCAGAAATGCCTACGAGGATAGTTATAAACGTTTTATTGGACCAGCGATTGAACGAGAAATACGTAGTAATTTAACAGAACAAGCGGATCAGCAAGCGATTGATATCTTTGGCGAAAACTTGCGTCACCTATTATTACAATCACCTTTAAAGAAAAAAGTAGTGATGGGATTTGACCCAGCGTATCGTACCGGTTGTAAATTAGCAATTGTCGATGAAACTGGAAAAGTGGAAGCAATCGATGTGATTTATCCACATAAACCAGCTAGTCATGCCAAACGTGCTGAAGCTGCAACAAAATTCCAAGAATTGATTAAAAAATATCACGTCGAAATGGTAGCAATTGGTAATGGTACCGCGAGCCGTGAATCTGAAAAATTTGTAGCAGAAAACTTAAAAGCGCTAGAAGAAACGGTTTACTATGTGATTGTAAATGAAGCAGGAGCATCGGTTTATTCTGCGAGCGAAGTGGCGAGAGAGGAGTTTCCAGACCTTCAAGTAGAAGAACGTAGTGCGGTTAGTATTGCTCGCCGTTTACAAGATCCTTTAGCGGAATTAGTGAAAATCGACCCGAAAGCAGTGGGAGTCGGGCAGTATCAACATGACGTTTCACAAAAACAACTGAACGAGCAGCTGTCCTTTGTGGTCGAAACTGCCGTCAACCAAGTCGGGGTAAATGTTAATACAGCTAGTCCTCAACTGTTAGAGCATGTATCAGGTTTAACAAAAGCGACAGCTAAAAATCTAGTAGCTTATCGTGAGGAAAATGGGGCGTTCAATAGTCGAAATGAGTTTAAAAAAGTACCGCGCTTAGGGCCTAAAGCATTTGAGCAGTCGGTTGGTTTCTTACGAATTTTAGACGGAAAGTCACCATTAGATAATACAAGTATTCATCCAGAGTCATATGATACGACTAAAGCGTTGTTGCAACGTCTAGAGATTGACCTTGAAGAACTAGG
Organism: Vagococcus lutrae; assembly: GCF_023299185.1. Classification (NCBI taxonomy): domain Bacteria; kingdom Bacillati; phylum Bacillota; class Bacilli; order Lactobacillales; family Enterococcaceae; genus Vagococcus; species Vagococcus lutrae. Next base: position 102,442 of record NZ_CP097017.1, read on the forward strand.
TAGTAAAGAGGCGACGGATAAACTAGAGGCGATTTCTGTTAAAAAATTGGCAAAAGAACTTGAAGTTGGTGAGCAAACCCTTGAAGATATTGTCGAAGCGTTAAAACAGCCGGGTCGCGATTTGCGCGAAGATATGCCAGCACCTTTATTACGACAAGATGTTTTAGAAATGAAAGATTTGCTGGTTGGAATGGAACTTGAGGGGACTGTTCGTAATGTTGTAGACTTTGGTGCGTTTGTCGATATTGGTGTAAAGCAAGACGGTTTAGTCCATTTATCAAAAATGAGTACCAAGTTTGTTAAACATCCTCGAGATATTGTTTCAGTCGGAGATGTTGTGACCGTATGGGTAGAAAAAGTTGAGTTAGATAAACAGCGTATATCATTGACGATGAAACAGCCAAAAGACAGTGCACAATAAAGAAAAAATAGCACGGTACCAAAAGTTAATAGAAGAAACACCAGTTAAAATTCAAGCCACTAATCATTGGCTTACCAACTTAGTTTGTGAGATTTCAGTGGCATTTTTTAATAAACCTTTTCGGCATCGTGCAAGCTATAATAATAGGTTGAAAACAACGGGTGGTCGTTATCGTCTTGATAATCATCACTTAGAATTCAATTGGTTAGTTTTAGAGCGTTTATCGGCGACGATCTTTGTACAAGTGATTTTACATGAACTGTGTCACTATCATCTTCATTTAATGGGAAAAGGATATCGACATCGTGATCAGGATTTTAAACGTTTATTAAAACAAACGGGTGGTTTACGTTATGTGCCCAATCTCAGACGCGATGAAGAGTATCCCTATCTATACCAATGTTTATCGTGTGAACAGAAAATACATCGTTTTAAGAAAATAGACACGAAAAAGTATCGCTGTCGTTGTCATGGTCAATTATCTTTAATAGATAATAGATTGAAATAATTACTAAACCAATTTAACTCTATATGTTATAATAAAAAAATAACCAAGTCATACCAAAGGGGAGAAGCGAATGTGATAAAACTTAGCGAAATATTTAATCTCCAAGCTTGGAATGATATTTTACAGCAGAATATTATGACGCGAGGTTTCTTAGTTAATATCTTGGATATTTTAGTTGTTTGGTATCTCATTTATAAGTTAATGGACTTATTACGTGGGACTAAAGCTATTCAAGTGTTGAAAGGAATCGCGGTCATTTTAATTATTCGTGTTGTCAGTGGTGTGGTCGGTTTAAACACTGTATCGTGGTTAATGAATCAAGTCATCACATACGGCGTCATTGCCACTATCATTATTTTCCAACCGGAAGTGAGACGGGGACTTGAACATTTAGGTCGTGGCTCCTTCTTTTCTCGTAAGAGTAACACCGACTTGAGAAAAGAAGAGTATATGGTTCAAAGTTTTGACAAGGCTATTCAATATATGTCAAAACGAAAAATTGGTGCGCTCATCACAATCGGGAGAAAAACAGGTTTGGAAGATTTTATCGAAACAGGAATTCCGTTAAATGCAGCGATATCGGGTGAATTGTTAATCAATATATTCATTCCCAATACACCGTTACATGACGGTGCTGTGATTGTGAAAGACGGGAAACTTGCTGCTGCATCGGCTTATTTACCGCTATCTGAAAATGACAGTATTCCTAAAGAATTTGGTACCCGTCATCGGGCAGCTTTGGGTATCAGCGAAGTGAGTGATGCATTAACTATAATTGTTTCAGAAGAAACGGGTGATGTGAGTATTACGAAAGATGGCAAACTATTACCACATCTAACAAAAGAAGAATATTTAGACATATTAACACATGAGTTAGTCGAAAAACATGAGCCAAAAGAAGACAAATTACTCGCTTCTTTCTTTGAAGGGTTCTCAAAGGGGGCTAATCATGATAAATAAACTAACGACAACGAAAGCCTTTACGATTGTTTTATCGTTTATGTTTGCGATGTTATTGTTCTTTAATGCCAATCCGGAAAGTCGTTTGGTTAGTCGAAATGAAGCTGGAAATACGATGAAAGAGTTATCAGATGTTGCTGAAAATGTTAAAATAAAACTTATCTATGATGACCAAAAATATTTTGTATCTGGCTATGAAGAAGAAACCAATGTTTATTTACAAAGTGCGAACAAAGTATTGCTAGATACAGAAAAGGCGGAAGAAACGCGTAATTTTTCTGTGGTTGCAGATTTAACCGATTTTAAAGAAGGAACCTATGAAGTTCCACTTAAAATAGACGGATTAAATCGGGCTGTCAGTGCAACGTTAGAGAAAGAAAGTATTTTTGTGACGCTCGAACGTCGGAAAACGAGTTCATTTAAAGTTTCTCCGCGCTTAAATGATAGTTTATTGAAACAAGGATACGATTTAACTGATATTACAGTAGAACCTGAAACGGTATCGATAACAGCAGGAGAACAAACGCTACAAAAAATTTCGGATGTGATTGTATCTATTGATGACAAGGAAGTATCCTCTGATTTTACTAAGCAAGTGACAGTTTTACCAATCGATGATAAAGGTAACGTTTTAGGGGTGATTGCAGTCCCTTCTGTTGTAACGGTAAGATTGACTATTACCGCACCAACGAAGTCTGTTCCAATTAAAGTGAATCAGTCAGGATCGATACCTGAGGGCGTTGCGTCTTATCGATTTGAACCTACGATTGATCATGTAAAAGTTACTGGACCTCGTGAAGCGTTAGATCAGGTTGAAGAAGCCGTTATTATCGTGGACACCTCGTCTATTAATCGTAAAACAACACAATCGTATCGTTTTGAGGCTATTCCTAACGTGACGTTAGAACCGACTGTGACAGATGTCACCGTCATTCCGGAAATGAAGCCGACAAAAGAAACATCTGAAAAAAATCAGTCATCATCTAAAGAAAAAGAAGAATCAAAAGTTAAAGAAACAGATGAAACCAAATAATTGGTAAATTTTAATGAAATAGGTGAATAGAGAATGGGTAAATATTTTGGAACTGATGGTGTACGAGGCATTGCCAATCAAGAATTAACACCAGAACTAGCATTTAAACTAGGAAGATGTGGTGGTCATGTATTAGTTCAACATCACCAAGATGAAGAAACACGTCCTCAAGTTTTAGTTGGTAGAGATACACGTATCTCAGGACAAATGTTAGAACAAGCGTTAGTAGCGGGTTTAATGTCAGTTGGTATCGAAGTGTTACAATTAGGAGTAATCTCTACACCTGCTGTGGCTTATTTAACACGAGTACAAAAAGCAGATGCGGGTGTTATGATTTCTGCTTCACATAATCCAGCAGAAGATAATGGAATAAAATTCTTTGGACCGGACGGATTTAAGTTAGCTGATGATGAAGAATTAGAAATCGAGGCGTTGCTTGATGCAGAAGAAGACACACTACCTCGTCCGTCTGCAAAAGGGTTAGGTATTTTAGAGGACTACCCAGAAGGCTTACTGAAGTATTCTCAATTTTTAACAGAAACAGTCGATACTGATTTTGAAGGTATGGTTGTGTGTTTAGATGCCGCATATGGTGCAACAGCGCCATTGGTAAATCGTGTTTTTGCAGATTTAGAAGCAGATTTTCATACAATGGGAACGCAATATAACGGCTTAAATATTAATGACCAAGTTGGCTCGACTCATCCAGAAGCGTTGGCGGCATTTGTGGTTGAAAAAGAAGCAGATTTAGGTTTAGCTTTTGATGGAGATGGCGACCGCGTCATCGCAGTGGATGAAAAAGGAAATATTGTCGACGGCGATAAAATTATGTATATTTGTGGGAAATATTTAAACGAGCATCATTTGTTAAATCACAATACGATTGTTTCAACTGTTATGAGTAATTTAGGTTTTCATAAAGCGGTTGAGGCACAAGGAATGGTGGCCTTACAAACACAAGTTGGTGACCGTTATGTCGTGGAAGAAATGCGTAAAAATGGGTACAACTTTGGCGGTGAACAGTCAGGGCATATTGTTTTCTTAGATTATAATACGACAGGAGACGGTATGCTTTCAGGTATTCAGTTAATGAATGTCATGAAACAAACGGGTAAAAAACTTTCTGAGCTAGCAGCTGAAGTAGAAGAGTATCCGCAAAAACTTGTTAACATTCGAGTGAGTGATAAAGCCGGTGCGATGACGTATCCTGCGATTAAAACTGTCATCGAAGAAGCTGAGCGTGAAATGGATGGAAATGGTCGTATATTAGTACGTCCGTCTGGAACAGAACCATTATTACGGGTCATGGCTGAAGCGCCAACGGTTGAACAAGTTAACTATTATGTTGATAAGATTGCCGATGTAGTGCGTGCTGAAATCGGTATCGAGTAGAACGATAAAGCAATTGACAATTAAATCTGGCTTGATTATAATTTAACTACAAGGATATTTTTTAATGTGAGACTGTTCAGAGAATTTTTCATTTGGTGCGAGAAAAATAAGTTAGGATTAAAAAGCTCCCTTGCTTGAGTTAATATTGAAAAATATTACGCTACATCACGTTACGATGTTTGAGAGGTAATGATCGACATCATTGCAAACAAGGTGGTACCGCGCTCGTCGTCCTTGTTTTGCAATGATGTTTTTTTATGAAAGAAAAAGGAGATTATAGAGATGAAAGCATTAAGTAGTAGTGAAACACGTCAACTATTTTTAGATTTTTTTAAAGAGAAAGGGCATCATGTCGAGCCGAGTGCGTCATTGATTCCTGTAGAAGATCCAACGTTACTTTGGATTAACTCAGGTGTGGCAACTTTAAAAAAATATTTTGATGGCACGGCCGTACCAGAGAGCCCTCGTTTAACCAATGCTCAAAAGAGTATCAGAACAAATGATATTGAAAATGTCGGGAAAACAGCTCGTCACCATACCATGTTTGAGATGTTAGGGAATTTTTCAATTGGTGATTATTTTAAAGAAGAAGCGATTACTTGGGCATGGGAATTTTTAACGGATGAAAAATGGTTAGCGCTTGACCCAGATAAGTTGTATGTGACTGTTCATCCAGAAGATAGTGAAGCTCGCCGATTATGGCAAGAAAAAATCGGCTTATCTGAGGATCGTGTGATTGATATAGCTGATAACTTTTGGGAAATTGGAGTGGGACCTAGTGGCCCTAACTCAGAAATTTTTTATGATCGTGGTGAGAGCTACAATGATGTAGCAGAAGACGACCCAGAAAACTATCCAGGTGGGGAAAACGAGCGTTATCTTGAAATCTGGAATTTAGTATTTTCTGAATTCAATCATACTGAAGAGGATACCTACGAGCCACTGCCTCATAAAAACATTGATACAGGTATGGGACTAGAACGGTTAGTCTCCGTTTTACAAGATACTCCAACGAACTTTGAAACAGATTTATTTATGCCGATTATTAAAGCCACAGAAGCACTAGCGGTGGATAAAATCTATGGAGAAGATGAGCAAGTAGATGTTTCCTTTAAGGTAATTGCCGACCATACTCGTGCTGTTGCTTTCGCGATTGGCGATGGGGCGTTACCTTCAAACGAAGGTCGTGGCTATGTTTTACGTCGTCTACTAAGACGTGCTGTTATGCATGGTAAAAAACTAGGCATTCATAAACCGTTTATGCATCAACTCGTTCCGGTTGTGGGTAGTATTATGTCTGCGCACTATCCTGAAGTGTTGGAGCAAAAGGAATTTATTTCAAAAGTCATCAAAACTGAAGAAGAACGTTTCCATGAAACGATTAATGATGGGCTTTCTATTTTAGAAGAAGTGATTCGTGACTTAAAGGAAAAAGCAGTAAATGAGTTGAGTGGTGAAGTTATCTTTAAACTTTATGATACGTATGGGTTCCCTGTTGAATTAACAGAAGAAATTGCTGAAGATGCAGGCCTATCGGTTGACCACGCAAGGTTTGAAAAAGAAATGGAACAACAAAGAGAACGAGCACGTCAAGCACGTCAAGAAGTAGGGTCTATGTCTTTACAATCTGAAACACTTCTTGCGATAAAAGAGGCAAGTACGTTTACAGGATACGATTGTTTAGAGAATGAAGCTACTTTAGTAGCGTTAGTCGCAAATGATGAACGTATCTCAGAAGCGGTCGTTAGTGATGTAGAAGAAGTAGAAGCGATATTCAACCAAACACCTTTCTATGCTGAAATGGGTGGACAGATTTTTGATACGGGTTGGATTTATGATAATGAAGGTCGCTTAGTCGGTACAGTAGATGATGTTCAAAAGTCACCAAATGGGCAACCTCTTCATCATATACGCTTAGAAACGTCTTTAATGGAAGGACAAACGTATCGTCTTGTTGTCGATCACGCACGACGTCGTGCTGTGATTAAAAATCATACAGCGACTCACTTACTTCATCAAGCACTTAAAGACGTCTTAGGTGAACATGCTAATCAAGCTGGTTCACTCGTTACACCAGATTATTTACGTTTTGATTTTACGCATTTTGGTCAAGTGACGAAAGAAGAACTAGAAAAAATGGAAAGTATCGTGAATCAAAAAATCTGGCAACAGCTACCTGTTATGACAGTCGAAACAGATATTGAAACGGCTAAGGAAATGGGTGCCATGGCTCTCTTTGGTGAAAAGTATGGTCAAAATGTCCGCGTCGTAAATGTTTCAGATTATTCTCTAGAATTATGCGGAGGTGTCCATGTTGGAAACACATCAGAAATTGGTGTTTTCAAATTGATTTCTGAATCAGGTATTGGTGCAGGAGTTCGCCGGATTGAGGCTGTGACAGGAGAAAAAGCGTATCAATATTTAGTAGAGCGTGAGAATACGTTGAAGGCGACGGCTGAATTAGTGAAAAGTAAACGCATTTTAGAAGTGCCACAAAAAGTGATAGCTCTTCAAGAACAATTAAAACAAGCTCAAAAAGAAAATGAACAGCTTTTAGCTAAAATGGCAAATCAAGAAGCTGGTGCTATTTTTAATGACGTGGCATCAGAATCAGGCATTACTTATGTAGCAAAAGAAGTGGCGGTAAAAGATATGAATCAATTACGCCAACTGGCTGATCAGTGGAAACAAAAAGCGGTATCTGATATTTTAGTATTAGGGTTAGTGAATGAAGGAAAAGCGAATCTCTTAGTCGCAATGAGCGATGACATGGTTAAAAAAGGCTATAAAGCAGGAGACCTTATTAAAGCTATTGCACCAATGATTAATGGTGGCGGTGGTGGCCGTCCCGATATGGCTCAAGCAGGTGGTAAAAAGCCTGAAGGTATGTCAGAAGCCATTGCGGCAGTGCCAGCATGGATTAGTGAAGTCGCGTCAGTTTAATAAGGGAATAGAAGGAGAGAGAGAAAATGGCTAGAATCGAACAACGTCCAGGTAAAGTGAGCTTTGGACAGGCAATGAAAGATTTTTTTAAAGGATATGTTGATTTTAAAGGAAGAACGACACGTGCAGGTTACTGGTGGCCAGTATTAGTTTATGGGATTGTTCATACAGTGTTTATCGCCTATTTTATTATGAAAATCATCGGAACATCAGCTTTAGTAGCCATTGACAATGAGGCAGATGTCTTGGCACTTTTGATGTCGATGGGTGGCGTCATGATTCTTTATTTAGTGTTCGTATTAGCGACTATTTTACCCTTTCTGTCGCTTACTGTTCGACGTAATCGTGACACAGGGATTACGGGTAAAGGAAGTGCGGTCTTACTGATTGCTAATTTTATCCTTGGTCGTGTGAATGTCGCTCAGGAAAATAGTTTATTAAATATTATATCTTTTGTTTTAGTTATCTTCTTGTTCGTTATTACGATTATGCCAACAAATGCTTGGCTAACAGAAAAAACCTCTGGCTTACAGGCATTTTTCTTACGCCATAAGGAAACACGTTATAATCGTGATTTATTTTAATCAAAAATTTTTAATGTAGAACAGTTCGTTCAACAAGTGATTTTGTTGAATGAACTGTTTTTTTGGATATTTTTTATTTGAGATAGGTGTGCTACAATAGAGAAGATAGTGAGAAAGATGAGGCGGGGAAAAAATGGAGAGTATGTCAGAACGCAAGCATTTTCGTTTTCCATTAGTATCAGACGATGAGCCTGTTAGGCTTGCTAATGAAACCAAGCGTATTTTATTTGAAGGAGAACCAGATACGTTATTGTCTGGAAATGTAGATACTTACGTCAATAAAAAAGCAAACGTGTCAAAAACTACTGAATCAGTCAAAGAAGAGACGACTCAGACACGTTTAAAAAAAGAAAATTATACACAAGAAAAAGAGGCATTAAAAAATAAATCGCAACATGCTCAGCAATTACCTGAGCGTCGTAGTAGGGAAATGTCTAGTGCTAAGCGACCTGAAATAAAGCAAACAGAATCAAGGATAAATCGTCGGTCACATCGACCTATATATCAAACGACGCTGAATAATGAAAAAAAGAATCAAACGTTTGAAAAGACGACATCCGTGCGTAAAATGTCGCATCAAGCCCCTTTTCGTCCTAAGCAATTGCCTGAATCATTAATGAGTGAGTCTAAAACGAATGTGTGGAAAAGCGCAGAATTAGCGAATCAAATTAAAGAAGAGAAGAAAGATTACTTGCTATTTGACACGGTTAACCCTGATTTTGAAGAAGATAAAATAACAAATACTGACAATGATTTAAATCATCGAAAGGCTTCAGAATCTGATGTGACTAACCAGCCAATGCCTAAAAAGAAAATGCGTTTAGAAAAATCTTTATCAGGTATAATGGATGAAGAACAGTCACAGTTACGAGCAAATAAATATTTTAATTCCTAAAACTTACCTATCAGAAGTGATAGGTAAGTTTTTTGGTTGAAAAAAGAACAAAAATATACGATAATAGATAGGTTAAGAAACATAGTAAATTAACTTAGTCATTTATGTATGTGCATGGAAAAGAGGATCTTCATGAAAATGGATAAAAATAAAATCTATCATTTTGTAGGAATTAAAGGCGCTGGGATGAGCGCATTAGCATTAATATTGCATGAAAAAGGCTTTAATGTTCAAGGTTCTGATATTACCGAATATGTTTTTACACAAAGAGAGTTAGAAAAAGCGGGCATTACGATTTTGCCGTTTGATAAGCATAATATAAAGTCTAATATGATAGTTGTGGCGGGAAATGCGTTTAAAGATAGTCATGTTGAAATTCAAGAAGCATTAAAAAAAGGTTTAAATGTTGTACGATATCATCGTTTTATAGGCGAATTGATTAAGAGTTTTACAAGTATAGCGGTGACAGGATCCCATGGTAAAACCAGTACTACGGGCTTGTTAGCGCATGTGCTCAGTGGGATTAAACCAACTAGTTATCTGATTGGAGATGGGACGGGTCACGGTATTTCTGAAGCAGACTTTTTTGCGTTTGAAGCGTGTGAATATCGTCGTCATTTTTTAGCGTATGCTCCAGACTATGCGATTATCACCAATATTGATTTTGACCATCCAGATTATTATCAAAGCATTGAGGATGTTTTTGATGCTTTTCAAAGTTTTTCAACACAAGTTAAAAAAGGGATTGTCGCATTTGGAGAAGATGAACAATTACGTCGTTTAAATGTGGAAGTTCCCGTCTATTATTATGGCATGAGTGATGAAAATGATTTTGTCGTTAAAAATATAAACCGTACGACATCAGGTTCAGCTTTTGATGTCTATTTCAACAATGAGATGATTGGGCACTACCAAGTACCGGCATATGGGTTGCATAATGTCTATAATGCGTTATCAGTGATTGCGATTGCCCACTTGGAAGGGTTAGACGACCGTGAAGTGGCAGAAGAGCTATTAACATTTGGTGGGGTAAAACGTCGTTTTTCAGAGAAAAAAGTGACCGATATGATTATCGTGGATGATTACGCTCATCACCCTGCAGAAATTAAAGCAACTATTGACGGAGCCCGTCAAAAGTATCCCGAAAAAGAAGTGATTGCTGTTTTTCAACCTCATACCTTTACGCGTACTGTGGCTCTTTTAGACGAATTTGCTGAAGCACTAGACTTAGCAGATCACGTATATTTATGTGACATCTTCGGTTCTGCACGTGAAGAACAAGGAAGTGTCAAGATTGAAAACTTAGGAGATAAGATTGAGAAAGGTGGCGCCGTGATTACAGAAGATAATGTGTCGCCATTGTTAGACTATCACGATGCTGTTATGATTTTCATGGGAGCAGGCGATGTTCAAAAATTTGAACGTGCGTATGAGCGTCTTTTAACACAAACACGTCCTAATATTATGTAGTAAAAATTAGGTCTTTATTGTGGAACACGTTATAATAGATGTAAGATAATAAGGAGTGATAGTATGAATCAACCATCTTTTAATAATACAGCTTCAACGAATGAGCATGGTTTGTCACAATTCTATGCAAGAATCTATGGATATTTGGGAATCGGAATTGCTTTAAGTGCCTTATCCTCGTTCTTGATGATGAATGTTTTCTATGAGCAGTTTATTGGCATGTTAACACAAAGTCGTTTCTCATTCTTAATGTTATGGGTAGCAGAAATAGCATTGGTCATTTATTTAGGTCGTAAAGCGACAACCAATCCTACTATGGCCTTAGCAGGTTTTATTGCCTACTCACTATTAAACGGGGTTACGATTAGCGTTACCTTAGCTTTATATAGTCAAGCTAGTGTGACGAAAGGCTTTATCGCTGCGGCGTTAACTTTCGGTAGCATGGCAATTGTCGGTGCTACTACGAAGAAAGATTTAAGTGCCATGGGCCAAGCCCTTCGCAGTATGTTGATTGGTTTGATTGTCGTTATTTTAGTTAATGGTTTTATTCTTCAAAGTAGTGCGGCCGATTTGTTTATTTCGATAGTCATGGTTGCAGTTTTTGCTGGTCTAACAGCTTACGATCATCAAATGATTCGTCGTTACTACGACCAAGTGCAAGGAGATGAAGCCACACTAAAAGGTTTAGCCGTCTTCTGTGCCTTACAATTATACTTAGATTTTATCAACTTACTACTAGCGTTTATTCGCATATTTGGACGCGACTAATCAGCACAAAACACTCTGTTTTTAGACAGAGTGTTTTTTTGTGCTTCATTTTTTAATTTCGCATTCTGATGATAAGTTTGTTAAAATATAGAAGAGAGAAAAGATGGGAGATAAGTCAATGAGTAAAAAAAATAAGCTGTTATTAATAGATGGAAATAGTGTCGCGTTTCGCGCATTCTATGCTCTGTATCAAGCGTTAAATAATTTTAAAAATCGAAACGGTTTACATACCAATGCGATTTATGCGTTTCATAATATGTTTGATAATGTGTTAGAAAAAGAAAAGCCTACGCATGTTTTAGTGGCATTTGATGCAGGAAAAACGACGTTTCGTCATGATACATATACTGATTATAAAGCGGGACGTTCTAAAACACCTAGTGAGTTTAAAGAACAGATGCCCTATATTCGTGAATTAGTCGAAGCGTTTGGTGTAAAACATTTTGAATTAATGAACTATGAAGCCGATGATATAATTGGAACGTTAGCGAAGCAAGTACCCGCCGAACAATTTGATGTCGTGATTATCTCTGGCGATAAAGATTTAACCCAACTAGCTGATGAGCATATTCGAGTAGATGTGACGGTTAAAGGCGTTAGTGAATTAGAGTCTTACACGCCAGAACATATCCGTGAAAAATATGAGTTAACACCTGCTCAGATTATCGACATGAAAGGATTAGCAGGAGATAATTCTGATAATCTACCGGGCGTTACGGGGATAGGCGAGAAAACAGCGATTAAGCTATTAAAAGAATATGGCACTGTTGAAGGCGTATACGACCACATTGATGAGATGAAAAAAAGTAAACGAAAAGAGAACTTGATAAACGACCGGGAACAAGCATTTATGAGTAAACAACTCGCCACTATCCATACAGATGTCCCACTTCCTTTAAAAGTAGAAGACCTTGCCTTTAATGGTAAAAATGTGGAACATCTAGTTCAGTTCTATAAAGAAATGGATTTTAATAGTTTCTTAGCTAAACTAGATACCTCTGAATATGGAGCGTTAGAAGAACCATTACCAGATGTGACATACGAGTTAGTAACGGAAGTGACAGATGAAATGCTAACAGATGATATGGTCATGTATATGGAAATGTTGGAGGAAAACTATCATGTCGCACCTATTGAAGGTATCGCCTTTAGTAATGGGAAAAAGACCTACGTCATGATAGGAGAAGAAGTCTTTGAAAACGCAAAACTAAGAAAATGGTTAGCAAGTGATGATTATAAAAAGCAAGTATTTAATGCTAAAAGCTATAAAGTCGCACTCAATCGACGAGACATCGATTTACAAGGCGTTTCCTTTGATACACTAATTGCTGCTTATTTATTAGACACTAATGATAAGAATGAAGATCTAGCAGAAATAGCGAGTCATTATGATTATCATCAGATTGAAACTGACGAACAAGTATATGGTAAAGGGGCGAAACGCGCCGTTCCAGAAACAGAAAGATTCGCAGAGCATTTAGCACGAAAAGTGGCAGCAATGACTGCGATTCATCCGCTCATGTTAGAGCGCTTAGAAGAATATCAACAGACGGAGTTATTCTATGAAATGGAGTTACCATTGTCGTTAGTCTTAGCTAAAATGGAAATGGCGGGGATTAAAGTAGATGCTAGTCGTTTAGAAACTATGCAAGTGGAATTTGCGGAACGACTAAAAGAGATTGAACAACGTGTATTTGAAATAGCGGGGGAAGAGTTCAATTTAAACTCACCGAAACAATTAGGAGTTATTCTATTTGAAAAAATGAAATTACCCGTGATAAAGAAAACAAAAACAGGTTATTCAACAGCCGTGGATGTTTTAGAGCAACTGAAAACAGAATCTCCAATTATTGATGAAATTTTAGATTATCGTCAAATTATGAAAATTCAGTCAACATATGTGGAAGGACTTTTAAAAGTTATTCATCCGGGTGACCAAAAAATTCATACGCGATATGTTCAAACGTTAACACAGACGGGTCGATTAAGTTCAGTCGATCCTAACCTACAAAATATTCCCGTTCGATTAGAAGAAGGACGTAAAATTCGTCAAGCATTTGTTCCGCGTAAAGAAGGATGGAAAATCTACGCATCGGATTACTCTCAAATTGAGTTGCGCGTGCTTGCTCATATAAGTGAAGATGAACATTTGATTCAAGCCTTTGTTGAAGATCAAGATATTCACGCGAGTACAGCTCGTCGTGTATTTGGCTTAGATGAGACAGCGACAGTGGATGGTAATTTACGTCGCCAAGCTAAAGCAGTGAATTTTGGGGTTGTTTACGGAATTAGTGATTATGGTTTATCTCAAAATTTAGGTATTACACGAAAAGAAGCGAAACACTTTATCGATACTTACTTTGAGAAATATCCAGGCGTTAAAACTTATATGGAAGACATTGTGAGAGAAGCGAAAGATAAAGGTTATGTGGAAACGTTGTGGCATCGTCGTCGTTTCTTACCAGACATTAATGCCCGTAACTTTAATATTCGCTCTTTCGCAGAACGTACTGCGATTAATACGCCTATTCAAGGAAGTGCTGCCGATATCTTGAAATTGGCCATGATTGAGTTAGATAAGCGAATAGAAGCAGAAGGCCTACAAGCTACGATGTTATTACAAGTTCATGATGAGCTTGTCTTTGAAGCGCCCGCTGACGAGATACCAGCTCTTGAAAAACTGGTGACCGACGTTATGGAAACTATTACGACATTACGTGTGCCTTTAAGAGCGGACAGTAGCTATGGCGATACATGGTACGATGCAAAATAATAAAGGAAGAGAAAGTGAGATAGTTACTTTCTCTTTTCCTATTATATAAGAGAAAGAGGTATGAAACATGCCAGAATTACCAGAGGTAGAATCTGTCAGAACAGGCTTAGAACAGTTAGTTGTCAATAAAACGATTGAGTCTGTGAGCGTGATGTGGCCTAAAATTATAGAAACAACCGATATTGAAAAATTTAAACTAGCATTAATAGGTGAGTCAATCGAAGCTATTTTAAGAAGAGGCAAGTTTTTAATTATTCGTTTGACACACTTCGATTTGATTTCTCATTTAAGAATGGAAGGAAAGTATGAATTTCATCAATCTGATGACCCGTTAATGAAACATACGCATGTGGTGTTTCATTTTAATGATGGCACGGAATTGCGCTATTTAGATGTCAGAAAATTTGGTCGGATGGCGCTTATCGACAAGCACCAAGCAGAAGAATATCGTGGGATTAAAAAACTAGGTCCAGAACCAGTGTTACCTGATTTTAACCTTACTGTTTTTGAAGAACAGCTAGGGCGACGTGTAAAAGCGATTAAGCCACTATTATTAGATCAGCATCTTGTTACTGGGTTGGGAAATATATACGTAGATGAAGCCTTATATCAAGCACGTATTCATCCAGAACAACCAGCTAATACGTTGACAAAAGTTGAGATAGAAGTCTTACACGGTGCGATAATTGAAGTGCTAGCGCGAGCCGTAGCAGCAGGTGGGACGACGATTCGAACGTATAAAAATGCTCTGGGGGAAGCGGGAAAATTTCAAGTAGCGCTTAAAGTTTATGGACAGACGGGGCAGGCTTGTGACCGATGTCAAACACCTATCAAGAAAATAAAAGTGGCACAGAGAGGGACACATTTTTGTCCGAAGTGTCAAATACTTCATTAGAAAGAAGGAAGTAAAAGATGACCTATACGTTAGGATTAACTGGGGGCATTGCAACAGGGAAATCAACTGTGTCACGTTTTTTTCGTCAACATGATATTCCAGTAGTGGATGCCGATGTAATAGCTCGTGAAGTTGTCGAGCCAGGGACAGACGGCCTTGCAGAAATCGTTAAAACTTTTGGCACAGAGATTCTTCTAGAAGATGGTTCGTTAAATCGAAAAAAGCTAGGAGAAATAATTTTTAAAGATGAAGATAAACGAGAAATGTTAAATCAGATTTTACATCAAGAAATTCATCAAAAAATGATGATGGCAAAAGAAAAATGGGAAAATGAAAGGGTGCCGCTGATTGTGTTTGACATTCCTTTATTATATGAGGCGGATTATCAACGCACGTTTGATGCGATTATGGTCGTCTATGTTCCGGAAAAAACGCAGATAGCACGCTTAATGGAAAGAGACGAACTCACTGTTCAACAAGCGCGTGACCGTATTGCCTCTCAATTACCAATTGAAGAAAAAAAAGTACGTGCAGATATTGTGATAGATAATAGTCAAACAATCGCTGAGACTTACGAACAAGTTCAGAATTGGTTGATAGAACAGTTTAAAACGTTCAAATGATACAACTGTACCAATACCGCTTTTTCATGTTATAATAAAGGTATCAAGATGATGATATTGTTTATAATGTCAGCAGAAAATGAGGTGAGGATATGCAATGTCCAAAATGCCATTACAATGGATCACGAGTGGTAGATAGTCGACCATCAGATGAAGGACGTGCGATACGTCGTCGACGAGAATGTGAAAAATGTGGATACCGTTTTACAACGTTTGAAAGAATAGAAGCGACGCCCCTATTAGTCATTAAGAAAAATGGCGATCGCGAAGAATTTAACCGCGATAAAGTTTTAAGAGGGATTATTCGCTCTGCCGAAAAACGTCCCGTTTCACTTGACCAAATGGAAGCGTTGGTTGATCAAGTAGAAAATAAAGTCCGTGCATTAGGAGAAAATGAAGTGTCAACTAACCAAGTAGGTGAGTTTGTCATGGAAGGCTTAGTGCACCTAGACGAAATTGCTTATATTCGTTTTGCGAGCGTGTACCGACAATTTAAAGATGTAGGAGTTTTCTTTGAAGAAATGCAAGAAATTGTCAAAAAGAATACGCAATCATCAAAAGAAAATCAAGATGAGAATTAGGAGTGTGAGCCGATGAAAAATGCTTGGGAATATGTACATCCTAAGGATACCTTTTCAGTCACGCTTATCGGCACTTTAACACGTGAAGATTATCAAACGCTAGCCGAATTTTATCAGCCTGTCATTGGTATGACAGGCTTTACCTTATATCACGCTTTGACGACGTTTTTAGACGTGGATAAAGTCGGCCAAAAGGACCGCTATTTTTTACATGCCGATATTTTAAATCAGTTAGATATAGATTTACAACAGTTTTATCTCGGTCGTCAAAAATTAGAGGGAATCGGTCTATTGAAAGTGTATCAATTAGAAGAAAAAGATAAACGTGAATGGCGCTATCAGTTGCAGCCACCACTCAGTGCGATAAAAATTTTACAAGATCCGTTACTTGCAACACTTCTATTAGAAAAAATCGGAGAGCGTCGTTTTAATACTCTATCTCGTTACTATCAAGTAATCGAAGAATCACGAGATAATTTTAAAGAGGTAACAGAATCTTTTGTGAATGTCTATCAAGTGAATCACGAACGCGTATTAGCCTATGAAGTACCAGAAGGCATGATAGAGCCTGAAGAGTCGCTTCAACAAACACAAGCGACAATGATTTCGTCATTTGATTGGCAATTTTTCAATCAACTCATTGCGTCCTTAAAGCTAGATGAGCGTCACGTGACAGAGCAACTAAAACCGATGATTCTCAGCTTGCATCAGCTATACGGTCTGAATGAGTTGACGATGAAGACATTTGTCGAAGCGAGTGTTAATTTTGAAACCAATCAGGTTGATTTGTCTCGTTTACAACGATTAATTGTTAAACGACAGGCACCTGCTATTAAAAAAAGTACGGTTTCTACGAAAATAGAAGAAGCATCTTTAACAGAAAAAGAGCAATTAATGAAGCGCTACAACCAACTAGAAAAACAAGGATATACTGAGGGAGAACGCCAAGTCATCATGATCAGCGAAACATTGTATCCTATGGTGTTTTTAGAAGATATTAAACAACAAAAACAAGGTTTTGTTTCAGAAGATGAGCGATGGGTTATTCGAAATCTAGTCAATCAAACGCCTTTATCCAATAGTGTTATTAATATTTTAGTGCATTATTGCTTGGTGATACAAAATAATCCTGTCCTTGAATCAAAATACGCCAATAAAATTGCCAATGATTGGGCTCAAACGGGTATTAAAACACCGGAAATGGCGATTGATAAAGTTAAAGATATGGTAAGTAAGCCGACTACGAAACGCAAAAATTATTCTAAAAATAATCAAGTGGTTCATTCATCACGCAAAGAATCTTTGCCGAAGTGGGTAAATCAAGAACAGCAAGAAACACCTGTTTCAAATGAAACGTTAGCGCAAATTAATGAACGACTGCGTGCCATGAAAAATAAGACAAGAAAGGAGGATAATTAATGGAAAATGTTGGAAATGCCATGGGGGAAGTTATGCGTAGACAGCAGTGGAATGATCGTTTTCAGGCAATTAAACAAGAAATATTGCAACATCCAGAAGTGGCTCAATTTTTAAACGAGCATCAAGAGCAGTTAACGGACGAGATGATTGACCGAAGTATTAGTAATTTGAATGAATTTATTCAAGAACAAGCGAAGTTTCGTGTATCAGACCCGACACAGATTGCTCCTGGATATGAACCAAAGCTTGTGCTACAAAGCTATGGAATCGATGTCACGTACGTCCCAACGGAAGCTCTGATTGAAGCTCAAGAGGCAGAGAAGGTAAAAAAACGAGTGACAACGATAGATATGCCCAGAGATATACGTCATGCTAGTTTTGATCAATTTGAAGTGACAAATGAACGGATGTTAGCTTTGGATGAGAGTTTGAAGTTTATCGAATCTTATACGCAGGCCGGTAAGCAGTTTGTCCCAGGTTTGTATTTTCAAGGATCGTTTGGCGTGGGGAAAACGTATCTTTTAGGGGCCATAGCCAATGAGCTCGCAGAACGTGGTTATCAAACAACACTTGTTCATTTCCCCACCTTTGCAGTGGAAATGAAAAATGCGATTGGGACGAATACGACGGGCGAAAAACTAGACGCGGTGAAAAAGACACCGGTTCTCATGATTGATGATATCGGAGCTGATTCGATGAGTAGTTGGATTCGAGATGACGTCTTAGGGGTTATCTTGCAATATCGTATGCAAGAGCAGCTTCCAACATTTTTTAGCTCTAACTTTAGTATGGAACAGTTAGAAAATGAACATTTGCGCATTACGCAAAGAGGGGAAGACGAACCATTGAAAGCGAAACGTATTATGGAACGCGTGCGCTTTTTATCAAAAGAAATTAAAATGGTGGGCAAGAATCGTCGCTTATCCTAAAGAAATAACGTGTGCTTCTGTCGATATCTGTCTAGGAAAAATCGTTGACAATCGATAGGAATACTAGTATAATCATTCTTGTTGCTTAAGAGGTGAGAAAAATGAAATGGGCATTATCAGCATTAAATAAGTTTAAAGGTCAACAATTACCGATTAAAGAAACAATCGTCATTGAAAAAGAGTTGATGGAACGAGAAGCAAGCGTTCTAGCTGCCTCACCTTTTAATGTCGAAGGCTTTTTAGCTGTTGATGAAGAAGAGTATCTTTTGTCTTTAAAGGTTGAAGGCACGCTAACATTACCGTCGACACGTTCACTTGAACCGACAGAGATTCCTTTATCTTTTGAAATTGATGAACGATATATGACATCAGAAATCTACGAACGGGATGCCGATATCGAGGGAAATGAACTCGTGATTGTACTAACAACGAACACGCTAAATGCGGTTGAATCTGTTATTGATTATACGTTGTTAAACATTCCGCTACAGATACTCACTGATGAAGAAAGAAGTGGAAAAGAGATGCCATCTGGTGACGGTTGGCAAATTATCTCAGAAGCCTCTTATCTTCAACAACAAGAAGCGACAAAGGAAGAACCTAAATTAGATCCTCGTCTTGCGAAATTATCGGCTTTGTTAGATAATAACGATTCAGATAACAGGTAAGATTGGAATAGATGTTAGTCATTGACTAACAAAAGTATTGAAGGAGGTGTAGTTCAAATGGCAGTACCTGCAAGAAGAACTTCAAAAGCAAAAAAAGCAAAACGTCGTACACACTATAAATTATCAGTACCTGGTATGAGCACATGTTCAAACTGTGGTGAGATGAAACGTAGTCACCACGTATGTCCAGAATGTGGTCATTATGCTGGAAAAGAAGTACAAGCTTAATAACATTTAATTAGAAATGTTGAAACTCATTAGACAACCATGGAGTCTAATGAGTTTTTTTGTCGTTTGAAAGTTGTTTTAGTTCACATCTGAATTAAGGTATATTATACTTAATAATAAAGAGTCAATTTAGAAATTACAGGAGGCAAGACAATGTCAAAACAAAATATTGGGGTCGTCGGTATGGCGGTCATGGGAAAAAACTTAGCATTGAATATTGAAAGTAGAGGATATTCAGTTTCTATTTTTAACCGAACAGCGGCTCGTACAGAAGAAGTTATCAAAGAACATGATGATAAAAATTTAGTTGCGACTTATACGATTGAAGACTTCGTGGCATCATTAGAAAAACCGCGCAAAATTATGTTAATGGTTCAAGCAGGTAAAGCGACTGATTTAACGATTCAATCTCTACTACCTCATTTAGATAAAGGAGATATTTTAATCGACGGAGGAAATACGTTCTACAAAGATACGATTCGTCGTAACGAAGAATTAGCTAATTCAGGCATTAATTTCATCGGAACAGGTGTATCTGGTGGGGAAGAAGGGGCATTAAAAGGGCCTGCTATTATGCCTGGGGGGCAAAAAGAGGCGTATGAATTAGTAGCCCCTATCTTTGAACAGATTGCTGCCATTGCGGAAGAAGACGGTCAACCATGTGTAACATATATTGGGCCTAATGGAGCAGGGCATTACGTTAAAATGGCTCACAATGGTATTGAATACGGCGATATGCAATTAATTGCTGAATCTTATGATATTATGACTCGTCTACTTGGTTTATCAGTAGAAGAAGTCGCTGAAATTTTTGCCGATTGGAATAAAGGTGAGCTTGACAGCTACTTAATGGAAATTACGGCAGATATTCTAACTCGTAAAGACGAAGAAACGGGCAAACCGATTGTCGATGTGATTTTGGATGCAGCTGGAAACAAAGGAACAGGAAAATGGACGAGCCAGAGTGCTTTAGACTTAGGTGTCCCACTGCCTCTTATTACAGAATCGGTTTTTGCTCGCTATATCTCAGCGATGAAAGACGAACGTGTCGCAGCAAGCAAAATCATTCCGGCTCCAACAGTTTCAGCATTTGAAGGAAATAAAGAAGAATTTGTTGAAAAAATACGTCAAGCTCTATACTTCAGTAAAATCATGAGCTATGCACAAGGTTTTGCTCAATTACGTGTGGCAAGTGAAGAGTATGGTTGGGATTTAGAATACGGTGAGATTGCTAAGATATTTAGAGCAGGATGTATCATCCGTGCGAAATTCTTGCAAAAAATCACAGATGCTTACGAACGTGACCCACAACTTACGAATCTTTTGTTAGACGAGTACTTTAACGAGATTACACAACGTTACCAACAGTCTGTCCGCGAAGTAGTAGCAATGGCTGTTCAGGCAGGCGTTCCTGTCCCGACATTTTCTTCAGCGATTGCCTACTATGACTCTTATCGAAGTGCTGACTTACCTGCCAATATTATTCAAGCACAACGTGATTACTTTGGTGCACATACATATCAAAGAAAAGATAAAGAAGGCACGTTCCATTACGACTGGTATCAAAATTAATCATTTTCAGGAAAAGCTATCATTCTTTGCTTAGAATGATAGCTTTTTTCACATTTTATCGTTATAATACTAACAGTATTAGATTATATTTCGAAGAGAGGAAATATGAAAGATGAGTAAAATTTTAATCATAGAAGATGAAAAAAACTTAGCACGTTTTGTTGAGTTAGAATTAAAACATGAAGGATATGAAGTAGAAGTCCATCACAATGGTCGTACAGGGCTTGAAGCAGCTCTTGGCTCTGATTGGGATGCGATTTTATTAGATTTAATGCTACCTGAGCTAAATGGTTTAGAAGTTTGCCGTCGTATTCGTCAAACGAAGGAAACACCCATTATTATGATGACAGCTCGTGATTCAGTGATTGACCGTGTATCAGGTTTAGACCATGGTGCCGATGATTATATCGTTAAACCTTTTGCGATTGAAGAGTTGTTAGCTCGCTTACGTGCCTTATTACGCCGTATCGATATAGAAGGTGACCGTAATGTGACTAAGCAAACAACGTTAACTTATCGTAATTTAACAATCGAAAAGGAAAATCGTGTTGTTCGACGAGATAATGATGTGATTGAATTAACTAAACGCGAGTATGAATTACTCTTAACTTTAATGGAAAACATCAATGTCGTCTTATCACGTGATGTTCTCTTGAAAAAGGTATGGGGATATGAAACAGAAGTCGAAACAAATGTGGTCGATGTTTATATTCGCTATCTCCGTAATAAAATTGATGTGCCAGGTGAAGATAGCTATATCCAAACCGTTCGCGGTACAGGGTATGTGATGAGATCTTAATGAAACGTTTAAAAGAATGGTGGGAGTCTCAGCCTTTTAAAATAGGTCTTAGCTTTAAATGGACACTGATGACCTCGGTTTTTGTTTTTGTTATTGTCACGATTTTTTCAGTAGTGACTTATAAAACGAGTTTTGCTATTTTAGTGAAGCAAGAACGCGAAAATATTGAGATGACTTTAGACCATATCACTAAGCGTTTGAGCACTTCTCAAAATGAGCTTTCAATTCGAAATACTACCTACTATTTGCGTGAAGGAAACTCACAACCAAGTATTGAGCCGATAGACCAAACGTTAGAAGCGAACTTAATTCGATTGAACACGTTTATTTCAGAACTGTCACAACCCGAGTTAAGTGTATCGGTTTATAATTTAGATAAAAAACTCGTTTTCGAAACGCGAAATACTGGTTATCCTTATGTTGGTAGTAATAGTAAGAGAATAGAAGAGCAAAAAGTGGGGAACTTATCTGGGTTTGTCGCGTATCAACCTGTTTTTTCTCAAAAAACAGGCGAACAAACGGGTTACGTGCAACTTTTTTACGATTTATCTTCCGTTTATGAAGTCAGACGTAAGTTATTAAATACTCTAGTGACGTTAGTGTTACTTGGCTTAGTGGTGAGTTTTGTACTAGGTTTTATCTTGTCGACTTACTTCTTACGTCCATTAAAACAAATTACTGAAATCATCAATCAAATAAAAAATGACCCGCAAGTTGACGTGCGTATTCCTGAGATGAATCGTCACGATGAATTTGGAGATTTAGCAGAAGTCTTTAATGACATGATGGATCGTATGCAAAAATTTATCGAACAACAGCAACAGTTTGTTGGAGATGTATCACATGAATTGCGTACACCTGTTGCTATAATTGAAGGGCATTTAAAGCTACTTAATCGCTGGGGAAAAGATGACCCTGAAATCTTAGAAGAATCGCTAGAGGCGTCACTACAAGAAATCACGAGGATGAAAAGTCTTGTACAAGAAATGCTTGACCTTTCACGTATTGAGCAAGTAGAGTTTCAACACAAACATGATACATCATTAGCAAAAGAAGTCATTCATCAGACTGTCAATAACTTTACTTTACTTTACGAAGAGTTTATTTTCATATTAGATGATGATTTATCTGAAGAAAAAGAAGTCAAAATGTACCGAAATCATTTTGAACAAGTGTTAATTATCTTACTTGATAATGCGGTTAAGTACTCTTTAGACCGTAAAGAGATTCATGTTTCAGTCTCTTCTACTATGAATACCCTAGAAATCGCCGTTCAGGATTATGGGGAAGGGATTGCCGAAGAAGATCTTGACCGTGTGTTCAATCGCTTTTATCGTGTTGATAAGGCAAGAAGTCGTCATAAGGGCGGCAATGGACTCGGTTTAGCGATTGCGAAAGAACTCATTGAAAACTATCGAGGAGCCATTCAAGTGGATAGTGTCTTAGGACACGGCACAGTGTTTAGAATTCAACTACCTATTAAATAATAGAAAAAACCGCTCGTCTCCTTTTAGGGGACAAGCGGCTTTTTATTGTAGCCGTTTAATATAAGGCTTTAAAATTAGGCCTTGCGACTTAATAAATGTATTGCCACTAGACTCATAGCCCAGTTTTTCATAAAATAACCAAGCTGATTCTCTTGCGGTTAAAAAGATTTCTTCGTAATCTTGTTGGCGTGCAATTAATTCGGCATAGGCCATTAATGACTGGCCAATTTTCATTCCACGATAAGCGTCTGAAACAGCGACTTGTTTGATTTGTGCTGTGTTCTCACGGTCAGTATTATCTAAAAAGAGTGTCCCAACCACGCGTTGGTCAATAATTGCTGCTAGATGAATGGCAAGCTCTTCTTGAATTGGCGCATCTGTGATAAGTGTTAATCCACTTGGTTGGTTCAAATGCTGATTGCGTAAAGCAATGCCTTCATAATATTCTTTACTTTGCCATTGAATTGTTTTCATTTTGATTGCCATAATCTATCATCCTTTCTCACATTACCTTAAAAACTAAAACTGAAACATCGAAAAATCCGTTGTCTGTTTGGTAATAGGGATAAGGTGATGACTGAGCATAAATGATAATACAACATTCATTATTTTTTTCATGTTAGCCTCCTATGATACGGCCACCATTAGATGATTGCCATATGTTTTGATATACGTGTGCAACTGACTGGGTCCATTCGCGTCGTCCATGACAACCACCTCCTTAAAATATAAAAAAACCTTACATGACGAAAAACGCAACGTAAGGTTGATAGTATCAATCATGATTAATCGTTGAGTTTTAGCACTATACAACGTAAAAAATTATCGTAATAATTTTTAGGTACATTCAGAAAAGCCTTATGTCGACTATTCATGTTCTACCCATTGGCGTCTCTCGACGTTTCTGGGCAGTACCCTGTGTTTGTGTAGAAGCCTCGCCTAACAAATCTATTAAGTTATAGCTAAAATATAACATGATTTTATCTGTTTGACAATCAATAAAACAAAAAAGAACTTGAATGTTCAAGTTCTTTTTCACAAAGTATCATTTATTTATTTCGTTGTTGCTTACCAGCATTACGTCCTTTTCCTTGTGGACGATTTCTTGCAGGTTGATTGACTTTTTTTGTAGCCGGTTTAGCAGTTGGTGTAACATTTTTAATTGGTTCAACTGGCTCTGGTGGGTTTAAACGCATCATTTCTTCAATTTCCGCTTTGATTTTTGGTTTTTGGATTAAGTTTGTATAAAGAGATTGTAAACAACTGAAAAGTCCTCCGACAACCCAGTATAGCGTCACTCCAGCTGGAGATGAGAAAGAAATAAACGTAATCATTAGCGGTGACATATAAAGCATCATTTTCATTTGTTTCTTTTGTTCTTCAGGAATACCTATCATACTAATAAAACTTTGTAATAAGTAAGCTAAACCTGCTAGGATAGTCAGCAGTAAGCTTGTTTGACTTAAGTTGATACCTAAGAATGTCGCATTAGAAATATCAATGCCAACTGGATATTTGACTGAGAAGAATAAAGCAGTAAAAATTGGCATTTGAATTAGTAAAGGTAAACATCCGATACCACCAAACATGCTAACGTCGTATTTAGCATAGAGTTCTTTCATTTCCTTATTAACCGCCATTTGTTCTTCAGGAGAAGTAGCCATTTTTAATTTTTCCTGAATAGCTGTCATTTGTGGCTTGAGATACGCCATTTTTTCAGACATGTAGGTTGATTTTTTAGTCTGATGTAGCATTAATGGGAATAATAAGAGACGGACGATAATCGTTAAAACGATGACAGCAACCCCATAGTTACCAAAGATATCGACTAAGTAGTTGATAATCACACTCATCGGTTTTACTAAAAAGTTGTAAATTAAACCGTTCCCAGTTGGTTGTCCAGCATTTGGACCTGTTTTATAAACATCGACACAACCAGATAACGTTAAAGCGAGACCGAATAACCCTGAGGCCATTAGCCATTTTTTCATATTTTTCATTGCGTTCTTCCTTTTGTTAAATTTTATTCATAAGAATAACTATAATCGAAAATGAGATAGTTTTCAATGATTAGTTAGAACCTTATGAGAGTCTTTAATAGGTTACCTTAAAAGAGGAGTAAGTTGGCAACGTATCGTCATATTCTAATTCATAATCATCGACACGACCGCTTGGAGTAGGGGAAGCTTTTATTTTTTGAATAAACAACGCTATTCTTTCGGGACTACCACTGGCTTCAATATAAACGGAACCATCCGCTTGATTTTTAACGAGTCCTTTTATTCCATATTGGTCGGCGACAAATTTAGTCATATAACGAAAACCAACTCCTTGAACGCGGCCATAAACAGTTAATCTTATTTTTTTCACCAGAATCACTCCTTTCTTTCTATTATATAGGGTGACTAGAGAATTGTCATGCTAACATTCGCATGCTTCATGTTATAATAGACAGGCAGTGTGATAGGAGGATAACACATGGAAATTATAACATCTAAACAGAATCCTAAGATGAAAGAGTTACGCAAACTAGCCAAAGCTAAGGAGCGTCAACGACAAGGTCGCTATCTTATTGAAGGAGAGCACTTAATAGAAGAAGCGGTACAGGCTGAAGTTGAAATAGAGCATATTATCGTGACAGAAGCGTACTACCATAGTAAAGAAAAGGAATTGAATGAATCTATACTCATCGTGACATCAGAAGATGTTTTTAATAGCTTATCTAACTTGCCGAGCCCTCAAGGAATTATGGCAGTATTGCCAATAAAAAATATAGAATTGCCTGATAAAGCAACAGGAAAGTGGTTGTTGTTAGACGAAGTGCAGGATCCAGGAAATGTGGGAACGCTCGTCCGCACGGCGGATGCTGCAGGGTATCAAGGTGTCATCATAGGAGAAGGTACAGCGGATATCTATCAACCGAAAGTTTTGCGTTCTATGCAAGGAAGTCATTTTCATTTGCCTGTGATATCTGTGGCGTTAACGCAAGCGATTGATTGGTTTCATGAACATCAAGTCCCAGTTTATGGCACGGCTTTAGATGAAACGGCGTTACCTTATTATGAGGTGGTGCGAACCAATGATTTAGCGATTATTATGGGGAATGAAGGAAAAGGAATTCGGCCTGAACTTTTGGCGAAGACAACAAAAAATCTCTATATACCAATGCCCGGCAAGGCGGAGTCTTTAAATGTCGGAGTGGCAGCAGGTATTATTTTGTTTGAAACGATAAAAAAATAGCGTGTTTTTTTAAAATCAAACGCTAGTAAAAATAGATAAGTCGTGATATGATAAGGAACGTAGTCAAGTCGCAGTGGTCCACATAAAGGAATGATGAAATGAATTTAGATTGGCAATCAGATCAAGAATACTTGTCATTAGTAGAAGATCTTTTAGAAACTGAGGAAGTCCAAAAACTTTCAGAGTTCAAACAACATCGGTATGCGACACGCTTGAGTCATTCGATTAGCGTTTCTTATATAAGTTATAAAGTTGTTAAAAAATTAAATGGTGATGCACGTGCGACCGCTAGAGCGGGATTATTGCACGATTTATTTTATTACGATTGGCGAGATACGAAGTTTGATGAAGGTACACATGCCTATGTTCATCCACGTATCGCAGTGAAAAATGCAGAAAAGTTAACAGAACTATCCGATTTAGAAAGAGATATTATTATTAAACATATGTGGTTAGCAACAATTGCGCCCCCTAGATATAAAGAAAGCTTCGTCGTCACGTTTGTTGACAAATACTGTGCGACACATGAAAGTTTAATGCCTGTGTTTAGAAGAGCTAAACGAAAAATGTCCGCTTTCTTTATGGTTTAGTCAGTCAAGAAGTGATGAGTCGTAAAGATTATCACTTTTTTGTTTGACTTTAATTAAGAGAAGAATTGAGGTGGATTTAATGAAAACGATGGATGTAAATGAAATAAAAGAATTTCAAATGTGTCCGAAGTTTGAAAAAACATTCAGTATTCTTGGTAAACGTTGGAATGGACTGATTATTGATGTCTTGCTGCTTGAAGGGACACAGCGTTTTGGTGAATTAGCTGATAAAATTCCGAATATTAGTGACCGTGTTTTAGTCGAACGACTAAAGGAACTTGAAACGTTCGGTATTGTTAAACGTCAAGAAGATTCTTGTAACAGTAAGAAAGTAGAGTACTGTCTAACAGAAATGGGTTGCGCTTTGAAGCCAGCGATGAAAGAGATACAAGCATGGGCTGAAACTTGGATTAAGTTACCAAGTTAATTTGACCTTTTCTGAAGATTCTTGTAGACTAATAATAGAAGCAATAATGGAAACAAGTAAATCAGATAAGGCTTGTCAGGGAGACTCTTCATGACTGAAAGAGAGTTAAGCTGAGTTGATTGAAATTCACTTCCGTAGCTCCTTAGTCAAAAACTAAGGCGGTGATACCACCGTTAAAAAAGTAAAGGATAATTACTAACGGTAGTTATTAAAATAGGATGGTACCACGACACCTCGTTCCTGATATAGGAAGAGGTGTCTTTTTTATATGAAAAATAATGCAAAAGAAAGGAAATGAACATGGACTTACAAGAGCAATTAGAACATTTAAAGAAAGAAACGCTTGCTAAAATCGAAGATGTGAGTAACTTAGATCATCTCAATGATATTCGTGTTAACATATTGGGGAAAAAAGGCCCCTTAACAGAAATTTTAAGAGGGATGAAAGATTTAACCGCAGAGGAGCGTCCAAAAGTAGGAAGCTTTGCTAACCAAGTAAAAGAAAAATTAGCGGATGCCATTCAAGAGAAAAAAGATATACTTGAACAAGAGGCATTAACGTTAGCGCTAAAAGCAGAAACAATTGACGTGACACTACCAGGAAATACATCAGTACATGGGACGACGCATATTCTGACACAAACGATTGAAGAAATTGAAGATATATTCTTAGGTATGGGATATCAAATTATTGAAGGCTACGAAGTGGAGCAAGATGAGTATAACTTTGAGCGTATGAATATTCCTAAAAATCATCCCGCTCGTGATATGCAAGATTCTTTTTATATTTCTAATGAATTACTGTTACGTACGCATACATCACCCGTTCAAGCACGGACGATGGAGAAGCATGATTTCTCTCAAGGCTCTTTACGAATGATTAGTCCTGGGAAAGTGTTCCGTCGTGATAATGACGATGCAACGCATAGTCATCAATTTCATCAAATCGAAGGTTTAGTTATCGATGAAGGAATTACTATGGGAGATTTAAAAGGAACGCTAGAAGTTCTCCTAAAGAAAATGTTTGGCGAAGACCGTGAAATTCGTCTACGTCCTAGCTACTTCCCGTTTACAGAACCTTCTGTTGAAGTGGATGTGAGTTGTTTTAAATGTGGTGGCGAAGGTTGTAATGTCTGTAAGGGGTCAGGTTGGATTGAGATTTTAGGTGCTGGTATGGTTCATCCTGATGTGCTTAAAATGTCAGGTATTGATTCAGAAAAATATAGCGGATTTGCTTTTGGTTTAGGGCCAGACCGTGTAGCCATGCTAAGACATGGTGTGAATGATATTCGTTATTTCTATCATAATGACCACCGATTTATTGAACAGTTTAATGTAAAGGAGTCAAACTAATATGTTAGTATCTTATAAATGGTTACAAGAATTAATCGACATTGAGCATGTTTCTGTTGATGAGTTAGCAGATAAACTATCTCGCACAGGAATAGAAGTCGAAGAAGTCAATCGTGCGGCAGATGGCTTGAAAAAACTGGTTGTCGGTGATGTACGTGAGTGTGTGCCTCATGCTAATAGTGACCACCTATCAGTTTGTCAAGTGGATGTGGGTGAAGAAGAACTTTATCAAATTGTATGTGGTGCACCCAATGTAGCCGCGGGGCAAAAGGTGATTGTGGCATTGCCTGGAGCGAGAATTGTCGATAATATTAAAATCAAAAAAAGTAAAATGCGTGGCGAAGTATCTCAAGGTATGATTTGTTCTTTAGAAGAGCTAGGTTTTCCTGAAAAAGTTATTCCAAAAACTGAATCGGACGGGATTTTCGTCTTACCTGAAGAAGCAAAACCGGGTGAAAGTATCTTCCCTTATTTAGATATGAATGATCCGATTATCGAGTTATCAGTGACGCCAAACCGTGCAGATGCGTTAAGCATGAGAGGGGTGGCTCATGAAGTTGGGGCCATCTATCGTCAGAAGCCTCATTTTGAAAAAGTGACGCTGAAAGAAGATTTATCGAAAGATATTCGTGATTATCTAACCGTTACAGTTGATTCAAAAGAAGATACGCCTAACTATCGTATGCGTATGATTGAAGGTGTAAAAGTTAAACGTAGTCCACTATGGTTAGAGAGTCGATTAATGCATGAGGGAATTCGTCCTGTCAATAATATCGTCGATGTGACGAACTATGTTTTACTTTTATTTGGACAACCTCTTCATGCTTTTGATTATGAAGCGCTAGGCAGTCGTGAAATTTTAGTGCGTCGTGCCTTTGAAAATGAAACGCTAACTACACTAGATGAAGTAGAGCGCAAATTAGGAACGGAATCGATTGTTGTCACGAATGGTCGAGAGCCTGTTGCACTTGCTGGTGTTATGGGAGGGTATGATTCTGAGATTACTGAAAAGACGACTGTTGTAGCATTGGAAGCAGCAAGTTTTGACCCTAGTTTAACACGTAAAACCGCAACAAAACATGGCTTGAGAAGTGAATCAAGTGCACGTTTTGAAAAAGGAATAAACCTTGGGACGATTGAAGAAGCCCTTGACTATGCTGCCATGATGATTGCTGAATTAGGCGAAGGGACGGTAATTGGAGGCCAACTTATTGGAAGCGAAACAGCACCCGAAGAAGTGGCGGTGACGGTTTCCCTTGACTGTATTAACCGTGTTTTAGGAACAAGTTTGTCAGAGGACGAAGTTTCTGAAATATTTACTGCTTTAGATTTTCCATTTACGGTGAGTGATACAGTATATACAGTGGATATACCTTCACGTCGTTGGGACATAAAAATACCAGCCGATATTGTCGAAGAGGTGGCACGTATCTATGGTTATGACCGTTTACCTTCAACTTTACCAAGTGGAGAAGCGTTACCTGGACGTTTAACTAGACGTCAATTTTTAACACGTCAAATGCGCCATGCGCTAGAAGGAGCGGGACTTTCTGAAGTTATTAGCTATGCGTTAACTACACCAGAGAAAGCGACACAATTTACGCTAGAAGAGCTTCCAACCGTGGCATTAAGTTCTCCTATGAGTGTAGACCACAGTGTATTACGTCAAAGTTTAGCTAGTGGTATGTTAGATGATATTGCCTATAACCAAGCACGTAAACAACTTAATAATAAATTTTATGAGATAGGCAATACCTTTATTTCGAATGGCGATCACGATTTACCTGAACAACGCGAGCATTTAGTGTTAGCAATCAGTGGCTTAACAGAAGATAAAAATTGGCAAGGAACACAACGCTTAGTCAACTATTATGACTTAAAAGGTGTCGTCGAACGTGTCTTAAATATATTAGGTGTGATGAATGTACGTTATCATGCCCTGACTGATTTAAATGAGATGCATCCTGGAAGAACAGCAGGTATTTATGTGGGAGAAACATTGATTGGTTTTGTCGGACAGGTTCATCCCGTAACAGCAAAATCATATGATATCAAAGAAACATATTTAGCTGAATTGGATTTAGCACGGATTTTTGAATTAGAGGTTCCGGGTATCGAATTTGAAGAAGTTAGCAAATATCCAGCTATCTCGCGTGACATTGCACTACTAGTTCACCAAGATGTGACACATGAGATGTTAGTTGAAACGATTAAACAAAACGGTGGTGCTTATCTGAAAGAAGTCGTACTGTTTGATATATTCACAGGAGAAAAACTAGGTTTAGATAAAAAATCAATGGCCTACTCATTGACTTTCCAAAACTCAGAAGAAACCCTTGTGGATGACGTGGTTAATGCCGCAATGAATAAAATTGAAAAAGCATTAGTAGCGGAACATCAAGCAGAAATTCGTTAAATTTTGCGAACACATTTTAATATGAAAAAGGATAGTTTTGACTATCCTTTTTTATTTTGCATGAAGGATTCGTTATAAATTTAAATTAAGTTTTGTGCTTTTAGTATTAAGAACGACTAAAAACGTATATAATAGAAGAGAATGAGATGTTTGATTAGTAGGAGGGATAGAATGAGTGACAATCGACCGATTGGTTTTATTGATTCAGGAGTGGGCGGTTTAACGGTCGTCAAGGAAGCGTTAAAACAATTACCCAACGAATCTGTCGCTTACTTAGGTGATCAAGCACGCTGTCCCTATGGTCCCAGACCACATGAAGAGGTATTAGCGTTTACGTGGGAGATGACGCGTTTTTTATTGAAAAAAAATATTAAAATGCTTGTGATAGCGTGTAATACTGCAACCGCTGTCGCATTGGAGGACATTAAGGCAGCCTTAGACATACCGGTCGTTGGAGTTATTTTACCAGGGAGCCGTGCTGCTTTGAAGCGGACGGAAACACATCGTATTGGCGTGATTGGAACTGAAATGACAGTTAAAAGTTTAGCATATAGTCAAGCAATGGCTCAAAAGTCTGCTAAAACAGCGGTGCATGAACTCGCTTGTCCGAAATTTGTGCCACTTGTTGAGAGTAAACAGTATCGAAGTTCATTAGCTAAAATGGTTGTGGCAGAATCGTTAAAACCTCTAAAACAAAAAGGGGTAGATACTTTAGTTTTGGGGTGTACACACTATCCATTACTAAAACCTTTAATTCAAAATTTTATGGGGGACGATGTGACGCTTGTAGATTCTGGAGCTGAAACAGTTGGAGAAGTGAGTATGTTGTTAGATTATTTTGATATTGCAGCTAATGAACAACCGCTTCCACCAGAACATCATTTTTATACGACTGCGTCACCTAAGATGTTTGAAGAAATTGGAAAAGATTGGTTACCATTACCGTCATTGACGGTCGAAAAAGTTGTAATTGTTGATAATTAATAATAGAAAGTAGATGATGAGATGCGACATGATGCTAGACAGCCACAAATGATTCGCTCGGTTAAAATTCAACCTAATATTCTTTCTTATGCAGAAGGCTCTGCATTGATACAAATGGGGAAAACGAAAGTGTTATGTGCGGCGACTGTGGAAGAATCTGTCCCTCCTTTTTTAAAAGGAACTGGAAAAGGATGGGTAACAGCTGAATATAGCATGCTACCGAGAGTAACACAAACCCGTAATCGACGAGAAAGTCATAAAGGGAAACTATCTGGGCGTACAATGGAAATTCAGCGTCTGATAGGTCGTTCTTTACGTGCTGTCGTCGATTTAGAAGCACTTGGTGAGCGTTCAATTGTCGTGGATTGTGACGTTATTGAAGCGGATGGTGGGACACGTACTGCAAGTATTACAGGCGCTTTTGTTGCCTTATCACTTGCTATTTCGTCCGAATTGAAAAAAGGGAATTTGCTAACCAATCCGATTAAAGAAAGTGTTGCGGCGATTAGTGTTGGCATTTTAGAAGACGGATTGAAAGTCTGTGACCTTGATTATCATGAGGATGTTGCGGCTTTAGTAGATATGAATGTCGTCATGACAGGTTCTGGTCGCCTTATTGAAGTACAAGGGACGGGTGAGGAAGCAACGTTTTCTCGCCAAGAGATGAATGATTTACTAGATTTAGCAGAAGAGGGAATTCAAGAATTAATTATTTGCCAAAATAAAAGTATGAATCATCAGTCAGAAACGCACAGAGTCAACCAAAATGAGTTGTTGATTGCCACGCATAATAAAGGCAAAGCACGTGAATTTGAAAAAATGTTTGCTAAAAAAGGCATAACAATCAAAACCTTAAACGACTATCCAGATATTCCAGAAGTGGAAGAAACAGGTCATACTTTTGAAGAAAATGCTCGGTTAAAAGCAGAAACGATTGCAAATCTTTTTGGATGTACAGTCTTGGCAGATGATTCGGGATTGATGGTAGAAGCTTTAGGCGGGCAACCGGGAGTCTATTCAGCTCGTTTTGCGGGAATGAATCGCGGAGACGCAGCAAATAATGCTAAGCTATTACATGAGTTAACAGATGTTCCGAAAGAAAAACGCCAAGCCAAATTTCATTGCACATTAGTGGCTGCACATCCGGATAAAGAAAGCCTCGTTGTATCAGGTGAAGTAATGGGGCAAATCTTGACAATTCCTCGTGGTGATAATGGTTTTGGTTATGATCCATTATTTTTTGTACCAAGTCTAGGTCTATCAATGGCTGAATTAGATGAAGAAACTAAGAATCAGATAAGTCATCGTGCACAAGCATTAGCCGCTCTTGATAAAAAATGGGATGATTGGATGAAGGAGACAGATTAGGATGAAATATTTAGTTATCAGTGATAATCATGGTGATCGCGATGTGTTAGTGGATGTTATTAATCGTTGGCGAGATGGAGTAGATGTGATGATTCATTGTGGAGATTCTGAATTATCACCTGAAGACGAGTTGTGGGAATCATTTGATGTGAGGGTAAAAGGAAATTGTGATTTTGATTCTCGCTATCCAGAACGAGTGACGTATGAAAAAGGAAACGAACGCTTTTACGTTACACACGGTCATTTATCACGCGTGCGTGCTGGTCTGCACTGGCTCGCACATGAGGCTGAAGAACAAAATGCTACAATTTGTTTGTTTGGTCATACACATCAACTCGGAGTTGAAAAAATTGATGATATTTTATATTTAAATCCTGGTAGTATTCGTTTACCACGAGGTCGCTATATGATAAAAACATATGCGATAATTGAGAGTTGCCAAACACAGTATAAAGTTGATTATTACGACCAAGGACATCAGAAAGTACCAGAGTTAAGTTGTCAATTTCAGAAATAAGTCATGGTGAGAGGAAGCATAGTATGATTGCTCAAGAAATACAAGAACATTTGCTAGAAAATCAAGCACATTTTTTAATCCCAGCTGATAAAGTCGCGCACGTTATGGATCAAAATCCTTTGAGTCATGCGCTATTAGTTTTATCAAAAGTAAAATATTCCCGTATTCCTGTTTTAGATAAGGAAGATCGTTTGGTCGGTCTAATCGGATTAAGCGATGTTGTCGATGAGATGTTAGCTTTAACTGAAATTAGTACGGATGGATTGGATCACAAGTGTGTTCGCGATGTGATGGACACCGATGTGTTTTCTGTTACAAATCCAGAAGATATCGAATATTTATTACATGCTTCGGTTGACCATTCCTTTATCCCGGTTACCGATGAAGCTCAGCACTTTTTAGGAATTATTACTCGCCGCACTATTTTAAAAGCAGTTAATCATCTTTTACATACGTGTGAGACAGTATCTAAAACGGTGTAATCATATAAATAATAGAGAGCGAAGACTAGAAGAAGCTATTTCTAGTCTTTTTCTAAAGGAGGGAATATAAAGTGATAACTGAAAAAGAGTTGAATTCGATTAGAAGAGCGTTACATAAAATCCCTGAAATCGGCTTAAAGGAATACAAAACGCATGAATATTTAATGACGTTTATTCGTCATTTACCTACTGAACATTTAGAAATACGCGTGGATGAAACCGCGATATTAGTTAAAGTAAAAGGGACAATCGGGAAACATACTGTTGCTTGGCGAACAGATATTGATGGCTTACCTATATTAGAACAAACAGATGTTGAGTTTTCATCAGAATACGCTGGATATATGCATGCTTGCGGTCATGACGTACATATGACATTGGCATTAGGGTTACTACACTACCTGAGCCATCATCCTATTGAACATGATGTTGTCTTTTTCTTTCAACCAGCGGAAGAAAATGAAGCAGGAGCTAAACGTTATTTAGAACGAGAGATTTTTAAGGGATGGGAACCGGATGAAATCTATGCCTTGCATGTTAATCCTTCTTTACCAATAGGCATGATTAGTACGCGTGTGGGGAGTTTTGCTGCTGGAGATTGTGAATTTCGGATTTGTTTAAAAGGGAAATCGGGACACGGTGCGTCACCACACTTAGCAAACGATATGATTGTAGCCAGTGCATCGTTGATTCAGCAAGTCCAGTCGATTGTCAGTCGCAATGTCAATCCGCTTGAAGAAGCCGTCATTACGATTGGTTCGATTCATGGCGGAGAAGCAACGAATGTCATTGCAGACGAAGTCACACTAAGAGGCTCTATTAGAACGTTAACGCCCGAATTAAATCTTTTAACACAAAACCGTTTGAAGACGTTAGTTAAAGGTATAGGAATAAGTTATGATTGTGACGCAACGATTGAGCTTGACCAAAAAGGATACGTTCCCGTGATAAATGATAAAAAAACGACTAATCGTCTCATTGAGGCAGCTAAAAACAGTCAATTTGTTCAATTTGAAGAATGTTCACCAGCGTTAATTGCTGAAGATTTTGGTTATTTATTAGCCCATTTTCCAGGAACAATATTTTGGATGGGTGCCGAGTGCGAATATCCCTTACATCATGAAAAAATGCTAGTAAATGAAGCGTGTTTAATGCCCACACTAGATTTTTTAATTGAATATTTTACCACTAAACTTACTTTTTGATTTATCTTTCAAAAGGTAAGTTTATTTATTTGACCTAAATATAACGTTTCGTTATACTTGTATTACATTTTGTTATAAATGAACAAAAGATACAGGAGGAGTTCAATTGAAGAAAATAGTTAATAAGTTTGTTTTGATAGGGGCGTTGATAGTGCTGGCCGGAGGAATGGCAGCATGTGGTAAAAAAACGAACACAACATCGTCATCATCGACGTCATCTCAATCAGACGTTTTCACATATGCTATTAGCGGAGACCCCAGTTCACTTAATCCAATTAATGTAAGTGACCGTTGGGGGTTAACCGTGACGAATATGGTCTTTTCGCCGCTTGTTAGAATTGAAGGGGACGGTACACAGAAGTTTGAGTTAGCAGAAAGTCTAGAAGCGTCAGAAGACGGTAAATCTTTGCTAGCACGTTTACGCCAAGATGTTAAATGGTCGGATGGCGAACCGTTTACAGCCGATGATGTGGTTTTTACGTATACTGAAAAAGCGAAACGTGAGAATGGTGGAGCAGACGGGCTTTGGGTTGATGACCAACCGATTAAAGTAGTAAAAGTTAACGATTATGAAGTTCGTTTTGAATTACCAACGGTGAGTGCGGCAGCTTTAAATAACATAGCGACTGAAGTTTATATCATCCCGCAACATGTGTATCAAGATATACCGGATTTTTCGGTTACTGATTTAGGTCAGGATTTAGTGGGTACTGGACCGTACAGACTTGTTAAAAATAAACGGGGTGAGTACTTACAATTTGAGGCGAACGAACACTATTTCCGTGAACCTGCTAACATTAAAAATGTTACGCTACGTATCTTAACGAGTAGCGATACAACCAAAGTGGCCTTACAAAAAGGTGAAGTAGATGCTTCGTTTGTTTTACCTAACGATGTAAAGGAAATTGAGAAGAGTGGTTTGAAGCCTTACGTTTATAGTGAAAACCGTGTTGGATATCTAGGACTTAATACTCATTCACAAAAGTTGGCACAAAAAGAGGTTCGTCAAGCGATATTCTATGCTTTAAATCGTGAGGAGATGAATCTGGCCAGTTATTTATCAAAAGACTATTTTGATAATGCTGTTTCTATATTGCCACCACAAAATCCTTTTGTGACGGATAAAGTCAATGATTATTCGCAAGATGAAGCCAAAAGCAAAGCTTTGTTAAAACAAGCGAATATCAATAATTTACGTATTAATTTAGGGTTTAGTTCAGATGATCCTGCTCAGTCGTTGCAAGCCGCTTTAATTCAACAACAATTGCAAAAAGTCGGTATTCAAGTAGAGCTTAAAGGAGGAGACGGTTCGGCAATATTTACTGAATTGAAGAAACCTGGAAGTGAAGCATACGATATGTTTTTAGGAGGCTATATTATGGGGAATGACCCTGATTTGTATTCTACGTTATATGCATCGTATGGCTCAGCAAATTATTTCCAATATCATTCAGACGAGACAGACCAGTTATTTCATGAAGGTGCTGTTGCTTTAGATCAAGAGAAAAGACAATCTGTTTACGAGGCTTTACAAGTCAAAATTATGGACGATGCGATTGTGTATCCCATTGTAGATAGTAAAAAAGTCTTAATGGTTAATCCACGCATTGAACATGTGGAAGAAGCTGGCTTAGTGCCAATCTATACGTTTGAAGATGTGTCAAAATTAAGTTTTAAATAACGAACGAGAATAACAGAAGTGTTCTCACTTCTGTTATTTTTTTATTGATAAGAAAGGAGCTGCCAAGAGATGTTACGTTATATTTTTAAGCGTGTTTTACAATTAATACCATTACTTCTGATTATTTCTTTTATTGTATTTAGCTTGATTTATATTGCGCCATTTGATGCAGTAGATGCGATAACAACGCCCAATATGTCACAAGAAACAATCGAAATTTTAAAAGCGAAGCATGGATTAAATGAACCGTTCTTAACACAATACGTTTACTGGTTACGTCAGATTTTATCTGGTGATTTTGGACAATCGCTCGTTACTCAGACAAGTATTAGTGAAGAACTTTTAACACGTTTGCCTAATACTATTCGTTTAATTTTACCAGCCTATTTGACGGCTTTAGGACTCGCGATTGTTTTAGGTCTTGTTGCGGGTGCGAATCATCATCGTACGGTAGACCGTTTGATTGATACAATCTGTTCAATCGGCATCGCGACGCCCACTTTTTGGTTCGCGATGTTGATGATTTATTTGGTGGGTTATCGCTTAAATTGGCTCCCTATTATAGGAATGCATACAATTGGTAAAGAAGGTCAACTTTTTGATTACCTTCAACATTTTATCTTACCGTATTTCGTTTTAGTTGTTGCTTTTTTTCCAGAATTAACACGGTATGTTCGTTCTTCGACTTTACAACAGCTGTCGAAAGATTACGTGATGGTTCAAAAGTCTTTTGGAGCGAATAAGAAATCTATTTTTATGCATCATATTAGTCGAAATGTTTTGATACCGATTGTGACACAAATTGGATTGGCTCTCCCAATGCTCGTGACGGGAGCGATTATTACAGAGAGTATTTTTGGTTGGCCGGGAGTAGGTCCTTATCTGATGAGTGCGACGAAAAGTCTAGATTACCCAGTGATTATGGCGGTCATGTTATTGTCAGCAACGCTTGTGATTTTGGGGAATTTATTATCCGATATCTTGTATCGACTTGTCGACCCACGAATTAAACAAGGGGGGGAAGTTTAATGAATTGGTCACAACGTTTTCGTTTAAATTTAAGAAAATATCCTAGTTATGGCATCGCCTTATTGTTTTTGTTTGTCATCTTCATGTTAGCTTTATTAATCCCTTTTGTTCCCATTGACCCAAACGCAACGGACGTATCAAATATTTCAGCATTGCCCAGTCGTGCTCATTGGTTTGGTACCGATGAGTTAGGACGCGACTATTTGATACGTGTGATTTATGGTAGCCGTATATCTTTATTGGTTGGTGTTTTAGCGATGTTTACCTCAACGATTATTGGCACGGGTATTGGTCTTCTTTCTGGCTACTATGGTGGTAGAGTGGATAGTTTTTTAATGCGTATGGTTGACATTCTATCATCGATTCCGTGGCTCGTTTTAGTTATTGTGTTAAGCGTGTTTCTTCAGCCAGGTTTAAGAACCATCATCATTGTAATCGGTGGGTTTTCATGGATGAATATTGCGCGATTAGTCAGAGGTGAAACGCTGTCTGCTAAAGAACGTGATTATGTCCTTTATGCTCAGTTTATTGGTGAAAAAAACAGCAAAATCATCTACCGACATATTTTTCCTTTAGTCTTACCTACTTTAATTGTTGCGGCGACAACAAGTATTTCTGGAGCGATTATGACTGAATCAGCCTTAAGTTTTTTAGGCATAGGCATCCAACCACCTATTGCGAGTTGGGGGAGTCTCCTTCAAAATGCGCAAAGTAGCTTGCAACGTGCGCCTCATATGGCATTATTACCTGGTTTATTTGTGATGATGACAGTCTATTCTTTTAATAAACTAGGAGATTTAATTAGAGCAAGTATGGTAAAGGAGGGATAGAAGTGGAAAATATATTAGAAGTTCGAGATTTAAATGTGACCATTCAACATCCTTTGACTAAAGAGAATGCTCGGATATTAAAAAATCTCTCTCTGAATGTAACAAAAGGAAAGATAACAGGGGTAGTTGGAGAATCCGGGAGTGGCAAAAGCATGTTGATGAAATCAATCAAAGGTTTATTACCAGATACAGCTACGCGTTCATACCAGTCTTTCATTTATCAAAATCAGGATGTTAAACTTTCAGGTCATAATTCGCTATCCATAACTATGATTTTTCAAGATCCAATGACCTCGTTAAATCCACTTCGGACGATTGGCTATCATTTGTTAGAAGTGATTCGGCGTTTTCATACTAAACTATCTAAACAGGAACAGTTTGAAAAAGCAGTAGAAGAATTAGAAAAAGTGGGAATTAGTCAACCAACGTTGAGAATGAAACAATATCCTCATGAATTATCAGGAGGGATGCGTCAGCGCGTATTAATCGCCATGGCTTTCTTAACGAATGCGGATCTTTTAATTGCAGATGAACCAACAACCGCACTGGATGTCACGATTCAAGCGCAAATATTAGCCCTCATCAAAGAAAGACAGCTAAAAGAAGGACTGACAGTTTTATTTGTCACACATGACTTTGGTGTAGTGGCATCGATTTGTGAAGAAGTTAAAGTGATGTATCAGGGACGCATTGTTGAAGAAGGAACGGTTGAGGATATTTTTTATCAAGCGCGACATCCTTATACTAAAGGACTATTGCGAGCCATTCCAAGTACTCCTGGGGTACCTTTATATTCTATGGCAAAAGATAGGCAGTCTTTTGAGAATAGTGAGGACGCTTCAATGAAAAAAATAAATGACCGTCACTATGTTTTAACGGAAGAGGTGACACATTAATTATGACAGAGACGTTGATAGAGGTAGCACAAGTAAGTAAGAGTTATACAGCTAAAGAGAAATGGCTGTCACGTAATCAAACGCCAACTTTCGCTGTTCGAGATGTTTCGTTAAAGATCAAACAGGGAGAAACATTAGGATTAGTAGGAGAATCAGGAAGTGGAAAAACGACATTAGGAAAATTGATTTTACAAATGATTCCCCCAACAGAGGGACTTATCAACTATCGTGATGTCGATATTAGAAAACTTAGTAAAAAAGAAAAACAAGGATTGTATCAAAAGATGCAAATCATCTTTCAAGATCCGTACTCGTCATTGAATCCGCAACGTACGGCTTTGCAAAGTGTGATGGAACCTTTAGAAGTTGCCAATCACGCTGAAGCAGAAAAACAAGCAACGTTAATGTTAGAGCGTGTCGGAATAAAAGGGAAAGACATTCATAAGTATCCAGCCGAGTTTAGTGGGGGGCAACGTCAAAGAATTGGGATAGCACGAGCGATTGCCGTTCATCCAGAATTTATCGTATGTGATGAAGCTATTTCTGCTTTAGATGTGTCCATTCAAGCTCAGATTATTTCACTCTTAATGGCGTTACAAGAAGAATACGGTTTGACTTATTTGTTTATTTCACATGACTTAGCTATGGTAAGATATATATCAACACGGATTGCTGTTATGTTTCAAGGTAAGTTAGTGGAGATTGGTCCAACGGAGTCGTTATTTAACGACCCACAACATCCCTATACTAAGAATTTGTTGTCTGCGATTCCAATCGCTGACCCTAAATTAAAAAAAGATTTTTCTCAAGTTGAAAATGTAGCACGACCGAGTGATAATGGTTATTGGAAACAGATAGGTGAGGAACATTTCGTATGGAAGGAGCAATAAGATGAGAGAGATTAAATTAGTTCAAGGAAAAGAGGGAATTGAATTACCCTACGAAACTGGAAATTGGGTGTTATTAAAAGAGCAGGGATATTCACCGGTAGAAATGTTAGTCGCTTCAGTTGCTGCGTGTGGTGCTTATGTTTTACAATCCATTTTATCTAAGTCTCATATAGCATTTGAGTTTTCTGAAGTAACAGCTAGTTATACACGCTCAAGCGAACAGAAAAGCCAACCTTTATCTTCCATTGAGATTGTCTTTGAGCTATCTGTTGCGAAAGAGCACGAGCCACGTGTAGAACGTCTTTTAGCATTAGTAAATGAGTACTGTCCAGTGATTCAATCGTTATCTGAAGATATTGTAATCAAAAAACAAATACGGTTTAAATAAAATCTTAGGACTGTATACAGTGAGTGTGGTAACGTCGAAAAGTGGGAGTATATTTAATGAAAGATGAAGCCACTCGATTTGAAATATTAAAGAGAAATATCTAAATATTTAGGTAGTATATGAAATTGTTAAAAAGACAGTCTTTTTATAAAGACTGTCTTTTTTTTAGTATATAAGAAGTATTGGTATTTCTTCACGGTATATTTTATTGACATGTATAAGGTAATTTAATATGAGCATGCGCTTCTTTTTCTTTAAAAAAGCGAGTAACATCCATCACGATTTTATCATGAAAGGGTTTCTTTTTAGTGGTGTTGTGCCAACATAAGTAAACAGTACGGGTCATAGAGCCTTCAGATAATGGTTTTAAAATAATTGAATCAGTGACTAGTTCGTGCCATGAAACAACGGGGACAAATGTAATACCAATGTGAGAAGTAATAAGGCCTCTTAAAGTTGCAGGGTCGTCACATTCATATGCGATATCTAGTTTAACATTGAGCTGTTTCATATAACTATCTAGTGTTTGGCGAAGAGCATTGTGTTTTGTTAAACCAATCACTGTTTGTTGCTTGATATCTTTAATCGAGATAGATTCTTGAGCGGCTAACGGATGATCTTTTGGAACAGCTAACATTAATGGCTCCTCAAATAAGGGGATAAAGTTATCCTCTTGGTTTAACTCAGATGTTATTAAATAATCATAGGCAGGTTCGTGCTGACGATGTTGGCTAATAGAGAAAAAGAGAGAGGGATCGTGTTGATGAAAAGACTGGATAAATTCTGGTATCCACATTGAACAAACACTTAGGTGTATTGCAATACTATTTTGTAAATGAAATTTCATTTGCTCAACTTCTGAGATACCTGATTTCAATTGATTGAGGGATTCTTCGACATAAGGCAAGAAACGTTTACCGTATGGGCTGAGTTTGATTCTTCTACCGTCTTTGATGAACAAAGGGGCACCAAGTTCATCTTCTAATTGTGAAATTTGTTTACTTAAGGCAGGTTGAGAGATAAAAAGTTCGTTGGCAGCAAGTGTTATATTTTCTAATTGAGCTGCTTTAATAAAATATTCAAGTTGAATTAAACGCATAAAAGGCCTCCATTCATATAGTTTTGGTTATGGATAGGGCAATAAAATTTATTAGATTTTTCTCGTTCAGTATACTACTATAAATGAAAGAGAGGTTTTTTTCAAGTACATAAAAGGGAGGAAATAGCTATGAAGTGTTTCATGATGTTTCCAGGACAAGGCTCTCAGTTTGAAGGCATGTTATCAGAAGTATCTGCTGAAGATAAACAATTAGTAGAAAGATTAACAGGTGTTCATATGACGGATACAAACGAACAATATCGGTCTACGATTGGTATCCAACTAGGCTTGTTATTAAAACAAGTCTCTGAGGCGCGAAAGATTTTAGCGGAAGGATTTACTCCTAGCAATGTTGCTGGACACTCGATTGGGTCTTTCTCAGCCGCTGTCATAGCGGGCAGTTTATCATTTGAAGATGCGATTAAACTGGTACACTTAAGAAGCCGATTGATGGCGGAAGCTTATCCTGATAGTTATGGGATGGCAGCAGTCGTTGGTTTATTAAAAAATGAGCTGGTACCCATTGTGGAAGCAGCGACGACATCAGAAGAACCCGTCTACTTGTCAAATGAAAATGCCCCTCAACAATTTACGATATCAGGACATATTAACGCACTCAATCGTGTTATCAAATCAGCTTCACAGTCGGGTGCTAGCAAAGCGATTTTATTAGCCGTTCCGACTCCGTCACATTGTCCTTTGATGTCAGGCGTTCGGGATGCACTGGCTTTAGCATTAGAGCAAGTGACAATAAAGGACCCTAACTGTCTTTACTTCATGAATCATACGGGATTAGGGACTAATCTAGCGAAAGACGTTAAAAAAGATTTAATCGAAGGAGTCGCTTCACCTGTGAAGTGGGATATCATGAGTAAGATTGCTTTAGAAAATCGTATGGATTTAGCTGTGGACATTGGCCCGGGTGAAACATTAACTAAGCTCATTCAAGCTCAAGATGATTCGCTAAAAGTCATTAACGTATCGAAATTGGGAGTGGACGATGCTTTATATGTATTAAATAAAGAAAGGAAGAAGTATTAAAATGGAGAAAGTAAAAAGTTGGACAAAAAATCGAGATGCCAAGCAACAAAAAATGAATCAAGTTCAACATTTAATGGACGGAAAATTTATTGATTCTAAGAATATAATATCAGTGTTAGAAACATTGATTACATCAGGCGATAAAGTGGTACTAGAAGGAGATAATCAAAAACAAGCAAGTTTTCTTTCTCAAAATTTAGTCAAAGTGTCTCCAGAAAAAGTGAACCGACTTCATATGATTATGTCAAGTATTTCTAGACCAGAGCATTTAGATTTGTTTGATCAAAAAATAGCAGAAAAAATTGACTTTTCTTATGCTGGTGCTCAAAGCGTCCGCGTTTCACAAATGTTAGAAGCTGGCACACTAAAAATTGGAGATATCCATACTTATTTAGAGTTATATGGTCGACTCTTTGTCGATTTAATTCCAAATGTTGCGTTAGTTGCAGCTGATAAAGCGGATGAACAAGGAAATTTATATACAGGATTTAATACAGAAGAAACACCTACTATCGTTGAAGCAACAGCATTTAAAGATGGTATTGTTATCGTTCAAGTCAATGAAGTGGTTAAAGAATTGCCAAGAGTCGATATTCCAAGTTCTTGGGTGGATGTTGTGGTTAAAGCAGATACACCATATCAATTAGAAGCGTTATTTACTCGTGACCCTCAAGAAATTTCCGAGTTACATATATTGATGGCGATGATGGCTTTAAAAGGTATCTATCAAAAGCATGAAGTAAAATCGCTTAATCACGGTATTGGATTTAACACTGCTGCCATTGAGTTATTATTACCTACATATGGTGAAAAATTAGGACTTAAAGGAAAAATTGCCAAAAACTGGGTATTAAACCCACACCCAACGATGATTCCTGCTATTGAAAGTGGTTGGGTTGAGAGTATTCATAGCTTTGGTGGCGAAGTCGGAATGGAGAAATATATCGCAGCTCGTCCGGATATTTTCTTTGTGGGACAAGACGGTACGATGCGTAGTAATCGTGCATTATGTCAAGTAGCAGGACAATATGCGATTGATATGTTTATCGGTTCTACTTTACAGATTGATCAATTTGGAAATTCTTCTACCGTAACCGGCGGACGTTTATCAGGATTTGGTGGAGCTCCTAACATGGGACATAATCCAGGTGGTCGTCGTCACGCAACACCTGCTTGGAGTGCGCTGAAAAACCCTGAGAGCGAATTAGCTAGAGGTAAAAAACTTGTCGTGCAAATGGTTGAAACATATGGTGCGAATAAAAAACCAGTTTTTGTAAATGAATTAGATGCAGTCAGTGTGGCTAAAACATCGAAATT
Organism: Vagococcus lutrae; assembly: GCF_023299185.1. Lineage (NCBI taxonomy): Bacteria > Bacillati > Bacillota > Bacilli > Lactobacillales > Enterococcaceae > Vagococcus > Vagococcus lutrae. The sequence continues at coordinate 147,143 of NZ_CP097017.1, forward strand.
AGCTAATACGCCAGTAATGATTTACGGAGAAGACACTACACATATTGTGACGGAAGAAGGTATCGCTTACCTATATAAAACAACCAGTCCAAGTGAACGTCGCTTAGCACTTTCAGCCATTGCTGGGGTTTCAGATTTAGGTATGAAGAGTGACCGTCAAGAGTTGATGTCTCTACGTGAGCGAGGCATTGTCGCGTTACCAGAAGACTTAAATATTAAACGTACAGAAGCAAAACGTAGTTTATTAGCAGCACAATCAATTAATGATTTAGTTGAATGGTCTGGTGGTTTATATCAACCGCCTGCAAAATTCCGTTCATGGTCATAAGAAAGGGTGGAAAACATGGAAAAATTATCATTTACCTACAAAACTAAAGAACCAATTAAAAAAAGAAAACATGTTGGGGTAGTTGCTTCAGGTGATTTAGAAGTTCTCGTTAACCCAATCGATCATGATGAGACAACTGTTTCAGTTATCACCGGTAGTGATGGATTTGCTCCCGTTTGGGAAAATGTTTTGAATCGTTTCTTCGAACGTTATCCGATTCAAGCTGCAATTGAAATTAACGATTTTGGTGCGACACCTGGTGTGGTGTTTTTAAGACTTACACAGGCATTGGAGGGGATTTACGATGTTGAGAAATAGTTTTGTAGAATTACGAGCTAGAGAACGAGCGTTTCAATTACTAGATAAACATGAAGGAAAAGAAATTTTGGACCCATTTTATCGTGTGAAGTCACCTCATCTGGAACCACAAGGAATTGTCCCTTCATTTGATGATGGTGTGGTACTTGTTAGAGGTAAAATGCAAGATAAAGACGTCTTAATCGTAAGTATTGAGGGAAAATTCCAAGGAGGCGGTATCGGGGAAGTTGCCGGTGCCAAAATTGCGATGGCCTTAGAGATGGCTCTTGAAGAAAATAAAGAAGGTCATCCAGTGTATCCTGTAATTATTCTAGATACTGGTGGTGTTCGTCTGCAAGAAGCGAATTATGGCTTACTATCTATTTCTGAAATTGGAAATATGATTGTAGCGCTTAAAAAATATGTGCCTGTTATCGGACTTGTTCCTGGACTGGTAGGTTCATTCGGTGGTATGAGTATTACGTCTGCACTAATGTCATATTTGATTGCTACAAATAAGGCTCGTGTTGGTTTAAATGGACCAGAAGTGATTGAACAAGAAGCGGGTGTCAGAGAGTTTGATGCAAGTGATAAGGCGCTCACTTGGGATACAATTGGGGCAAGACAACGCGTGGCGACAGGTGTCATTGATGAATTAGTTAAAGATGATGTAGAAGTGATTCGTGAAGCCATCATTACGGCTATCGTAAATAAAAAAGATAGTAAACGTACAGAAAAAGCTAATCTCTTCTTAAACTACTTATCACAAATGGATGCTTCTGAAAAATTAACACCTGAAAAATATATAGCAGATTATGAGGCTAATAATGAGAAAGAGTTTAAAGTTAAAGAAGCTTATGAAGGGGATCAACGTTTAAATAATACTCGTGGATATAAATGGTTCGCTGGATTGACAGGAATGAAACAACCAACGTCAGATTTTCCAACAGTTTTATCTAAAACAGTTGAGATTAACAAGCGTCCTATGACTTTTGTCACTATTACAACAAATGATAACAATCGTTTCTACCGTGTGAGAAATGGCGAAGCAGGTCTAGTGGAAGGCTTTGTTGTATCAAAAGTGTTAGAACAAGTGATAGCAGAAGATAAAGATAAGAAAGAAAAACGACCAATCATTGCAATTATAGACGTACCAAGTCAAGCTTATGGTTATAATGAAGAGCTTATCGGTATCCACATGGCATTAGCATCAAGTGCTGAGTTTTATGCACGTGCCCGCCAAGCTGGACATCCTGTTGTCGGGTTAATTGTCGGAAATGCTATTTCAGGTGCTTTCTTAGCACATGGTTTACAATGCAACCGATTAATTGCTCTAAATGACGAGCAAATTAATGTTCAAGCAATGTCGAAAGAAAGTGCAGCACGTGTGACCAATAGAAACTTGGAAGAGGTTGAAGAAGCTACTAAGAAAATTCCAGCAATGGCTTATGACATTAAGAACTTTGAAAAACTTGGAGCACTTTTTGCTTTGGTTGATGGTATTGAAGCAGATCGCGTATCTGAAACAGATGTTGAAAAAATGCAAGATGTCATGTTAAAAGCGATTGCTAGTACCGAGAATGCACCAACAGATTTATCATTCCGCTATGAAACGGAACAAGCTAAATCATATGGCCGTGTTGCAACACGCCAAGTACGTGAAATGGTTAGAAAACAATGGTAAAAATAAACATTCAACCACATGACCTCGTTGTATTTGCAAGTACAGCGTTGGTCATCCATGAAGAAACACCAGATTGGGTCGCAGCTTTGTTAAACAAGCCGCGACTCACTGCTGTTTGTCGTCGAGCTTCTTTGCATGACGAATTATTGCCTATCGGTTTACGAGGGATAGATAGGAGACAACGATTTGCATGTTGGCTACCTGTTAAAGCAGTCGAGCAACATATTCAACCATTTGAGTTGTTAGACACACACTTTCAAAAGAATATTTGCAGTCATCATCAGCATTATTTTGTCGTGCAACACTATCAGGCTATTTATCCATTTCTATGCGAAAATCATATTGGAATAGGAGGAAGTTTAGGATTTGAATTAGCAACAGGTATTTGTACTGTTAAAGAAACAAGCGATTTAGATTTGATTTGGTATGCAGATGAACCGTTTAGTCAATCAGAAGCTAAAACGATGCTTACTAATTTAAGTTTTAAAAATGAAATCCCTGATTGCCAAGTGATAACTTCTAAAGGTGGTTTTTCATTGAAAGAATATGCTACATCCGAAACCTTTTTGATGAAGACGATACAAGGTCCGATATTGACAAAAGAAGGATGGTAAAAAAGCCGTGCAAATTATTGCGCGGCTTTTTTATATAAATGAATGGGTTAGACAGCTTTCCAAATCATCTAAAAAAATGACGAGAGCGAGCAGATCAGCTGAGCCACCAGGACTAAGAGAACGTTTTACACATGCTTCATTAAAAGATTCTATACGCTCAATTAAGATTGCTTCATCTATGATATCAGTATCTTCTAATAAACAAGTAGCGTAATGTTGAATCCATGTTAATCCGTCAAAGCCACCACGATGCAAAATATTGCTATCTTCCAACCGACTCATTAAAAATAATAATGTAAGTAAATTTTGATAAGTATCTGAATTATTAGGTATTGCTTGACGAAAGGGTAGCACTTCTTTAAAGAGAATATCGTAACCTGATAGAGCGACTCCTCGAATTCCACTAATACCATGCTCAATATAGAGTTTTTCTCCATTTGATAAAGCGGCACCTTTTCTTTTTTTCTCTATTATTTTTTTAAAATCATTTTGCATGTCTTCTTCAATCATTTCTTTTATATAGTTTGAAATGATATGCCAATCTTCTTGAGTTAAGGTTAAACAAACTAAGTATTTTTTTTGGCTTAAATAATAGGTAATAGCACTAATCATCAATCCAAATGAAAAAATAGCACCTTTATGTGTATTGATACCATTAGTCGCTGCTAGCATTTCGTTTTCGGCAGCTAAGCCTAATTTTCTAACTGATTTAAATAGTTTAGGTAAAGGCTCTTTTGATTGATAGGAGAGGATTGCTGTCTGATAAAAATAATCATACAAAGCATCTGCACTTTTTAAAAAGAGCGCATAATCCATATCGTCATGTGCGCCAGTATCATATTTATCAACTAAGCCAGGCTTAGGTGCTAGTGAGACTTCTTTTTTTAATGATGCCACAGCAATTTTGGCAATTCGTTTTGCTAATAAAGTTTGATGTTTAACCATGATAGACTCCTTATATGTAATGAAAAAAGGTAAGCTTAACGCTTACCTTTTTTAAATTAAGATGCAATAGGGTGTTTTTTCATTGCAATTTGTTCTAAAATTATCGCGATAATCGTTCCTACAATTAAACCATTACTAAAAATAGCTGTTAAAACTGCTGGAAAACCGTCAAAGGCAGTTTTAGGTAAGAACATAATACCAATACCTACAAACCAGCTAACAGCGATATTGAAGTTCGTTTTAACAGTAGCTGGTGCGTTTTTAATTTGATCCATAGCAATTGTAATCGTACCTAAACCAAAAGTAGGAACGAGTGCAGCATATCCAACAGCGGTTGGTAGAGCGGCGAAAAATGATGTGAGAACAGGGGATAGACTAATTAAAATAATAAGAATGTTACCTAATATAAAAGGCTTTTTATCTGTCCCTTTTGTTTGTTCAATGAATGAAGCAGAGCCAGAAATTGGCACAGGAGGGATACTACTGAAAACACCTGCTAACATGTGCATTAGACCTGCTACAAATGATGCTTGAGACAAACGATTTGTTGGTTGTTCTCCTAGTTTAACAAAGACTAATTCTACCGCTTTGATACTAGCAAGTAAATTAGTTAAAAGCAATAGGGTTAAGAATAATGTACTAATAATCATACTACCATCAAATATCGGCATGCCGAAAGGAAATAGTTTTGGTAAAGCAAAGATACTGTCGACTTTTGCAACAGAAGGTGCTAAATTAAAGAGCTTAAACAATGTCCAACCGACTAATACAGAAATAAGTGTTGCATACATTTTTAAAGAGGGAATCGACATACAAATAAATGCAATAGCGATTGTCACAAGAGATAAGATCACGACGCTTAGATTGATAGAAGGATGGTCGGCGGTAATGCCTGCTAAACTGGTTAAAAATGCTCCTGAGAGTTGAACAACAAGTAAAATCAAGTAAATACCAATAACAGTTGGGGTAAATAACGCTGAAATTTTATCAACCAGTTTGAAAACAACAAACAAAATAAAGATAATACCGCTTAAGATAAAACTAAAACTTAATACTTGTAGAGTTTTGGTCATAGAACCAAACATTAAAGGTCCAATACCAGCGTATAAAGTGTAAACACCCCACCAAACCCCCGCAGGTCCTTCTTGTATTGGTAAATGGTGTCCAGCAATCGCTTGTAAAATCCCTGCGATACCTAGTGTTAATAGTGTACGACTAACAAATTCCATTGCATCATGTTGATCGAGACCTAGCGTAGCGGCTACGGCAACAGGAATAACAATGCTTCCCATTAAAATAAAAATCATCCACTGAAATGAGGATAGTATTTTTTTCATTATTTACGACACTCCTTATTTAATCAAATAAAGTCATACCCTGTTCATTTTATTAGAAAAGGATATGACTCAGGTAACTAAAATTGTAAATTAGATAAAGGAAATTTTAGCATTTTCATTATCTTTTACGACAGCTTCAACAATGTTGTAGACGTCGACAGCGTCATTTAAGCTCATTAATTCAACTGGTGAATGAGAGTAACGACGAGGAACTGCTAATGTTGCAACTGGAATACCCCCATTTGTGTGAGTTAAAGCAGCTGAATCTGTTGTATAACCACCACTAACAATCGCTACTTCTTGTAATGAAACATCTAGTTTATTTGCTTTTTCTTCAATAATACGACGAACTGCTGGATGGATAAAGCTGAAGAATCGAATACCAACACCATCGGCTACTGAAAGACCAGGACCTTGATTTAAACGGATTGGTAATTCAACTTCAGTGTTGACATCAGGCGTATCTCCACATGGGATAGTATCAAGTGCGATAGCGTAATCTGCAGGAACTCTGAAAGCAGCAGTTTCAGCACCATAAAGACCAACTTCTTCTTGTACGGTAAAGACGCCGTATAAAGTACCCGCAAAATCTTCAGCTTTAATATTTTTAAATAATTCTAAGACGATTGAGCAGCATAAGCGGTCATCGATAGCTTTTGTTGCGATAAAGTCTTTATTGTGCATCTCCATGAAGTCACTTGTCCAAATAATTTGGTCGCCAATACGAATACCAGCTGCTTCTACTTCTTTGCGAGAGAACATGGCAACGTCAACATAGCATTGACTAGCAGGTTTAACGGTAGAAGCTTCTTGTGGAGATTGTAAGTGTCCAGGTTTATTACCAATAACACCAGGGATATTGTTTTTACCAACCATTACTTTACGTCCAGGTAATAGGTTATCTGGAACACCGCCAATTTTTTCAAATAGGATAAAGCCGTTAGGTAAAATATTTTTAACGACTAATCCAATCTCATCGGTATGTGCGGCAAGCATGACGTTAGGCCCTTCTTTATGTCCTTTTTTAACGGCAATAATATTTCCTTTTACGTCGACACTTACTTCATCAGCAAAAGGCTCAATTTGACTAAGGATTTCCTTGATAACGAGTTGTTCTTGACCAGAACCTCCATTAATTTGGCTGAGCGTTTTCAACTGATTGCGTAACTTTTCTTTCATTTTATTCACCCTTTCTTATTTGTTCATATAAAGTATACAAAAGAACGAAAAGGAAATAAAATAGCTAATTAGCACGATTTGATAACTAAAAGGTTATGAATAAAAAAGAGCAGACCGCGTCTGCTCAATAAAGTAAGTGTTTTCAAGGAATACCTTTATTTAGGTGTTAGAATAAGTGGCGTTTGAGGCACGGCAATACCATTTTCAGATAATTTCGTTAAATAAGCCTCTAGGAAATCCGATTGAATTTTGATTTGGGAGCCATTTCGCGTGTACATAATAATTTTTAAAGCAAGGTTGCCATTTCCTAAATCTATCAAACCAACAATTTCCGGTGGCGTCTTAATATCTGGATAAAGAGGTACCATGACTTCGTTAACATCTGTGATAAGTTGCTTCATATACTCGATATTCGTATCCGGTGCAACGCGTAGTTGAATTGCAACAAGTCGATTTGCTTTAGAAAGATTACTGATAACGAGTATCGTCCGATTTGGTATAAAATGAATAGCACCGTCAACACCTTTGATTTGTGTCGTACGTAAACCAACACTTTGAACAGTTCCTTGAAAGGCATCGATTTCAACAAAATCTCCGACTTCGATTTGTTTTTCCAATATGATAAAAAAACCTGTAATAAAATCGTTAATAAAACCTTGTGCCCCTAACCCTATTGCTACCCCTGCAATTCCTGCTCCAGCTAGTAAAGAAGAGACTGGGATACCAATAATAGATAGTAATGCATAGGCGTATATGAAGAAAAGTGTATATTGAAAAATGTTACTGACTAATGAGTACAGGGTTTGAACTCGGTTTTCACTGTAATTATCTTTTTGTTTATACTTTTCAAAAGAATTTCGAATGATTTTATTGCCAACACGATAAAAAAGTCCTAGTACCAGCGAGGCGATAAGAATCGAAAATAGTTTATTTAGCAGTAAAGAAAAAACATGGTCCCAATTAATAGAACGCCAATATCGGGCGAAAGCATTTAATTGTTTTGTGGTTTCCGCTGCGATTGGTAAATCGCCAGTTGTCGAAGTAGTTTGCATGTGATTCATTCCTTTCTATTATTTATTGTAACAGACTTTATTATGCATAAAAAGGGAGATTAGTTGAGTAATTGCGTTATCAATGATAAAATTATATTACACTAACGTTATAGAAATGAGGGATGTCAATGTCAGGTACAGAAGTGGCAGCACTTATTGCGGCAATTGCTTTTGTCATCTTAGTATTGGTGATAGTGATTGCAACAGTTATGATACTGCCAAAAGTCAAGGTAACGATTGAAAAAACCAATCAAACTATTGACGAAGCTCAGTCGATACTAAAAGAAACAAATACGACGATTCAAGTTTTGACAAAAGATGTCAGCGTTTTAACGCATCAAGTGGAAGATTTGTTGCTAAGGAGTAACGAATTGTTAGAAGATGTGAATCATAAAGTAGCAACAATTGATCCTTTATTCAATGCCGCAGCTGAATTGGGAGAAAGTGTTTCTGACTTAAATCAATCCAGTCGAAATGCCGCAACAAAGCTAGGTGCAATTGGAACAAATGTGGCAAAAGCTTCAGTTATTTCAAGATTAACTAAAAATGCGTTAAATTTTATGAAATAGTAATCACTTAGAGGAGGAAATATATTATGGCAAAAAAATCAGACGGCTTTTTACTAGGCGCAATTATCGGTGGAGCAGCGGCAGCAGCGGCAGCTTTGTTATTAGCACCAAAAGCAGGTAAAGAAACACGCGACGATTTAATGGACAAAGCAGATGAGTTGAAACAACGTGTACTTGATTATGCAGATTACGCTGTTGAAAAAGGACAAGATTTCACAGACATGGCCATTTCTAAAACAGAATCATCTGTCGATAAAGCTAAGCAAATGACGGATGAACAATTAAATAAATTCCGTAATCAAACAAACGATATGGCTCAAGATTTTAAGCAAAATATTTCCGATATTGATGTAGACTTAGATATTTCTGATAAATTTAAAGAAGTTGAAGATAAAACGTTAGACGGTATCGCTAACGCAGGTGATAGCCTTGTTAAAGGAGCACATGCTATGGCTGATAAGGTTGAAGATGTGGTCGGAACTGTTGAGGATAAAGCTTTAGATAGTGCGGATAAAATGGAAGATATTGTTTTAGATGCAGAAGACGTAGCTGAGGACAAAGTAGATGATTTACAAGATAAAGCAGAAGAAGCTGCTGATGAAGTCATTGAAGCAACAGATGAAGACGAAGAAAAATAATAAATAAAAGGCGCTCGCTATTGAGCGTCTTTTTTCTTGTAAAAAAAGTCCCTTTTTATATAAATTTTGTGATAAAATTAAAGTGACAAAAAAAGATAGGATGTGATATGACGTGGAACAAAAAACACCTTTGTATCAGACTCATGTAGCATTAAATGCCAAGATGGTGCCGTTTGCAGGGTTCTCCATGCCGATTCAATATAAAGAATCTGGTGTAATTAAAGAGCATCAGGCAGTTCGTAACTATGCCGGGTTATTCGATGTTTCACACATGGGAACGCTTAAATTATCAGGGAAAGGCGCACTTGAGACACTTCAGAAAATAGGAACCAATGATTTTGCTAGTATGAAGTCTGGGGATGTTCGCTACACGTTGATGTGTCAAGAGAATGGCGGTGTCCTCGATGACTTTATCGTTTATTGCTATGAAGATCATTATCGATTGATTATCAACGCTAGTAATCGAGAGTCGGATGAACAATGGATTCGTGAATATTTAGCGGCTGACTCTGTTTTAGAGAATTTATCGGACGAAACAGCGATTTTAGCTTTGCAAGGACCAAAGTCACACGACATATTAAGTCAATTACTATCATCAGAAGATTTACCAAGTAAAAAATTCAAGTTTACGATGGTTGAGACGTCTGAATATGGCATATTTACCGTATCGACGACGGGATATACAGGTGAAGACGGCTATGAACTATATTGTTCAAGCGATGTGGTCGTTCGTTTGTGGACAGACTTATTAGCGGTAGGTAAAGAGAAAGGTCTATTACCATGTGGACTTGGAGCGCGAGACACTCTAAGATTAGAAGCAGGGTTGCCTTTATACGGACACGAGTTAACACCAGAACGTCCGGCAACAGAAGCAAATGTTGATTTTGCTATAAAGATGAAAAAAGAATCATTCATTGGAAAAGAAGCATTAGTTGAAAGTCTACCAATAAATCAAACGCGAGTTGGATTAAAAGTAATTGGAAGAGGCATTGTACGCGAGGGCGCTGTTTTAACACAGGATAAAAAGGAAGTTGGAGTGGTCACATCAGGTACTCATTCCCCTACCTTAGGTTATAGTATTGCAATGGCGACTGTTTTATGTGATGTTGCAGATGTTGGGACACGGTTTATGGCAAGTGTTCGAGGGAGAGAAATAGAAGTCGAAGTGGTAGCGCTTCCTTTTGTTTAATAGATAAATAGAGAGGAGAAATTTATAATGAATGTACCAGAAAAACTATTTTACACAGAGGAACATGAATGGGTTGCCTTCTCAGAAGATAAAAAAGTGGCGACAGTGGGGATAACTGACTTTGCACAGGATCAGTTAGGAGATATTGTTTTTGTTGGCTTACCAGAAATAGGTGATGTCGTAAACACCGGAGATAGTTTAGCGGATATTGAATCAGTTAAATCAGTTTCAGATATTTATTCACCTGTATCAGGAAAAGTGGTAGAAGTCAATGAAGCGTTATTAGACCAGCCAGAACTTGTCAACGAAGCACCTTATGATCAGTGGTTATTTAAAATTGAAGAAGTCAGCGACATTCAAGAAAATCTTTTGCAGAAAGAGGCTTATGAAAATTTAATTGCAGAGGAGGCATAAGAATGTCGAAAGGAAAATATGTCAGCCATACAGAGGCAGAACGACAAGAAATGTTAAAAACAATCGGTGTTGAAAAGCTAGAAGACCTATATCAAGATGTTCCAGTTGAGATGAAACAAACTTCATTAAACCTTCCAGACGGTCAATCAGAATTGGAAGTTAGCCAAGCGATATCAAAATTAGCTGAGCAAAACCACGTCTTTCATGATGTGTATCGTGGGGCGGGTGCGTACCGGCATTATATTCCGGCCTTAGTTCGACAAATTGCGAGTAAAGAAGAGTTTTTAACAGCTTATACACCCTATCAGGCCGAAATCAGTCAAGGTGTATTGCAATCGATTTTTGAATTTCAAACGATGATTTGTGAATTGACGGGGATGGATGTAGCGAACGCCTCTGTTTATGACGGAGCCACAGCAGCAGCAGAAGCAATGAATATGGTTGTTGATCGTCGCAAGAAAGTCGTGTTGATAAGTGACTCAATTCATCCAATGGTTAAAGAAACGATGCTAACGTATGCCACAGGGATGGGTGTCACGTTACGCACAGTTCCAACTCAAAACGGTGTGACCGATTTGACAAAACTAGAAGAAATGATGAGTAAAGAAGTGGCGGGTGTTTATGTTGAACATCCTAACTTTTACGGTATGTTAGAGCCGGCAGAGCGTATTGGTGAAATCGTACATGAAGTCGGTGCCCATTACATACTTGGGGTTAAACCCATTGCAAGTATGATATTAAAATCTGCACGTGAGTATGGTGCCGATATTGCTGTCGGAGAAGGCCAAAGTTTAGGAATACCTTTGTCTTTCGGTGGTCCTTATTTAGGATTTATGGCGACGACAACTCGCCGTATTCGTCAGTTACCAGGTCGAATTGTTGGACAGACGGAAGACGAAGCGGGAAAACGTGCGTTTGTCTTGACTTTGCAAGCACGTGAGCAACATATACGTCGTGAAAAAGCACAGTCTAACATTTGTTCTAACCAAGCGCATTGTGCGTTAACCGCTTCTATTTATATGTCTGTCATGGGCGTGCAAGGTCTAACGGAAGTTGCTCGTCAAAGTCACGCGAAAGCTCACTATCTCGCTGAACAGTTGGCGACTATTCCTGGATTTGATCTGGTATATTCAGGTGACTATTTTAATGAATTCTTGATGACAACTCCGATAGAAGCTCAAACTTTAGTTCATCAGTTAGAAGCGCATGATATTTTAGCTGGTTTACCTGTTGGTGAAAATATTTTATGGTGTGCGACAGAAGTCAATACTAAAGAAGCTATTGATGCACTCGTCACAGCGATTAAGGAGGTTGTCGCATGAAGTTAATCTTTGAAAGGAGTTTCGAAGGCCGTTTTAATGACATTTTGCCTAAGCTTGATGTTCCAACAGCGACTGTTCCAGAAGAACATCAACGTGTCATATCTCCGCGTTTACCAGAGGTTTCTCAACCTGAAATTAGTCGTCACTATACGGCTTTAGCGAAAGAAACGCATGGGGTTAATGATGGTTTTTATCCTCTAGGGTCTTGTACAATGAAATATAATCCGAAACTAAACGATGAAATGGCAGGATTAAAAGGATTTACAGATATTCATCCGTTACAACCACTTGAGACCGTACAGGGAGCTTTATCTGTTTTTACAGAACTCGAAAAAACACTCTGTGAAGTAACTGGGATGGATCATATGACATTTCAACCAGCTGCAGGAGCCCATGGTGAGTTAACGGCCCTATTAATGATTAAAGCCTATCATGTGTCACGAGGAGATACAAAGCGCACGAAGATCATCATTCCTGATTCAGCACATGGAACTAATCCTGCTAGTGCTTCGATGGTGGGGTTTGAAACTGTCAACGTTCCAAGTAATGAAAAAGGCTGTGTTGATTTAGAGGCATTAAAAGCAGTTATTGGAGACGATACGGCAGGTCTAATGCTAACTAATCCTAATACATTGGGCATTTTCGAGCCAAATATTTTAGAAATCACGTCACTGATTCATAAAGCAGGCGGCTTGAATTACTATGACGGCGCTAACTTAAATCCAATCATGGGAGTTCTACGGCCGGGTGATATGGGGTTTGACGTCGTTCATTTAAATATTCACAAAACCTTTTCAACACCTCATGGAGGCGGCGGCCCTGGTTCGGGTCCTATTGGCTGTAAAGAAGTGTTATTTGACTTTTTACCGACAGATTATCCTGTTGTCGCTGATGAGATGAAGGTTTGGCATCAATCGCAGAAAAGTATCGGTCGCGTCAAAGCATTTTACGGACACTTTTTAGTGATGGTTCGAGCACTTACATACGTTAAAACATTAGGTAGTGACGGCATGAAAGAAGCCGCCATGACGGCCGTTTTAAATGCGAATTATTTGCGAGCATCATTAAAAGATACTTTTGAAATCCCGTATGACGGGTTGTGTATGCACGAGTTTGTTATCTCATTAAAAGATTTGAAAAAAGAGACAGGCGTCAGTGCTTTAGACTTTTCAAAAAGCTTACTGGACTATGATGTTCATCCACCCACGATGTATTTTCCAATGACGGTACCTGAAGCTTTAATGTTAGAGCCAACAGAAACAGAAACGAAAGAGACATTAGACGAGATTATTACTTTATACCGTGCTTTACACGAGCGAGCGTTAAAAGAACCGGATGAACTTTTAAGTGCGCCACATCATACTACGATTAAACGTGTGGATGAAGTAAAAGCAGCTAGACATCCAATTTTGAGATACGCTTTTAAAAACGAATAAAAAACGGTAGAATAGGATAATGACCATGGTCATTATCCTATTTTTGAAAGGAGATGTTTCAATGAATGATATGTTAAATCAATCAAGCCGTGATTTTTTAGCAGATTTGGCTTCAGATAAACCCGCTCCAGGTGGCGGAGGTGCTTCTAGCTTAGTAGCGGCATTAGGGACGGCGTTAGGTCAAATGGTGGTCCATTTAACTCAAAATAAAAAGAAGTATGCTAGATTTCAGTCGGATTACAAGCGCATTCTATCTGACTTACAAGCAAAGCAGACGCGTCTAGAAGAACTAGTCACAGAGGATGCGATTCAATTTTTACCCTTGTCTAAGGCATATGGTTTGCCTGAAACGACAGAAGCAGAAAAAAGTGAAAAGAACCGAGTGATGCAAAAAGCGCTTTTAACAGCTTGCGAAGTACCTTTAGAAATCATGAAAATAAGCAGTGACGTTTTGGATATACATGAAGAGTTGGTAGAAAAAGGAAGTCCATTAGTTTTAAGTGATGTTGGAGTAGGGGTTAGCTTCTTAAAAGCAGCTGTGGAAAGTGCCTCGTTAAATGTCCGTATTAATATTAAAATGATGACGTCTTCTCAGGAAAAAGATAAGCTTGCAGCAGATATGTCGACGCTCCTTAAAAAAGTCGATGAACAAGGAAACAGAGTGTTTAAACAAGTCGTTGACAAGCTTTCAAATTAAGAGGGTGAACGAGGGTGAAACAAGCTGAAAAATCGCGTTATCGCGAAGTAGGATTAGTAAAAATGAATCACTTGACGCCATCGCTACGTCAAAAAAGTGATGAGGCATTGTTAAAACAAGTCGAAAAATTAACGAGTTTTCAATCCGCATCGGTTATTTTTATTTACGTCGGTCAGAACTTTGAAATAAATACGCGTATTTGGATTGATAGGTGGCTGATGGCTGGAAAGAGAATTGCTGTGCCGAGAGTTGTGGGAAATGGAGTAATGGATGCTGTTGAAATTACATCATTAAAACAGTTATCCGTGAAAAAGATGGGGATTTTAGAGCCTGATGAAACGCATGACGCTCTTCCTTTAAAAGAAATAGATTTAGTCATAGTTCCTAACGTAGTCGCTGACCGATACGGTTATCGTATTGGATTTGGGGGTGGGTATTACGATCGTTTTCTTAAAAAAGAGATGTTCAAAACAGTCATGCCAGTTCGAAAGAGTCTATTAGTGGAACAAGTCCCTCGTGAGAAACATGATATCATCATCGATACAGTGGTAACAGAAGATGAAATAATCTTATGTAAGGAGAATGGGTTTGAAAGATAATATTATTCAGGGAAAAGAGATAGCAACTCCTATTTATGAAAAAATAGAGAGAGAGGTGCCAGTTCTTACGAAAAAACCTCACGTGGCAATCATGCGTGTCGGAGAGGATTCAAGTCAATTAGCATATGAACGTTCAGCTGTACGGCTATTTGAGCGTTCCCACATTACCGTGACTTGTCATGCATTTGCTCCCAATGTCACACAAGAAAAGTGGGATAAAGCTTTTGATGTTATAAATGATAGTGAAGATGTGACGGGAATTTTGGTGTTAAAACCACTTCCAGCTTCTTTATCCGATGAACATATAAAACATCATATTCACCCATTAAAAGATATTGATTGTATCGGATTGGAAAATATAGGCAATGTCTATCTTGGACAACACGAAACTTTTGGACCATGTACTGCAGAAGCTTGTTTGCTAATTCTTGATGAGATAAAAGAAGAGTGTGCTGGTAAGCGAGTCACGATTGTCGGTTTTGGTGAAGTCGTAGGACGACCTCTTGCCCATTACCTAACAAGAAGAGGAGCAACAGTAACGGTTTGCCATACGCGTACAAAAGATTTAGTTTCAGAAACGAAACGGGCGGACATTGTGATTGCAGCCGCTGGTCAAGCTGGCTTGATAACATCTGATCACATAAAAGAAGGTGCGATTGTTATTGATGTAGGGATCAATGTGGATGAGAATGGTCGTTTAGTTGGCGATGTCAACTTTAAGGACGTCCAGCCAAAATGCAAAGCAATTACACCAGTTCCTGGCGGCGTAGGAACAGTTACTAACGCTATATTAGTAGCACATGCTGTCGAATCTGCAAAAAAGCAAAGCTAAAAAAAACACGGTAGAATCTAAATTCTACCGTGTTTTTTGAATGCCGACTGCAGGAATCGAACCTGTGACCTACGCGTTACGAGTGCGTTGCTCTACCTACTGAGCTAAGTCGGCATATTTCTATTTTACTCCTAAAATTTTATTTGTAAAGAGCAAAAAAGATAGAAAAATAAATTTTCTATCTTTTAGCTGTTAAAACATCCATGTAAGGAAATTAAATAAGAAAAATAAGATAAATAGGGTAGCACTTACTTTAATATGCGTACCTTTAGTCATGACGAGATAGCCGATATACTCGCGAATGAACGCAGTTGGAAGATAAAACCATCTCGTTTTCGCGCCGATCCCTTGTGCATTGATTCCTTGGTATGCAGCCAGTTTTCCTGCACGTAACAGGTGATAATTATTTGTTGCAATGACGATTTTATTTGATTTAAAGCTATCAATACCGTCAGCTTTTTGTGCTACTTTTTCAGATAGTGCAATATTTTGTTGAGTATTTGTGGACTCATTTTCAATTAAAACCCGTGTGACATCTGGGTGATGCGTGTGAATATAAGCTGCCATCGCTTCTCCTTCTGAAATTAACTCATCAGGACCTTGTCCACCGGAAACAATAATTGTAGGTTGTTGTTTTTTCTCTTCTAAACGATGATAAAGTTTGATGCCTGCTTCTATACGAGATGCAAGGAGTGGTGTCACTTTATCTTTATTTAACCCTGCCCCTAAAATAATGATATAATCGATTTTTCCACGAATTGGGACTTTATTGTATAGAAAAGCTGTAAGAGTAAACATGATGAAAATTCCCATAAAGTATAGAGCAAGCGTATTAACATAGCTAAACAGCGCGAGCAACCAGTGGTTTTTCAAATAGCGAGGCGCTAAGAAAAATAAAATTTGTAAAAACAGGAGTCCTGTTGCTACAATGAGCGGTAAAAAGTTCGCAAGTGAAGGGCGCTCATATTTTAATAAAACACGTTCATTCCAAAACAAGGCAATAATCATGGCATAAATACCAAAAAGTAACACAAGTAGTAGTAGAATACCCAGTGGTACAGCAAGAATAAAGGCAAGAGTCGTATTAACTTGTTCTAGAAATAAAATTAGCGCAATGCCACCAGATGTTAAAATGATAGTGAAATAAAACCCGGTCCAAAGACTGGTTGGCTTTTTTAATAAATAATAAGCAAAACCAATGCCCGGTAGAACAATTGTTAAGAAAATAAGCCAAAGAGTGACAGTGTTGTCCATAAAAAACCTCCTCGTTTAGTATCAAATATTAGTGTAGCAAACTTCTGCATTAGACGCTACTTTAAAAAAGAATCGTCGTGTGTAAAAAGACGAGCGAAGACAACTTGACTTTAACGAGGCTAAAACCTATACTTAAAGTAATTATTTAAAGAGAAAATTATCACATATTAGGGGTTAGAACATGTTGGAAATCTTTTGATTTTTAACGTGAATGGGTGAGTATGCCACATCTGAGTTACGTTATCGCGCGGGTTTGTAATAATAATTAGCGCTCAAAAGTTTGTGATTATCATGACACGCTTACTTTGGTCTTACCAAGTAGGCGTTTTTTATATGAAAAGGAGTCGAGAGATAGTGATTAATGGGGAAACACGATTGGCAGGGATTATTGCAAAGCCGATTAAACACAGTTTATCACCGTTTATTCATAATACATCGTTTCAATTACTGAATGTGAACGGTGTCTATGTATCGCTTGAAACAGAAGCTGATAATTTAAGAGAAGCACTATGTATGATTAAAATTTGGGAGATGTACGGTGTCAACATTTCAATGCCTTATAAAAGAGCGGTGATTCCTTATTTAGATAGTTTGTCAGAAGAAGCTGAGTTAACTCAAGCGGTTAATACTGTAGTCTTAAGTGATGGAAAGTTGATCGGTCATAATACGGATGGCATAGGGTTTGTTTCTTTTTTAGAAGCAGAATCGATTGATTATCACAGGAAAGAAGTAGTGATATTGGGAGCCGGTGGGGCAGCGCAAGCGATTGTGACACAACTTGCGTTACAAAAAGTCTCTGCGATTCATGTGTTTAAACGGAATAATGAAACATTTGCCACTACGGTTGCTCAAATGAAACAACTTAGTCAGCACCTGGGAGTTGCTATTTCTGTCTATGACTTTGAGGATATAAATGCTTTAAATTATCTATTAGAAAAAAATGTGATATTAGTAAATACCACCAATGTTGGAATGGGAGCACAGGCGACTTCCTCTCCACTTGCCACTCAAGCGAAGTTACGAGCGGAGCATACGGTCATTGATATTATTTATTATCCGCTTGTGACGCCACTAATGAGACAAGCGCGCAATATGGGGTGTCAAACATTCAATGGTTTAGGGATGCTCGTTCATCAAGCGGCAGTTTCTTTTGAATTATGGACGGGAAAAGCAATGCCTGTCAATGAAATATATAAGAGGTTGTTAGTAACCTTGTCAGGAGAAGAAGAAAATGATAATTAAATTACCTAACGATGTAACTGAAGATGACTTATTACGCTATGAAAGATATTTTCGTCGGCATGAGATACCGTTTATTTTTGATAAAGCTCGTCAGCCTATACAGCTCGTCGTTCATTTATTAGAGCATCAACTAGATGCTTTCAAGCAAGAAGTTCCGTTTGATTGTGTGGAGAAAATCAAAGGGCCAGGTTTGCTGACGAGTCGCGAAGGACATCCTAATGATACAATTATCCAAACGAAACATCATATGATAGGTGGTACGAATTTAACGATTATGGCGGGTCCTTGCGCGGTAGAAAGTCGTGAGCAAATCTTTGAAGCAGCGGAAATTGCAAAAAAAGGTGGGGCTCACGTATTGCGTGGCGGTGCTTTTAAACCTCGTACCTCTCCATATACATTTCAAGGATTGGGCGAGCAAGGTTTAATTTGGATGCGAGAAGCTGCTGATTATTATGATTTGGCCATGATTACTGAAGTTATGGATGAAAAAAATCTTCAGCTAGTCGAGCATTATACGGATATTTTACAAATTGGTGCTAGAAACATGCAAAACTATCGGTTGTTAGAAGCTGTTGGACGTAGTAGTAAGCCAGTTGCGTTAAAAAGGGGAATGGCAAGTACGATTGAAGAGTGGCTAAATGCCGGAGAATATATAGTGAGTCGAGGTAATCATCAATTGTTATTTGTGGAACGGGGTATTCGAACCTTCGAACCTTGGACACGTAATACTTTTGATATTAATGCGGTAGCGATGATGAAACAATTAACGCATTTTCCAATTATTGCCGACCCGAGTCATGGTATCGGTAAATCAGAGTATGTAACAAGTGTCGCTAAAGCAAGCGTGGTAGCAGGAGCTCATGGGGTAATCGTCGAGGTTCATCCAGAACCAGAAAAGGCACTGTCAGACGGTCGTCAATCACTAGATGAGAAAGCCTATCTCAATATGTCACATCAAATTAAACAGCTTCATGCACTGAATCAAACGTTAGAAATGTAAAGGAGAATTCTAATGAAAATAGACATTACATTGCCTCATCATTCTTATACGATTGTTTTTAAACAGCATGCGCTAGATTCATTTGCAGATTGGGTTCATGAAAACTGGCCGTTATCTAAAAAAATTGGCATTGTCAGTGACAGTGAAGTCAGTCGATATTATCTGGAACCTATAATGACGACATTAACTGCTAAAGGGTACACGTGTAGATCATTTGTTTTTCCTTCAGGAGAAGAAAATAAAAGTCCTGAGAATGCTCTAAATCTTTTGACATTTCTAGCGTCCGAATCTTTTTCAAAACATGACGGGCTTATCGCACTCGGCGGAGGTGTGGTAGGTGATTTGACTGGTTTTGTTGCGTCTATTTATATGAGAGGCATTGACTGGCTACAAGTGCCAACTACATTACTCGCTCAAGTTGATAGTAGTGTCGGAGGTAAGACAGCCATTAATTTACCTTCTGCTAAAAATATTGTGGGCTCTTTTTATCAACCAAATGGGGTATGGATAGATACCATGTTTCTTGAAACCCTTCCACAACGTCAACTTGCAAGCGGTATGGCAGAAGTTATAAAAATAGCAGCACTTATGGATGTCTCTTTGTGGAGAGAGTTAGAAAAGTCATGTCTTGATACCGCGACAGGCACTGACTTTACCCATTGGATTTATCGTAGCTGTCAATTGAAGGCACAAATTGTCGAGCAGGATGAAAAAGACACTGGCATTAGGCATTTGTTGAACTTTGGTCATACATTTGGTCATGCTTTAGAACAAGTGACACATTATGAAAAGTACTTTCATGGTGAAGCCGTTGCGATAGGTATGATGCTGATTTTATCGTTACAAACTTCCTCAGAACAAACCAGAGTATTAGAAACACGCATGCGTCAAGTCTTGCAACAGTTCCATTTACCAGTTACTTTACCGGATGAGATAGATTCTGTCACTTTGTGGCAAGCGCTTAAGCTAGATAAGAAGCGTCATGGTCAGGAAATTAAATGGGTCGCTCTAGAAACGATAGGCAACGGGCAAATTTTGACAGACACGCTGACTGATTTTTATAGTAAGTTTATCAAATCGATAGGAGAGAACTAATATGCGTTTTTTAACCGCTGGAGAATCACACGGGCAAGCCTTGACGACTATCATTGAAGGAATGCCTGCTGGAATGGCGATAGATGTAGAAGCAATCAATCACGAATTATGGCGACGACAGCAAGGTTATGGTCGTGGCAATCGAATGAAGATAGAATCTGATCGGGTCAATGTATTATCAGGAGTGCGTCATGGTTATACGCTTGGCTCGCCTATAACGTTGCAATTGCTGAATAAAGACTATGATAATTGGCAATCAGTTATGGGGATTGAGCCTGTATCCGATATGGAAAAAAAGAAACGTCGTGTTACTAAACCTCGTCCAGGACATGCTGATTTAGCTGGTGGTATGAAGTATCAGCATGCTGATTTACGAAATGTTCTCGAACGTTCTTCTGCTCGTGAAACAGCCATGCGTGTTGCAGTGGGTGCTATTGCTAAGCAGTTTCTATCGCAGTTGAATATTGAAGTGTTAAGCCATGTTGTAGCCATAGGGCCGGTTATGGCTACATATCCCAAAGACTTGGGAGTTAGTGACATAAAAAAAGCTCAGATGTCACCGGTTTTTTGTGTAGATGAACAAGCGTCAACCGAAATGATGCATGTTATTGACGAAGCGAAACAAGCGGGTGATACGCTAGGCGGTAAAATAGAGATAAAAGTTTATGGAGTGCCAGCAGGTATTGGGAGTTATGTACACTGGGATCGTAAACTAGACGGACAGCTTGCAGGTGCGTTAATGAGTATCAATGCATTTAAAGGCGTAGAGTTTGGCGACGGCTTTTTATTAGCGCATCAACCTGGCAGTCAGGTGATGGATGAAATTTATTGGGATGAGGCGAATGGTTTCTATCGTGGAAGTAATCATCTTGGTGGTTTAGAAGGGGGAATGACAAATGGTATGCCTTTAACCATCAAAACGGTCATGAAGCCTATCCCAACACTTTATCGTCCTTTAAATAGTGTGGATATTGAAACAAAAGAAGCCTATAAAGCAACCGTTGAACGGTCAGATGCGTGTGCCGTACCTGCGGCGAGTGTAGTAGCAGAAAGCGTGGTTGCTACTGTTTTAGCACAAGCAATTTTATCTCAATATAGTAATGATACAATGACGCAAGTCAAAAAAGCGATGGAAGAAGCCAACGTACGTCATCATCATTATTTAAAAAAGGAGTGAGTGAGAGATGACAGATAGTAAATTTTCCAAACGAATAAAAGGAACAATAAAAGTTCCAGGTGATAAGTCTATCTCACATCGCGCGTTGTTATTAGGTGCTATGGCAGAAGGATGTACGGAAATTGAAGGATTGTTAACGGCGGAAGATGTTCAATCTAGTATTCATCTTTGCCGTTCACTAGGAGTTGAGGTGACACAATCAGGAAAAATTACATGGGTGAAAAGTAAAGGGTATAAGAAGTTTCAAACTGTAAAAGCGCCTATTGATGTCGGAAACTCAGGGACTACTATGCGATTAGGGTGGGGAATGTTAGCTGGTCAAGCTAAAGACTATACCTTAACAGGAGATGAGTCGTTAAATAATCGTCCGATGGCTCGCGTGTTAGAACCACTAAGTTCAATGGGAATTGGCTGGAAAAGCTTAGCAAAACAAGGATGTGCGCCTATTACATTAAAAGGCGTCGACACACTTCGACCACTTTTTTATCGCATGCCTATTCCCAGTGCACAGGTGAAATCAGCCTTGATTTTAGCGGCATTACAAGCAGAGGGTCTTTCAGTTATCGAGGAGCCTATAGCGTCGCGTAATCACACGGAAGAAATGTTACCACTATTTGGTGGATGTTTGAAAGTCGCTGATAAACAAATTCGAATCGAAGGGCCTCAGTCATTAAAAGGAACGACCCTCAACATTCCAGGAGATTTTTCATCGGCAGCGTTTTTTATTGTTGCTAGTTTAATTTTACCAGGTAGCGAACTTATCTTACGTCAGATTGGATTAAATCCGACTCGTACTGGGTTATTAACAGTGATTGAAAAAATGGGGGGAACGTATCAGATAGTGGATGAAGAAGTAGGTATGGGCACACTTAAAGTACGCCATACACGCTTGACTGGTACGATTATCAAGGGGGAGTTGATTCCCACATTGATAGATGAAATCCCAATTATTGCTTTAATGGCAACGCAAGCTCATGGGGAAACGATTATTGCGGATGCTAGTGAGTTGAAAGTCAAAGAAACGAATCGGATTGATGCAACGGTGACGATGTTGCAACGTTTAGGAGCTAATATCATCTCTACAGAAGACGGCATGGTAGTGAAAGGACCGACTCCACTTCATGGTGGGGTAGTCTCGAGTTGTGGAGATCATCGTATTGGGATGATGCTAGCTGTTGCTCAGTTGTTAACATCTGAAACGATAGAAATTGAAGAAAAAGAAGCCATTAATATTTCTTATCCTGATTTTTTTAATGACCTAGATAATGTTACTGAGGTGTTGACATGAGTATTATATTGATAGGCTTTATGGCAGTGGGAAAAAGTACGATTGGTCAAGAGTTAGCAAAAATGTTACAACGACCGTTTATCGATTTAGATGAATGGATAGAAAAACAAGAGAAACAATCAATTAGCACGTTATTTGATGAAAAAGGAGAATCGTATTTTAGGCAATGTGAGTACCAAGCTTTGAAACACTGGCAAGATAAACCAGTAGTCATTGCGACAGGTGGGGGAATAGTGACGCATAACGCTTCACGTAATTTGTTAAAAAAACTTCAGAATGTTATTGGATTAGAATTAGAGGAGGCCTATCTAATGAGACGTCTAAATAATAAAGACGTACAAGCCACACGTCCTTTGCTTAAACAACAAACTCCTGCAGATATCTTATCACTTTATAGTCATCGTCTCGCTTACTATTACGAGGTAACGGATAA
This sequence comes from Vagococcus lutrae, assembly GCF_023299185.1. Taxonomy (NCBI): domain Bacteria; kingdom Bacillati; phylum Bacillota; class Bacilli; order Lactobacillales; family Enterococcaceae; genus Vagococcus; species Vagococcus lutrae. Next base: position 169,764 of record NZ_CP097017.1, read on the forward strand.
CTGGTTTATTTATAGTAATGAGTCACCCAAAATACTTGCCGAACAAATTATTCTTTTTTTGAAAGATAAGACCTTCGTCTGAGTCAATTTTAGCGATTTTAGTGTACAATAAAGAAAATACGCAACAATAAAGGAGTGAGAACATGTCACGTATGTCACGACATGAAAACAAACCTCATAAAAAGGTAACTGGGCAAAAAATGAGTATCGCTCAAACTATTGCTAAATTTCTTTTACTCATTTTAATACTATCGACAGCTTTTTTTATGTATGAATATAAAAAAGGAGCACGAACAGCACAACATGATGATAAGATTGAAACCTTACCACCTGTTGCATTTAATGGGGAAAAAAGTCCTAAGGGTGGCTTAAATGTGTTGTTACTCGGAAGTGATTCGCGCGGGAGTGATTTAGGTAGAGCAGATACGATTGTACTAGCTCGTTACGATCAAAAATCACGTACACCCAAAATGGTATCGTTTATGCGTGATTTATTTGTGGAAATTCCAGGATACGGATGGAATAAACTCAATGCAGCGTACGCATATGGTGGTCCTGAATTAGTCAGAGAAACGTTAAAGCTTAATTTTGGTGTGACAAGTCAATATTATGTTGTGATGAGTTTTGAATCTTTTCCTAAAATTGTTGATACTTTATTAACCAACGGTCTAAAAATAAACGTAGAAAAAGATATCGAAGTTGACGGGATTGAATTAAGACAAGGAAATCAACAATTAACTGGTGAAGAAGCGTTAGCTTATGCTCGTTTTCGTATGGATGAAGAAGGAGATTTTGGACGTGTTAGGAGACAACAACAAGTCTTAACCGCTATGATGCATCAAGGTCTTTCTTTAAAAAATATTGCCCACGTCCCAGAAACAATAGGTATGGCACAAGGATATGCTAGTACCAATCTGAAAGCAAATGTCTATCCGACGATTGTCAAGGACTTTATTTTAAGTAAAAATAAATCCTTAGAAAAACTATCAGTCCCTGTTGAAGGAAGTTTTTCATTCCAAGATTATGATGACATCGGCAGCGTAGTCGAATTTAACCAAGAACAAAATTTACAAGCATTGGATGACTTTCTGTAAGGATAAGGAATAAACATTTATTTGAAAAAACAAATGTGATATAATTTATCCGAACGTAATGAGTAAAAAAGAGGAGTTTATTATATGAAGACGGCAATAGTTACAGATAGTACCGCATTTCTGTCGGACGAAATAAAGCAACATCCTGATGTCTATGTCGTGCCGATTCCAGTTATTTTAGATGGTAAAATTTATAATGAAGGCATTGATATTGATGCCAACGATTATTATACGTTGCTTAATAATAGCAAGGAATTTCCCACCACGTCACAACCTTCAATAGGTGAGTATTTAGAAATCTTAAATTCTCTCGGGGAAAAAGGATACGACCGAGTGATTTGTATTCATTTATCTTCAGGTATATCAGGTTTTATTAATAATCTGATTTCAATGGCACCGGGAATTGAGACGATTGAAGTGGTACCTTTTGATTCGAAGATAACCAGCATGCCGATGGGACACATGGTAGAAGTCGCGTTAGAAATGAGTCAAACGAATCAACCTATCGACGACATCCTAGAGAAGCTTGAGTACATTCGCGAAGGAACGCGTGCTTTTTTAATTGTTGATGATTTAAATAACCTTGTTCGAGGCGGACGCTTACGTAATGGAGCGGCACTGATTGGAAGTTTATTAAAAATAAAACCGATTTTAACTTTTGATGATGGTGATATTGTTTTATCTGAAAAGATTCGTTCATCAAAAAAGGCTTTTCATCGAGCAGAAGATATTGTCGCAAAGCACATTAAAAAGGAAAAAGGCGACTACCAATATTACTTGATTCATGCGAATAATGAATCAGTCGCTTTATTAGAAAAAGCACAATTAGAAGAAAAAATACCTGGTATAGAGGTTGAGATAGGGTATTTTGGGCCGGTTATCGGGACGCACCTAGGGGAAAAAGCGATTGGCTTTGCCTGGGCGCCTAAGTAAAATGCTATTATATGATATTTATTTTGAAAACTAACCTATTACATTAAAGGTTAGTTTTTTCTTTTGTTATTTATTATATTGATATATAATAAAAGGGTAATATTTATATGACGATTGTTCAATTAATAATCGTATAAAAACGAATGGAAAGGAAAATAATAATGAAAAAAACATTTCCCAAGAATTTCTTATGGGGCGGTGCAACCGCTGCTAATCAGATGGAAGGCGCTTATAGAAAAGGGGGGAAAGGCCTAACGATTGCCGACATCTCACCAGGAGGAAAAGAACGTTTATCCTTGTTGATGTCAGGGGATTTTCCTCTTGAGATTGATCACGACCAATATCGCTATCCTAACCATCAAGGGATAGACTTTTACCATCGTTATAAAGAAGATATTGCTTTGTTTGCTGAAATGGGATTTAAAACATTTCGTATGTCTATATCGTGGGCAAGAATTTTTCCAAATGGAGATGAATTAGAGCCTAATGAAGAAGGGTTAAAATTTTACGATGATGTGATAGATGAACTGTTAAAATATGGTATTGAACCCACTATCACGATGTCACATTATGAAACACCTTTACATTTAGTTAAAGAATATGGAGGATGGAAAAATCGCCAACTTATTACTTTCTTTGAGCGTTACGCTCGTACGATTTTAACGCGTTATCATAATAAAGTGAAATATTGGATGACATTTAATGAAATTAATACAGGTGTATTTGGTTCATTTTTTAGTACGGCAATGCGTAATGCCACAATGGAAGAAAACTTCCAAGCATTACATCATCAGTTTGTAGCAAGTGCTATGGCGACTAAAATTGCTCATGAATTAAATCCTGAATTAAAAGTGGGATGTATGAGTATTTATGCCACAATGTACGCGTATGATTGCCATCCGGATACAGTGATGGAACGTGATATTAAAAACCGTCTATTTAATTATTTCTGTAATGATGTTCAAGTTCGAGGAAGCTATCCAACCTATGCTTTAAAATTCTTTGAGGAGCAGGGTATCACAATCAATATGACAGAAGAAGATTTATCACTTATTGAACAACATCCTGTAGATTATTTATCATTTAGTTACTATATGTCAGCTGTTCATAGTCGAAATCCTGAATTAGAAAAATCGCATGGTAACTTTTTTAGTGGAACAAAAAATCCGTATTTAAAAGAAAGCGAATGGGGATGGGAAATCGATCCTGTCGGTTTGAGAATAGCGTTAAATGATTTGTATCAACGTTATAATGTGCCTCTTTATATCTCTGAAAATGGTTTAGGTGCTGTTGACGTGGTGGATGAAGACGGAAATATTCAAGACGATTATCGTATCGAATATCTAAAGGAACATATCGAGCAAATGTATTTAGCAATTGAAAAAGATGGTGTGGATTTATTTGCCTATACGCCATGGGGATGTATTGACCTTGTTAGTGCTTCAACAGGAGAAATGTCTAAACGTTACGGTTTTATTTATGTTGACTTAGACGATGAAGGAAACGGCACTTTAAATCGCTCTAAGAAAAAATCATTTGATTGGTATAAACGTGTAATTAAAGAAAATGGTTTATCCTAACTGATATAAACACCAATAGATGACATCATCTATTGGTGTTTATTGTTATTTAATATCTGATTAGTGTTCTTTCATTGCAAGTAGGTGTATAATATTAGCTACTATCTATTATTGGAGCGATTTGATGAAATTGGATTGGAAAAGAAATTTATATATTGCATGGATTGGTTGTTTTTTCACAGGAGCAAGTTTTAGCCTTGTTATGCCTTTTATACCTGTATATATACGGGAATTGGGAGCCCCTAAAGATCGTGCTGATTTTTATGCTGGATTGGCAATCAGTGTTACGGCTTTGGCAGCAGCTATTTTTGCGCCAATTTGGGGAAATTTAGCTGATCGTCGTGGGCGTAAACTCATGATGATTCGAGCGGCAGCAGGTATGACGATTACAATGGGCGCTTTAGCTTTTGTTCAAGATGTGTACACCTTATTAATCATGCGTACGTTTACTGGAGTTTTATCAGGCTATATTCCGAATGCCACGGCGATGATTGCTTCTCAAGTCCCACCGGAAAAAAATGGTTGGGCGTTGGGAACACTTTCTACTGGTGCAGTAGCAGGTAACTTAATTGGCCCCTTAATGGGTGGTTTTTTAGCGCAGACATTTGGTATACGTAATGTTTTCTTAATTACTGGAGGTATTCTGCTCATCTCTTTAATTCTTACCATAGTTTATATCAAAGAAGATTTTGTACCAGTAAAAAAAGAAAATGTCACGCCAACTAAAGAACTCTTTAAAAATATGGAGCGACCGTCGTTATTATTTGGTTTGTTTATTACAACGTTTATCTTACAATTAGGAATTACAAGTATCAGTCCGATTCTAACGGTATTTATTACAGAGATTGGCGGTAATCAACCAAATATTCTATTAATTAGTGGTATGATTGTGTCAGTGGCAGGTGTGTCAGCGTTTATTGCATCGCCATTTTTAGGAAAACTTGGAGATCGTTATGGTAATCATAATGTTTTAATGTTAGGGCTTTTAGCATTTATGCTATGTATCTTACCCATGTCGCTCGTGCAGACCCCTTTTCAACTCGGCATGTTACGTTTTCTAATGGGCTTTTCGACCGGTGCCTTGATGCCATCCATTAACTCGATTATTAGCAAAGTGACACCTCGAGAAGGCGTCAGTCGTGTGTTTGCTTATAACCAAGTCTCACAAAATATGGGGCAAGTGATGGGACCGCTTGTAGGCTCTACCGTTGCTATGGCGTTTAGTTATCGTGCAGTCTTTATTGTAACGGGAATGTTTATTTTATTTAACTTATTAGTTTCCTATGTAAATTTTAGAGGCACGATTGGGAAAAAGAGTTTCTCACGTCTTGAAAATAAATAATACGACAAAATAAAAAATCGCTAGATAGCGATTTTTTATTTTGTCGTGGTTTTTTTTGGTTGTGATGTTTCACCTAAAATAAAGACAGCTAGGGCTAAAACGAATGAGCCAATTAACGCTGCGAATGGAGTGAAATGAGAACCGCCTAGTGCGGCTCCAAGATAAGCAATCATTTGTCCCATAATCAGAGACCAGATAAGTACTGTTACAAATCGCATTTAAGCCACCTCTTTTCAAGATAATTTTAGCACAATCCTCTTTAAAAGAAAAGAAAGAGATGAAAGAACTATCTCAGACATATAGAACGGGTTCATGATATAATAATGATAATAACAATAAGGAGTGATGAAATGGTGCTAGCTTCTTTACAAACATTTTCAGCCTATTCGTTACTTCAAAGTACGATTGAGATTGAGCGCTATGTGGCACAGGCAAGTGAAAAAGGATATCAAGCTGTTGCATTGACAGATATCAATGTCATGCACGGTATGTTGGATTTAAAGAAAGCGTGTGAGAAGTATGAGGTAAAGCCGCTCTACGGTATGACATTACGGTATCCATCTGGGATGTCAAGTTCTGAAACATTTGATATCGTGCTTCTGGCAAAAAATCAACATGGCTATCAAAATTTAATGCGTTTATCTTCTAAAATTCAACTATCCGAATCAGTTTCAACTGTGTATGAATACATGGATGATTTTGAAGAAATGATTGTCTTACTTCCTCCTGAAGGGTCAGAAATTAGTTTTCTGGTTGAAAAAGGTGACATCAAGCAGGCTCAAACATGGTTAAGTCAGTTGAAAAAGAAAGTGCCTTCAAAGGATATTTATGGTGGGTTGGCACTATATCAATCACGTGAGTCAAGCGAAGCGTTACTCTCTTTTTATCATAACGAACGTTTAAATACTGTTCCTTTACCTTTGCATCGCTATTTGTTACCAGAACATCATATGGCTGTAGAAGTAATGGATAGTATTCAAAACGGGAATACTTTACAATGGGATGAATTGGAAAAAAATGGTCCTTACTATTTAACAGAGGGGACGATTTTTGCGCAAACTTATGAGCAGTTATTTGGCAAACATGTTTTAGATTGTTTAAAAACGATTGTTGCCGAATGTAATGTCACGTTAGAACTGCATCAATCTTTATTACCACATTTTGACGTACCAACGACGGATAACGCTGCTAGTTATCTTAGAAAACTTTGCTACCAGTTTTTACCTGAACGTGTTTCAGGAGATTTAGCTGTTTATGAGGAGCGTTTAGAAAAAGAGTTAACCATTATTCATCAAATGGGCTTTGATGATTATTTCTTAATTGTTTGGGATGTCATGGCGTTTACCAGACGAGAAAAGATTGTTACGGGCGCCGGTCGTGGTTCAGCAGCAGGGTCACTTGTTTCTTATGTATTAGGAATAACCGATGTCGACCCGATTCAATACGGTTTGCTTTTTGAGCGTTTTTTAAATCCGGAAAGACATACTATGCCAGATATTGATTTAGATATTCCTGATAATCGCCGAGATGAGGTGTTGGCATACGTCTATCAGCGATACGGAGCGAATCATGTGGCGCAGATTGCCACATTTGGAACGATGGCGGCTAAAATGGTCTTACGAGATGTTGCACGCGTGTTTGGCTTGAGCCAAAACGAAGCGAACCAATGGGCAAATGCGGTTCCTAACACATTAAAAATCACGTTAGACGAGGCGTACACGCAGTCCAAAGAATTGCGAGAGCTAGTCGCGACTTCTGGTCGCAATCAACAATTATATGAAATCGCTCGTGTGTTAGAAGGTCTACCTCGTCATGTGTCCACTCATGCAGCCGGGGTCGTTATTAGTGATAAGCCTTTAACAAAGTTTGTCCCATTGATGGCAGGGAGTCAGGAAATTCCTTTAACTCAGTTTACAATGCATGATGTTGAGGCTGTTGGTTTATTAAAAATGGATTTTTTAGGTCTTAGAAATTTATCGATTTTAGATGAAACAATGCAACATATTCGCTATCACTATCGTCAAGAGATTAATCATCATCAGATTCCGATGAACGATCCTAAAACGCTAGCTTTATTTCAAAAAGGAGAAACGGTCGGTGTCTTTCAGTTTGAATCAAATGGTATTCGTCATGTCTTAAGGCAAGTTCAACCCACTTCGATTGAAGACATTGCCGCTGTTAATGCGTTATATCGACCTGGTCCGATGGAAAATATCGATTTGTTTGTTAAACGAAAGCATGGTTTGCTACCAATAGAGTATCCAGATGACAGTTTAAAAGACATTTTAGATGTAACTTATGGGGTAATGATTTATCAAGAGCAAGTTATGCAAGTCGCATCAAAAATGGCGGGCTTTTCTCTTGGCCAGGCCGATATTTTACAACGAGCGATTAGTAAAAAAATCAAACATACTATGATCGAGCAAAGACAAGCGTTTATCACAGGTGCCACTCGCCAAGGCTATTCAAGCCAAACAGCAGAGACCGTCTATCAATATATTGAAAAGTTTGCTAATTACGGGTTTAACCGTTCACATGCTATGGCCTATTCATTTGTTGGATATCAAATGGCCTATTTTAAGGTGCATTATCCTGCGTGTTTTTATGTCTCTTTGCTGTCTTCTGTTAGAAATAATAACCAAAAAGTTATTCTCTATATTCAAGATGCAAGAAAAGCGGGAGTAAAAGTAGTAGGGCCTGATATTAATGAGAGTTTCGCTCGTTTTACCTTAAAAAAAAACACGATTCGCTTTGGTTTTGGTAGTCTTAAAGGTATTCGCCGTGACTTTATTCAAAATATTGTGGAAGAACGTCGCGCTCATGGTCCTTTTACTAGTTTAGATAATTTTCTTCTTAGAATTGATAATAAGTGGCTAAAGGAGGACTATATTCTACCTTTAATACAGGTAGGAGCATTTGACAAACTTCATCAAAACAGACGTCAGTTAGTGGTCGATTTAGAGAGCCATTTGAAAAATATCTTGATAAGTGGCGGTAGTCTGGATTTATTGGAGATGATGACGCTTAAAAAAGAACGAGTAGCTGACTATGATTTATCTGAAAAATTAGCGCAAGAAGAGGCGCTAGTGGGTGTTTATTTATCTGGACATCCGGTTAAAGAATATCGTGTGTTAAAAATGATGCAACAGTGCGTCTCTATAAGTGATATTGAAATTGGGAAGCCTGTTAGGTTGTTAGGTTATATTAAGCAAGTTCGTCAAATTAAAACGAAAAAGGGGGAATTTATGGCGTTTGTGACCGTGAGTGATGAAACCGGAGAAATTTCACTGACTGTTTTTCCACAGCTTTATCGAAAAGAACGAAAATCACTAGAAGAAAATAGAGTGATTCTTGTTCAAGGAAAAGTAGAAGAAAGTCGCTACAATCAAGAAAAGCAAGTGCTTGCGTCAGAAATACAGCTAGCCACAGCATTTGATGAAAAAATAGGAAAACAAATATGTTATCTGAAAATAGAAAAAGGACATAATGAGAAGGAAGACTTAGCGGCAATCAAAGCGATTGCTAAAAGACATAGTGGCATTACGCCCATCATCATTTATGTCGAACAAAGTGACCAAAAATTTGTATTAAGTGACGAATTTTGGGTTTCCGATACTCAAGTGACCAAAAAAGAGTTATCCTATATTCTAGGAGAAACAAATGTAGTCTTCCGATAAAGGTAGTGTGTGATTATTTTCAATTTTATTCTCATTTTCAAAGACTTTTTCAGAAAAAAATGGTAGAATATTGAGTGGAAATAGATTTAAAGTAAAAATAACTTTAAGTATATTGCGTATAATAAATATGAGGTGAAAACTGGATGAAACGTATTGCAATTTTAACAAGTGGCGGAGACGCACCAGGAATGAACGCTGCTATTCGTGCAGTCACACGAAAAGCTATTCATGACGGCATTGAAGTCTTTGGTGTCAATTATGGCTATGCAGGTTTAGTTGCCGGAGATATTAGAAAACTTGAAATATCAGATGTAGGAGATATTGTACAACGTGGTGGAACATTCTTATATTCAGCTCGTTACCCTGAATTTGCAACAGTTGAAGGACAATTAAAAGGGATTGAACAACTTAAGAAATTTGAAATCGACGGTTTAGTTGTTATTGGTGGAGATGGTTCATACCATGGTGCTTTAGCATTAACTAAGCATGGTTTCCCTGCGATTGGTATCCCAGGAACTATTGATAATGATATTCCAGGAACAGATTTTACAATTGGTTTTGATACAGCGATTAACACAGTATTGGAGTCAGTCGATAGAATTCGTGATACAGCCACTTCCCATGTTCGAACATTCATTATTGAAGTAATGGGAAGAGACGCAGGCGATATCGCATTGTGGGCAGGACTTGCTGGTGGTGCGGATGATATTATTATTCCAGAAAAAGAGTTTGATATGGCAGATGTAGCCAAACGTGTACAAGACGGACGTGACCGTGGTAAAAAACACTGTCTGATTATTTTAGCGGAAGGTGTCATGAAAGGTCATGACTTCGCAGAGAAATTATCAGAACATGGAGATTTCCATGCACGCGTGTCTGTCTTAGGACATGTCGTTCGTGGCGGTTCACCAACAGCGCGAGACCGTGTGTTAGCAAGTAAATTCGGCTGGGAAGCAGTTGAACTGTTAAAACAAGGAAAAGGCGGCTTGTGTATCGGTATGCAAGATAATCAAGTTGTTGCCAACGATATTATTGATACCTTAGAAAACGGCAAACATAAACCTGATTTATCTCTATATCAAATCAATAAAGAAATTTCATTTTAATTAGTCAGACAATCATTAATGATTTTAAATATACATAAATGGGAGCGTTAATAATGAAAAAAACGAAAATTGTATGTACGATAGGTCCAGCAAGTGAATCAATTGAAACTTTATCAGCCTTGATGAATGCAGGGATGAACGTTTGTCGATTAAACTTCTCACATGGAGATTTTGAAGAACACGGTAACCGCATCAAAAATATTCGTGAAGCTGAAAAATTAACAGGCAAGCGTGTCGCGATTCTTTTAGATACGAAAGGTCCAGAAATTCGTACACATGATATGGAAAATGGAGCGGTTGCTTTACATTCTGGTGATACGATTCGAGTTTCTATGACACAAGTCCTAGGAAATCACGAGCGTTTTTCAATTAGCTATCCTGAGCTAATCAACGATGTTGAAGTTGGCGGTCATATTTTACTAGATGACGGATTAGTAGATTTAGAGATTTTAGAATTAGACTACGAGAATGGCGAAATCGTGACAAAAGTTCTAAATGAAGGTGTATTAAAAAATAAAAAAGGGGTTAACGTCCCAGGCGCCTCTATTAACTTACCAGGTATTACAGAGAAAGATGAAGCAGATATTCGCTTTGGTATTTCACAAGATATCGACTATATCGCTGCAAGTTTCGTACGACGTCCTAGCGATGTGTTGGAAATTACTGAAATTTTAGAACAGGAAAATGCTACACATATTCAAATTATTTCAAAAATTGAAAACCAAGAAGGTGTTGACAATATTGACAGCATCTTAAAAATCTCAGATGGCTTAATGGTTGCTCGTGGTGACTTAGGAGTAGAAATTCCAGCTGAAGAAGTACCTGTCGCACAAAAAGAATTAATCAAAAAATGTAATCAATTAGGTAAACCAGTTATTACAGCAACACAAATGCTAGATTCTATGCAACATAACCCTCGCCCAACACGTGCGGAAGCAAGTGACGTCGCTAATGCGATTTACGACGGTACAGATGCTATTATGTTGTCTGGTGAAACAGCAGCAGGGGATTACCCAGTTGAAGCGGTAGAAACAATGGCGCGTATTGCAGTTCGTACAGAAGAAGCGCTTGTCGATCAAGATGCTTTTGCCCTTAAAAAATATAGCCAATCTGATATGACAGAAGCTATTGGTCAATCTGTAGGACATACGGCACGTAACTTAGGCGTTAAAACAATTGTGGCTGCAACAGAGTCAGGCTATACGGCTAAGATGATATCAAAATATCGTCCAAAATCTCATATTGTTGCGATTACATTTGATGAGCGTAAAGCACGCGGCTTGGCGTTAACTTGGGGTGTTTTCCCAGTTGTAACAGAAAAACCAGAATCGACTGATGAAATGTTTAACATGGCAACAGAAATTGCAAAAGATCGTGGATTTGCAAAAGAAGGCGACATGATTATCATTACAGCAGGGGTTCCAGTTGGTGAACGCGGTTCTACAAACTTGATGAAGATTCAATTTATCGGTTCAAAACTTTTAGAAGGTCAAGGAATCGGTGATACATCAGTTGTTGCAAACTCTGTTGTCGCAAAAACAGCAGAAGAAGCAGTGCGCAAAGCCGAAAAAGGTTGTATTTTAGTTGTGAAAACAACAGATAAAGATTATATGCCAGCTATTGAATTAGCAAGTGCGTTAGTCGTCGAAGAAGGCGGCTTAACATCTCATGCTGCAGTCGTTGGAATTGCAAAAGAAATTCCAGTTGTGGTTGGAGCTGAAAATGCAACAGAAATTATTGAAGATGATACTTTAATTACGATTGATGCAAAACGTGGCGACATCTACTTAGGTGAAACAGCTATTTCTCATTAATCGATAATTGGAAATCAAAAGCTAGGAAGAACTTAGTTTCTCCTAGCTTTTTTCTATCATTGTCAGAGTGTCACTTTCTATTTTAAGAAAGAGATGATAGAATAAAAGAATTATGAGTGAGGTCAAATAGGAGGGATAGCCATGAAAGAAGAGAAGCAAATTTCCTTCAAACGTCATGTGATTATTTTAGTTGTGACGGTCTTAATTGTTGCGTTAGTTTCAACGGTAGCGAGTTATCAAATCATTTCGAGAAAGCGTCAAGAAGCAATTTTAAATGAGATTGGTGGGGACTTAGGGGAAGTCGCGATGACCTATCAAAAGATTATGAGCCAGTATGTTGGAAAAGTGTCGCCTAAAGAGTTATCTGAAGGTGCTATAAAAGGAATGACCAATGCCCTAGATGATCCGTATACAGAATACTATTCTGGTGCAGAAAAACAATCGCTTGATGATACTATTTCTGGAAGTTTTGAAGGGATTGGAGCCGTTATGACGATTAAAGACGGTGTGCCAATGATTGCGGAACCACCTATCGCTGATACACCAGCTGAGAAAAAGCAATTAAGAGCGAATGATTTAATCTTAAAAATAGATGGAAAAGAAACAAAAGATGAAGAATTAACAGACGTAGTAAAAAAAATACGCGGGAAAAAAGGGACGGACGTGACGTTAACGATTCAACGTGATGCGGATGTTTTTGATGTGATTTTAACCCGAGATAAAATTCCAGTAGAATCTGTTTTTGCTCATATCGACAGTGAACAGCCAACAGTTGGTTATATTCAAGTGACGACATTTAGTGAAAACACAGCTGCGGATTTTGAAAAAGCTTTGGTTGACTTGAAAAAACAAGGAGCAAACTCTTATATTATTGATATGAGAAAAAATCCAGGTGGTTTACTGACAGCTGTCTTGTCAATGGCAAGCATGTTTGTTGAAGACGGTCAGACTATTTTACAAATCGAAAACAAAAATGGTGAAAAAGAAGAGATCAAAGCGGATAAAAAGCTAGACAATGGCCATAAAGTGAAAGAGCCTGTTGTGGTATTAGTGGATGAGCAAAGTGCTAGTGCTTCTGAGATATTTGCAGCGGCGATTAAAGAAGCAGCCCAGATGCCAGTAATAGGAACGAAGACTTTTGGAAAAGGAACTATGCAAAGTATTCAACCTATTACAGACGAAAGTGAATTAAAGCTGACGACGAACAAATGGTTAACACCTAAAGGGAATTGGATTCACAAAAAGGGATTGAAACCGACCATTGAAAGTCGCTATCCATTTTACGCTTATTTAAATCCAATGGATAAAGAAAATTCCTATCAATTTGGTGCTGAAGGGAAGCAAGTTTTGCTATTAAATGGCATGTTAGCTGGATTAGATTATGAGGTTAGTCAAGAGAGCGAAGTGTTTGATGCAGCTACCCAAGAAGCTGTAACACGTTTCCAAGAAGAGCATGATTTGAGCGTAACGGGCATTGCCAATCGTGATACGATAAATGCGATTGAAATGGCAGTGATTCAAAAATTAAAAGATAACGATCCGCAATATGATAAAGCTATTGAAACACTGTTATCATCAAGTGAGAAGGGTGAATAATCAGATGCATAATATCACTAAAGAGAAACTTATTTATTGGTTAAAACTGGTGGTAGTCGCATTGGTAACGGTTTTTATCATTCGTGGTTTTATCTTAATTCCTATGAAAGTGGAAGGTAACTCCATGGAGCAAACGTTGCATCCAAATGACTTTTTGGTTTATGAAAAAATATCTGAAATCAAGCGTTTTGATGTGATTATTTTTGAAGCACCTGACCATAATATTTATATAAAACGTGTTATTGGTTTGCCAGGAGAGCATATAGCCTATCTCGATGATCAATTATATATTAATGATAAAAAAATAGACGAACCTTTTTTAGGTCAAGCCAAAATTAAGCGAAATAGCAATCAGTATACGACAAATTTTGATAGTGAAGAATTATTAGAACAGAAGACGTTAAGTGAGGATGCTTATTTTGTACTTGGCGATAATCGACGCTTGAGTAAAGATAGTCGTTCGTTTGGGGAAGTAAAAGAATCGACGATTATTGGCAAAGCACGATTTGTATACTACCCATTTTCACATATAAAATGGATGTAGATAGCTAAAGAAAAATCCTGTTTAAAATAACAGGATTTTTTCTTTTCAAAACTTATCAAACAAAGTTATATGTTACAATGAAGAAAAAGAATAAAGGAGTTTCAGTATGACAATTCAATGGTTTCCAGGTCATATGGCGAAAGCTCGTCGAGAAGTGACTGAAAAATTAAAATATATCGATATCGTTTTTGAATTAGTAGATGCGCGTTTACCATTATCCAGCCGAAATCCGATGATGGATGAAATTGTGCAGCATAAGCCACGTTTAGTTATTTTAAATAAAGGGGATTTAGCAGATCACGAAGAAACAATGAAGTGGCAACGTTATTTTAAGGAAGAAGGACACGAGAGTATTATTATAAATGCCAAAGAAGGTAAAGGAATCAAGCAAATTACGTCAGTTTCGCAAATGTTACTCAAAGAAAAAAGAGAGCGACAAGTTGCTCGTGGTATGAAACCACAACCTATCCGTGCCATGATTATCGGTATTCCGAATGTTGGAAAATCAACGTTAATGAATCGTCTCGTGCGCAAAAATATTGCCAAGACTGGAAATAGGCCGGGAGTTACAAAAGGGCAACAGTGGTTAAAAGTAGGTAATGAGCTAGAGTTACTTGATACACCAGGTATTTTATGGCCAAAATTTGAAGATGAAGAGATTGGTAAAAAGTTAGCTTTAACGGGAGCGATTAAAGACAATCTATTGCATCTGGATGATATTGCGCTATATGCGATTCGTTTCTTTAATGAATACTATCCACAACAATTACAAGCGCGTTATCAGTTAACTGATGAGCAGTTAGCAGAAGATGCTGTCGCACAGCTGATGACTATTACCCAAAAACGTGGGTTCCGAGATGATTACGAGCGAGCGAGCGAGATGATTGTGCAAGAAATCAGAAATGGCCAGTTGGGCCGGTTAACTCTCGACCGAGTTGAAAATTGGGAGCATGAAGATGAGTAAAACGTTAACGATTGCCCAAATCAAAAAAAGATTAGCCGAGATACCAACGGAAGAAGAAGTAGCTATATTTCAACAAGACAAACGTAAAGGCGTCCAACAAGCATTAAAAAGCTATTTTAACCGTTTAGCTAAAGATGAAGAGCGACGATTAAAGCATGAAGAGATGTTGACGTATGAGCGTCAGTATTTAGCAGAAGGCTTTCATTATGTGGCGGGTATTGATGAGGTGGGTAGAGGCCCTTTAGCTGGACCAGTGGTAGCAGCAGCGGTTATTTTACCACCAGACGTTAACTTATTAGGGTTAAATGATTCTAAACAATTGAGTGAACAAAAAAGAAAAACTCTTTTAGCAGCGATTAAAGAACAAGCTATTTCAATAGGAATCGGTGTCGTTGAGGCAGATGAAATTGACCGGATCAATATTTACCAAGCGAGTAAAGTAGCAATGGCTAAAGCGGTGGAGAATCTAAAACGGCAACCTGATTGTTTACTTATCGATGCGATGACGATTGAGCAGTTATCTATCAGACAGGAAGCAATTATTAAAGGCGATCAGAAAAGTTTGAGTGTTGCTGCGGCAAGCGTGGTCGCAAAAGAATATCGTGATGATTTGATGCGTCAGTATGGACAAGCATATCCTGGATATGATTTTGAACATAATGTAGGGTATGGAACGCGTCACCATCTTGAAGGAATTGAAAAATACGGCATCACGCCTATTCATCGCCGAACATTTGCTCCAATTAAAAATATGATATAAACAGTATCCTTCCTTTCTTTTTGCGTATATACGTTATAGAGAGGAAGGAGTTTTTTTATGGAATATATCGAACATGAATTTTTGGCTTATATTTTAAAACATTTGAAAGGTATTGGAAATAAAGGGTTACTGCGACTTTATGCACATTATGATTTAGCGAGTTTCTTATCAGCCAGTACGCTGGAATTACAAGAAATTGGGAAGGTTGGAACGCGTTACCGCGCGAATTTTATTGCAAGTATTCACTCACTCAAAGAACATTTGGATGTTTTTCAAGAAAAGTTTGCCGATGATCATTTTATCTCACTTTTTCATTCGGATTATCCAAAACGTCTTTTAGAGATATACAACCCGCCACTGGGTTTGTTCTATCAAGGCGATTTATCGTTATTAAGAAGAACAAACCTTGCTATAATTGGGGCTAGGGACTGTACAGTTTATGGTAAACGTGTTGTTGAAAACTTGGTTCCAGAACTTATCAGAGAAGATATGGTTATTGTGAGTGGACTAGCGCGTGGCATTGATAGTATCGCTCATCGGACGTGCTTAGAAAATGGCGGCAGTACCATTGGTGTGATTGGATGTGGCTTAGATTGTTACTACCCTAGAGAAAATCAATTGTTGCAAGAGCAAGTTGCTAACGAGCATTTACTGATAAGTGAATATCGTCAAGGGACAAAACCGTTAAAACATCATTTTCCTGCGCGCAATCGGATAATTGCTGGTATCAGTCATGGTATTTGTATTATTGAAGCAAAAGAACGTAGTGGCACGTTTATAACGGCAGAATGTGCTTTAAATGAAGGGCGAGATGTTTTTGCTGTACCTGGTAGTTGCTTGCAAGAACACTCATTGGGCTGTTTGAAAATTATTCAAGAGGGAGCAAAATGTGTCTATCGTCCGCAACATATAATAGAAGAAATGCAAAATTATTTTTAAACAAAAATGGACAATCATTGACAAACCATCATCGAATAGCATAAGATTATCTACGATTCCTAAATAAAAAGAAATTTTAGATAAATGTGCTGCTAAAATGTAAAAGGTGGTAACAAAGTCATGGCATACAAATATTTGGTGATTGTAGAATCACCAGCTAAAGCAAAGACAATTGAAAAATATCTTGGACGAAATTATAAGGTCGTCGCAAGTGTCGGTCATTTAAGAGATCTACCGAAAAGTCGAATGGGGATTGATATTGAAAATAATTATGAACCTGATTACATTTCGATTCGAGGCAAAGGGCCGATAATTAAAGATTTAAAGAAACATGCAAAAAAAGCGGAAAAAGTTTATCTAGCAAGTGACCCGGATAGAGAAGGGGAAGCCATTGCGTGGCACTTAGCACATTTGTTAGATTTGGATTTAGAAGATAAAAATCGTGTGGTTTTTAATGAGATTACGAAAGATGCTGTCAAACAAGCCTTTAAAGAACCACGTCAAATTAATTTAGATTTAGTGGACGCTCAACAAGCTCGTCGAATTTTAGACCGCTTAGTAGGTTACTCGATTAGTCCGTTATTATGGAAGAAAGTCAAAAAAGGATTGAGTGCTGGACGTGTTCAATCGGTCGCTTTAAAAATGATTTTAGACCGGGAAGCGGAAATTAATGCATTCGTACCGCAAGAGTACTGGAGTATATCAGGTGATTTTATTAAATCTCGCAAAAAATTCCGTGCGAGTTTCTATGGCGTGGATGGAAAAAAACAAGCTCTTGATAATGAAGAAGATGTTAAGGCGATTACGCAACGATTGACCAATGATCAATATGAAGTAACGTCTATCACGAAAAAAGAACGTAAACGTAATCCAGCAAAACCGTTTACTACAAGTAGCTTACAACAAGAAGCTGCTCGTAAGTTGAATTTTAGAACACGCAAAACGATGATGGTTGCGCAACAATTATACGAAGGTATTTCGCTTGGCAAACAAGGAACAGTTGGTCTTATTACCTACATGCGTACAGATTCGACTCGTTTGTCAGATGTTGCGAAAGAAGAAGCTCATCGCTTTATTCTTGAAACCTATGGGGCGGAATACTCATTGGGCATGACGACCACAACGAAAAAAGAAAGTGGCGCACAGGATGCCCATGAAGCAATTCGACCTTCTAGCATCATGCGAACACCAGATTCAATAAAATCGTACTTAGATAAAGACCAATTCAGACTATATAGCTTGATTTGGGCACGAACGGTGGCGAGTCGGATGAAACCGGCGATTTTAGATACGATGCGAGTGACTTTAGAACAAAACGGAGTCGTATTTGTTGCTAACGGTTCAAAAGTGAAGTTCCAAGGTTTTATGAAAGTGTATGTTGAAGGTAAAGATGACGGCAAAGAGGAAAAAGAAAATATCCTGCCAGATTTGGAAAAAGGTGAGAGTGTTAAAGTAGTTGATTTAGAACCTAAACAGCACTTTACGCAACCACCAGCTCGTTATAGTGAAGCAACACTGATTCGAACACTGGAAGAAAACGGAGTCGGTCGTCCGTCAACTTATGCACCGACACTTGAAACAATTCAACGCCGTTATTATGTTAAGCTCGTACAAAAGCGTTTTGAACCAACAGAGCTCGGTGAAATTGTTAATGCGCTGATTGTGGAGTTTTTCCCTCAGATTGTGGACATGACCTTTACTGCTGAAATGGAAGCAGATTTAGATAAAATTGCTGAAGCTCAAGTCGACTGGGTGACAGTGATTGACCGTTTCTACCAGCCGTTTGAAAAAGAATTGGCCAAAGCTGAAGTGGAAATGGAAAAAATACAGATTAAAGATGAGCCCGCTGGATTTGATTGTGAACTTTGCGGACATCCGATGGTCATTAAATTAGGCCGTTATGGAAAATTTTATGCGTGTAGTAATTTCCCTGAGTGTCGTAATACAAAGCCAATTGTGAAAGAAATCGGCATGAAATGTCCGACATGTCACGAAGGGGAAGTAATTGAACGTAAGACGAAGAAGAATCGTATTTTCTATGGATGTAGTCGTTACCCAGAGTGCGAGTTTACGTCATGGGATAAACCAATTGCGCGTCCTTGTCCAAAATGTCAGCATTACTTAGTTGAAAAGAAAGTAAAAGGTGGCAAACGCGTACAATGTAGTGAATGTGATTATAAAGAAGATATTCAAAAATAATAGTAACCGAGGTGGAATGATGGAAAAACATGTGACAATAATTGGAGCTGGTTTAGCAGGGAGTGAAGCGGCTTGGCAAGCAGCAAATGCGGGAGTTAAAGTAACGCTGTATGAGATGCGACCGAAAAAGAGCTCGCCAGCACATCATACGGAGCAGTTTGCTGAACTAGTATGCTCAAATTCTTTTCGTGCTAAAGGACTAGGGAATGCAGTTGGCGTATTAAAAGAAGAAATGCGTCAATTTAATTCACTGATTATGTCGGCAGCTGCCAAACATGAGGTTCCAGCAGGCGGCGCCTTGGCTGTCGACCGTCATTTGTTTTCAGCTGAAGTGACTAAGCAGTTAAAAAATCATCCTAACATTACAGTGGTTAATGAAGAGATAACAGAAATTCCTGCTGATGGTATTACTGTGATTGCGACAGGTCCATTAACATCTGAGTCTTTAGCAAAATCGATTGTGGAGATGACCGATTCAGAAGGCTTATACTTTTATGACGCTGCTGCGCCGATCATTGAAAAATCATCGATTGATATGGACAAGGTTTATTTGAAATCCCGCTACGATAAAGGGGAAGCGGCGTATTTAAATTGTCCGATGAGCAAAGAAGAATTTTATGCGTTTCGTGAGGCACTGGTAGAAGCAGAAGTTGCGCCTTTAAATAGTTTTGAAAAAGAAACATATTTTGAGGGCTGTATGCCAATAGAAGTAATGGCTAATCGTGGTGAAAAAACCATGTTATTTGGACCAATGAAACCAGTAGGGCTTGAAGATCCTAAAACAGGTAAACGTCCCTACGCAGTCGTGCAATTGCGTCAAGATAATGCTGCTGGCTCATTATACAATATTGTTGGCTTTCAAACGCATTTAAAATGGGGCGAACAAAAACGGATTATTCAGATGATACCTGGTTTAGAAAATGCAGAAATCGTGCGTTATGGTGTGATGCATCGTAATACTTTTATGAACTCGCCAGAATTATTACTGCCGACTTATCAAGCACAGGGGGATGAGCGTTTGTTCTTTGCAGGGCAAATGACAGGCGTTGAAGGTTATGTCGAAAGTGCTGCGAGTGGTCTTTTAGCAGGCCTTAATGCGGCACGTTTGGCGCAGGAAAAAGCACCATTAATTTTTCCTCGTGAAACAGCAATGGGGGCTTTAGCGTACTACATCACGCATACGGACGCTAAACATTTTCAACCGATGAATGTCAATTTTGGCATTATTGCAGACCTACCTGAGCGAATTCGTGATAAAAAAGAGAGAAATGAGCAGCTAGCGCAACGAGCGTTAGCCCACATTGAGATGATTAAGCAAGAACTGGATTAGTGCTAAAAAGAGAGCCTTTAGAAAAGGCTCTCTTTTTTTAGAAATAATCATAAATATAGGGTTGTGGTTGATTGGTCATATTTAAAAAGTCTAGGTGCTGAATGTCTCCGATTAAATTGCCTGAGACATGCAATTGTTGAGCTGATTTATAGTTGAACAGTAATTGTGTCCAAGTTTCAATAGAACCTGATAAATCAGTGTCTTGCGATGAATCGATTTTGCGACAAACGTGTTGGTTGTTTTCACGCGTGATTTCCCAATTACCGTGATTCCACTCACAAAACTTATCTTCAACATAAATCGTTAGTGTTTGATTCGGGCCGATTAAAGCAAGTGGGAACGATTCGATAAAAGATTGAAATAAAACGATGCGAATCATCATACTTGTTTCTAACTGACGTTTGACACTTCCCGGCTCTTGTAATAAAAAACTCAAGTCATTTGTTAAACCGTGCTTAAAGATAAACGTATGATAGCTTGAAATATGTGATTTGATAAATGAGCACAATGATTTTAGTTCATCGATGGATGAACTAGCCATCTCAATCACGTTAAATGTTAACTGACTTGCATTCATCTCGTATATTAAGTAAGATGTCGCTGCTTGTCCATCAACGCTTAGCAGCGCGACATGTCGATTGGGATACTTGTTAACTTGATATTGCCACCACCAGTCGTCTCGTTGAAGACTGCCATGTTCAGTCGCTAGTGTTTTTTTATAAATACGTTTTAAATCTTCTAATATGTCATTATTTTTCACGGAAAATCGTGAAATGCTATGGCAATCATCCATTGGAAATGTTGGTAAGTCACTCCCTTGAATGGTACACGTTTCTTCATCCATGGCTGTAGCATAACCAAATTTTCGGTAAAAATGATGTGAAAAAGGCGCTAAATATGACAAAACAGTGTTATTTTCGCGATAGTCATCGAACAAGCTAGTAAAAAGCTGGCGAATTGCACCTTGCCCTCGAGCTTCTGGATAGCTTGCGACATTTCCAATGCCTCCCATACGATACTCTTTATCGTAAACATTGACTGTAAAAGGAAAACTCATTATTTTGCTCACTAAATTTTGATGCATAAAAAAACCATAATTATGCGCTTGTAGTGCTTTTTCTTGAAATAATCGATATGTTTGGTCGTCAAATGATTCCGGTGTAAAACCTTTGAAAGCATATGACGATAATTCATACATGGCTTGAATATCAGCCTCTGAAGAGAGTCGTCGAATCATCGTATTTCCTCCTTTTTGATAAAGCTTATTATAACATATCTCAATTACTCTGGAAATTTTTGAAGAAATTGTGTCTAATTTTGCAATTATTAGTTAAATTCTGACTATTCGTTTGTATTCAAAATCACGATGTGATACATTAATTTTGTAGAAAGTAGAGGTGGGAAAATGTGGAAGAAGATGTCATAAGTTTTTTAGCGGACTTACAACATACACGTCAATTTTCAGAAAAGACCATTTTAGCTTATCAAGGAGATCTAAATGACTATGCTTCTTTTTTAAGCGAATCAGGTGAGTCCAATTACTTAAACGTTGATTATCAAGACTTACGTATCTATCTGTCTTATTTATATGATAAAGGTTACAGTCGTTCGTCTATTAGTCGCAAGCTTTCAAGTTTAAGAAGTTTCTATCAATTCTTACTTTCTCAAAATAAAGTTGAGGAAAATCCTGTTACATACGTGCAAATTAGGCAAAAAAATCAAAAATTGCCACGTTTCTATTATGAAAAAGAAATGACACAGTTATTTGATGTTGTCTATGCTGGCGACCGCGCTTTAGATTATCGTAACTGTGCGCTATTAGAATTAATGTATGCAACGGGCATCCGTGTATCTGAAGCGACCGGTATTCGTCTATCTGATATAGATACGACGACGGATATTTTACTTGTGCATGGGAAAGGAAATAAAGAGCGTTACGTTCCTTTTGGGCACTATGCCAGTGAAGCAGTTCAGCAATACATTAATCATGCACGTCCGCAGTTAATGAAGAAGGCAGAACATTCTTACTTATTCGTGAATGCGAAAGGCCAACCATTAACAACCAACGGTGTAAGGTATATTTATAAAGAACTGGTAAAAAAAACGACGTTAACATCCGACATACATCCACATATGTTGCGCCATACTTTTGCAACGCATTTGCTAAATAATGGAGCAGATATGCGAACTGTCCAAGAACTTTTAGGACACGAAAGTCTGTCGTCAACACAAATTTACGCACATGTGACGACAGAAAATTTACAGAGCACGTATCGTCATTTTCACCCACGTGCTTAAAACTGATTATTAATGAAAGAGGTAACGATTATGGGATATACGACATTTCATTCTACGACCATTTGTGCTGTAGAAAAAGACGGAAAATTTGCAATGGCTGGTGACGGTCAAGTAACAATGGGAGAATCGGTTGTCATGAAAGGGACTGCCAAGAAAGTACGAAAAATCTATCACGACCAAGTCGTCGTTGGATTTGCAGGAAGTGTAGCCGATGCGTTTAATTTAGAAAATAAATTTGAAGCAAAATTGAATGAATTTAAAGGGAATTTAACCCGTGCAGCTGTTGAATTAGCAATGGAATGGCGTCAAGATAAAATGATGCAAAAATTGGAAGCGATGTTAATCGTGATGAATGATAAAGAGATGTTGGTTGTTTCTGGGACAGGCGAAGTTATCGCTCCAGATGACGGCATTTTAGCCATTGGATCAGGTGGCAACTATGCTTTAGCTGCAGCACGCGCCATGAAACGTCATGGTCACGAGAATTTAACTGCGGGCGATATTGCTCGAGAAGCGCTTCATGTGGCTGGCGACATTTGTGTCTATACAAATCATAATATTATCGTAGAAGAATTATAAAAGGTAGGATGTGTAAACCATGAGTAAAACACCAAAAGAAATAGTAGCAGAATTAGACCAATATATTATCGGTCAAAACAAAGCAAAAAAAGCCGTAGCTGTGGCTTTACGTAATCGATACCGCCGCATGCTTTTAGATGAAGAGATGCAACGAGAAGTCACACCTAAAAATATGTTAATGATTGGACCAACGGGTGTTGGTAAAACAGAAATTGCCCGTCGTCTGGCGCGTATTGTGAACGCTCCTTTTGTAAAAGTCGAAGCAACCAAATTTACAGAAGTAGGTTATGTCGGCCGTGATGTTGAATCAATGGTACGTGATTTAGTAGAAGCCAGTATCCGTATCGTGGAAAAAGAGCAGCACGATCGGGTATACCATCGAGCACGTAAAGCAGCTAACGACCAATTAGTTAAAATTTTAGTGCCAGGCATTAAGAAAGAGCAAAAACAAGCGCGCAATCAAATGGAAATGATGATGCAAATGATGAATAGTTTCCAACAAGCGCCGGAAGAAGAAAAAGAAGAAGTCAATGAAACGATTAAAACAAATCGTCGAACAGTAAAAGATCAGTTAGATAAAGGGTTATTGGAAAATCGAGAAGTGACGATTGAAATTGAAGAGCCTTCAATGAAAATGCCTAGTATGAATAACGGTTTAGAACAAATGGGAATTGATTTAGGTGACACACTCAATGCCCTAACACCTAAGAAAAAAATCAAACGCACGGTGACAGTCAAAGAGGCGCGTGATATTTTAATTCAACAAGAATCTGAAAAACTTGTCAATAAAGCGGATATTCATAGTGAAGCAATTAAATTAGCAGCTAATAGTGGTATTATTTTTATCGATGAGATTGACAAAATTACGTCAAAATCACAACAATCTGGTGAAGTGTCCCGTGAAGGCGTTCAACGAGACATCTTACCAATCGTAGAAGGATCGCAAGTTAATACAAAATACGGTACCATTGCAACCGACCATATCTTATTTATTGCTTCAGGGGCTTTCCATTTAAGTAAACCAAGTGATTTGATACCAGAGTTACAAGGTCGTTTCCCAATTCGTGTTGAGCTTGATGATTTAACGGCAGAAGATTTCGTTCTCATCTTAACAGAACCGGAAAATGCCTTAATAAAACAATATCGTGCTTTACTTGAAACAGAAAATATCTCGGTAACCTTTACCAAAGAGTCCATTGAACGCTTAGCGGATATTGCTTATAAAGTAAACAGTGAAACAGATAACATCGGTGCACGCCGTCTTCATACTATCTTAGAACGTCTATTGGAAGATTTATTATTTGAAGCGGGCGATATGGATATGGGTGACATTATGATTACTGAAAATTATGTAAATGAAAAATTAGGAGACATAGTGAAAGACGAAGATTTATCACGTTATATTTTATAATATGCCAAGATAAGGAGTCATCTATGGAAAATTTACTTGAAAAAACTCGTAAAATTAATGAGTTATTACAACAAAAAAATAGTTTTAAAGAAGAGTTAGAACTGCCGTACAATCAAATGGCAGCTATTTTAGGCGATACGCTTGATGCCAATACCTATATTATTGATAAAAATGGTAGCGTGCTAGGATATCATGTCGAACATGATGTGAATAATCAACGCGTTAAAAATATGGTAGATTCACGTCAGTTTCCACTCGACTATACTCAAGAAGTATCAAGACTACCAAAAACAGAAGTCAATATTCCAATGAGCGATGATAAAACAGTCTTTCCTAAAGAATTTAGTGATGAATATCCTGAATCGGCTACGTCAATTATTCCGATATTTGGTGCGGGTGAACGATTAGGCACGATTATTCTAGGGAGAATTTCAGAGCGCTTTGGAGCGGATGATTTGATTTTAGCGGAGTATAGTGCCACTGTTGTTGGTATGCAAATACTTTATGAACGTTCACGTTCGATTGAAAATGATATACGTGAAACGACAGCCGTGCAAATGGCGATTAACAGCTTGTCTTATAGTGAATTGGTTGCAGTTAAAGCGATTATTGAAAAGTTAGGCAATCATGATGAGGGACGTATTACGGCTTCGAGTGTTGCAGATGAAATAGGCATTACGCGTTCTGTGATTGTCAATGCGTTGAGAAAATTAGAATCAGCAGGTGTTATCGAATCACGTTCGTTAGGTATGAAGGGAACATATTTAAAAATTATTAATCCGCGTTTGCAAGAAGAATTAGCCAAACAAAGCGTATAAGGAGTGTGTTTAACCAGTGAGTTACAGCATTCAAAATCAATGGGTGATAGCGACATTTAAGACAGAAGGAGCAGAATTAACCAGTCTAAAACGTCGTGATTTAGATATCGAGTATTTATGGTCGGGTGATGCGACGTATTGGGGACGTCATGCCCCCGTATTATTCCCAATTGTCGGTCGTTTAAAAGATGATAGTTATCATTATCAAGGACAGACGTACCACATGAGTCAACATGGTTTTGCACGTGATAAAGAATTTCAAGTGACTGAGGTTGGAGATGAGTTTATCCGTTTTTCATTAAGCGCGGATGAAGAAACGTTAGCCGTCTATCCTTTTCGATTTAAACTCGAGATTGAATACCGTTTAGAACAAAACCAGCTAATATGTTCATACCATGTGACAAATGAAGGTGAAACGGAAATGTTTTACTCTGTTGGCGGACATCCTGCTTTTAATGTGCCGATAGATGGACAAGGAAGCTTTGCTGATTATTATTTAGATTTCTATCCGATGAAGTCACGTCTATTATTACCTTTGCAAGGTGCATATGTTGATGAAGACGCCGTAACGCTAGGTCAAACTAATACACGAATCGCGATTCAACGTGAATTATTTAAACAAGATGCTCTCATTTATCAAACGACTGGCGAAAATAGTTTTAGCATCCGCTCAGATAAAACGGACCGTGCTGTGACCGTTATGTTTGATAATATGGATTTTGTTGGTATTTGGAGTCCTTATCCAAAAGAGGCCCCTTTTGTTTGTATAGAACCTTGGCAAGGTATCGCGGATACGGTTACGAGCAATGGAAATTTAGAAGAGAAGAAAGGAATTCAACGCTTGACACCTCAAGCTTCACAAGTTAATTCCTATACGATTCGTTTAGATTAAAAAAGAGCGGTACCTAAAAGGTATCGCTCTTTTTATTACTCACCAATCAGTTTGGCAAGTTGTTGAAATTTTCTATTTTGAGCTGCGGCGATTTGTTCATTAGTAAGAACACCTTGATAAATATTAACGCCTTTTTGTAAAGAAGGAGTCTGACGTAAGACATCATTTAAATCATGCGTCGCCATTTGCATCGCATATGGAAGTGTTGCATTTGTTAAAGCAATCGTAGAAGTACGTGCGACATTACCAGGCATATTAGGTACGGCATAGTGAATGACACCATGACGAACGTAAGTTGGATTGCTATGAGAGGTCACGTGGTCAATCGTTTCAAAAATACCACCTTGGTCGACAGCGACGTCTACGATGACAGAACCTTCTCCCATACTTGCGACCATTTCTTCTGTTACAAGGGTAGGGGCTTTAGCACCGGGAATTAAAACGGTACCGATGACAACATCTGCTGTTTTTACTGTTTCAGCAATATTATGCGCATTTGAAATTAGTGTCTGTATTTCATTCCCAAACAACGCATCAAGTTCGGCTAAACGTTTTTGGTTAACATCTAAAATGGTAACATTTGCGCCTAAACCAATAGCGATTTTAGCAGCATTCGTCCCAACATTTCCGCCACCTATAATGACGACGTTACCTTTCTTAACACCAGGAATACCGGCTAAAAGAATCCCTTTGCCCCCTTTTGACTTTTCTAAAAGCTGAGCACCAATTTGCACGCTCATACGACCAGCGATTTCACTCATCGGTATAAGTAAAGGAAGTGAGCGATCTTCTAATTGAATAGTTTCGTAAGCAATCGCTGTTACTTTGGCATCGATTAACGCTTGTGTTAATTCTGTGGCTGGAGCTAAATGTAAATAAGTAAAGAGAATAAGATTTTCACGGAAATAGTGATATTCACTTGGCTTTGGTTCCTTTACTTTCATGACCATGTCAGCTTGCCAGACGAAAGCAGGGTCATCTGATAAAATCGCACCAGCTGCTTCATATGCGTCATCTGTAAAACCAGAACCTTCACCAGCATTTTTTTCTACACGTACTTCATGTCCTTGTTTAAGAAATGCTTCAACGCCAACAGGTGTCAGAGCTACTCGATTTTCATTATCGAGAATTTCTTTCGGTATTCCGATAATCATATTTTAACCACCTTTTCTATTTAACTACCATTTAATTGTAACATGAAAAAAGATGAGTTAAAAATAATACCTTGATTTTTTTATTTTTTGCTGCTACGTAAACCAAAAGGAACACGACTTTCCGTCCCATTTATAATCCGTTTGATGTTTTCACGGTGTCTTAAAATAATAAAAAGTGTAATGACTATTGCTAAGCTAATAAGTAGAGGGTCTTTATGCGCTAAGATAGCAGGAGCAATATTTGGAATAAAAATAGTTGACAAAGTAATGAGTACGGCAGCAATCATGCTTGTCAAACTAACAGTGCTGGTGATTAAAAGCGTAATCACAAAAATAGAAGCTGAATATAAAAAGAAAATAGGTGAGTAGGCTAATAACATACCAGCGCTGGTTGCAACGGCTTTTCCTCCTTTAAAATGAGCAAAAATCGGAAAGGTATGGCCTAAGATAGCGGCTAGACCAGCCCATAATGGATTAATACTTAAGTGAAAGAAAAGAGGTAAATATGTTGCTAGAGTCCCTTTTAGAATATCCATGAATAAGACCATGAGACCGGCTTTTTTACCTAACACACGAAATGTATTCGTTGTACCAGAGTTACCACTTCCAAACTGGCGAATATCCTTTTGATAAAAAGCTTTGCCAATCCAAACACCTGAAGGAATGGATCCTAATAAGTAAGCAAATAATAAAACGACGAGAGTCATTGGAATAAGTCCTTTCTGTACATTAGTGTGTTTTATTTTATCATGAATAACATCTAGCGACAATCTAATCCATCTCAAGACGGATTAACTTTTTTTCAACGGTATGTTAAACTAACTATGTGATGAAAGGGTTACTCAGTTCGGGAAGGAATGGTTAGTATGGCGATAGGCTCACATCGTCCCACACGAATTATCGTTAATTTGGACGCAATTAAACAAAATATACAGCATGAGCGAGAGCAACTAAAAGACAATCAGGAAATATATGCTGTGGTAAAAGCAAATGGCTATGGTCATGGAGCTGAAGCTGTCTCAAAAGCCGCTTTAGAAGTAGGGGCGACAGGCTTATGTGTGGCTATT
Source organism: Vagococcus lutrae (assembly GCF_023299185.1). Lineage (NCBI taxonomy): Bacteria > Bacillati > Bacillota > Bacilli > Lactobacillales > Enterococcaceae > Vagococcus > Vagococcus lutrae. Next base: position 197,861 of record NZ_CP097017.1, read on the forward strand.
TTAGATGAGGCTATAGCATTAAGAAAAAGTGGTATTGAGGCGCCTATTTTAGTATTAGGTGTGACGGATGTCAGAGATATTACTTTAGCCGTTAATTATAATATCATTTTAACAGTGCCAAGTCTTAAATGGTTGGAAACAAGTTTACCCGTGCTTGAAACATCTCAAGTGACCTTACGTTTTCACCTTAAATTAGATACTGGGATGGGACGGATAGGAGTCAGAGAGCGTGAGGAATTAAAAACATTGTTAGAAGTGGTCAAGGCTTCTCCTTACTTAAGTTTAGAAGGTGTTTTCACTCATTTTGCCACGGCTGATAGTGAGAATGAGGACTATTTTAATCATCAAGTCACAAGATTTAAACAACTACTCGAGTGTTTTGAAGAACTTCCTCAGCACGTCCACTGTGCTAACAGTGCCACTGCTATATGGCATGATGATTTACCAACAACGATTATTCGTTATGGAATTGGGATGTATGGCTTAAATCCGTCAGGCACTAGCTTGTCTTTGCCGCATCCATTACTTCCCGCTTTAAAATTAGAAACGGAATTAGTACATGTTAAGCAAGTTCAAGAAAAGACGTCGATAAGTTATGGCGCGACATACTCAGCGAAACCAGGGGATTGGATTGGAACACTACCGATTGGTTATGCTGACGGATGGGTAAGAGCAATGCAAGGTTATATCGTGATGATAGATAATCAGCCATGTGAAATAATTGGTCGCGTTTGTATGGATCAGTGCATGGTTAAACTTCCATATTACTTGCCAGAAGGCACAGCGGTTTCTTTAATCAACAGTGAAGTTTCCGAAAGAATTTCTCCCACTGCGATTGCCGAGTATTTAGGAACGATTAATTATGAAGTTTTGTGTTTATTAAGTGAACGTATACCAAGAGTCTATCAATAAGCCGTCGTAAAAAAACAGTTCATCACTGAACTGTTTTTTACTTTTATCGTATTTTCACTAGTCAAATTGAATTAAAATATGCTATTATTCACAATGGATTTTGCAAAAAATAATTTTTAGCGTATGATATAAAAGAATAGAAACGGAACATATGTTTCGATAAGTTATGCGAATATTGCAATATAAGGAGTCTCAACCATGCCAAAAAAAGTACAAAATGAATATAATGACGCCTCTATTCAAGTCTTAGAGGGATTAGATGCGGTAAGAAAACGTCCAGGAATGTATATTGGATCAAATGACACGCGCGGACTTCATCATTTAGTGTATGAAATAGTTGATAACTCAGTAGATGAAGCGTTGGCTGGCTACGGTAATCAAATTGATGTCACGATTTATAAAGATGGCAGTATCGGTGTCAAAGACTATGGAAGAGGGATGCCGATTGGGATGCATCAATCAGGCGTTCCAACAGTACAAGTTATCTTTACCATTCTTCACGCAGGTGGGAAGTTTGGACAAGGCGGCTATAAAACGTCAGGTGGATTGCACGGTGTAGGAGCCAGTGTGGTTAACGCGCTTTCTGAATGGCTAGACGTGACCATCGTTAGAGATGGCGTTGTATATGAGCAACGTTTTAAAAATGGTGGAAAACCAGATGGAACACTTAAAAAAATGGGGAAGACGAAAGAAAAAAATGGGACCACCATTCGATTTTTACCAGACGCAAGTATTTTTACTACGACTAATTTTTCTTATCATGTCTTAGCGGAACGCTTGCGAGAGTCAGCTTTCTTATTAAAAGGTTTAAAAATTACCCTACGAGATGAGCGTTCTGAAGAAGTGGTGGAAGATGTTTTTCACTATGAAGAAGGTATTAAAGAGTTTATCGAGTATTTGAATGAAGAAAAAGATGACTTGACGCCAGTGGTTTACTTTAGTGGTGAACGTGATGACATTGAGATTGAATTTGCTTTTCAATATAATGACGGCTACTCTGAAAATATTTTATCTTTTGTAAATAGTGTTCGGACAAAAGATGGCGGGACACACGAAATGGGTATGAAAACCGCGATGACAAAAAGTTTTAATGAATACGCTAAACGAACGGGACTTTTAAAAGAAAAAGATAAAAACCTAGATGGAAATGATTTTCGTGAAGGACTGACGGCGATTATTTCTGTTAGAATTCCAGAAAATATTTTGCAATTTGAAAGTCAAACAAAGGTAAAATTAGTGACTGTCCCCGCAAGAACGGCTGTAGAATCGCTCGTTAGTGAGCAATTTGGTTTTTATTTACAAGAACATAGTGACATTAGTGATATGCTTATTAGAAAAGCTATCAAAGCACGTGAAGCGCGAGACGCGGCACGAAAAGCGCGTGAAGATAGTCGTAATGGGAAAAAACGAAAGAAAACCGATGCGTTGCTTTCAGGAAAACTGACACCTGCACAATCACGAAATCCTAAGAAAAACGAACTTTATTTAGTGGAGGGGGATTCTGCTGGAGGTTCAGCTAAGCAAGGAAGGGACCGTCGTTTCCAAGCGGTGTTACCGTTACGTGGTAAAGTCATTAACACAGAAAAAGCCAAGCTAGAAGATATTTTGAAAAACGAAGAGATTAATACGATGATTCATACGATTGGTGCAGGTTATGGCGCTGATTTTACTTTAGAAGATTGTAACTATGACAAGATTATTATTATGACCGATGCGGATACAGATGGTGCGCATATCCAAACATTGTTATTAACATTCTTTTATCGTTTTATGACACCGTTAGTTGAAGCGGGACGTGTCTATATTGCGTTACCTCCTCTTTATAAAGTGTCTAAAGGACGAGGGAAGAACGAGAAGATTGCGTATGCCTGGACAGATGACGAGCTAGAAACAGTGACACAAGATGTCGGTAAAGGATATACGTTACAACGCTACAAAGGTCTAGGTGAAATGGACGCGACACAACTTTGGGAAACAACGATGAATCCTGAATCGCGGACGTTAATCCGTGTGACACTGGATGAAGAAGATGGTGAATCTGGTAGTAACGAAAAAATCGTGTCCACGTTAATGGGCGATAAAGTGGATAAACGTCGTCGTTGGATAGAAAACAACGTCGCCTTTACCCTAGAAGAAAGTGGAAGTATTTTAGAAGAAGCCCAAGAAAAACATTCCCTTGAAACTGCAACCGCAATTAGCTTGTTTGAGGAAACAATGGATGAAGGTGGAGAAGAATAATGGGACGTAATCAATCTATACAGGAATTGGCACTTAAAGATGTTATGGGAGACCGTTTTGGTCGTTATTCCAAATATATTATTCAAGAGCGAGCATTACCCGATATTCGCGATGGATTAAAACCGGTACAACGTCGGATATTATATGCGATGCATCAAGACGGTAATACTCACGATAAAGCATTTCGAAAATCTGCCAAAGCCGTCGGAAATATTATGGGGAATTATCATCCACATGGAGATATCAGTATTTATGAAGCCATGGTTAGGATGAGCCAAGATTGGAAATTGCGAAATATCTTAGTTGAGATGCACGGTAATAATGGGAGTATGGATGGTGATCCACCTGCTGCAATGCGTTATACAGAAGCACGGCTTTCTCAGTTAAGCAACGAGTTGTTATCTGATATTGAAAAAGAAACAGTCGACTTAGTATGGAACTTTGATGATACTGAAAAAGAACCGACTGTTTTACCAGCGCGCTATCCTAACTTATTAGTCAACGGTTCGACTGGTATTTCAGCTGGTTATGCAACCGAAATACCACCGCATAATTTAGGAGAAGTGATTGACGGGACAGTATATTTAGTGGACCATCCTAATGCGTCACTTGAAAAATTAAACGAGTTTATCAAAGGACCTGATTTTCCAACAGGAGGCATTTTACAAGGGCAAAAAGAATTGAAAAATGCTTATGAAAAAGGTAAAGGCCGTGTTGTACTTCGCTCGAAAGCAGCCATTGAAGATATTAAAGGTGGTCGTCAACAGATTGTCATTACGGAGTTGCCGTATGAAGTCAATAAAGCGGTATTAGTTAAAAAAATGGACGAAATGCGCTTAAATAAAAAGGTCGAAGGGATTTCGGAAGTCAGAGATGAATCTGACCGTACGGGTTTAAGAGTCGTCATCGAATTGCGTAAGGATGCAAATGCAGAAGGTATTCTTAACTACTTATATAAGAATACAGATTTACAAGTTAATTATAACTTTAATATGGTCGCCATTGACAATCAACGTCCGAAGCAAGTATCATTACGCGATATTTTATTAGCATATGTTAATCATCGTCAAGATGTTGTCACAAGACGCTCTCAGTTTGAATTAAAACGCGCTCAGAGAAGACAACATATTGTTGAAGGATTAATGAAAGCTCTCTCGATTCTCGACCAAGTGATTGCCACGATTCGTCAAAGTAAAGATAAGAAAGATGCGAAGCTAAACTTAATGGCCGCGTATCAATTTACAGAACAACAAGCAGAAGCAATCGTTTCTTTACAATTATATCGCTTAACTAATACCGATATTACAGCGTTACAAAAAGAAGCGAAAGAATTAGCGGAAGAAATCGAGACGTTAACCAATGTTCTATCCGATAGTCATGCTTTGAATCGCGTGATAAAAAAAGAATTGCGTGAAATAAAAAAACAATATGCGACGCCACGTTTAACAAAAATCGAAAAAGAAATTGAAGAGATTGTCGTGGAAACAGAAGTTTTAGTTGCGCAAGAAGATGTTGTAGTTAGTGTGACGCGCGAAGGCTATTGGAAACGTAGTAGCACGCGTTCTTACAGTGCATCAGCTGCAGAAGAAATTGGAATGAAAGAGTCTGACTATGTGGTTTATGCAGCGCAACATCATACGTTAGAACAATTACTTTTTGTCACGTCAAAAGGGAATATGCTCTATCGACCTGTTCATGAGTTGCCTGAATTAAGGTGGAAAGATGTAGGGGAACATATCTCTCAATCTCTAACAGGCATTACCTCGGATGAGGAAATCATTGCTGTCTTCCCTTATGAAGAGAAGATGGCAGAGGAGACCTTTGTCTTTATTAGCCGTAATGGTATGATAAAACAGACGAAAATCAAAGAGTTTGCACCATGGCGGACGTATAAGACACGCCCGACAATGTGTATGAATTTAAAAGAAGCCGATGAAATTGTCAACGTCTATCAAGTGCAAGAGCCGATAGGATTAGATGTTTTCCTAGTGAGTCATCGTGGATTTGGTTTAAGATATGCGTTAGAGGAAGTCAATACGGTTGGGCCACGCGCCGCAGGTGTTATTTCGATGAATCTAAAAGAGGATGATTACATTATCAATGGGCTATTAGTATATTCAGAAGGGGATACGCCGATTACCTTAGTGACACAACGTGGAGCGGTGAAACGGATGCTAGCACAGGAGATTAGCCCGTTGAGTCGTGCTAAACGTGGAATCATGGTTATTCGTGAGCTTAAGAAAAATCCTCATCGCTTAGTTTATTTAAAAGAATCTGAAAGTGATGACGAGATGATTTTACTTACACAAAAAGGAACTCAGCATACAGTTAAGTCGTTAGACTATCCGATAAGTGACCGTACATCAAATGGGTCATTTGCTTTAGATGAATCTAAAGAAGGAGCAGTAGTACGTGTCCATGCGCAACAACGCTTGTCTGATTTATTAGATAGTCATTCTTCAGCAATAAATAATGGCTAAAATTAACACCTTAATCGCTCAATAATAGGAGCGGTTAAGGTGTTTTTATGATAAAATGATGAAAAGGAGTGAACAAGATGAAAATGAGATTAGAAAACAACTTTAATGATAACCTTAATCGCATTATGCCTTCACCAATTCGTTCATTTGATCAAGCTGTAAGTCAGATTCCTGGAATTATCAAATTAACGCTAGGTGAGCCAGATTTTGCAACACCAAAAGCGGTTAAAGAAGCAGCAAAATCTGCGATTGATTTAGATTATTCGCACTATACCCATAATGCAGGCACACTTAATCTGCGAGAAACTATTGCTGATTTTATGTCAGCACGACATCAGTTATCTTATGATGCAGACACAGAAATCACAGTGACAATTGGGGCGACAGAAGGGTACGCAGCTGCACTTCTGACTGTTTTAAACCCGGGTGACTGTGTCTTGATTCCGACACCCACTTTTCCGGGTTATGAACCCGTCGTGACAATGGCGGGGGCGGAAGCGATTCATCTTGATACGTCATCCACTGATTTTGTGCTAAGTGCTGAACAGTTAGAAGCTGCGTTTGCTACTCATGGTGAACGGATTAAAGCAATTGTTTTAAATTATCCGAGCAATCCAACTGGGGTTACCTATACGGAGGAAGAATTAGCAGCGTTGGCACGTGTATTAAGAAAACATGATGTGTTTGTCATCGCTGATGAAATCTATGCGGAATTAATTTACGATGTTGAGCATATTTCAATTGCCCGTTTTCTACCCGAGCAAACGATAGTCGTTCAAGGTCTGTCTAAATCCCATGCTATGACAGGGTGGCGAGTAGGATTTGTCTGCGCCCCTGCATATATCACGACAGAAATTCGTAAGACGCATCAGTTTTTAGTGACGTCTACGCCCACGATGTTGCAAGTGGCGAGTGAAGTTGCTCTGAGAGAAGCTATGGATGCAACTGAAGAGATGCGCCAAGCTTATCAAATACGCCGCGATATTGTATGTGACGCTTTGGCTAGCTTGAATATGGAAGTCGCAAAACCAAATGGAGCTTTCTATGTTTTTGCCAAAATTCCTGAAGAGTTAGGTCTAGATGATAATGAGTTTTGTGAACGCTTGGCAGAGCGTGCGAAATTGGCAGTAATTGCTGGTTCTGCTTTTGGTCCGGGAGGAGAAGGGTACGTGCGCATTAGCTACGCTGCTGATGTCGAAACGTTACGCTATGCGATGAATCGGTTGAGCCGTTTTTTAAATGAAAAACTCTATTTATAAAATGAAAAAGCTCATTACCTATTCATAGGTAATGAGCTTTTTCTCCAAACCTTTACCGTGTCTTCCACAAAACACTTAATGGTAAAGGGGCATTCCTATAAAAAGGAATGCGTGTCGCCTCATCGCATAACGGAATTATAGCACATACTGTTTAGAATGACAATTTAAATTTATTAGAAATATGGTATAATAACGTGGCACTGCTTTTTAATACAAAGGACGTGAAGATATGCAAGAAGAATATCTCGCTATTTGTGATAGTCAGCAACAAGTAATCGGAAAAAAATCACGGGCAGCGGTTCATCGAGATGGAGATTGGCATCAAACTTTTCATTTTTGGGGCTATCATTATAATGATCGAGGAGAGTTAGAGTTGTTATTGCAACAGCGAAGTCAAAAGAAACAGGACTTTCCTAACCAATTTGATATGACGGCATCTGGGCATATTCAATTTAATGAAACGATTGAGGATGGTCTTAGAGAAGTAAAGGAAGAACTAGGCTTATCTCTAATGTGGTCTGACTTAGAACCACTCATGGTTTATCCCATTTCATACAAATTAGAGGATTGGATAGATAATGAGTTTAGTCATGTTTATCTCTATCTTTTATCTCCGAAAGAAATGGAAGCGACTTTTTTACAAGAGGAAGAAGTAGAAGGGTTATACTGGTGCTCACTCTCAGAACTAACGAAAGTGGTAAATCAATCAAATTACGCGACTGAAGTAAAAGGTTACCGGCAAGAAAAAGGCAACAAGATACCGACTAAGAAAATACTCAGACGGTCTCGAATGTGTATAGATGCTCCGAGTTACTACCACAGTTTAATCGAAAAATTAAACCAAAAACAAGCGCGAGAAAGGGGCGTCAAACATGAACATTGAGAAAACTAATCGTATGAATGCGTTATTTGAGTTTTATTCCACCCTTTTAACTGAAAAACAAATGAATTATATGGAATTATACTATGCCGATGATTTTTCTTTAGGTGAAATTGCCGAAGAATTTAACGTGAGTCGACAAGCAGTCTATGATAATATAAAGCGTACAGAAAAAATACTAGAAGCGTATGAAAAAAAGTTGCACTTATATTCTAATTATATTATGCGAGAATCGCTTTTAGAAAAAATGAAAGACTATCTAAAAGATACATATCCAGAAGAGGATATGTTAGCCAACTGGATTAAAGAATTACAAGAAATAGAAGAATAAAGGGGTAGACATTATGGCTTTTGAAAGTTTAACAGATCGCTTACAAGCGACAATGAAAAATTTAAAACGTAAAGGAAAAATTACGGAAGCAGATATAAAAGAAATGATGCGTGAAATACGTTTGGCCTTACTAGAAGCCGACGTAAACTTCAAAGTCGTCAAGGACTTTACTAAACGTGTGAGCGACCGGGCGCTAGGTGAAGAAGTGCTTGAGAGTTTAACTTCGACACAACAAATTGTCAAAATTGTGGATGAAGAGTTAACAGAGACTTTAGGCTCTGAAGCTGTACCACTAAATAAATCACCCAAAATTCCAACGATTGTCATGATGTCTGGTTTACAAGGTGCTGGTAAAACGACATTTGTTGGAAAACTAGCAGGCTTCTTGAAAAAAAATGAGAAAGCCCGTCCATTATTAATCGCAGGTGACGTGTATCGTCCAGCTGCAATCGACCAATTGAAAGTCATCGGACAACAACTGGATATCCCAGTCTTTGAAATGGGAACGGATGTCAGTCCTGTAGAAATTGTACGTCAAGGGTTAGCCCAAGCGCGTGAAAATAAAAATGACTATGTGTTCATTGATACGGCAGGACGTTTACATATTGACGATGTATTGATGAACGAGCTTCAAGAGATTAAATCGTTAGCCCAGCCAGATGAAATCTTATTAGTTGTTGATGCGATGACTGGACAAGATGCCGTGAATGTCGCTCAAAGTTTTAATGAACAGCTAGATATTACAGGGGTTGTTGTCACAAAACTTGACGGTGATACCCGAGGTGGTGCGGCGCTATCCATTCGTGCTGTAACAGGCAAACCAATTAAATTTATCGGGACGGGTGAAAAACTAACTGATATCGAAGTGTTCCACCCAGATAGAATGTCTAGTCGTATTCTAGGTATGGGAGACATGCTTACTTTAATTGAAAAAGCTCAGCAAGAGTACGACGCTGAAAAAGCAGAAGAACTTGCAAAGAAAATGAAAGAGAATACGTTTGACTTTAATGACTTTATCGAGCAATTAGATCAAGTCATGGGTATGGGACCATTAGAAGATTTACTAAAGATGATTCCAGGTATGTCGAATGTTCCGGGAATTGACCAAATTCAAGTCGATCCGAAAGATGTCGAACGTAAAAAGGCAATGGTTTATTCCATGACACCCGCAGAGCGTGAGAATCCAGACTTACTAAACCCGAGTCGTCGTCGTCGTATTGCAGCCGGATCAGGTAACAGTGTGATAGAAGTGAACCGCATGATAAAACAATTTAAAGAATCTCGCAAAATGATGCAACAAATGACGAATGGTAAAATGCCAGCAGGTATGGACCAAATGCTAGGCGGTGGCATGAAAGGTAAAATGGGCAAAATGGCACTCAACCAAATGGCTCGAAAACAACGAAATGCGAAGAAAAAAGCTTTAAGACAAAAGAAAAAACGTAAATAAAATAAAAAAATAGAGCTGTAAAGAAAAAACACTTTACATCTCTTTTGAATAGTGGTAAACTTATTTTCGTGATCAAATTGATGGAGGTGACATAATATGTCAGTTAAAATTCGTTTAAAACGTATGGGATCTAAGAAAAACCCATTTTATCGTATGGTAGTAGCAGATTCACGTTCTCCACGTGATGGCCGTTATATCGAAGTTGTAGGTACATACAGTCCAACTGAAGAGCCTGCAAAAGTTAGCATTAAAGAAGATGTTATTTTAGACTGGTTAGCTAAAGGGGCACAACCTTCAGATACAGTTCGTAACATTTTATCAAAAGAAGGCATCATGCAAAAACATCATGAGGCTAAATTTGAAAAAAAATAAGGTGGGCTGAAAAATGACAGATGTGAAAGATTTGGTTTTAACCATTGTCCGTCCGTTAGTCAGTTATCCTGAAGCGATTGAATTAGAAATAGAAGAGTCTGATGACTTTCTAGAATATAATTTGACCGTACACCCTGACGATGTAGGTCGCGTGATTGGTAAACAGGGGCGAGTGGCAAAAGCGATTCGTACGATTGTTTATTCTGTGAGATTAGACGGAGCCAAGCGCGTGCGTTTAAACATTGTCGATTAGACATTAAGAGGTGACTCTTAATGTCTTTTTTGTTTGTGTGCGAGGTCGCTATAAACGTGATACAATAACATCATCGATGAAATTGAAGGATGTGAATTTATGACAGAATATTTAAATGTCGGGAAAATAGTTAACACACAAGGAATCAAAGGAGAAGTTCGCGTTATATCGCGCACAGATTTTCCAGAAGAGCGTTATAAAAAAGGCAATACGTTATACTTATTTCAAAACAATGAGTTAGTAAAGCCATTGACGATTGCGAGTTATCGTGTTCATAAAAATTTTGTTTTGCTAAGTTTTGAAGGCCATCCGTCAATCAATGATGTAGAAATTTATCGTGACGGTATTTTAAAAGTTGCTAAAGAGGATACGCAAGAGTTAGACGACCATGAATTTTATTATCATGAAATCATTGGATGTGATGTCTATGATGAAACGCGTGGTTTACTAGGGAAAGTGAAAGAAATATTATCACCGGGAGCTAATGATGTGTGGGTTATCCAAGTACCTAAAGGAAAGGATATTTTAATTCCGTATATTGAATCAGTGGTATTAAATGTCGATGTCACAACACAACGAATTGATGTCAGCTTGCCAGAAGGGTTGGTAGATGATGAAGATTGATGTGTTGACGCTTTTTCCGAAAATGTTTGAAGGACCGCTAAATGAATCGATTTTAGGTAAGGCACAGGCAAAAGAGCTAGTGGAGATGACTGTTCATAATTTTCGTGACTTCTCTACCAATAAACATCAACAGGTCGATGACTATCCATATGGTGGTGGAGCAGGCATGCTATTAAAAGTTCAACCGATAGCGGATGGTTTAAAAGCAATAGATGCGCAACATCCGACAACACAGAAACGCATTATTTTGTTAGATCCTGCGGGACAAAAGTTTGACCAAGCTTTAGCTGAAGACTTTTCTAAGGAAGAGCATTTAGTTTTTATTTGTGGGCATTATGAAGGGTATGATGAGCGTATTCGCTCTTTAGTGACAGACGAAGTTTCTATTGGCGATTATGTTTTAACTGGTGGTGAATTAGCCGCAATGACCATGATTGATGCTACGGTTCGATTATTACCGGATGTCTTAGGAAACGCGGAGTCGGCTGTAACTGACTCACATTCGACAGGCTTACTCGAACATCCCCATTATACACGACCAGCAGAATATGAAGGGATGAAGGTACCAGAGGTCTTATTAAATGGTCATCATCAAAAGATAGAAGAGTGGCGCTTAAAAGAATCGTTACGACGTACTTATTTGCGACGTCCAGATATGTTGGAAACACTTGAATTAACACCCACCATGGAAAAATATTTAGCTGAAATTAAAAACGAAAAAGAGTTTTAAAAACAAGTGAGATTCTCACTTGTTTTTTTAAAACCGCTTTACGAAAATAATTATTAATGTTAATATATAACGGTAATAATTATCTTATAGGGGGTTTTTTAATGAAAAGGTTTTTTGAACAAGCGCAACAATTTGGTAAATCATTTATGTTGCCAATCGCTGTGTTACCAGCAGCTGGGTTATTATTAGGGATAGGTGGTGCTTTATCTAATCCGAATACTGTTCAAGCTTATCCAATGTTAGATATTTCATGGTTGCAAGCAGTGTTCACAGTTATGAGTTCAGCAGGGAGTATTGTTTTTGCTAATTTACCAATAATTTTTGCTATTGGAGTAGCAGTTGGCTTAGCTAAATCAGATAAGGGAACAGCAGGATTAGCTTCTCTTATTGGATATTTAGTAATGAATGCGACAATTAACGCTATTCTTATTTTAACTAATACACTAGCAACAGATAACTTGGCATCTGTTGGACAAGGAATGACGATGGGGATTCAAACATTAGAATCCGGTGTATTTGGTGGTATTATAGTAGGTATTATGACAGCAATGCTACATAACCGTTTTAACAAAACAGAATTACCGACTATTTTAGGTTTTTTTGGTGGCTCTAGATTTGTTCCAATTATTACAGCTTTCTCAGCTGTTGTTTTAGGTTTAATTATGTTTTATGTTTGGCCGTTGTTACAGAGTTTGATATTTGGCATGGGAAATATTGTTAATGGAACCGGTTATATAGGCACATTCTTTTATGGATTTATATTGAGAATGTTGGGGCCATTAGGCTTACATCATATTTTTTATTTGCCTTTTTGGCAAACTGCTTTGGGCGGAAGTTTAGAAGTTGGTGGGCAGTTGGTCCAAGGAACGCAAAACATTTTCTTTGCACAGTTAGCAGATCCTAATACAAGTCAATTTTTTGAAGGAACATCTCGTTTTATGTCAGGGCGTTTTATTACGATGATGTTTGGATTAATAGGGGCAGCATTTGCTATTTATCGCACTGCAAAACCAGAGAATAAGAAGATTGTAGGAGGTTTAATGTTATCGGCTGCATTAACGTCATTTTTAACTGGTATTACAGAACCACTAGAGTTTTCTTTTCTATTTATCGCCTTTCCGTTGTATGTCGTTCATGCCGTTTTTGATGGACTTGCATTCATGATGGCTCATATTTTAAAAATTACAATCGGTCAAACTTTCTCAGGTGGCTTTATTGATTTTATTTTATTTGGTATTTTACAAGGTCAAGATAAAACTCACTGGTTGTATGTTATTCCAGTAGGAATAGTCTGGTTTTTCTTATATTATGTGACGTTTAGTTTTTTAATCAGAAAGTTTAATTTTAAAACTCCTGGTCGAGAAGAAAAAATGTCAGTAGAAAATAGCTATAAAGGTACAGAAAGAGGAGAAAAAATTATTCACGCTTTAGGTGGTCGTCAAAATATTGAGAATGTTGACTGCTGTGCTACTCGTTTGCGTGTGACAGTTAAAAATAGTGATAAAGTATTGGATGAGGAGTTACAGGAGACTGGTAGTAAAGGTTTGGTTAAAAAAGGCAATGGTATCCAAGTAATTTATGGACCAAGTGTAACAATTATTAAAAACGAAGTAGAAGAAATACTGGGGGAATAAATATGTTAAATAAAATAAAAAATGGCTTGGTTGTTTCTTGTCAAGCTCTTCCAGATGAACCTTTACACAGTTCTTTTATCATGGGAAGAATGGCAGTGGCTGCAAAACAAGCCGGTGCGGTTGGAATTCGCGCGAATAGTAAAGAAGATATTATCGAAATTAAGAAGCAAGTCGACCTACCCGTTATTGGGATTGTAAAACGTGATTATGAAGATTCGGATGTATTTATAACAGCCACCATGAAAGAAATACATGAGTTACATGCGTCAGGTTGCGATATGGTCGCTTTAGATGCTACAAACCGACTCCGTCCAAATGGTCAGACATTAAGTGAGTTTATCAATGAAATTCGCTCGACTTATCCAGACATGGTCTTAATGGCGGATTGTGCGACAGTGGAAGAAGTATTTGAAGCAGAAAGATTAGGCTTTGATTGTTTGTCGACGACATTAATGGGCTATACAGCAGAGTCACAAGGTATGGTTCTTCATGCCAATGATTTTGAAAAACTTAAAACTATTTTAAACCGTGTTTCAACACCCGTCATCGCAGAAGGCAATATTAAGACGCCTGCTCAAGCTAAACGAGTGATAGAGTTAGGTGTTCATGCGGTTGTAGTGGGCAGTGCCATTACGCGTCCACAATTAATTGCGAAAGATTTTGCTCAAGCGGTCGAAAGCGTCGATAACTAGTTGATAAATAAAAGATACTCTTAACGAGTGTCTTTTTTATTTTGAATGAATTTAAAAATAACGTCTCTTAGAGGATGCAATTTTTTTAAATATCAAGTATACTAATTTGAGTAGAAACTGTGAAAGAGTGATGTTAAGTGGCTCAATTGTTTTTTAGATACGGTGCGATGAATAGTGGGAAATCCATTGAAATTTTAAAAGTAGCACATAACTATGAAGAGCAGAATAAACCGGTCGTGTTAATGACAAGTGGTTTAGATACACGTGATGGGATTGGAACGGTGGCAAGTCGAATTGGATTGGACCGTCAAGCAACGCCTATCTTTAGCGAAACCAATGTGTTTGAATATATTAAACAGTTAGATTTTAAACCTTACTGTGTGTTAATTGATGAAGCACAGTTTTTAGAAAAGCATCATGTGGAACAATTAGCAGAAATTGTGGATGAGCTAGATATTCCAGTCATGGCGTTTGGGTTGAAAAATGACTTTATGAATGAATTATTTGAAGGCTCGAAATATTTATTATTATATGCAGATAAGATTGAAGAATTAAAAACAATTTGTTGGTTTTGTCATCGTAAAGCCATTATGAATCTACGTATTTCAGATGGCAAACCTGTTTATGCAGGCGAGCAGATTCAAATTGGTGGGAATGAAGCTTATTTTCCTGTTTGTCGTAAGCATTACAAGGATCCTAAATTGTAGCGTTTCATCATCATGTGACAAAAACAAAGAGGAAATCAAGTAGATAAAGGAGTAATGATATGTTTGATCAGTTACAAGCAGTAGAAGACCGTTACGAAGAGTTAGGGGAGTTACTAAGTGACCCAACAGTCGTAACCGACAACAAACGTTTTATGGAGTTATCAAAAGAAGAAGCGAATACGCGTGAAACAGTTGCTGTTTATCGTCGTTATAAAGAAGTCGTACAAGGAATTGCAGACGCTGAAGAGTTGTTATCAGAAAACCTTGAAGACGATATGGCGGAAATGGCTAAAGAAGAGCTTCATGAATTAAAAGATGAAAAAGAAGAACTAGAAGAAAAAATGAAAATATTATTGTTACCGAAAGACCCGAATGATGATAAAAATATCATTATGGAAATTCGAGGAGCTGCGGGTGGCGATGAAGCTGCGTTGTTTGCTGGCGACCTTTTTGAGATGTATCAAAGCTATGCACAGAGCCAAGGTTGGCGCTTTGAGGTAATGGAAGCAAATATTACGGGGATTGGTGGCTATAAAGAAGTTATCGTCATGATTTCAGGAGAGAATGTTTACTCTAAATTAAAATATGAAAACGGTGCTCATCGTGTGCAACGTGTCCCTTCAACAGAATCTCAAGGGCGCGTACATACATCGACTGCTACGGTAGTCGTATTGCCAGAGGCTGAAGACGTTGAGATTGATTTAGATGATAAAGATATTCGTGTCGACATCTATCATGCAAGTGGTGCAGGAGGTCAGCACGTTAACAAGACGGCATCGGCCGTTCGTTTGACTCATGAGCCAACGGGAATAGTGGTTGCTATGCAAGACCAACGTTCACAGTTACAAAATAGAGAAAAAGCGATGCAAGTGTTACGTGCACGTGTCTATGATAAAATTCAACAAGAGGCACAAAGTGAATACGATGCCAATCGTAAATCAGCGATCGGGACGGGTGACCGTTCTGAACGTATTAGAACGTATAATTTCCCACAAAATCGTGTGACCGATCATCGCATAGGTCTCACAATTCAGCAATTAGATCGAATTCTTTCAGGAGAATTGGATGATATTGTAGATGCGTTGATTATTTATGATCAAACGCAAAAACTGGAGAATATGCAAAATGGTTAATCGTACGTATGGAGAAGTCCTAAATTGGGCTTCTTCTTTTTTAGAAAAGTGTGGGAAAGACACACATATTGCAGCCTATTTAATACGAGAACGTCAACAATGGACACAAACTGATTTACTTATACATTTACGTCAACCCATGCCTAAACAAGCTATTTGTCAGCTTGAGCACGATTTAAAACGTGTTGAGCAGGACTATCCTGCTCAATATATTATTGGGGAATGTGATTTTTATGGAGAACGGTTAATCGTGACGGAAGATACGCTGATTCCTCGTCCAGAAACAGAAGAATTAGTCGCGCTTTGTTTAGAACGCTTTCCAAATACGAAGGAAGAACTGACCGTAGTGGATGTTGGAACAGGAACGGGAGCGATAGCTTTGGCGTTAAAACGTCACCGCCCCCATTGGCATGTAATCGGATTGGACATTAGTAAAACTGCGTTGAATGTGGCAAAACAAAATGCTGAAAAGTTACAGTTAGATGTGGTGTTTATTGAAAGTGATTTGTTACAATCTTTTCAAGGAAAAGCGGATATTGTCATTTCTAACCCACCCTATATTGCAAATAGTGAGTGGTCTGTGATGGATGAAAGTGTTCGGAAACATGAGCCGACTACCGCGTTGTTTGCTGAAAATGAGGGCTACGCGATATATCATCAGTTGTTTAATGAATTGCCTCGTGTTATGGGAGAAAAAGGTGCGCTTTTTTTAGAACACGGCTATCTACAACAAACACAGCTCATCGCAGATGTGAAAAAAAAGTGGCCGGATAGTGAAGTGAAAGGCTATCCTGATATGGCGGGTCAAGACCGCATGATTGAAATGAGTTGGAATAGAAAGAAGGCAGAGTAATGTCAGTAAAATGGGATAAAAGTCAACTAGTCGTGGCAGCGGAGGCTCTTAGAGCGGGAAAACTTGTCGCGTTCCCAACTGAAACGGTTTATGGGTTAGGGGCGGATGCGACAAATTCTTCAGCTGTGAAGTCTGTTTACACGGCTAAAGGACGTCCAAGTGATAATCCTTTGATTGTACATATAGCAAGTCCTGAAGAGGTGTTACATTATACCGAGAGTGTGCCGCCAGTAGCATCACTTTTGATGCAAGAGTTTTGGCCGGGGCCACTCACACTTATTTTTAAATTAAAACCGAACGCTTTAGGAAAAGAAGTGACGGGCGGTATGGAAACAGTGGCTTTTCGTATGCCTGATAACGAGGTAACCTTAGCATTGATAGAAGCAACAGGTCGACCACTTGTTGGGCCTAGTGCGAATACATCAGGTAAGCCAAGTCCTACGACAGCCGAGCATGTTTTACATGACTTACAAGGAAAAATTGCAGGTGTCGTCGACGATGGCGCCACACGAGTAGGAGTTGAATCAACTGTTTTAGATTTGAGCAGTGACGTTCCAACGATACTTCGTCCAGGTGCGATTACTTTAGAAATGTTAAAACCATTGGTACCTGAAGTTGTAGAAGATACGCATTTAAAAAATCAAGAAGCAGCTCCCAAAGCTCCGGGAATGAAGTATAAACACTACGCCCCTGATACTCAAGTCGTCATGGTAGCTTCAGAAGATTGGCCAAGCGTTAAAGAATGGTTACAAACAACTCCTTTAAATGTAGGGCTTTTGGCGACGGCTTCGATATACGAATCGCTTGATAAAAACAAGATTGTTTGGTTCTCACTGGGAAATAGAGATTCTGTTTCCACCGCTTTAAGTCATCTGTATGCTGGGTTACGTGACTTGGATGAAATAGAGCCAAAGTTAGATGTGATATTAGCTGAGATGATGCCAGAAGAACATGAGGGTGTCGCCTATATGAATCGGTTGAAAAAGGCAGCAAGTTATCAATATTTTAATGAATGGCCACAGGAAAATGAAAAAATGTGATACAATTAGCTAAAGAAAGTCAAGAAAGAGGGCGATAATATGAGTTTTAAAGAAAAAGATCCGATGTTATGGCAAGCCATTGCAAATGAAAAAAAACGTCAACAACGTAATATTGAATTAATTGCATCTGAAAACTTTGTTTCGGAGGCGGTAATGGCTGCACAGGGAAGTATTTTAACAAACAAATACGCTGAAGGCTATCCGAATAAACGTTACTATGGCGGATGCGAATATGTGGATGTTATCGAGCAATTGGCTATCGATCGTGCTAAAGAATTATTCGGTGCAAAATTTGCCAATGTTCAGCCCCATTCAGGCTCTCAAGCAAATGCCGCAGCTTATATGGCGTTAATTCAACCAGGGGATACCGTTTTAGGAATGGATTTAACGCATGGGGGACATTTAACGCACGGTTCGCCAGTGAACTTTAGTGGAAAGACGTATCAGTTTGTGCCTTATGGGGTTGACCCTGTTACTGAAGTGATTGACTATGAAGTCGTTCGCATTAAAGCACGTGAAGTAAAACCTGCCCTTATTATAGCTGGAGCAAGTGCGTATGGTCGTGAAATTGATTTTGCGAAATTCCGTACCATTGCAGATGAAGTCGGAGCTAAACTGATGGTCGACATGGCACATATTGCGGGACTAGTTGCAGCTGGGTTACATCAAAATCCAGTCCCTTATGCAGATGTTGTTACAACGACAACGCATAAAACTTTGCGTGGCCCTCGTGGAGGCTTAATCTTAACAAATGATGAGGCACTTTCTAAAAAAATAAATAGTGCTATTTTCCCTGGTTTACAAGGTGGCCCACTTGAACATGTGATTGCCGCAAAAGCTGTTGCTTTCCATGAAGCACTAGATGATACGTTTGTTGATTATCAAAAACAAGTGATTGCTAATGCAAAAGCGATGGCTCAAGTCTTTAATCGCTCAGAAAAAGCACGATTGATTAGTGGCGATGTTGATAATCACTTACTCCTAATTGATGTTTCTGAATACAAACTGACAGGAAAAGAAGCGGAAGCTATCCTAGACAGTGTTCATATGACTGTCAACAAAAATACTATTCCGTTTGAAGTATTAAGTCCTTTCCAAACGAGTGGTATTCGCATAGGGACGCCTGCTATTACGACCCGTGGCTTTAAAGAAGCGAATGCGAGACGTGTGGCGGAATTAATCGACCAAGCACTAATGCACCCTAAAGATGAAGGTGTTTTATCTAATATTGAAAAAGAAGTGCGCGCTATTTCTGAAAAATTCCCACTTTATAAATAAATCGGGAATTAGGGTAGTTATTTTAAGTAGAATGCTTTACAATAGATAAGGATAAAAACGAAAAGGAGAATCATTATGGGAAAATTTCAAGTCATGGATCATCCATTGATCCAACACAAATTAACAATCATTCGCGATAAAAATTGTGGGACAAAAGTATTTCGAGAAGTTGTTAATGAAATTGCTATGTTAATGGCGTATGAAGTATCACGTGATATGCCTTTAGAGCCGGTTGAGATTGAAACACCGATGGGTAAAACAACACAGCACGTGTTAACAGGTAAAAAGGTAGCAATTATTCCTATCTTAAGAGCAGGAATTGGAATGGTTGACGGCATGCTCGAATTAATTCCAGCAGCAAAAGTTGGTCATATTGGGATGTATCGTGATCATGATTCTCTAGAGCCAGTTGAATATTTTGTTAAGTTACCTTCAGATATTAGCACACGTCAATTACTAGTTGTGGATCCAATGCTTGCTACTGGTGGTTCTGCTATCTTAGCAGTTGATGCGCTTAAAAAACGCGGGGGAACAAACATTAAATTCGTTTGTCTTGTGGCCGCTCCTGAAGGGGTAAAAGCACTACAAGAAGCTCATCCAGATGTTGATATTATCACTGCAGGACTTGACGAAAAACTAGACGAAAATGGCTACATTTTCCCAGGTCTAGGAGATGCTGGTGACCGATTATTCGGGACAAAATAACAACAAAAAAGATTAGTCTTTGTGGGACTAATCTTTTTTTATGTGTAAGTCGTCATAACTTACTACTAATTTTCCTTCACTTTGAAACATTAAATCATCATTATCTTCGGTTTCATCAATTTCGATGATTGCGGAGTTGGTGAGTTGTTTAAATACCGTACCTGATTCGACTTCACCATCATGAACAAAGGTAACGGGTGTCTCTGGAGTAAAAGCTACTCCTTCTTCACTAACTGCTTTTTTTGTCGGTCTAAACATAGCCTCTCAACCTTTCTTAAAAACATATAGGACGACATATATAATAATAGTATAGCACATTTATTAATAAAAATCGAATTAGGACGTTTTATGAAGAGAGTCGATTAGACGTAGATTTTAGAATATAGTAAAATAGCATGGAGGTGAAGACATGAAAAAGTTAAAACTAACGATGATACTATTAATAGGCACTCTCTTCTTTTTAACAGGCTGTCAAGCATCAAGACAAGCAGAAGCTAAAAATAAAGATAATCAAGCACTGATAGGAAAGTGGGAGCTATCTTTAATAAATGAAGGAGTGGCAGAAGAAAAATCAGATGGCTTGATGACTTTTGATGAGAACGGAAAAATGTTTAGAACGAGTGAACATGAAACATCGGGCACCAAAGCGTACTACCAAGTGAAAGCGGATCGCCTGTATTTTGCAGATTCAAAGAAAGCACTTCAAGAGCAAATAAAACAAGAAGGCTCGTTACACTACGACCTTGAATGGGAAAATGATTCGCAAGTGGTATTGTGGCATGCTGACCATGATTTTGGTTTTTTATTAAAAAAGGTAGAAGAAGAGGATAAATAATTATGAAAGAAATTTGGCAAAATAGCCTAATTGTTACGACGTCACTAGTCACTTTTTCTCTCATGCTATATTTTTTTACACCGTATATTCGATTAGAACAGTTTCAATATGGAGAAGATTCAGTTCTTAAAGAAGAAAAAATTGAAGTGAATAAACACCTTGTGTTGACTCGAATACAAACTGATGATTTTATCTATTTTAAACACAAAGAGAGAGAGAATACGCCTATTGAACAGGTTAAACTTTTGGTGATTGAAGGTAACAAACAGGCGGAAGATTGGCAAAAACTATTAGTGGCAGAATCTAAAGCGACAGAACAATGGCTCGTTTTGCCTTTAAACCAGTGGCGTGAGCCAACGTACGCTGATATTAAACAACAAGTAATGGCTTTATTAGAGGGCGAAGACCTCGAGGAAGTGGTCATTTGTTCAGATAAAGACAGATATGACTGGCTTTTAAACCCGTTGACGAAAGAGATACAAGAGCAAAATAAAGCGTGGTCGGTTAAGTACGAAGCTAGTTTAAATACTTTTAAACCTAAAAATTTATGGTATCACTCTGATTTTAGTTATTTATTTTACTGGTCAGTTAATTCCTAGTTGTTTTATTAGTTTTCTTTAAGCTCACGATAAAATGCTAGCAACTTATAGTAGATTGACGTATGATAATAAGAGATATTTAGAAGAAATGAGCGATGAGATGAATAATAAATTAAAAACTTTTGATAGTCGAATTGACTATGGTATTATACTTCCTGTTTTTATTTTATCATTGGTTGGTTTGTTATCATTGTATGTATCATTAGTCAATGACCCGCTAAATCCTAATGTTTTGACACTAATGTTAAAACAAATGCTTTGGCTTTTATTAGGAGCTGTTGCGATAATCGTTGTCATGCAATTTAGTTCCAAAATGTTATGGAAAGCGACGCCTTATTTTTATGGTTTTGGTCTGTTTATCATGACGATACTATTAAAGTTTTACGATAAAAACCTATACAATAGCACGGGGTCAAAAAACTGGTTTAATTTAGGGCCTCTTTCCTTTCAACCTTCAGAGTTAATGAAAATAGCTTACATATTAATGCTAGCTTATATCGTAACCAAGCATAACAGTGAAAATAGTCATACTTTAAAAAATGACGGTATTTTGATTGGTAAATTATTTTTAGTAACAGTACCTGTTGCCATCCTATTGAAATTACAACAAGACTTAGGAACGATGCTTGTCTTCGTCGCTATTTTAGGTGGCGTGTTTTTAATGTCAGGTATTTCGTGGCGTATTATCGTACCCACAGTCATTGTTTTTATAGCACTTGGATCAGGGATTATCTACTTAATGTTGTCTGAAAATGGGCGTCAGTTTTTATACGATGTGGTTGGGGTCAAACAGTATCAGTTTGCCCGGATAGACTCATGGTTAGATCCTTTTCATGATACAGCAGGAAAATCTATGCAACAAGCACAGGCCTTGATTGCAATAGGATCTGGGGGCCTTTTCGGTAAAGGATTCAATGTTTCGGAAGTGTATGTTCCCGTTCGTGAATCTGACATGATTTTCACGGTCATTGCGGAGAATTTCGGATTCATCGGAAGTGTTTTTGTTATTTTTACGTATTTTATTTTAATTTATCAAATGATTCGTGTATGTTTTGATACAAACAATGAATTTTATGCGTATATCGCGACAGGAATTATTATGATGATTTTGTTTCATGTGTTTGAAAATATTGGGGCTAATATTGGTTTATTACCATTGACAGGGATTCCGTTGCCTTTCATAAGTCAGGGAGGGTCTTCACTCTTAGGTAATATGATAGGGATAGGCCTAATGCTTTCGATGAGGTTTCAACAAGATGATTATATAAAATTACAACGATAACAAATAAAGGAGATTTTAGATGATTACTTATTACTGGTACAAACGTTGTTCAACATGTTTAAAAGCAAAAGCTTGGTTAGACCAAGAAGGAATTGAGTATGATATCATAGATATGGTTGAGAAACCTCCTACAAAAGAGCAATTTGTAGAGTGGATTAACAACAACGATTTACCACTACGTCGTTATTTTAATACGAGTGGTCAAGTGTACCGCAAAGAAGGCTTAAAAGATAAAATCGATGGCATGTCTGTTGAAGAAGCCGCAGAACGCTTGAGTCAAAATGGTATGCTAATCAAGCGACCATTAATCATTCATAATGGAAAAGTCATACTTGGATTTAAAGAATCTGAATATGAGCAATTAAAATAGGAGTCGAATAAAATGAAAAAATTAGTTGGAAAATATTTTTGGATTAAACAAGAAGATGAAGGTTATCGTATTGGCTTAACCAATCGCGGGCAAGATGATTTAGGGACGATTAGTTTCTTAAGTTTACCGCGCGTTGGAGAAGAGCTTGAAGTCAACGAGTCATTTGCAGACGTTGAATCGGATAAGACCGTAACAGAATTATTAACACCACTTGCTGGGACTGTGGCAGCAATTAATGAAGAGGCATTAGACGACCCAACTGTCGCCAATGCTAAAAATGAAGATTTTGCTTGGCTTATGGTTTTAAATGGTGTTGACAAGAAAGACTTTGAAGCATTATAAACTTGACAAGCTAAAAACCGCTTGCTATAATGCAATTACTTTAAATAGCAAACAATGCTTTGAAAAGAAGAGTACATTTGAACGGCACGTTTAGAGAGTCTGGTTAGGTGAAAGCAGATCGTGAGATACAGATGGAAGATGGTCTTGGAGCATGATAGATGAGCACTTCGCAAGTCTATGACGGTGACACCCGTTATCGTGTCTCGGTATAACATTTTTTTAATGCGTACCGATAGAGGTCATAATTGTAAGATTATGATAAACAAAGGTGGTAACACGAACTATACGTTTCGTCCTTGTGTCGTTTGACACAAGGACTTTTTTTATGCACTCAAAGCTGAGAAGGAGGGGGTTCAACATGATACAGTTACGAACAGTTAATAAAGAGTTTAAAACAAAAAAAGGAACGGTTCATGCGTTAAAAAATATCGATTTTCAAGTAAAACAAGGTGATATATATGGTTTGATAGGCTATTCGGGTGCAGGTAAGAGTACGTTAATTCGCTTGCTAAATGGGTTGGAATTACCGACGACAGGTGAAGTCATTATTAATAATCAAGTCATTAATGAACTAGGTAAAAATGATTTAAAAGCATTTAGAAAGAAAGTCGGCATGATTTTCCAACATTTTAATTTATTATGGTCACGAACAGTCTTGGAGAATATTCAGCTGCCATTAGAATTAAGTCATAAAAATAAAGAAGAACGTGAAGCGAAGGCAAAAAAGCTCATTGAACTTGTTGGTCTAACAGGTAAGGAAAATGCCTATCCAAGTGAACTCTCTGGTGGGCAAAAACAACGTGTAGGGATAGCTCGAGCGTTAGCTAATGACCCAGAGATTCTACTTTGTGATGAGGCAACTAGCGCACTAGACCCTCAAACGACGGACGAAGTATTAGAGCTATTAAAACAAGTAAATGAAGAGTTGGGTATTACGATTGTCATGATTACTCATGAAATGCATGTAATTCGTAAGATTTGTCATCATGTCGCTGTAATGGAAGCAGGGCAGATTGTAGAATCCGGCTCCGTCTTAGATGTTTTTTCTCAACCCAAAGATGCTGTAACGAAGCGTTTTGTTCAAAAAGAAACATTACCAGGCATTTCATTAGACAAGGAAAACTTACAAGAATTGGCACAATCTTTCAAAGATGGGAAGTTGGTGCAACTGACGTTTACTGGTGATAAATCCCAACAGCCATTAATCTCACAAGTGATTAAACACCATGATGTGATACTTAATGTCATTCAAGGTCAAATACAAGCAGTCCATGAAGGCTCAGTTGGGACCTTGATTGTAGAGATGGTAGGTCCAGACGAAGCGGTTGTAAGTGCGCTAGAATTTTTAAACGAACAAGGCGTAAAAGTGGAGGTGGCCAACGATGAAAACGAGTAGTTTTATGGAAACGTACTTCAACTTTGAAAAAGTTAAAGAGATTGATTTTTTACAAGCAACGAAAGAAACACTTTATATGACAGTCATCTCGATGATTTTGGTTATTTTAATTGGGTTTACTATTGGTTTACTCCTTTTTTATTTAAATCGTAAAGATACGTTAGGACATAAAATCATGTATCAAGTTGTGTCGATTGTGAGTAGCGTGTGCCGCTCAATTCCATTTATTATTTTGATGATTCTGATTATTCCTTTTACAAAAGCTTTATTAGGGACATTTTTAGGAACGCAAGCTGCGATTCCCGCATTGGTAATTTCAGCTGCACCGTTTTATGGAAGAATGGTTGAAATAGCCTTAAGGGAAGTTGATCAGGGTGTTTTAGAAGCGGCAGAATCTATGGGGGCTTCGACAGTTCAAATTATTACCAAAGTTTTAATTCCGGAAAGTAAGCCCGCTTTGATTTCAGGAATAACTGTGACAACGATTACGATGATTGGCTTTACCGCTATGGCGGGTGCTATTGGTGCTGGTGGATTAGGTGGACTTGCATACTATCAAGGTTACTCGCGACAAAATATGACGGTAACGATGTTCGCAACCATTTTAATCTTAGTCTTAGTTTTTATGATTCAATATTTAGGTGATTGGTTAGTTAAGAAAGTAGATAAACGTTCATAAGAAAGAGGGATGAAAATGAAGAAAAAATGGTGGAGTTTTGTCGTGGTATTAGGGGTTGTATTAAGTCTTGCTGCATGTGGTAAAAAAGAAGAGACTTCTTCGGATTCTGTATTAAAAGTAGGTGCGTCACCAACGCCACATGCTGAAATTTTAGAGCATGTGAAACCCAAATTAGCTGAGGAAGGTATCGACTTAGAAATTGTGACTTTTGAAGATTATGTCTTGCCGAATAAAAGTTTAGCTGAAAAAGAGATTGATGCGAACTATTTTCAACATATTCCATTCTTTAATTTGACAGTGAAAGAAAATGGCTATGACTTTGTCAATAAAGCCCCTATTCATATTGAATTAATGGGACTTTATTCGCAACGTATTAAAGATGTAAAAGAACTAAAAGACGGTGCGACTATTATTGCGAGTAACTCAGAATCAGATTGGGGACGTATTATTACTATTTTACAAGAAGCAGGCTTAGTCAAAGTTAAAGAAGGAACAGATTTGCTAACAGCAACATTTGAAGATATTGAAGAAAATCCAAAAAATCTGGTATTCAAAAATAATGTCAATCCAGAATTGTTAGCGGCTGCGTATCAAAATGATGAAGCTGATTTGATTGCAATTAATGCAAACTTTGCTGAAGGTGTGGGTTTAACTCCTGAAAAAGATGCGGTGCTTGTTGAGCAAGATAATTCACCTTATGCTAATATCTTAGCCGTCCGTAAAGAAGATGAAAATGATCCAAGAGTCAATGCGTTGTTAAAAGCGTTGCAAGATCCTGAAACACAAAAATGGATTGAAGACAAATGGAACGGAAAAATTAAACCTGTTTCAAAATAAAATCATCATTTAATTATCAAAAATCATTCAAGTTCTTACTTGAATGATTTTTTGATAACGGCATTAAGGATAATGGGCGTTTTATCACAAGTAGAAGAGTTGAACTTATTTAGAAAAAAGCCTACACTTGTAATACTATAAAAAACGAAGGTGATAGGGAATGTATCAAGTAATCGAAATGTATGGAGATAGTGAGCCATGGTGGTTTTTTGAGGATTGGGAACAAGATATAGTGGATTGTAGCGAGTTCTCTGATTTTTTAACAGCGCACACGCACTATCACGCTCTCTATCAAAAACACGAACGTGAATATCCAATGAAAAAAGAAAAAGATTATTTTTTAGCCGCTTTTTGGAAGGAAGGCGACCTTTTATTTTGTGAAGATTGCGATGAGGATTTACAACAGTATAAAGGCTTGCTACTATTAAAGAATGGAAAAAAAATAACGATGGATGGGATAGAAATTAATGAAACAACTTATTATAGCGGAAAAACCAAGTGTTGCCCGCGATTTAGGCAAGGTACTGGGAACGAATAAAACAACTAAAACGTATTTAGAAGGGCCAAATGTGATTATCACGTGGGCGTTAGGTCATTTATTAACATTAAAAATGCCCGAAGATTATCATCCAGAGTGGAAGACTTGGAGCATGGAAACGTTGCCGATGATTCCAAAAAAATCTGGGATAAAACCACTACCAAAAACACGTGGACAGCTGCAAAGTATTTCAAAATTATTGAAACGCTCGGATATTAAGGAAGTTGTCATTGCAACTGACGCTGGACGTGAGGGTGAATTAGTGGCGCGTTGGATTTTAGAATATGCGCGGTATCAGGGTCCGGTTAAGCGTTTGTGGATTTCTTCTCAAACAGATAAGGCCATAAAAGACGGCTTTAGAAAACTACGCCCTTCACAAGAATTTGACGCGTTATATGAATCAGCTTTAGCTCGTTCTCAAGCGGACTGGTTGGTAGGTCTAAATGTCAGTCGTGCTTTAACGGTCAAATATGAAGACAGCTTGTCAGCGGGTCGCGTGCAAACGCCGACGCTTGCGATGGTGAGAAAACAAGAAAGAAAAATAGAAACCTTTCGTCCAGTTAATTATTTTGAGTTGAAAGTCGTGTCAGGTGGATTAAGCTCTCGCTTGACTTTAAAAGATAACGTTTTGTCGTTTCGTTCGCAAGAAGAGGCAGAGAAAGTAGAAAATGCTGTTAAAAATGAAAGTTTAACTATCACAAATGTCGAAGAGAAGCGTCGTAAAGAATGGTCTCCGCTCCCGTACGACTTAACTGAATTGCAACAAGTAGCAAACCAACGCTTTGGTTATTCAGCGAAGAAAACACTAAATATCTTGCAAGGATTGTATGAGCGTCATAAAATTGTCAGCTATCCAAGAACGGATTCTAAACACTTAACGCAAGATATTGAAGCGACGATGAAAGACCGCTTACAAGCGGTTACGCATTATCTTCCAGCGAAAGGAAAAGAAGCTTTAAAACAAGGAGCGACGGTTAAAAATAGAGCGGTTTTCCAAGACCGTAAAGTAACCGATCATCACGGATTAATACCGACTGAGCAATTAGCACGTGCAGAAAAATTAGATAATGACGAACAACGCATTTATTTACTGATTGTTGAGCGGTTTTTAGGCTTGTTTTTCCCGCCAAGTGTCAAAAAAACGCAACGTTATAGTTATCAATTAGGAACGTATTCAGGAAAATTTGAAGAGAGTTTTTATGAAGAGTTAGGTTGGCGACGAGATGAGAAAGAAGGGCATTTGACAGCTTCATGGAAAAAAGGGGCGACAATTCCTTTTGATATTACGACGGAAGCTAAAGTGACGACACCTCCATCACCTTTAACGGAATCTATGTTACTGAGTCATATGGAGAAACATAATTTAGGAACACCAGCCACGCGAGCAGAAATAATTGAACGATTAATTCAATCGGAATTAATGCTACGCGAACGCTCACGTTTACAAGTGACGCCTAAAGGTAAACAATTACTAGAATTAGTGAATCCGTCACTTGTTACACCCGAACTGACAAGTCATTGGGAGCAAGCACTTGAAAAAATTGCCGCTGGAACGTTGAAACGTACGGAATTTATCCGAGACATTGAAAAAGAAACGACGCAACTGGTAAAAGAGATTAAGCAAAGTGAGAAAAAATATACTGATTTTGCACTGACGACTAAAAAATGTCCAGAGTGCCAAGAACCATTGCGAGAAAAACGTACACGTAATGGGATGATTTATGTTTGTTCAAATGTAGAATGTGATTATTCGCGACGTAAAGACCCTAAAGTGTCGAATAAACGCTGTCCTCAGTGTCATAAAAAAATGGAAATTTTAGAAGGTAAAAACGGTGCCTTTTTCAAATGTAAGCACTGTGCGATTACTGAAAAAATGACAGGCAAAAAAGAACGTCGAAAGAAAATGACAAAACATGAAGAACGTAAGCTAATGAAGAAGTATAATCAAGAAGCAGAAGCAGAAGCAGAAGAAAGTCCGTTAGCTATCGCTTTGCGACAAGCAATGGAAAAAGAAAAATAGACAGAGCCGATTGTGGTTCTGTTTTTTTTGATGTCACGTGTTTCTTCAAAATAGTGTATAATAAGAAACGTCAAGGAGGATGAAAATGGCAAAGAAAAAAACGAGAAAAAAGCGTACCAAAAAACAGCAAGCGCAAGATGAACGTTTGATGTATCTAGGTATCGGCTTTGTTTTTATTATTATCGGCTTATTAGCTATTTTTAAATTAGGATTTCTAGGTATACTAATCGCTAATGTTCTACGTTTCTTAGTAGGAAATACCTTTCCAGTTATGGGCATTTTCTTAATGTTCTATGGTTTTATCATTATGATAATGGGCAAAGAAGTCTCACTGAAACGACCCAAGATTTTTTATGGCATACTGGTTATTTATTTAAGTTCGCTATTATTTATTCATGCTTGGTGGTTTAGAGGGCATATATCTGAAGAAACGCATATTATTAGTTTAACGTTTCAAAAATTGCTGACAGATATTCGCGCTAACACGATAGAACAAACAGTAGGAGCAGGTCTGATTGGCGCTACGTTGTATACGGTCACACATTTTTTAGTGGCTCAAGTAGGAACGTATATTTTAAGCGTGATTGGATGGATAGCAGGGGCTATTTTGTTATTTGATATTCAGTCCAGTCAAATCTTAGCCGCTTTAAGTAAGATAAAGGAAAAAGGTCAGACGTCTATCCAAAAACTCAAAACAAAGCGTCAACAAAAAACAACAGATGCTCCGACTGAACGTGATAAAAAAACAAAATCACCTTCGATGTTAAATAAAGTTCAGGAAAAATTTTCAGAAACCTTTGTTGATGAAGCTGAGACGGAATCTGCTGTTGAGCCTGAACAAACCGTTTTAGAGATAGATAGCTATCAAGAGCGTTATCAAGAAGAAGAAAAACAACTAGAGATTGCACAGGAAGAAGAAGTAGAAAATGAGCTAGTCGAATTTGAACTAGCTGGTGAAACTGAAAATCTCGACTATCATTTGCCACCGTCAGCATTGCTCAATGATATTCCTTTAACCGACCAAAGTGCAGAGTATGATTCGATTGAGAAAAATGTTGAGATTTTACAACAAACGTTTCAAAGTTTTGGCGTGGACGCTAAAGTCGTTCGTGCGAGTTTAGGACCGGCGGTAACGAAATATGAAATACAACCCGCAGTAGGGGTCAAAGTCAGTCGCATTGTTGGCTTAACTGATGATTTGGCATTGGCTCTTGCGGCAAAAGATATTCGTATGGAAGCGCCGATTCCTGGAAAATCTTTGATTGGTATTGAAGTACCAAACAATACGGTTAGTACGGTTTCTTTTCGAGATATTATTGAGTCGCAATCAGCTGAAGATAATCATCTATTAGAAGTACCGTTAGGACGAGATATTTCTGGGCAAGTGATTTCAGCGAATCTAGGAAAGATGCCACACTTATTAATTGCGGGTTCGACTGGGAGCGGGAAATCGGTTTGTATCAATGGGATAATCACAAGTTTACTGATGAGAGCGAAACCGCATGAAGTCAAACTAATGATGATTGATCCAAAAATGGTGGAGTTAAATGTCTACAACGGGATTCCTCACTTACTAACCCCCGTCGTTACAAATCCAAGAAAAGCTGCTCAAGCGTTACAAAAAGTTGTAGAAGAAATGGAGCGTCGTTACGAACTTTTTGCGGCGAGTGGTGTGCGAAATATGGGGGGCTATAATGATATGGTCCGTCAACATAATTTGGAAGATGGTGAAAACCGCCCTGTTTTGCCATATATTGTCGTTATTGTAGATGAGTTAGCAGACTTAATGATGGTGGCGAGTAATGAAGTTGAGGATGCGATTATTCGGCTAGCTCAAATGGCGCGTGCAGCTGGGATTCATATGATTTTAGCGACACAACGTCCAAGTGTGGATGTTATCACTGGGATTATCAAAGCCAATGTTCCCTCACGTATCGCGTTTGCTGTATCAAGTGGAACGGATTCACGAACAATTATTGATAGTAATGGTGCTGAAAAACTTCTCGGACGTGGTGACATGTTATTCTTACCAATGGGTCAAAACAAACCTACCCGGGTTCAAGGAGCTTTTATTTCAGATTCAGAAGTGGAGAAAATTGTCTCTTTTGTTACAGAACAGCAAGGTGCAGATTATCAAGAAAATATGATGCCGTCTGATGAGGTGACAACGACTAATCCAGCTGAGTCTCAAGATGAACTTTATCAAGAGGTCGTCGAGATGGTGACTGAGATGGAATCCGCAAGTATTTCAATGATACAACGTCGATTCAGAGTTGGTTATAACCGTGCAGCACGACTCATTGATGAACTAGAAGCTAACGGTATTGTAGGCCCTTCTGAAGGTAGTAAGCCTCGTAAAGTTTTGATTAGCAGTATCGAAATAGAAGAAACAGAATAAAATTAAACACAGTAGAGATGGAAGACGATATTTCGTTTACTGTCTATCTACTGTGTTTTTTATAGGTAAGTTAATAAAGGTTTTGATTAAGGTATGTTATACTATTAAGTAGCTTGTGAATTTCAATAGAGAGGAACAAAAATCTATAAGACGAAAGAGGGAATGCTTTGAGTGTATTAAAGTCTAAATTTAAAGATGTGGTGATGTCGGTACTGCCAATTAGCTTATTGGTTGTTATCCTTCACTTTACTATAGTGCCGTTAGAAGGACCGGTATTTGGTCGTTTTATCTTAGGTTCTGTGAGTCTGATACTAGGTCTAACAATTTTCTTGCTTGGTGTCGATATTGGGATTACACCGATAGGGATTTATATGGGGAAAGGCCTTGCTAGATCAAATAAGTTATCGATTGTTGTCATAGCGTCATTAATCCTAGGTTTTTCCATATCAGTGGCAGAACCCGATTTACATATATTAGCTGGACAAGTAATGGAAGTGACGAGTGGCGTTATTGATAAAATGAATCTGGTAGTTGTTGTCTCGATTGGCTTAGCGTTTATGGTTATGGTTGGACTGGTACGCATTATCAAGAATATTAAACTAAGGATGACGTTTATTATTACGTATCTTCTCATTTTAGTAGCTGCTATTTTTTCTTCTTTTGAGTTTCACGCGATTGCGTTTGATGCTTCTGGTTCCACTACTGGCGCGATGACTGTTCCGTTTATCTTAGCGCTAGCAGTAGGTGTTGCGAGTTTGAAAAGAGATAGTGAATCAGCTGAAGAAGATAGTTTTGGTTTGCTTGGATTAGCATCGGCAGGAGTGATTTTTTCAGTCTTGCTTTATAGCATCGTGACACAACCCGGAGATTTATCCGGTTCGCTAGGCGATACGAGTATTCAGTCGACACATATTTTCCGTGTTTACTTCAGTATTTTACTTACGGTAAGTAAAGAAATCGTGCTAGCCTTACTTCCTATTGTGTTTTTCTTCTTTTTATATCAAATCCTTTATTTAAAAGCCCATGCTGAAATTATTCGCCGCATTATCGTCGGTCTGATTTATACGTTTGTTGGATTAGTATTATTCCTAACGGGTGTCAATGCTGGTTTTATGGACGTAGGAAAAATTATTGGCCAAACGATTGCCACTCAACACAGCTCAACTTTTACCGTCTTGATTGGTTTTATATTTGGTGTTGTGACGATTTTAGCTGAGCCAGCTGTACACGTGTTAACGCATCAAATAGAAGAAGTTACGAACGGTTATGTGCGCCGTCCATTAGTCTTACTGGCTTTGTCGATTGGAGTAGGCTTGTCAGTGTCGTTATCTGTGATTCGAATAATGAGTGATCATTTGGAACTTTGGCATTTCTTATTACCGGGCTACATGATATCATTAATGATAACCTTTTTAGTCCCAGAATTATTTGTTGGGATTGCGTTTGACTCAGGAGGAGTGGCGTCAGGACCGATGACAGCCACATTTATTTTATCTTTTGCAATGGGAGTAGCTGAAGCAATGCCAAATGCAGATGTTCTAGTAGACGGATTTGGTATTATTGCAATGGTTGCTATGACGCCATTGATTGCCTTGCAATTATTAGGGATAGTCTTTAAAATGAAATCACGTAAGGAGGGGCTATAATGGCAAGTTTATTATTAACAACGATTGTTGATGTAGGAAAAGGCAGTAAAGTGTTAAAAATCGCAAGAAAACATGGCATAACTGGGGGCACTATTTTCTATGGAAAAGGAGCTGTCAATGATAAGCTATTAAAATTATTAGCCTTGACCGATGTAAAAAAAGAGCTTGTTTTAACCATTGGTAAAGAAGAATGTGTGAGAGAAACAATTGAAGATTTGAGGAAATGCTTAAAATTAGATAAAAAAGGACAAGGTATTTGTTTTACAATGGGAATTGGACAATATGTTGGACTTCATTATGAAGAAAAAAAGGGTGATCGAGACATTATGGCAAAAGGAGAACAAAGTATGTTTGAATTAATCACTGTCATTGTTGAACGTGGTCAAGCAGATGACGTCATCGATTTAGCAAATGATGCAGGTGTCGAAGGTGCCACAGTAATTCATGGGCGTGGTTCAGGTATTCATGAGCGTTCGAAAGTATTCGCCATGTCGATAGAGCCAGAAAAAGACGTCGTATTGTTAATTACAAAGAAAAGCGATACGGCAGAGGTCATTCAGTTAATTGACCGAGCATTAGATTTAGAAAAACCGGGTTCTGGCGTGTTGTTTGTGCAGCCAATCATGGACGCTATCGGTATTTATCGGGAAGATTAATTAGTGACAAATATAAAAAACAGGAACGAACTGTCATGTGTTACAGTTCGTTCCTGTTTTTAATTTTTTTCAGCTAGCTCACGTTGCAGCAGTGTTCCTTCATAATACAATAAAGACTGACGCAGTCGATTAGCTGTGTCGAGTGTGATTTTACCAGAGGTATACAAGTCATGAATTGTTTTTCGTTCACTATAAACAGTCATATTATAAAGCTCTAGCAATTGTTCATCGTAATCTTCAGAAGGTTTCATCTGTGAAAATTTAATCCGTTGTAATTTGTAATAATACTCATGCTGTTTTTGCTGAGCGATTTGCTTTCTTAATAAATCAGGTTCCTTTTCAGCATTTAGTTGGATTTGATATGTTTTTAAAGCTTGTATCGCTCCCTTAGTTGCTTCGTATTCAAAGTTTAACCACGATGTTTCGTGATGACTTTGCCAACGTTGCTTCATGAATGTTTTTTCTAGTTTTTGTAAAGTATTATAGGAAATACGGTGAAAAAAGTAACGCCAATTTGAATAGAGAATAGATTCCTTAGAATTTAAAAATGATAAGTAGTCCTTTCCAGTGGCCAGCGAGACTTTTTCCGATTCGATTAGACGATGGATGGCTTCTTTTTCACCATTAATCGCAATTTGTTGGATTAACCTTTCGGTGTCGGCATATAAATGATGGGTATCGTTACTGTGACTTTCTTTATGAAGATGTTGTAAACGTCGATTTAACTCATGAATTAAGTCACTCGTTACACGTTCATTTTCAGCTGTTTCAATATTTTTTAACGATTTAATGGCATTTTGAGTCATTAATTTTCGTGCTTCTAATTCAGTTAACATGCCGGCGTCTTGATAAGCGTCTACTAAGATATTTTCACGATAACCTTCATCTCCTACTAAAAGTAACTTTCCTTTACGCTTTGTCATAATCGGAAGGGTAAACGTAGCCACAAGAAGACTTATGACAACTACACCACAAGCAAGAGCAATCATTAGTGCGCGTTCTTTAAAAAAGCGACCATTGTCCATGATGAACGGCATTGACATGATAGTTGCCATTGTGACCGCTCCGCGCACACCGGTAATTCCTGTTAAAAGAGCTTCTTTAAAAAGTGGACGTGTCACTTTCGGATGGTTTTTATCAAAAAAATTCCACCACATATAGGTGTATGACCAAAGGACACGCACGGATAAAAGAACAAACCAGATTGCTAAAATCCAAATAATGAGTAGGGTGTTATTAATATTAGGATTCGCAATAGTTTCACTCATTGCGTCAGGAAGCTCCACACCGAGAATCACAAACACAACACCATTTAAAATGTAGACAAGTATTTCCCACATTCTCTCCGTGACCAATCGTGTTTCAGAGTAGTGACTTTTAAAGACGGTAGTTTGATTAATCGCAATAATTCCGGCAGCCACAACGGCAATGACACCCGACGCATGAAAATGTTCTGCTGTAATATAAATAACAAAAGGAGTCAGTAATTGAATAATTGCATGTAAGACAACATCTTGAATTCCTTGATGAGCCAGAAAAAGTTTGAGGAAATGGATGAAGATCATTAATAGAATACCAATAAGAGCACCGACGAGTGAGATGTAAAAAAAGTTGCCAATCGCTTTAGTGAGTGAAAAATAGCCTGTCATAAAAGCAGCTAACGCGTACTTAAATGCAATCAATCCACTAGCATCATTAATCAAACTTTCACCGCTGATTAAGTTCATTAACTTTGGCGGGAGTTTGACTTGCTCGGCAATGCCTTGAACAGCAACCGGGTCTGTGGGAGATAGAACAGCTATTAGTGCCATGGCAAGAGGTAAGGGGACTGAGGGAATCAGCCAGTGAACAAACCAACCGCCAAGAACGGTTGTAAAAAAAACAAGCACGATAGCATATCCAAAGATTGGCGCGCGTAGTTCCCATAATTTATCTTTCGGGTAGTGCTTAGCATCATTGAAAAGTAATGGTGCAACAAATAATAACATGAACCAGTCCGACTGTAAGGTGATTTTAACATCAAAAATAAGGGCAATGCTTAGTCCTATGATAATTTCGATTAAGGCAGTAGGTAAAAATAAAATATAATGACTTAATATATTGGAAATAACAACCAATCCAATAATCATAATACTAGAAACAAGTATGGTCATAGTTTTCACTCCTTTTTTTTATTATAACAAAAAACGTAGCTTGTGAAATCTTTTTTTGAAATTGCAATTCTGTAATTTTTGTAATATAGTGAACAAATAAACACAAAAGAGGAGTTTTTTAATGAAACCATCAATTTTTGATTTAACGTATGATGCTTTGACAGAATGGCTACTTACCAACGGAGAAAAGAAATTTAGAGCTACACAAATTTGGGATTGGTTATATGTTAAACGTGTCACGAGCTTTGAAGAGATGAGCAATCTCTCTCATGATTTGATTGAAAAATTATCAGCGGGCTTTATAATGACACCGTTACAAACGGTCGTCGAGCAACAATCTGCAGACGGTACGACAAAATTTTTATTTGAATTACAAGACAAACATATGGTGGAGACGGTGTTAATGCGTCACCATTATGGTCTGTCTATTTGTGTGACGACACAAATTGGTTGTAATATCGGATGTAGTTTTTGCGCGAGTGGCTTGTTGAAGAAAAAACGCGATTTAAATGCAGGGGAAATTGTCGCTCAGCTTGTGACTGTTCAACGTTTCCTTGATTCTCAAAACAAAGGAGAACGCATTAGTCACGTTGTGGTAATGGGAATTGGCGAGCCTTTCGACAACTATGATAATGTCATGACGTTTTTAACTATTGTCAACGATGCCAAAGGGCTAGCAATCGGTGCGCGTCATATGACGGTTTCGACAAGTGGTTTGACACATAAGATTAAAGAATTTGCCGATGAACCATTGCAAGTCAATCTAGCGATATCCTTACACGCGCCTAACAATGAGTTGCGTACATCTATTATGCGAATCAATCGCAGTCATCCGCTTGAAAAATTAATGCCTGCAGTTGATGAATACTTAGCGAAAACAAATCGTCGTATTACGTTTGAATATATCATGCTGGCTAATGTCAATGACCAACCAGAACATGCTAAACAGTTAGCAGATTTGTTAGCAGATAAGCGTAAACTAGCGTATGTCAATTTAATTCCTTATAATCCAGTGAGTGAACACGACCAGTACCAACGAAGTTCAAAAGAAGCGGTTCTTGCTTTTTATGATGTCTTAAAAAAACGTGGCATTAACTGTGTCATCCGTAAAGAACAGGGAACAGACATTGATGCAGCGTGCGGTCAGTTAAGAAGTAAGCAATTGAAAAAGCAAGAGTCACAAGTAAAACAGTAAGATTCTTTTTAAGTCGCTAGAAGTGTGGTATTATTTAAGAGATATAGGAAGAAAAAGGAGCGACAACTGTTGACAGAAAATACACCTGTAACTTTAGAAATAAGTGTGACAAGTCAAGAAGAGGCGAGCCAGTTATTAGGGCCGCAAGATAAACATGTTACGCTTTTAGAAGAAAACCGACACGTAACGATTAATGCTCGAGGCGAAACAATTCAGATAACAGGAGCTCCTGAAGATGCTCAAATTATTCATGATGTTTTAAAAAAATTACAGCTACTCACATTACGTGGCATACCTGTAAATACAGCAGATGTCGTGACGGCATTAAAAATGGCCAATAAAGGGACACTTGCTTATTTCACAGATTTATATGAAACAGAAATCTTAAAAGATAAAAACGGCAGAGCCATTCGAGTTAAAACATATGGTCAAAAAAAATATGTTGAAACGATTAAAAAGAAAGATGTCACCTTTGGGATTGGCCCAGCTGGAACGGGTAAGACATTTTTAGCCGTTGTCATGGCCGTATCTGCTTTAAAAAAAGGTGAAGTCCAAAAAATTGTTTTAACACGCCCTGCTGTAGAAGCAGGTGAAAATCTAGGGTTTCTACCGGGAGATTTAAAAGAGAAAGTCGATCCGTATTTACGACCGATTTACGACGCTCTTTATGCCGTATTCGGCGTTGAACATACTACGCGTTTAATGGACCGTGGTGTGATTGAAATTGCCCCGTTAGCGTATATGAGAGGACGCACGCTTGAGGAAGCATTTGTGATTCTTGACGAGGCTCAAAATACAACAATCGCCCAGATGAAAATGTTTTTAACGCGTCTAGGGTTTCAATCTAAAATGATTGTAAATGGAGATGTTTCACAAATCGACTTGCCTAAAGGCGTCATGAGTGGACTCGTCCATGCTGAACAAAAACTCAACCGTATCCAACGGGTAGGATTTGTTCATTTTGATTCAAGTGATGTCGTCCGTCATCCCGTTGTATCGGAAATCATTAATGCTTACGGTGAAAAGGATAAGGAGTAGACAACATGTATAAATTTGAAGGGCTAAAGGAACGATTTGGAAAACGATATATCTTAATTATCTCGGTTATTTTTGGGATATTACTATTCTTGTTTCTATACAGTAATGTACGCCCTAAAGACTTGGATATTCGTGAAGGTCATCTAGCAAGTGAGACGATTCGTGCGAACAAGAGTATTGAAAATAAGGCGGAGACAGAAGAAAAGAAACGGTTAGCCGAAGAGGCCGTCACGCCCAAGTATAACTTTGATGAAAGTATCGGGCATTTGCGTGTTGAAGCGACAATTCAACTATACGAAGATATTAATGAAACACGTCGTGAGTTAAAAGAACGTTATGATGCAAAAGTTGCGAAAGCTAAAAAAGATGAAGTCGTGAAATATCCGACTGTTGAGGAGCACGTAGCCCTTTTAAAAAGCAAGTTTGAAAAAGTGAGTGCTGAAGCGTTAGCTTATTATCAAACCATTCCGAACGTTTTTTATGAATCTGTTTTCCAGTTAGATGATGAGAAATTAGCACTAGTACGCGATACCAGTGTCAATATTATTGAAGAAACAATGAAAGAGCATATTCGCTCGGATAATATTGCGAGTATCAAACAGAACGCTTACGACCAAATTCGTTTATCAGAATTAGATAATAGTGAACAACAATTAGTTCGCTATATTACAGATAATGCGATTGTGGTAAATGAAGTACTCGATGAAAAGAAAACAGAAGAGATGAAAGAAGCAGCACGAGCGAATGTCAGTCCTGTGATGATTTATTACGGTGAAGTGATTGTTAGAGAAGGCGTACAAATTGATAGCCGCGCTTATCAAAAACTCAAATTACTGGGATTAACAAATCAAACACCATCGATGTTTCCAGTAGTAGCGCTTGTATTATTAATCGTGCTTCAAATCGCTCTCTTACTGTGGTTGGTTAGAACGACAACGCATGAAAAACAGCAATTCCGTTTTATCAATTTTTATGTGTTTATGATGTTAATCAGTGTCTTATTAATGAAGGCAGTAGCCGTTTTCTTGACTGAGAACCTTTCATTTGTGCCGATGATTTTCCCAGCGGGCTTTGTGCCATTAATATTAAATCTTTTTATAAGTCGACGAGCCAGTGTTCTTGGCGCACTATTCCAAGTAGCGTTTGCGTCCTTTGTTTTTTATGACTTAGGCGGTACGAGTACGATGGTAATGATTACGATGACCTATCTATTTACTGGATTAATGGCTACATTAATTCAACGTGAACGCATAGGCCGTCAAATCGCGCCGGCAGTAATTTGGCTGATTTTATTCCCAGTTATATTTGTCTTTATTATGACGATTTATCAAGGAATGAATTTAGGCGATGATTATATGATTGCTAGTTTGTTAAGCGCGTTTATTGGCAGTTTATTCAGTTATCTGATGTCCATTGGTTTGCATCCATATATTGAATTATTATTAAATGACGATAGTGTCCTAGTGTTAAATGAATTAAGTAATCCTAACCATCCTTTATTAAAACAACTTTTAGAGGAAGCGCCAGGTACATATCATCATAGTATGATGGTTGCTAGTCTTAGTGCCAATGCGGTTGCAGAAATAGGCGGACGTTCGTTATTGACACGAGTTGCTTGTTATTATCACGATATCGGTAAAATTAAGCACGTCAATTTCTTCGTTGAAAACTTACCTGCAGGAGCAGATAATCCACATAACTTTTTACTCCCTGAAGATAGCAAAGAAATCATTTTTTCTCATGTTTCGGAAGGGGTAAAAATACTAAAGAAAGAAAAAATGCCACAATTAGTCATAGATATTTGTCAACAGCATCACGGGACTACCTTGATGAGTTTCTTTTATGCGAAAGCTAAAGAACGCAATCCAGATGTGACAGAAGCAGATTTTCGTTATCCGGGACCACGTCCACAAACACGTGAAGCAGCGGTTGTTAGTTTAGCGGATACGTGTGAAGCTGCAATACGAGCGATGAAAGAACCGACGAATGAAAAAATTGCAGAATTCGTATATGATTTAGTTGAACGAAGAATATTAGATGGACAGTTAGATGAATCAGGCTTAACTTTAGCTGAAATTCGTATTGTCGAAAAATCGTTAATTAATGGTTTATGTAGTACTTTCCATTCGCGAATTGAATATCCGAAAATGAAAAAAGAGTTGAAGGAGAGCGAGAAATAATGGAAGTAAGCGTAATAGATCAAACAGAATCTTTAAGTACAAAAGATATCGAACAAATTTTATCTCTATTAGAGCATGCAGCAAACTATCTTGATATTGAGTCAGAGGCAGAACTGTCTCTTACATTCATGGATAACCGAGCGATTCAAGTGTATAATCGTGATTATCGTGGTAAGGATGTCGCAACTGACGTTATCAGCTTTGCCATCGAAGATGATGTAGAAGGACTTGAGATGATGTCAGAACTTGGCATACCTCGAAATCTCGGAGATATTTTAATCTCGACTGAAAAAGCAAAAGAACAGGCATTAGAGTATGGGCATAGTGAAGAGCGAGAACTTGGTTTTCTCGCGCTTCATGGCTTTTTACATCTAAATGGCTACGACCATATGACGCCAGAAGATGAAGCGGAAATGTTTGGCTTACAAAGAAAGATTTTAGATAGTTATGGCTTATCAAGATCGTAAACCGCAACTTGAAAAAAACAAACGCTTTTCTCAAGCGTTTATGCATGCTTTTGATGGGTTGAAATGGGCGTTGAAAGAAGAACGTAATTTTCGTACGCATATCGCACTTGGCGGTGTGGCGGTTGTAGTGGGATTTTTCTTTCAACTAACTCAACAAGAATGGCTTTGGATGATAGCGATGATTTTTCTCGTGTTATTGATGGAGTTACTCAATACGGTGATTGAAAACATTGTTGATTTTATTACCGAGCATGAGTATCATCCATTAGCCAAAAAAATTAAAGACTTAGCAGCAGGCATTGTCTTACTAACAGCTTGTTTAGCAGTAGTCGTCGCTCTTATTATCTTAGTTCCAAAGATAATGGCGTTTTACTAAAAATGGAAAAGAGGATATGAAATGACAGATAGCTTTCGTTCAGGTTTTGTAGCGATAATTGGTCGCCCAAATGTAGGGAAATCGACGTTATTAAATCGAATTATTGGTCAAAAAATCGCGATTATGAGTGACAAAGCACAAACGACGCGTAATAAAATCCAAGGAGTGTACACAACTGACGACAGTCAAATTGTGTTTATTGACACACCGGGTATTCATAAACCTAAACATAAGTTGGGAGACTTTATGGTTGAAGCAGCATACAGTGCTTTACGTGAAGTAGATGCTGTTTTATTTTTAGTCAGTGCTGATCAAAAAAGAGGACCTGGTGACAATTTTATTATCGAACGACTTAAAAATGTAGAAGCACCTGTGTTTTTAATTATCAATAAAATTGATACGATTCATCCTGATGCACTATTTGAGATTATAGAGGATTATCAAGCCCTCATGCCTTTTGCGGAAATCATGCCGATTTCTGCTACGGAAGGAAATAACGTTCCTAAATTATTAGAAACATTGGAAACTTACTTAGAAGAAGGACCTCAATATTACCCAGCTGACCAAGTAACCGACCACCCAGAGTATTTTGTTGTGAGTGAATTGATTCGAGAAAAAGTTTTACATTTAACTCATGAAGAAGTGCCTCATTCCGTGGCAGTTGTGGTCGAAGACATGTCGCGAGATGAATATGATAAGATTCATGTCCGAGCGAATATTATTGTCGAACAAACGAGCCAAAAAGGGATTATCATTGGTAAAGGTGGAAAGATGTTGAAAAACATCGGTATTAAAGCACGTAAAGATATTGAAAATCTTCTTGGTGACCATGTCTATTTGGAATTATGGGTTAAAGTAGAAAAAAACTGGCGTGATAAACAACGCCAGCTTCAAAGTTTTGGTTATCGTGAAATGGATTATTAGCAGTTGCTAGTAATCCTTTTTTTAGAAAGAAGGCGTTCCGATGAACTATATGGAAGAGACCAAAGCATTGCTTCTTTTTACACGTAAACATCGTGAGAAAGATATGCTCGTCAAGTTATTTACTGAAAAATATGGGAAGAAAATGTTCTTTGTAAAAAACGTGACACGGAAAAACCATCCGTTACGTCCGGCATTATTAGCTTTTACCGAAGCTAATTATATCGGGACGTTGAAACAAGAAGGGCTATCTTTTTTAAATGATGCGAAAGACATCCGATATTTTAGTCAACTTCAACATGACATCTTTTTAAATGCTTACGGTACATATATTTTAAATCTAGCTGATTTGGCAATTGAAGATAATCACTATGACCCTGCCTTATATGGCTTTACACGAGATGTATTACGTTTAATCGATGAAGGAAAAGATCCAGAAATCTTAACTAACTTATATGAAATTCAGTTGTTAGAACGATTTGGTGTCAACTTTGATTGGCGAGCATGTCAAGTATGTGGGACGCATCAAGGTGTTTTTGATTTTTCAAGCCAGTATCACGGGTTGCTTTGTGCGAATCACTTTGATTGTGACCCACACCGTTATCATTTTGATCCTAAAGCGGTGCATGTATTAAGGCTATTGGCCAACGTAAGTTTGGAACAATTAAATCAAATTCACGTTAAGCAAGTGACAAAGAATCACTTGCGTGAAGCAATTGACCAGCTTTATCATGATTTTGTTGGTGTCAAACCGAAAAGCAAACGGTTTATCGACCAAATGAAAGAGTGGGAAGGATTATTAAAACCTTCCGACACTGAAAGTCATGACTAAACTATTGACAAAGCAAGGGTTAAGAGGCTATGATAAGGTAAATGAATCATTACGTTGAGGGAGAAAAAATAAAACAGTTTTTACTTGAAAAGAGAAGTTG
This sequence comes from Vagococcus lutrae, assembly GCF_023299185.1. Classification (NCBI taxonomy): domain Bacteria; kingdom Bacillati; phylum Bacillota; class Bacilli; order Lactobacillales; family Enterococcaceae; genus Vagococcus; species Vagococcus lutrae. The sequence continues at coordinate 240,292 of NZ_CP097017.1, forward strand.
ATCGAGGCTGAAAGTCAACTAGTAATCGTTTTATGTAGGCACTTCTGAGTAATTTTAAAAAAGCTGCCAGGAAACTGGAAGTAGGGTGGAACCGCGATAAATCGTCCCTATGTTTAACAACGTTGTTAGACATAGGTTTTTTTATTGTCTAAAATACAAAAAGGAGCTACGTCATGAAAAAGAAATTAACCGTTCAAGAAATGATTTTAACTTTACAAAAGTTTTGGTCAGAACAAGGCTGCTTGTTACTACAAGCCTATGATACAGAAAAAGGGGCAGGTACTATGAGTCCGTATACTTTTCTACGTGCGATTGGACCAGAGCCATGGGCAGCGGCATATGTAGAACCTTCACGTCGTCCTGATGACGGTCGTTATGGTGAAAATCCAAACCGTTTATATCAACATCATCAGTTTCAAGTTGTAATGAAACCCTCACCAGATAATATTCAAGAATTATATTTAGAAAGTTTAAAACTACTTGGAATTGACCCATTAGAACACGATATTCGCTTTGTTGAAGATAACTGGGAGAATCCTTCTATGGGATGTGCTGGTCTAGGTTGGGAAGTTTGGTTAAATGGGATGGAAATCACTCAATTTACATACTTTCAACAAGCAGGTGGTTTAGCCTGTCATCCTGTGACTGTCGAACTAACATACGGGATTGAGAGATTAGCTTCATACATTCAAGAAGTAGAAAGTGTTTATGACTTAGAATGGACGGAAGGGATTAAATACGGAGAAATCTTCGGACAACCTGAATTTGAACATTCAACCTATTCATTTGATACAAGCAATCAAGAAATGCTTTTAACATTATTTGAAATGTATCAAAGAGAAGCACAACGCTGCATTGATGAAAATTTGGTTCATCCAGCTTACGACTATGTTTTAAAATGCAGTCATACGTTTAACTTGTTAGATGCTCGTGGAGCGGTTTCAGTAACCGAACGAGCAGGCTATTTATCGCGTATACGTAATATGGCCCGTCAATTAGCTAAGAAATTCGTCGCGGAACGTGAAAAACTAGGTTTTCCATTATTAAAAGAAGTAGAAGAAAAGGAGGAAGCATAATGACGCACACATTTTTACTTGAAATTGGTTTAGAGGAAATGCCTGCTCGAGTTGTGTTTCCAACCGTTAAACAGTTAAAAGAAAAAGTAGCAACATTTTTAGAAGAAGAACGTCTCACATATGACATGATAAAAATGTACGCAACACCAAGACGTCTCGCGTTTGAGATTGTTAATTTAGCTGATAAGCAAACAGATATTTCTGAAAAAGCAAAAGGACCTTCTAAGAAAATTGCGCAAGATGCAGAGGGGAATTGGACGAAAGCCGCACAAGGATTTGCTAGAGGACAAGGTGTCACACCAGATGATTTATATATTGAAGTGGTAAAAGGAGAAGAGTATGTCTTTGTCGATAAGTTTATCGAAGGTAAGGCAGCACGTGAGATCTTGCCGGACATCATGACGGTCGTTAAAAAACTTCATTTTCCTGTAACGATGCACTGGGGAAGTCATGATTTTGAATATATTCGTCCGGTTCATTGGTTAGTAGCTTTGTTGGATCATGAAGTGGTCAACATGTCATTTTTAGATGTGAAAGCAGGTCGCATATCACGTGGACATCGTTTCTTAGGTGGAGAGGTGTCAATTGCCTCAGCTACCGACTATGTGGAAGCATTAAAAAAGGAATATGTGATTGTAGATAGTGAAGAACGTATGGCTATGATACGAGAAGACATACAAGCACTGGCTAAAAAACATCAGTGGCAAATAGAACAAGATAAAGGGTTATTAGAAGAAGTTACAAATCTAGTCGAATACCCTACTGTTTTTGTCGGGCAATTTAAACCGGCATATTTAGAGATTCCCGATATCGTCTTAGTCACAAGCATGCGTGAACATCAACGTTATTTTGACGTCCGTGACCAAAATGGAGCATTACAGCCTTACTTCATTGGTGTCCGTAATGGGAACGATGAGCATATTGACAATGTGATTGCAGGAAATGAAAAAGTGTTGAAGGCAAGACTTGAAGACGCAGACTTCTTCTTCAAAGAAGACCAAGCCATTGCCATTGAAACGCAAGTTAAAAAGTTAAAACATGTTACGTTCCATGAAAAAATAGGAACGATGGAAGAAAAAGGGCATCGCGTTGAAGCGATTGCTCAATTAATTGCCAAAGAAGTTGGTTTAAGTGAAGCAGAACAAGAAGATTTAAGACGTGCTAGTCAGATTTATAAATTTGACTTAATGACAAATATGGTTGGAGAGTTCCCAGAGTTGCAAGGGATTATGGGAGAAAAATATGCCTTGATTCAAGGTGAAAGCCCAGCTGTTGCGACGGCCATTCGTGAACATTATCTTCCTACTTCTAGCGATGGTGACTTACCACAAACAGATATTGGTGCGGTTTTAGCAATTGCGGATAAGTTAGATACTGTGATGACGTTCTTCAAAGCAGGACTATTTCCAACGGGTAGTAATGACCCTTACGCACTTAGAAGACAATCTTACGGTATTATCCGAATCATAGAAAATAAACAATGGGGTTATCCTCTACTTCACTTGCACCGTGAAATTGCCAAAATCATTAATGAAGACAGTAGTTACTACGGTGTTTCTCTTGAAGATGGAGACGATAAGCTAGTTGACTTCGTGAAAGGGCGCTTGAAGCAATTCTTAGCGTCACAAGAAATTCGTCATGATATTATTGAAGCCGTTGTAAATGGTGAACAAGAAGACTTGTTGAAAATGATTGAAGCTGCGCGTTTATTAAAAGACAGTCAACATCGTGAAGACTTCAAACCAACGATTGAAGCATTGACACGTGTGATGAATTTAGCACGGAAAGGTCAAGAGATGATTGCGGAAACATTAAATGAAAAAGTTGATCCAGCTTTATTTGAAAATGAACATGAAGCCTCTTTATATAAAGCGGTCGAAGAAATGTCAGATTTAGAACAGTCGGATATGGCTGAACGTATGACTGCTCTACGTGAACTGGCACCAATTATTGAACAATATTTCGCAGAAACTATGGTCATGTCTGATGATGAAGCCGTACGTAATAACCGCTTACGTCAGTTAGCTAAGATATCCGATATGATTTTAACGATTGCCAGTATTGACTTACTCTTGACGAAATAACAAAATATTTCTCGAAACAACATAGTGTGGTATAATAATAAGAGTAGCTAAAGTCGCACATACAATTTGTTTGTGCGACTTTTGATGACTATATGGAAAGGAAGAGAGAGCATGTCTAATCGAATTCCTGAAGAAGTGTTGCAAGATATTCGCGAAAGTACGAATATTGTAGACGTTGTCGGTCAGTATGTCCAACTTAAAAAGTCAGGAAAAAATTATTTTGGTTTGTGCCCTTTTCATGAGGAAAAATCTCCTTCTTTTTCAGTGGTAGAAGATAAACAAATATTTCATTGTTTTGGATGCGGGAAGGGCGGCAATGTTTTTCGTTTTATCGAAGAAATTGAAGGCTATTCATTTCCACAAGCAGTCGAGAAAGTTGCGGAAATGTCGCACTTGACGGTAGAGTATCAGTTTGACCGACAAGAAGACAGAGAAGTGAGTCCTGAAAGACGCCTTAATCAACGCCTAGTAGCGATTCATCAGCGGGTAGCAGATGTCTATCATCATTTGTTAATGAACACTCAGATGGGGGAAGCCGCTTTAGATTATTTAGAGAGTCGTGGCATGACACACGACCAGCTAACGCATTTTCAAGTTGGACTTGCACCTAATCAACGTGAGTTTTTAGAAAAAATACTAGTGCAAGAAGGTTTTAATTCAGAAGAATTGAAAGCGAGTGGTTTATTTTCTGAAACTGATGATGGTCGTTTGCTCGATCGATTCTTCGGCAGGATTATGTTTCCAATCCATAACGATCACGATCAAGTGATTGCATTTTCTGGAAGATTATTCGAAGAACAAGGAGAATCAGACCGTAAAAGTCCTAAGTATCTTAATAGTCCTGAAACCAGCCTATTTAATAAAAGAAATGTTCTTTATAATCACCGTGAGGCAAAAAAAATAGCGCGAAAAACAGGCGAAATTATTTTGTTTGAAGGATTTATGGATGTGATTGCTGCATGGGGAGCCGATGTCCAAAATGGTGTCGCTTCAATGGGAACGAGTTTGACGAATGAACAAATTCAAATGTTAAAAAAATCTTGCAGTAAACTGTTAATTTGTTATGACGGTGACAGTGCGGGACTTAATGCTAGTATGAGAGCATTGGAAGTGTTAGAAGCGCAACGACATTTTGATGTTAATGTGATGAAATTGCCCAATGAGTGGGACCCGGATGAATTTATTAAGCGAGAGGGCGCTGAGCGTTTTCAGAATTTTATAAAAAATCAACGACAAACTCCCTTTTCTTTTAAAACAGGTTATTATGACACGCAGTACAATCTGCAAACAGAACAAGGTAAATTAGATTTTATTCAAAAGGTGCTGCAAGAATTATCCAAGGTTTCGTCGGTAGTCGAACGTGATTTATATATTCAACAAATTGCGAAAGATTACGAATTGACAGAAGACGCGATTCGTTCAGATTTATCTCAGTATATTTCGTCGAATCGAGCGTCCGCAAAGGCTAAAGAACGACGAGAAAATCGAACGCGAGATGTCATAATTGAAAACCAAGTTGTCAGTACCCCACAAAATAAGGTATCATTATTAGAGAAGACTCAACGAATGTTATTATATCGAATGATGACGGAAGAAGATATCTTGCGACGTTTTCAAATGAGAGAAGATTTTTCTTTTTTAGATGTCCAATATCAAGAAATATTCAATCATTTAATCGATTTTAAAAGTTCTTATTCGGGAGCTGATATAGGTGGTTTTTTAGATTATGTAAAAGAGGACTATCTTAAGAAATTGATTGTCACGATTATGTATTTAGAAATGTCAGAAGAAAGTAATGAACAAGAAATAGTCGACTATGAACGTGTCTTTAAACGATATCGTTTACTTCGAGAAATAACAAAATTGGAAAAAGAGCTTGTAGAAGTACAAAAGAATGGGGATATAGATAAACAATTGACCATTAGTTTATCGTTGATTGATAAAAAAAGACAATTAGATGTGATTTAAACATTAGAGGAGGCCATACTGTGGGACAACAAGAGAAAAAAACAAAATTGACGTACGATCAAGCGGTAACGTCTTTAATTAAAGAGTATAAGCCAAAAGGATCGGTACAATATGATGAATTAACAGATCGTATTGCAACCCCTTATGAATTAGGTGCCAAAGGTATGGACAATTTAATTCAACGTATCGAAGATCAAGGGATTAGTGTCGTTGATGAAGATGGCGAGCCAGCAAAACAAAGCTTAGCCTCTGAAGAAGAAATAGATAAAAAAGAACTAGAAGATATGTCGGCACCAGCAGGCGTTAAAATCAATGACCCAGTCAGAATGTATCTTAAAGAAATCGGTCGTGTTGACCTTTTAACAGCGGAAGAAGAAGTAGAGCTTGCTTTACGTATTGTAGATGGTGACCAAGAAGCGAAACAAAAATTAGCAGAAGCTAACTTGCGTTTAGTTGTAAGTATTGCCAAACGCTACGTGGGTCGTGGTATGCAATTCTTAGATTTAATTCAAGAAGGTAATATGGGATTAATGAAAGCGGTAGAAAAATTTGACCATACAAAAGGGTTTAAATTCTCTACCTATGCCACATGGTGGATTCGTCAAGCGATTACCCGTGCAATTGCTGACCAAGCTCGTACAATTCGTATTCCTGTGCATATGGTGGAAACTATTAATAAACTAATTCGTATTCAACGTCAATTACTACAAGATTTAGGACGCGAACCAACACCTGAAGAAATCGGTGCTGAGATGGATTTACCAACTGAAAAAGTACGCGAAATCTTAAAAATATCTCAAGAGCCTGTATCGTTAGAAACACCGATTGGTGAAGAAGATGATTCTCATCTAGGAGACTTTATTGAAGACCAAGATGCCACCAGTCCAGCTGATCATGCGGCTTATGAAATGTTAAAAGAACAACTAGAAAGCGTCTTAGACCAACTAACCGATCGCGAAGAAAATGTATTGCGCTTGCGTTTTGGTCTGGATGATGGACGTACACGAACTTTAGAAGAAGTTGGAAAAGTCTTTGGTGTTACGCGTGAACGTATTCGACAAATCGAAGCGAAGGCTTTAAGAAAACTACGTCACCCTTCACGTTCTAAACAATTAAAAGATTTCTTAGAATAATGAGAATGATTCTAATTAAATAATTAATACTGAAAACAACGTTTATTCATTTAGACGTTGTTTTTTTGTATAAAAATTTAAGTGATATCAATGAGAAAAATAAGGTATGTGCTGTTTATCACTAAACAAAAGATTGAAATATTATTTTATAAAATAATTATCTTATCAATGTTGTAACCGCTTAATAATATATACTTAAAAATATCGTGATGGGTAAATAAAATAACATTGTGATGTTCAATATTAGTAAATAGCTTTACTTATTGATATACATGGAATAAATATGTAATTATAAAATCACAATCAATTCATTTTTTGCACATGAATCCGCAAAAAGTGAATTGGAATAAAATTCCTTTGTTGGTATCTTAGATGGCAGATGAAAAAGAAAGCCGGATTAAATAAACACGGTAATCTTTATCTGAACTAAAAAGAAAAGGATGAAGGAAATGCATAAATTTAAACTATCTAAACAATCAAGTGTGGCGTTAATCATAGTTTTCTCAATGGTGTTCTCATTATTATCACCTACTATGACGCTTTTCAAAGCTTCAGAAAATGACAGCGTGATAAAAAATCTCACAATCATTCCGAAGAAGCAAGAATCATATAAACCAGGAAATTCCATTATGATAAGTGCTGATTGGGAATTGCCTGAAGATAACGCTGAGAAGATGTGGGAAGCAGGCGATACGTTTGAGTTAAAAATTCCCGCAGGGTTGACACCTAAAGATATGCCGATTGAATTGAAAGATCCTAAAACGGGAATTATTTATGGAACTGGTCGCTATGATGCGAGTAAACAAGGGTTTGTTTTTACGTTTACAGATGAAATAGAAGGAATGAAAAACCGTAAAGGCGGTTTCATGCTTGGATTTACAGTCGACGAACATGACAATGACACAGCTACGGATGTACCACTTGTTTTTGAATCGGATAATCAACATACAATTAATCTTGGTACGATTAACGTAGGTCAAGGGTCTGAAGTTGGAATCGAAGACCAATATATTCCTAATGGCGATCCGATAACTGAAGATTTAGTTCAAAAAGGAGCTATGGGTGCAGTTGATTATTCAACGGGAATCGTGACTTGGTATCTACGTGTTAACTATGATGGTAAACACGTTGGAGAGATAAACGTTCAAGATAAGATTGGCGATCACCATGTTTTAATAAAAGATAGTGTTCGCGTATATGAACGTTTTACAAATGGAACAAACGTGTATCCAGCTATTACAGGTCCAGATGGCGAAGACAAAACAGATGTAACAGACTCCTTACTTTTAACAACTCATGATAAGGGATTTGATGTGACGGTTCATACGCGTGACATAGGACTGGATTCAAATGGAAAAATGGTCAGATCATATTACGAACTAGAATATAAAACACAGTATGATGGTACATCGGACGAACAATATGTGATGTTAAATAACACGATATACGGAAAAGCAGGCGATCATGAGCGAGAGTCAGAAGCAAGTGCTGAGTACTTTGCATCTGGATGGGGAAGTGCGACAAATGCACAAGGCTATCTAACATTGAAAAAAATTGATAGTGACACAGGTGAAGGATTATCAGGAGCTGAATTCCGCTTAGTCCATGGTACATACCCTGATCAAGCATTCACTGTTACGACGGATGAAAATGGCGTAGCAAAAGTTGAAGGCGGTATGTATGGCGATAAAGTATTAGAAGGTAAGTATAAAGTAACTGAAATAAAAGCTCCTTCAGGTTATCAAAAACTAGAAGAAGATAAATGGGTACTTGTAAAATTTGACGATGAAATTCAATCGTATGAAATAGTTATTGAAAATGATAAATTACCAGAAGAAACGCCAGAACTGACTCAAATAACAGTAGAAAAGCAATGGATTGGGTTAGCGGATGATGAAGAAAAGCCCGAAATATTGGTGGAATTATTTGAAAAAGGAAATAAAGAACCTGTAAGAACAGCTATCTTTAAAAATGGTAGAGAGTCATTTACATTTAAACAATTACCAAAATATGTTTTAGATGAAAATGGTAAAGATACCGATCAAGAAATTGAATACACTGTAAAAGAAACGATTATTGATAAAAAAGTTTCGAAAAAATTTAAAGAGCCAACTTATACTTATGAAGATGGCAAAGTGGTAGTAGTGAATGCCAAGAAAGATAAAGTATCTTATACTGCTGAAAAAGTTTGGGTAGGTGGACCAGAAGTTAAACCAACTATCGAATTACAACTTTATCAAAATGATGAAGCATTTGGTGAGACAGTAGTATTGGAAGATGGTAAAACGACTTATACATGGACTGATTTAGATGAAACAGATGAGCATGGAGAAGACTATCAGTACACTGTAAAAGAAGTAAACGTACCAGAAAATTATGAAGCTTCAATTGAAGGGAATATCATCACTAATACTTATGTTAGCCCAGAGACATCTAAAACTGTTAAGAAAGTTTGGGTTGATGGACCAGCTGAAAAACCAGCGATACAAATTCAACTTAAACAAAATGGTCAAAACTATGGTGAAGCTATTACTTTAGAAAACGGAGAGACAGAATATACATGGGATAATCTACCCTTAACTGACTCAAACGGAAATGACTTCACTTATTCTGTTTCAGAAGTTAACGTACCAAGTGACTACAATGTTTCAATCGATGATTTTGTTATTACTAATACATATGTTGTTCCTAAAACAGATATTACGATGGAAAAAGTTTGGGTAGGTGGTTCCATTGTTAAACCAACTATCGAAGTTCAGCTTTATCAAAATGGAAATGCCTATGGTGAAGTTATCAAACTAATGGATGGAGAGACAAAGTATACATGGAAAGATTTACCGGAAACTGATCATTTAGGAAATCGTTATAACTATACAGTCGCGGAGATTTATGTTCCAAATGATTATATTTCTACTGTAAACGGAATGACAATTACGAATACGTATGATCCAGAAGATCCAATTGTTTTACCAGAAGAACCAGAAGAACCAGAGGAGCCAACAGAACCAACAGAGCCAACGGAACCAACAGAGCCAACGGAACCGACGGAACCAACAGAGCCAACGGAACCGACAGAGCCAACAGAACCAACAGAACCAACGGAGCCAACGGAACCAACGGAACCAACAGAACCAACGGAACCGACAGAACCAACGGAACCGACAGAGCCAACAGAGCCAACAGAACCAACAGAACCAACAGAACCGACGGAACCAACAGAGCCAACGGAACCGACAGAGCCAACAGAACCAACAGAACCAACGGAGCCAACGGAACCAACGGAACCAACAGAACCAACGGAACCGACAGAACCAACGGAACCGACAGAGCCAACAGAGCCAACAGAACCAACAGAACCAACAGAACCAACAGAACCAACGGAACCAACGGAACCGACAGAGCCAACAGAGCCAACAGAACCAACAGAACCAACAGAACCAACAAAACCAACAGAACCAACGGAACCAACAGAGCCAACAGAACCAACAGAACCAACGGAGCCAACGGAACCAACAGAGCCAACAGAGCCAACAGAACCAACGGAACCAACAGATCCGAAAAGTTCAAACCCATCAAAACCAATAGAGTCAGTAAGTGATAGTGATAAAAAGGAAGAAAAATCTACGAATCACCTACCACAGCTAAACGAAAGTCAATCAGTACTACTGACGATGTTAGGTTTAGTCATGGTAGCGATGAGTTTAATTTATGGCTATGCGAAACAAATGAAAGAATAATAAATAAACTTCTTAGAAAATATTCTAAGAAGTTTTTTTTGTAGAAGTGTTTGTTATAGGTAGTTAAAGAGAGGTAAAACTGTTACAATGAGTACTAAGAAAAAAACTAAGGGGTGAGCGATTTGAAAAAAATAATGATTGGCACAACGTTACTTTTGGGAACATTGTTTTTAGTTGCGTGTCAAAATAAAACAGAAGATGTGAGTGAAGCAACAGAAGAATCAATAGTAGAAACACAAACATCTTCTGAAACAGTGTGGCATGCTACTGTGAAAGAAGATGCAACGAAAAGTCAAGAAACCATTATGGTGATGATTGAACAAATTGACCCGATACAAGATTCTGAAGAGATTTTTAAAATGGTAGGCGAGCAAGGTGTACAGTTAAATATTTCTGAAGACCAATTAAAAGGCGGCTTAACAGTCGACGAGTTGAAAAAGGGAGAATCAGTCAGTGTGACACTATCTGAAACACCTATCATGACGAATTCTTTGCCCCCTCAAATACCTGGGAACTCTGTCGTGGCAGTTTCAAAGGTTAATAAATAGAACGAAGATTGAAATGGATGGATACTAACTATGAATGAAGCACATTTATCAAAGAGATTACAAACTGTGGCAAATTACGTACCTAGAAGGAGCCGTTTAGCAGATATTGGCTCAGACCATGGTTATTTGCCAACTTGGTTATATTTGAATGGTCGTTTAGATTTTGGGTTGGCTGGAGAGGTCGTAAAGGGGCCTTATCAGTCAGCAAAGAAAGTCGTACAAAAGAACGATTTAGAACAGGTAATTTCTGTTCGTCTTGGGGATGGTTTAGATGTTATTCAACCAGAACAAGATGAGATTAGTGTCATTACCATTGCTGGTATGGGCGGTGTTTTAATTCGCGATATACTAGAACGAGGTAAACGAAATAAAAAGTTAACGGGAAAAGAACGATTGATTTTACAACCCAATGTTGCTGAAAAATCGTTAAGGGTTTGGTTACAAGTCAATCGCTACGAGATATTGGCGGAAGAGTTAATTGAAGAAGATGGTAAACGTTATGAAGTTATTGTTGCAGAGCGCGATAATGACAACACCGTATTAACTGATAAAGAGTTGTTTTTCGGGCCTTATTTATTAAAAGAAAAATCATCTGTCTTTGTTAAGAAATGGTGCGACGAGTATCAAAAAAGATGTTATGTTTTAGAGCAACTTAAAAAAGCAACAGTGTCGCAACACGAGCGTATAAAATTTATTGAACAAGAATTACATTGGATTAGAGAGGAGATAAAAGTGGATGAATGCTGAGGTATTTATTCAACAGTTTGAGCGACATTTTCCTTTGCACCTAGCAGAAGAGGGCGATCCAGTTGGTTTACAGATAGGAACCTTAGATAAGGAAATAGAGCGTGTCATGATTACTTTAGATGTGCGACCGGAAGTAGTAGTGGAAGCCATTGAAAAGAACATTGATTTGCTTCTTGCGAAGCATCCGCCTATTTTTCGACCAGTTCGTGATTTAGTCATAGATAGTCCTCAAACCAAAATGTATGCCGATCTTTTAAAACACGATATTGCAGTTTATGCAGCACATACTAATATGGACATCGTGCCGGATGGTTTAAATGACTGGTTTTGTGAATTGTTAGGCATAAAGAGAACAAGTTATATTAAAGAAACTCACTTTATTGATGGGCATCGCTATGGGATTGGTAGAATCGGGGAATTAGATGAGCCGATGTCATTACAAGAAATGATTCAGCATGTGAAAGAGACCTTTCAGCTTGATGGCTTGCGTGTCATTAGTCCGGTAGAAGATAAGCCAGTGAGTTGCGTAGCAATATGTGGGGGGAGCGGTGAGAAGTTTTACCGAGAGGCGCTGAAAAAAGGGGCTGACGTATATATTACTGGAGATGTTTATTATCATACGGGGCACGATATGATAGCAGACGGTCTTACGGTTATCGATGCAGGTCACTATATTGAAGCCTATTCTAAGAAACATATTGCAAATATGTGTCAAAATTGGAAAAAAGAGTATAATTGGGATGTAGAGATTTGTTATTCTGAAGAAAACACAAATCCATTCAAATTTTATTAAGAGGAGAGATACTATGTACGACAATTTAGTACCACGTTTTATCAAATACGTCAAAACAGAAACACGTTCTAATCCAGAAAGCACGACAATACCTTCTACAGAATCGCAAGTGGCATTTGCTAAAACGCTAGTAGAAGAATTAAAAGAACTAGGTTTATCTGATGTCAAATATAATGAAAAAAATGGCTTTGTTACAGCAGAATTGCCAAGTAATACAGACAAAGAAAATGTCCGCAGTATTGGGTTTATTGCACACATGGATACAGCAGATTTCAATGCAGTCGGCGTTTCCCCTCAATTTGTAGAAAATTATGACGGGAAATCTGATATTCCTTTAGATAAAGAAGGTAAATATAAACTAACAGTTAAAGATTTTCCTAACCTTAAAAACTATAAAGGCCAAACGCTGATTACTACAGATGGCAGCACTCTTTTAGGGGCGGATGATAAAGCGGGTATTGCTGAAATTATGACGGCAATGGAAATTTTATTGAACTCGCCAACGATTAAACATGGAAAAGTAAAAGTGGCGTTTGGTCCAGATGAAGAAATCGGCACTGGTGCAAATCACTTCGATGTAGAAGATTTTGATGTTGATTTTGCCTTTACGATGGACGGCGGACCAGTAGGTGAGTTGCAATATGAAACATTTAGTGCTGCTCAAGCGAAAATTACTATTCAAGGTAAAAATGTCCACCCTGGAACTGCTAAAAATACAATGATTAATGCCTTAAAATTGGCGATTGATTTTGACAATGCTTTACCGACAGATGAAGTGCCTGAAAAAACAGAAGGATACGAAGGCTTTTTCCACTTGATGCAATTATCAGGTAATGAAGAAGAAGCAACGATGAGCTATATTATACGTGATCATGATCGCGAAAAATTTGAAGCACGCAAACAAATGATTTTAGATATTCAAAAAGAACTTAACAGTCGCTTTGATGAAGAGCGTGTTTTAGTTGAAATGTCTGATCAATATTACAATATGAAAGAAATTATTGAGAAAGATATGAGTATTATCGATTTAGCAAAAGAAGCTATGACATTATTAGGTATTGAGCCTAATACAGAACCTGTACGTGGGGGAACAGATGGATCTAAGATTTCCTATATGGGACTACCGACACCTAACATTTTTGCAGGTGGTGAAAACATGCATGGTCGCTTTGAATATGTAGCGGTTGAGAGCATGGAAAAAGCAACGGATGTCATTGTTGAAATTGTACGATTGAATGAGGAAAAAGCGTAATGTTTTTTTCTTCATCCCCAATACCAGCCTACTTGCTATTTGTAAATCTTTACTTGTTTTTTATTATGTATTTAGATTGGCAACAAGCAAAAAAAGATGGATGGCGAATTCCTGAATGGCAAATGTTGACTGCTGGATTATTAGGTGGTGGCGTTGCGGGATTACTTGCGATGAGCATGTTTCAGCATAAACGCGAACGCAAACGTTTTGTGATAATTTTCCAATTAGGGACAATCATTGGATTGATATTACTTGGCACCTATCTTGGGTGGATTAAATAGCATTTGAAAGGAATTAAGCATGTTATCATTTAGTGAGAAAAAAGCCATATTCGACTCTTACCCAGAATTAACGGTACAGCCTATATCGATGAATCGTTTAAACTATCATTATGAAGATAGTCAAGTAGCCAAAACGGTGGTCGTGAAAAATCTTCATCCTAAAAGTCATAATGTGATGATTTATGCAGGGTATTTACCAGCATCTGAGACGCAAAGTGGTTATATCAGTGCGATTGATGAAGATGAAAAAACGATTCGATTATTGGTAAATGAGGCAATGGATTATTTACAAAAATTACCGAATGGTTTTGAAGAGGGCTACACAGAAGTGTGGCGAGATGATCGCGCGGATGAATTGAAGTTACAACATCAAAACCTTGCATGGGTTGTGATTATGACATCAGGAAGTGTCGAAGCGGTCTTTAAAACAAAAGAGGCAGCAGAGAGTTATTTAAAAGAAGAAGGTTTTCACTTTTATCAATAAGAAACTTACTTGGGAGCAAGTGTTCTCAAGTAAGTTTTTTTTAATGGTTTTTCTTTGACCTTTATTGACCAAAGAGATATAATAATAATTGTAAAAGATTAAAGGAGGGAACCCTATGGCAGAACAAATGACAACGGCTGTTCAAGAAGCACTTGGACAAGCTCAGCAAATAGCGATGATGCGACATCATCAAGAAATCGATGTGGCCCACTTATGGAAATCATTCGTACAACCGGGTGAATTTTCTTATAACTTTTATCAAGATTTAGGTGTTCCGATGGAAGAGTTTCAACAAAAGATTGAAACTGTCTTAGATGAATTACCCGTAATCGAAGGTCAAAATGTGCAGTATGGCCAATCATTTAGTCAAAACCTTGGTCATCTATTTCAATCCGCTAATGAGATAAAAGCTTCGTTTAACGATGATTATCTTTCAACGGATGTTTTACTTTTGGCTTTAGCCAAGATGAAGCACTATCCACTAAGTCAATTTTTAAACACTTATAATGTCGATGATAGAAAAATAAAAGAAAGGATTGATGAGATGAGAAATGGTGAACGTGTCACTTCCGCTAACCAAGAAGACCAGTACGATGCTTTAGACAAGTATGGTATTGATTTAGTTAAACAAGTACGTGAAGGAAAACAAGACCCAATTATCGGACGTGATGATGAAATCCGTGATGTGATTCGTATCTTGTCACGAAAGACAAAAAATAATCCTGTATTACTAGGGGAGCCAGGTGTTGGTAAAACCGCTATTGTAGAAGGATTAGCACAGCGAATCGTGCGCAAAGATGTCCCTGAAAATTTAAAAGATAAAACAATCTTCTCGCTCGATATGGGTGCATTAATCGCGGGAGCTAAGTACCGCGGTGAGTTTGAAGAACGATTAAAAGCAGTTCTTAAAGAAGTCAAAAAGAGTGACGGGCAGATTATTCTCTTTATTGATGAGATACATAATATTGTCGGAGCTGGTAAAACAGAAGGCAGTATGGACGCTGGTAACTTATTAAAACCGATGTTAGCACGTGGAGAGCTACATTGTATTGGAGCGACAACGCTTGACGAGTATCGTGAATATATGGAAAAAGACAAAGCGTTAGAACGACGTTTCCAACGTGTATTAGTACCCGAGCCAACTGTTGAGGATACGATTAGTATTCTGAGAGGATTAAAAGAGCGTTTTGAAGTGCATCATGGTGTCAATATTAATGATAATGCGTTAGTTGCTGCGGCAACCTTATCCAACCGCTATTTAACCGACCGCTTTTTACCAGATAAAGCGATTGATTTAGTCGACGAAGCATGTGCGACCATTCGCGTGGAAATGAACTCTATGCCAACTGAGTTAGACCAAGTAACACGTCGTCTAATGCAGCTTGAAATTGAAGAAGCAGCTTTGAAAAAAGAACATGATGATGCAAGTAAGAAACGCCTAGCTATTTTACAAGAAGAACTGGCAGAATTGAGAGAAGAAACGAATAATCTCAAGATGAAATGGGAAACAGAGAAAGAAGAAGTCAATAAAGTTAGCCAAAAACGTGGTGAACTCGAACAAGCTCGACGTCAGTTGGAAGATGCCGAAAATGACTATGACTTAGAAAAAGCCGCTGTTTTACGTCATGGCACGATTCCACAACTTGAAAAAGAGTTAAAAGAACTAGAAGAAAAAAATGCTGCAAATGATAGTCGCCTCGTACAAGAATCAGTAACAGACGAAGAAATATCCGTTGTAGTAGAACGATTAACTGGTATCCCAGTGTCACGCTTAGTCGAAGGTGAACGTGATAAATTACTGCGCTTAAATGAAACGTTACATCAACGTGTTATCGGTCAGGACGAAGCAGTAGACGCCGTGGCAGATGCTGTCATACGTTCAAGAGCAGGCTTGCATGATCCGAACCGACCATTAGGCTCATTTATCTTCTTAGGACCAACGGGGGTAGGTAAAACAGAATTAGCCAAAGCGTTAGCAGAGAATCTATTTGATTCAGAAGAACATATGATGCGCATTGATATGAGTGAGTACATGGAAAAACACAGTGTTTCTCGTTTAATCGGTGCTCCTCCAGGCTATGTAGGACATGAAGAAGGCGGTCAGTTAACTGAAACGATACGTCGTCAACCGTATTCCGTTATTCTTTTTGATGAGATTGAAAAAGCGCATCCGGATGTCTTTAATATACTACTACAAGTATTGGATGACGGTCGTTTAACAGATTCTAAAGGACGCGTGGTCGATTTTAAAAATACCGTCTTAATTATGACAAGTAACATTGGTTCACAACTTCTATTAGAAGGGGTCGAAAACGGTAAAATCACGGAAAGTACTCAAGAGAGTGTCATGCAATTGCTGCAAAGTCACTTTAGACCAGAATTTTTAAATCGAGTAGATGACACGATTCTATTTACACCACTAAGTATGAACGATATTAAAGGCATTATCGTGAAAATGACACGACAATTGGCTGAACGTTTAGAAAAACAAGAAATTACATTAGAAATTTCTGAAGCTGCTCAAGACTGGATTGCTGAAAATGCTTATGATCCAATCTACGGAGCAAGACCTATTAAACGTTTCTTAACACGTCACGTCGAAACACCTTTAGCAAAAGAGATTATCGCCGGTCATTTAATGCCGAATACGGTCGTGACTATTACCGTGGAAAATAATGAATTGCGCTTTGAATCAACAGAAAAATAGAAAAACACCGTGTACCCATTAGAGGTGCACGGTGTTTTTGCTTAAAAATAATCACTAAAGTATGCCGTTTGATTTGGAATGATTTTTTCTAGTTGTTTAATCACGATTGCTTCTGTTTGAATACGACCTAAATGATACAGATAGCGTGGACGTTTATAGCTCATCAGCATTGTCGTGAGCGTCTGGATATCAAGACTGACTTTGGTTCCAATCGGTTCATTCGTCACTTGAATATTACCTTCTTCAGTCCAGCTAACCGAAAAAATCCCGTTATTCCACTTTGCAATGGGGTCGAAGATCTCAAAATGAAACGGCTCTGCTTCATTTTCAAACGGATAGTGAGCGAGAAACTGTTCGACATCTACAATTCGTGCCATAAAGAATGGCTGAATGGTTTCAGTGATATCACTATCATCAAGCGTGAAGGCTATCGGCTCATTTTTATATGTATTACCGACGACTTGGTCAATCATAGAGAAATGAGCGGTAATAAAATTCCAAAGACCAGTACGGGCTTCTTGGTTTAAATAAATCATTTCCTTAATATGAAACGTATCTTCAGCTAACCAATAAAAACAAAAGCCAGTAGGATTGTCTTCACTATCATAATAGACAGCTGCAATGCGTTCTTCTTCGTTCTCCCAACGCCAATATTCATCCCAATTGAGTTCTGAGCGAATCATCGCACCATGTGTTTGTTTTGCAAAGGAATCATACGCTTTTTTTACGTCAGGATGGTCGTGGTCGAGCCGTTCGATATAGCCGGGAACAGGAACAACTGCGGGTAGCTGAGAGTCCTTTATTGAAAACGTCATTTTATCAGAGATGATTTCCCATCCTTTGCGTCTGTAATAGGGAATATTATAAGGATATAGGTACGAAATCCATTGATTACGCTCGCGCATATTAGTCAGAGCGACTTCAATAAGCTCTTTCATCAAGCCTAAATTAGAATACTCGGGGTAAGTTCCCACCCCCGTGACACCCCCCATGTTAAATGGGGTACCGTGGATATTAACTTCACACGGATAGACGGCGATTTGTGAAATTAAATCATCTCCATCAAACCAGCCAATCACATCCGACGTTGCTAAAACAGGACGTTTTGCACGGGCAATTTCTTGCTCGTCTTCGTAACCTCCTTCTTCAATATCAGCATCTGTCACTTGAAAAACGTAGCGAAGTAACTCGTTAAATTGGCTTAAATGAGATATATCAACGGTTTTTAATTGTAATTTTTGTTTAATCTGCTCTCGATTCATGTTATTCCCTCACTTTGTTGGTAGCCTTAGTATACCAAATTAATAAAAAGATAGGGAAATAAATGCCATCTGTCTAAAAAACATGATAAAATTTAAGGGGGATAGCAAAAGACTTTTACAATCGGCCTTAAGATTGCTATAATCATAGGGTGATTGAGTAGAAAGTAGGAATAGATAATGAATTTAGAAGAAATGAGAAAAAGACAAGAGAAAATCAGGAATTTTTCGATTATTGCCCATATAGACCATGGTAAATCTACCTTGGCTGACCGTATCTTACAACAAACAGAAACGGTGTCCGAACGTGAAATGCAAAATCAATTATTAGATTCAATGGATTTAGAACGTGAACGTGGGATTACTATCAAACTAAATGCTGTCGAATTAACGTATACAGCTAAAGACGGCGAAGAATATATTTTTCATTTGATAGACACACCAGGTCACGTCGACTTTACGTATGAAGTGTCACGAAGCTTAGCGGCTTGTGAAGGGGCATTATTAGTTGTTGACGCAGCACAGGGAATTGAAGCTCAAACCTTAGCTAACGTTTATTTAGCAGTTGATAACGACTTGGAAATTTTACCAGTCATCAATAAAATCGACTTGCCTGCAGCTGACCCTGAAAAAGTCCGTGCAGAAATAGAAAATGTTGTAGGAATTGACGCATCAGAAGCTGTTTTAGCAAGTGCTAAATCAGGCATTGGAATTGAAGATATTTTAGAACAAATTGTTGAAAATGTTCCAGCTCCGGATGGCGATATTGAAGCACCGCTAAAAGCGTTAATCTTTGACTCGGTTTATGATAGCTACCGTGGTGTTGTACTGAGTGTGCGTATCGTAGACGGTATGGTCAAGCCTGGTGATGAAATTATGCTAATGCAAAACGGTAAGAAGTTTGAAGTGACGGAAGTCGGCGTCTTTTCACCGAAAGCTATTGCTCGCGATGTTTTATCAGTGGGAGATGTTGGTTACATTACTGCAAGTATTAAAACCGTACAGGATACACAGGTAGGGGATACTGTTACCTTAGCAGATAATCCAGCAACAGAAGCGTTATCTGGTTATCGTAAAATGAACCCGATGGTGTACTGTGGCTTGTATCCAATTGATAATTCTCGATACAATGATTTACGTGAAGCACTTGAAAAATTACAATTAAATGACTCGGCCTTAGATTATGAAGCAGAAACTTCACAAGCTCTTGGTTTCGGTTTCCGTTGTGGCTTCTTAGGATTGCTCCATATGGATGTGATTCAAGAACGTTTAGAACGTGAGTTTAATTTAGAACTTATTACGACTGCACCATCTGTTATTTATCATGTCAATAAAACGGATGGCACACAGGTAATCGTGGATAACCCAGCTGAGTTTCCTGAACCGGGTGTGATTGAGTCAGTAGAAGAACCCTATGTAAAAGCTAGTATCATGGTTCCGAATGACTATGTTGGTGCTGTTATGGAGCTGTCACAACGCAAACGTGGCGACTTTGTCACAATGGACTACTTAGATGACTATCGCGTCAATGTTGTCTATGAATTGCCACTATCTGAAATTGTATTTGATTTCTTTGATACACTGAAATCACATACAAAAGGGTATGCTTCTTTAGATTACGAGATTATAGGTTATAAAGAATCTCGTCTTGTTAAGATGGATATTTTATTAAATAATGAAAAAGTCGATGCACTAAGCTTCATCGTTCATCGCGATTTCTCTTACGAACGTGGTCGCGCGATTGTTGAGAAGTTGAAAAAACTTATTCCGCGTCAACAATTTGAAGTGCCCGTTCAAGCTGCGATCGGACAAAAAATTGTGTCACGTTCTAATATCAAAGCCTTAAGGAAAAACGTTTTAGCCAAGTGTTATGGTGGTGACGTTTCCCGTAAACGTAAACTTCTTGAAAAACAAAAAGAAGGTAAAAAGCGGATGAAGTCAATAGGATCCGTAGAAGTACCGCAAGAAGCGTTCATGGCCGTCTTGAGAATGGACGAGGATGAATAGTTGATATAGCAAGGTTTACACACTTTGAATTCAATTGAATAATAGTATTTTCCGACATTCTTCCGACATTTTTTTCAAATGTTAGTAGAATGTCGGATATTTTTATGCTTCCTTAGTCAGAATAGATTCAAATATATCAACCGTTTCCTTTTTCATCTTTTTAGTCACGTGAGCGTATGTATCCATAGTCGTTGATAGACGAGCGTGGCCAAGTCTTACTTGTATGTCTTTTGGTTTTGCTCCATTCTCAAGCAGCATCGTAGCGTGAGTGTGTCTAAAAGAATGAAAGTTATAGTCTACACCACTTTCTTTCCGATATTTTTCTGTATACCACTTAATTGAGTTTAAAGTAACGGGCTTACCGTTTTCTTTGGTACAAACAAACTCTGTTTCGTTATAGTAATCGCCATAAAACAATTTGTTTTCTTTTTGCCTTATTTGAGCTTTTTTTAGTAACGACAGAAGAGAAGGACCAATGTGAATTGTTCTATAGGATGATTGCGTTTTTGGTGTGCCAAGGAACCATTTTTTACCATCTTGTATCATTATTTGTACGACGGTTAGAGTTTCCTCTTCAAAGTTGATATCTTTCCACTGTAGGCCGCATACTTCAGCACGTCTTAATCCAGTTTGAAAACTAATCATCATTGCCATGTAGTAAGGTGAATGGCTAGGAACTGTATCTTGAAGCTTTTTAAAGTCATCTAAGCTAATAATTTTTAAATCCCCTTTATCTTTCCACTCTTTTTGGTCATATTTAGGTACTTTAACAAACTGTGATGGATCAGTCTTAAGAAACTCATAGGGATATACAGCCATTGAAAAAGCTTTATTAAAGATACCTTTCATAATGGCTAAGGTTTGTTTAGCGTAGCCATCTTCTTTTTTTTGATTTAATAGCTCTTGAAGAGTGGCTGGTTTGATATCTTTCAAATGATAATTTCCAATTGCTGGGTGAATGTGCTTATCTAACATCCCTCTATAATTTTTTTGAGTGTTTAATTTTAATTCAACCATCACATAATTTTCAAACCAATGCTCAAGGTAATCGTGTGTTGAAATGCTGCTATTTATTGGAATAGTACCTGTAGTTTGGTATTCGTTAATAACTTTGTTTAAAGTTTCTTGCGCTTCAGTTTTAGTTTTACCTGCGTATCTTTCTACTTTGTTTCGCTTTCCGTTAACTTTTGCTAAATCTATCGTATAATACCAGTTGTTTCCTCGCTTCCTTAAATATCCTCTCATTATCGTATTTCCTCCTTTATTATTCGAAATCTAGTGACAAAACATAGCATTAGTAAATAAATAAGTTAATTTATTGTATTTAATTATCTTATTTACGAACACCAGTTCTTTTGATATGATAAAGAAAAGCCATCTAGGCTTAAATCTTTATTGTTGATATAATATTAAGCAGGAGAGTGAGAGCGATGAAAGGAAATTTTCAAGTTATATATGGTTACATTTCAGTATTTTCTATAATATTCATTTTAATTTCTATGTTTTTTTATTTCTTAAATTTAAATGAATTATTCCGTTCTCTAATTTCTATAACAATTATATTTTTATTTCTTAAAATAAAACCTATTTCTCAAAAGGGTCCTTTTTATTTTTCATTGGAATTACTTTACCCGGGTCGTAAGCGCTAATTTCCATGTCTTTGATGTCTTTTTTATTCTTAATTTGCTTAGCAATCAAAACTTCTCTTTTTATTTGATTATCTAAATCGATACCTTTATTTTCTAAACGAGATTTCTCTCTTGAAATTTTACCTTCTCCAAAGAAGTAGGGGATTATACCGAAAAATTGTTTGCCATTTACGTTTGGGCCACCAAAAATAGAAAGAAATACAGTAGAAGTAATCGATGTAAATAGTATAGGATTCTCTTTTGCGAAATATAATATATTGCTACACACATATAGAAACGTATCTAGATGTTCTATTCCAGTTGAAATTTTGAATTCACCAGGTGAATTAATATCAGCCTTTAAGACAAAATAACTTGATTTATCCTTAGATGATTTTGATAATAAATTTTGTAAAGCAAGCCAATTGTCAAATGACAAGGAATCTTCTGATGCTACATGGAATGTTGAATACAACCTGTCGCCTTTTTTATAGATTGGACTAATTAATTGATCGATTTTAGACTCCTCTTTTTTTAAGTTGAAAAAAGTTTGATGTGCAGATAGAAGCCAATACATAGAATCAGGCAAGTCTTTTCTATTTATTTCTTTAATCCAAGTTACATTTCTTCTCTTTTTAAAGGGGCAAACTCTTCGGTTAAAATAATTTTCTTTCATATGATTTTTTTCTAGATCGTAATCATACGCTTCAGATGTAATAACACCTATCAAAAACCTTTTAGATGTTTTTGATGGTACAAGTACAATATCATTTAACTTCATTTCATAGAAAAAATTAAATAATCGTTTTGAATATAATGTATTTTGTTGAGAATTATAATTAGGATAGTGTTGCTTATATATTAGTTTTGTATCCTCTAAGGAGAACAGCGATTCAACTGGTGAAGCTTTAGAATATTGTTTTAAAAAATCAATGTTGATGTCATTATCACCTATTGCGATAAACTCATTTTCTAAAAAATCATCATAATACAATCCACTTTGAGCCCTAACAAACCAATAATTAGTATCTGTAGGGATCTCTAAAATCGGGTATTTTGAAACAAATTCACTCATAAATGCACCTCCAAATGTGTTTTTTATCATTATATATTACCCGCATCCCCAGCGAAGGGGAGGGCCTCGAAAGGCTTATTTTGTAGTTAAGTTATATCCATTTATATAAAGTAAAGGAACTTCTTTTTCAACATCTGCATTATTTATATATTTATAGTTATTTAAGTATTGACTATTAAAAAATAAAACATCATCAGCTAGTATTTTTGTCTCTAAACGTTCAGTTTCTATTAACCCCATGTAAATATCACCATTAGGCATTGAACCTAACAATTGTGTATATTTATCATTTTCGATAACCTGTATAACTTCAAAGTTAATTATTTTAACTTTAAGCCCAAGATTTCCTTCTGTATATCTTAATAAATCGCTATATTTATAATATCCATACTCATCTTCGTTGTAATTATCGACATTTATCTTATCAATTGTTGATACATAGCTATCAAACAAATCTTCAATAGTAGCTTCTTTAGTAATGCTAGTTTCAGTTTTAGTAGAATCACTTGTTTTTTTACAATTCTTAACCAAATCATATTCAATAATAAATGAACCCATAACACTTTTAACGCTTTTTATTTTAGCGATTACAGTTTGACCTTCTTTTACTTTCGGATTTTCAGCAGATACAAAGTTTAAATGTTCTCCTGTTTGTAGATTATAACCAAAAGCACTGGCAGGAGCTAATTTGTCAACTTTAAACTCTACTGTTTTCCCTTCTAAATCTTCTCCTTTATTCAAAAGTTCCTCAGCTTTTTCGGTTGAATAGTCAGCTTTTACATTTTCTTTACTGCATCCAACAAGAAATAAGCTGAGACTAGCAAGAACAACTAACGCCATCTTCTTCATTTTCTTCCTCCAAATTATTCTTTTTTATATCCAACGTTCCAGCAGTTTCAAAAGAGAAGTGATAGTCCTTATAGTCAAAAGTCATTCCAAGCTTCTCTTGGTATAATTTAATCGCTTCCTGAAAAGCTGATAACGTTACTTCCAAAAATTCAGCACATTTCCACTCATAAACAAGACTATTTTCTGAAAGTGTGATTAAACCATTTAAACTAAATGTCATAATAGAAGCAATATATCTTTCTTTTCTTGTCTATGAAATTCAGTAATTAATCTGTAATTAACATTTTGGTTCCTTCAACACACTTTATTGGTGGTTTTCAATCTTAGATTTAGATATCATAGTAAAATAACTTTCATAATAAATTACTATCGATATTTATCAGGCATTCTTTGAATCCAAGATTCTATTATCGAGTAATACTCTTCTTTGGAAAGGTACATGAGCGTACGAAAACAGGTTAATAACTCTTCCTCGTTGTGAAAAAGCCTAATTGAAGAAAGATCTTGTTCTATTTTTTTATAAGCCTGCATCAGATATTCTTCTAGTTCGCTATTTGATAAACTTAACATAGATTGTAGTTTAATTATCTCAGCTTTTAAATGTGATGTATAAACATTATATTTATGAACATAGATATAATCTTTATCTGAGTTACCTATTCCCGTTAATTGAAGAATAAGGGCAAACATAACACAATAAAGAGCTTCCTCTAATTTACTTTCACTGAGTAATAGTCTATGTTGGTACATTAAATCATTTGTTGCCATACCATATTTAAAATCTTTTAAGTTTTTGATAAATGATTTTTTAGAGATATTGTAAGCAATTTCTTCAGGACCTAGATTGGAATCTAAGTAAGGAACGACTGAATAAGGAGTGACACAAGTATCATGGGATCTATTTTTATGAGCCCAAATTAATAAATGATATTTTTCTATTATTTTTTCCCCCTGATTTGTTAAAGACCAACATTTAGGTACTGTATTTGCATATAAATATTCTTCAACATTATCTTGAATTCTTTTTATTAGCTCGGCTTTTTTTCCAGATACTTTTAAAGAGTTATTTTTTAATATTTCTTTTAAATCTTTGATTTTAAGAGAATACAGACTTTCAGATGGGGTTGATGTTCTTATATAGTTGTTTGAAGCAAGTTTATTAATACTCATATTATAATTAATTTCGTAAAAAATAGAAAAGTAATCAGGAGGAAGATCGGTTTGTTTTTTGTTTTCTAACCAATCCATTAATATGATTTCTCCTATTTCTAATCCATCAAAACTATTAATTGATTTGGAACCATGATAATTAACAGTTTCATTTTGGGCTGAATTGTAAATCATTAAATCATTTGTATTTGAATTATCTGTATTTGTATGAGTTTCATTTATCTCAGTTTTTAAAGAGTTTTTTTCTTCTCGTTTATGTAGGAATAAGTTTATAGAAACAATGAAAGCAACAATAGTTAGTGTTTGCAATGGGTAGTGTAAAACAAATGCTAATAAAAATAACAATACAATCCACTTCATGAAGTGATTCCCCCAATCGAAAAATTATGCCTTTTGATGATTGATTGCTTTATAAAAATAAAGCTCCTTAATATTTACCATTTTGTTATTCAAAGAAAAAAATTATCATTTTAAGTTCATGTGTAAATATTTTTTGCATAATATATATAACTAATTATACCAAATAAAAACAAAAAAGTAATAAGAATATCGGGGGCTAGTTTCGTTTCATCTCACATATCAAAATCCCCCCTACGATGGGCATTATGTCCAACGTAGGGGGGATTGTTCGTGAAAAAGATGAGAATAGCTATTTAATTAGTTAATTATTTTCCATACCATTTGTCTGAGAATTTGTTTCCTAATATTGCTCCTATAACAAGCGGAATAAGGAAAATCCAACCAGATAATGAGAAGTTAGCGATAGGTGTATATAAAGCACCTACGTTACAACCATTAGATAGACGTGTTCCGAATCCCATACAAATACCACCTAAAGCATATAATAATGCTTCTTTACCTGTCAGGTTCATTTCAGACATGAATGTGCGTTTGAATTGTCCAGAGGTTAATAAAAAGATAATTGTACCAAAAAGAATACCGAAGTTTTGCACGCTAACACCATTTTCCAATAGGGGATTGGAGTAAAATTCAGGTGCCATTTTGGTGAATTCTGCTAATGAGTCAGCAGAAACGCCGAATAACATTAAGAATTTACCGAACCACATTCCATAAGGAGTAGAAGCGCCCCAACCAGTTTTTGTCACGCCCATCATGACGGTGAAAATCAAGGTTAGGATGACAGCGCCTTGTTTAAGTGACCAAGGTGCAACGAATAATTGATAGTAAGTGTCTTGATTAGCAACATTGAAGTTTTTAACATCAAGTTTTGGAGCTTCGTCTTGCATTCTTTCGGATAAGACACCGTAGTAAGTGTTGGCGTTGCGACGTTTCTTTTCATATAGAAATGAAAGGGCAACAACGATTAAGGCAAAAATCCCTGTTAGGATAAGTGCGCCGAGATAACCGTTTGTTCCATCATTTTTAAATAAATCTGGTAAGAAGACACCGTTAGTACCGAGTGCTTTTCCAGTTTCAGATGTAAACCATGAGTTAATAATCCAACTCTGTGAATTTTGTACGGGGTATCCTAAAAAGACGCCCATACAAAAGAAAATAAAAGTGACGCCTGCTCGAGGTAGTGCCGTTACTAAGTCTGTTAACACGCCTGATGCACAACAAGAAGAGAAAGCCATCCCAAATCCAAATAAAATACCACCTAAAATAAGACCAGTGTTGATAGGATTGACCCATAAGTCAAATTGTGAAGCATCGGCTAAGAAAAAGTAACCTGTAGAAGCAAGAGCCGTTAAAAAGAATAATAGCATTAGAGTTCGCATGAGTTTAGTTGATCCTGTGTTATAAGCACGGTTCACACTCCCTGCAAAACCAGTATAGGCACGAGATAACGTATATCCTAGACCTAAACCGAATAACAAACGAATAAATAATACATTGGATGCCAGCATTGTTTTACCAGCAATTAATAAGACAATTAATAATATAAAGCCAACAACATTTTCTTTCTTGTTCATCATCATTCTCCTTTTTAAGTTTGTGTTTTCACGAACAACCTTATTATATACCATAAAGTGTTATTTTTTAAGGGGATTTCACAATTTTTATGAAAGTTTACTGATTAACGCGGGTTAAAGAACAGAAAAAGAGATGAAATAATAAGGGAAGACTATTTCATCTCTTTTTTTCTTATTCAATTTTAAATGCAGCTTGTTCTTTTTGACCTGTATACCAATCAAATTCAATTTCAAAAGAATGTTTGTCTCCTTTGATTTCATAGGAGTATTCCACTTTTAAATTGTCTGACGGGGTAATGGGGGTTGTGTGGTTTCCTTCAGTAAAGTGAAATGTCCCTTCTTCTTTAAGTTTCTTAGCAATCGTTTCAAGTGTCGTTGCAAACTCATGTAAACGCTGATGCTCTTCACGATCAATAATGACTTGAGTGACGGGCTTCTTATTATTTTCCATAAAAATCCCTCCTTTATTCTTTATCTTTATTATAAAGGAAGTAAGGGGTGTTTTTAAAGAAATATGATAAAATGAACGATAGCCCACTTCACTTAGAAGCGGGCTATCTCACTAATCAATATTTAAAATAACTGTTACAATATTTTGACTTTTTCTCGTTTAAACAATGTCATCCCTAACCTCTATGACATCCTTGTAGCTCTTTAACTACGCCAGTGCGAATAAATTTCTTCAAAACAAATTAAAATAATGTATTTAAACATTTTTCATATCTTACACAGTATATCATAGTTTTGTTTCGAATCATAATCTAAGCGTTTAGTTAAGTGTTTCTTCGTAAGCTTCGATTTGAGCGAGTGTGCGTTGGAGTTCTATTTCATTGTGAATGAAGTTCATCGAGTTACCTAAATCTTTGTGACGTTGTTCTTCAAGACGGTCAACTTCTTTTTTTGCTTCGACAATCAGCATGTTAATTTCTTTTTCTGTTTTCATTCTGAACACCTCCTGTATGATATGTTTATTATACACTCAATTATTAAAGATTGTAATTAAAAAGACTTTGAAAATGTGGTAAAAAAATGAAGAGTTGACGAAATATCACATCAATGGTAGGCTTATAGTTAATAAAATAAAGATTTGTTAGGTGAGGCTCCTATACAAACACAGGCTGCTGCTCAAAAACGTCCAGAGACGCCAATGAGTAGGACAGGACTAGTCGACTTAAGGCTTTTCCCAAGGTAGCTAAAGAATGGACATTCTTTTACGTTGTATAGTGTCAAAACTCAACGAAGTGATCCGTGTTTTTTTAACATGCCTATTTATCTCTTACGTTGGTTTTGACGTAAGAGATTTTTTTGTCTTTATTTTAAATAAAGCATACAAGGGGTGATGTTATGGAAAATTCAGATTGTTCGTGTAGGTGTTTAGGAATGGACACTGATGATCCAGCACCCGATAGAAAGTCTAGGACTTTTCGTTAGGTGAGGCTCCTATATAAACACAGGCTACTGCTCAAAAACGTCCAGAGACGCCAATGGGTAGGACAGGAATGGTCGAGTAAGGCTTTTCCCAAAGTAGCTAAAGAATAGAAATAGCTATTCTTTTACGTTATATAGTGCTAAAACTCAACGAGTTAGATGAGTTAAATGGTAATTAGATGATAATTTCTAGCGCCTTCAAAATGTTCGGCGTCCTTTTGTTCATGAATGGAGAAAAGTGCGACCGGTTATATTTATGGAGAGCGAGGGAAAAAAATGAGAATGAAAGAATTAAACAATACGCTGTCAGTTATGGATAAGCGTTATGAGTTTGCAGCAAGAAGTGAAGTAGCGCGCCTTACTAGAAAATTAGGAGGCGGTCAAAATGGATTGGCACAAGATGAGGTGGAAAATAGTCGTCGTAAATATGGGGCGAATATTTTGTCCGAATACGAAAAAGAATCTTGGGGAACAAAAGTGAGAAAAGCTTTTTTTACCCCGTTTACGATTATATTAATGGTGCTTGCGATTATCTCGTTTGTGACTGATTATTGGTTGGCAAGTGGGGCTGAAAAAGATCTAACGGCTGTTATTATTATCAGTACGATGGTAACAATCAGCGGTAGTTTGACATTGTTTCAGTCAGTTAGATCATCAAAAGCAGCGGAGAGTCTTTTATCGTTAGTTAGAGTTACGGCGACGGTCACACGTAAAGGACAAGAGAGAATAGAAGTCCCTACTGAAGAAATTGTTGTAGGTGACCGCGTTCACTTGTCTGCGGGAGATATGATTCCAGCGGATATACGGATTATAGCGGCAAAAGATTTGTTTGTTAGTCAGTCGGCTATGACGGGAGAAAGTCATCCGGTAGAAAAGACAGCTCCTGTAGATATTTCAGCGAGAGAGAGTCAAACTGATTATCAAAATATGGTGTATATGGGCAGTAACGTTGTCAGTGGTACGGCGACAGGTATTGTGGTTGCTGTTGGCGATGATACTATTTTTGGTGGAATTGCTCGGGATGTTGCTAAAACAGATGAATTGACAAGTTTTGATGTTGGCATTAGTGAAGTTTCCTGGCTTTTAATTCGTTTTATGTTAATAATGGCTCCGACAGTTATTTTAATTAACGGTCTAACAAAAGGGGATTGGGTAGAGGCGCTCTTTTTCGGATTGTCTATTGCTGTCGGATTGACACCAGAGATGTTACCAATGATTGTGACGACAAGTTTAGTCAAAGGTGCTACAAGTATGGCGAAAGAAGGAACAGTTATTAAAGATTTAAATGCCATTCAAAACTTCGGTGCTATGGATGTCCTTTGTACGGACAAAACTGGGACGTTAACACAAGATAAAATTGTATTAGAATATCACTTAGATATTAATGGACAAGAAGACGCCCGTGTTTTGCGACATGCATACCTAAACAGTTATCATCAAACAGGATTAAAGAATTTAATGGATATTGCGATTATCGATGCCGCATCGAAAGAATTAAACATTTCGTCTTTAAATCA
This sequence comes from Vagococcus lutrae, assembly GCF_023299185.1. Classification (NCBI taxonomy): domain Bacteria; kingdom Bacillati; phylum Bacillota; class Bacilli; order Lactobacillales; family Enterococcaceae; genus Vagococcus; species Vagococcus lutrae. The sequence goes on from NZ_CP097017.1 coordinate 269,969, forward strand.
TGAAAAGGTAGATGAGATTCCATTTGACTTTGAGCGTCGACGTATGAGTGTCGTTGTGAAAGATAATCAGAATAAAGTTCAAATGATTACTAAAGGCGCGGTAGAGGAGATGTTAGAGATTTCATCTTTTGTTGAAGTCAATGGTGAAGTTAAACCACTTTCATCAGCGATTAAAGAAGAAGTTTTACGAACAGTCGATACATTAAACGAAGATGGCTTGCGTGTGGTGGCTGTGGCACAAAAGACTAATCCGCGTCCAATCGGAGAGTTTTCGATAGCAGATGAATCAGAAATGGTGTTAATTGGCTATCTTGCTTTCCTAGATCCACCAAAGGAAACGACGAAACAGGCGTTAATGGCATTAAAAGAGCATCAAGTCGGCGTTAAAGTTTTAACGGGTGATAATGAGCGAGTGACACGAGCAGTCTGTCAACAAGTAGGATTGGAAAATGAAACGATTATTAGTGGACGTGATTTACAAGAGATGTCTGCTGATAAATTTCTTGAAACGATAGAGAATCATTCGGTTTTTGTGAAACTTTCACCAGCCCAAAAAACAGATATCGTCAAAGGATTAAAAGAGAATGGACATACGGTAGGATTTTTAGGTGACGGGATAAATGATGCGCCGGCGATGAAAGCATCGGATGTTGGCATTTCAGTAGATACGGCAGTTGATATTGCGAAAGAGTCGGCAGACATTATTTTACTTGAAAAGGATTTAATGATTTTAGAAAAAGGAATTTTATCTGGTCGTGCGGTTTTTGGAAATATTATTAAGTATATTAAAATGACGGTCAGTTCAAATTTTGGGAATGTTTTTTCAGTGTTAGTCGCTAGCATATTCTTACCATTCCTGCCAATGACAGCTCTGCAACTACTCGTTCTTAACTTGATTTACGACATCTCATGCATCTCAATTCCTTGGGATAATATGGATGATGAATATTTAAAATCACCGCGTCATTGGGATGCTAAATCAATTGGTTCGTTTATGAAATGGCTCGGACCGACTAGCTCGATTTTTGATATTACGACCTATTTCTTATTATTCTATCTAATCGGACCACAAGTATTCGGGGGAAGTTATCATAGTCTATCACCTGAAAAGCAGGTCTTATTCGTTGCTTTCTTCCATGCAGGCTTATTCGTTGCTTTCTTCCATGCAGGCTTGTTCGTTGAATCATTGTGGTCACAAACATTAGTAATTCATGCATTGCGAACACCTAAGATACCATTCTTACAAAGTCGAGCTTCCTTTATCGTCATGACGATTACAACACTAGGTATTTTAATTGGTACGGTACTACCTTTTACTTCTATAGGGCAATCGGTTGGTTTAGTGCCATTAAATGCGAGTTATTTCTTCTGGTTGTTGTTAACAATTGTCGCGTATATCGCGCTGGTAACCGTTGTGAAAAATCTTTATATTCGTCGTTATCAAGAATTACTTTAATTTTATTGAAGTTATGTCTTTTGCTAATGTGCTATATTCATTGGCAAAGGCATAACTTTTTTTGTTTTAGGATTGTCTTTTAATCCGTGAACAAGGTAAACTAAGTAAAGATGTATGGAAGGAGAGATAGCATGCATGAATTATTGACAGATAAAACAATTCTGCCTTATTTAAGTAAGACACTTCCTGATTTTGCGAATGATAATTGCACGGTTGAAGAGATTGGTGACGGAAATATCAACTATGTTTTTCGAGTGACTGATAAAAATAATCAACGGCGGCTAATTGTCAAACAAGCTGACAAATTACTACGGTCGTCGGGTCGTCCATTAGATATTAAACGAGCCGTACGAGAAGGGCGTGCTTTAGAACGGTTAAATGAGGTTGTCCCTAATTATACGCCTAAGATTTATGCTGTAGATGAAGAAATGGCGATTATTATTATGGAAGATATTTCAGAGTATCGTAACTTGCGTCATGTCTTGAGTGAGTGCCAGCAACTCCCACAGTTAGCTAATGATTTGAGTGAGTTTTTAGCCGTGTCGTTAGTAAGTTCGACAGATTTAGTGATGGAGGCATCCCGAAAACAGCTAGAACAAGCTTTTTATTCAAATGTGGAGATGCGTGAAATTAGTGAAGATTTAGTGTTTACTGAACCGTATAATAATCAAAAACAACGTAATCAAATTTTTCCTGGAAATGAAGCCTTTGTCCAAAAGCATTTGTATGAGCATGAGGCATTAATCATGGAAGTTGCCTCACTTCGTTATCATTTTATGAATCACGGACAGGCACTGTTACATGGTGATTTACATTCTGGCTCCATTTTTGTATCTCAAAATGGTTTAAAGGTTATTGACCCAGAGTTTGCATTTTATGGACCAGCAGGCTATGACATTGGAAATGTGGTGGCGCATTTACTACTGGCGTTCTATCATCAATTAGCACAAGACTCAGTTTCGTTAACTTATTTATGTTGGTTACGGGAAACGATCATCTGTATTTTGGTTGAAACAGAGAATAAGATGAGTGACTATTATGAAAAAGAAGTGACCTTGTCTCTCTATCGAACCTCTCGCTTTAAGCAAGAGTGGCTAAAAGGGATTATTTGCAACACTTATGGCTATACGGGAACGGAAATGATAAGAAGAGTGGTTGGAGATACAAAAGTAGCTGAAGTCACTACGATTGAAGACAGGGAACGACGTCTAGATTTTGAGCGTGCGGTTATAACGTTATCGGAAAAGCTGATTTTAGACCGTCACACGATGACATCAGATTGGTTAAATCAGCATTTACAAAAGGAGATAGATAAGTATGAAACGAGAAGATTATAACCTACCTTTTATGCTGCGTTATGAGAATGTTGCTTGGTATGAAGATGGGAAAGTCCGTATTTTAGATCGTCGTATTTATCCTACAGAAGTTCGCTTTGTCACTTGTACGACTTATCAAGAAGTGGCCCAAGCGATTACAGATATGGTGACACAAAGTGCCGGACCTTATACAGCAGCAGGGATGGGTATGGCTCTAGCTGCGTATCAAGTAAGAGATGAAAGTGTAGTAAAACAACGTATTTTCTTAAAAGAGGCAGCCGCTACGATTGGTCATGCTAGACCGACAACGGCTAATCGCATGTTACAAATCACTCATCATGCTTTGCAAGCCGCTGAGTTGGCCTTTGAACGTGGCGCATCAGCTGAAGAAGCAATTTTTAACGAAACACTTAAATCACTTAATCGTCGCTATGCGACAATGTCACGTGTGGGGGATTATTTGTTAACAAAGATAAATGCAAATGACCATGTATTGACCCAGTGTTTTGGCGAGACAATCGTGGGCATGATGCTTCGCGGAGCGATTGAGCAGCAAAAAGTGTTTAAACTTTATACTGCTGAAACGCGACCTTATTTACAGGGAGCTCGTTTAACGGCTAGTTGTGGTGTTGACATGGGGTTTGATACTACGGTGATTACTGATAATATGGTCGGTTATGTAATGGAGTATGAAGGAATTGATTTGTTTACTTCAGCCGCCGATACGATTGCATTGGACGGCTATATAGCGAATAAGATTGGAACAAAACAAATCGCATTATTAGCGCAACATTATGACGTGCCATATTATGTCACGGGCATACCTGATGAGCATAAAAAAAGCCATCACGACATTGTCATTGAAATGCGTGACCCCCAACAGGTATTAACGTTTCAAGGGATACCGCATACCCTTAATGGAGCTAAAGCTTTATATCCGTCATTTGATATCACTTCTCCCAATTTAATTGCGGGGATTGTCACGGATAAAGGCATTTATCAAGCCACTGAGGTAGCGACTTATTTTGATACTGCGGTGCAACAGTTTTATTAGAAAGTGAGAGAAAAGATGAAGTATAGAGACGAACGACAAGAAATGGTGACATTTGGGAAGAAAATGATGGAAGAGCGTTTGACAACTGGGACGGGTGGAAATCTAAGTTTATTTATTCCAGAGGATGAGTGTTTTTTAATCAGTCCAAGCGGTGTTCCTTATCATGAAACGGAATTAGAGGATATAGTGGTTGTTGATTTAGAAGGAAAAGTCATCGACGGAAAGCGCAAACCGTCAAGTGAGATCGCCATGCATCAAATTTTTTATCAAAATAACCCAGCAGTTCGAGCGGTCGTGCACACCCATTCCGAATATGCGACGACCTTTGCTTGTCTGCGAGAATCGATTCAACCGCTTCATTACATTATCGCTTCAGTAGGAGAAGAAATTCGTTGTAGTGGCTATGAAACATACGGCACGGAAGCGTTAGCTAAAGAGGCTTATCGCACGATGCAAAAGGATACGGGGATTTTACTAGCCAATCATGGTGTTTTAACTGTTGGCGAATCACTATCAGAAGCCTTTTCAGTCGCAAAAGACATAGAGTTTGTAGCTAAACTTTACTATCGAGCACGCGCGATTGGAAAGCCAGTCATGCTTTCTACCACAGAAATCGAAGAAACGATGAAAAAATTTGGCACGTACGGACAGGGATAATCGTATTGCTAGTTATTTTTTGAAAAAAGAGTTACTATAGTATAGTAAGCATAAAAGGTCGTCAAAGGAGAGAGTAACCTATGAAAAAAGTAACATCTGTAACAGAGTTAATTGGTCATACACCGATAGTGAAGTTGAATCGTGTGGTTGGTGATGATTCGGCTGATGTTTTTGTTAAATTAGAGTTTTTTAACCCGGGCGGTAGTGTCAAAGATCGAATTGCTTTGGCGATGGTTGAAGAAGCAGAACGTAGAGGTTTATTAAAGCCGGGCTATACGATTGTAGAACCAACAAGTGGAAATACGGGGATTGGTTTATCAATGGTCGCGGCAGCAAAAGGCTATAAAATTGTTATCGTGATGCCTGATACAATGAGTAAAGAACGTCAACAATTAATGAAAGCATACGGTGCAGAGTTAATTTTAACACCTGGAGCTGAAGGGATGAAAGGTTCGATTGCTAAGGCGGAAGAAATTGCCGCTCAAGAAAATCATTTCATGCCATTACAGTTTGATAATTTAGCGAATCCGTCCATTCACGAACGCACGACGGCGCATGAAATTTTAGAAGCGATGCCTGCAAAAGAGATTGATGCCTTTGTTGCCGGTGTTGGAACGGGTGGCACGATAACAGGAGTTAGTCATATCCTAAAACAAGAAAATAGTGAGATGGCAGTGTATGCTGTAGAACCAGCAGAGTCCGAAATTTTAAGGGGTGGTGCTCACCAACCGCATAAGATACAAGGGATTGGAGCTGGCTTTGTACCAAAAGTATTAGATACAGATTCTTATGACAAAGTGTTACCTATTTCAAGTGAACGCGCTATAGAAATGACAAAACAAGTTGCGAGAAAAGAAGGATTGCTACTTGGAATCTCTTCTGGCGCAGCCATTGCAGCGGCATTAGACGTTGCGAAAGAATTAGGCAAAGGTCATCAAGTAGTCGTTTTAGCACCTGATAACGGGGAACGTTATCTTTCAACGGGTATTTTTGATGCATAAAAGATGATAGCAATCGGCTTCCTTTCTTGAAAAAAGAATGGAGGCCTTTTTCTATGGTCATCTGTGCTAACTTTCGATATACTGATTAAGATGAATTTAAAGGAAGTGTTTAGATGAAAGTAACGCAAGCTATTTTGCATGTGATTGATTTAGAATCACCGCAACTTATCTTATCAGAGAAACCTATGGATCTTAGTGAGTTAACCGTTCGTGATTATTCAGAATCATTATTAAAAAAGTTTTTTGAAAATGATTATCAGACCGGTAAGCTAGAAGAGACAACGACAGATTTACCGTTTAGCTCGCTATCTGATAACTTTATCGAAGGAAGTCATGCGATTGCTCAAGGGTTTTATGATTGTTTAGTGAAAGGTGAGGATGTGCCAAGTGGTGATTTACTCATATTTGAAGCGATGAATGATGAGGAAGACCATTTAGTAGGGGCTTTTAAATTGAATTTTAAAAAGGTACATACGCATTATATTGATTATATTGAAAATGAGATGGTAAATAACATCATTCTTAACCGTGCTGTCTTACCAAGTAGTACGAGCAAGGTAGATGAGGGAATCGTGATGAATTTGACTAATCAAACCCTTTCAATGGTTGGTAAGTCTTATAAATTTGACGGTAAAAAAACTGCGTATATGAGTCAGATTCTTTTTCAAATTGAGCCAACGCCGTCGATGGCCGATAATATAAAAATTGTAAAAAAAGCTGTTAAAGATGTTTCTACGCGGTACAACGAAGAGTTGCATGAAAGTTTTGCGAATGTTCAGCAAGCTATTTATGAAAGTATCGAAGAAGAAGGGAAAATTGATAACCAACGTATAGCCGAACATGTTTTTAAAGATAACTTTAGTGCCAAAGAAGAGTATCTAGAACAAGTCACACGCACGGCTTTTACAGAGGATATTCCAGTGAATGTACCAAAATATGAGAAAAAATATCGCATGCAAAAGTTCAAGTTAGCGAATGGGATTGAACTAGCTATTCCAATGGATGTTTATCAAAATAAAGAGTTTGTTGAATTTATTAATAATCCAGACGGCACGATTTCTGTTATGATAAAAAATATTGATGAAATAAAAAACAAGTTTTCATAATCAAAAACAGTGTAAAATCGCCTTTTGGTTGAAAAGGAAATGAAAACGTGCTATTATAGTAGAAGAATGATACCGGAAGAAAGAGTGAGCGTGCCGAACGCTCACTCTTTTTAATGGCTAAATTACTGATATGAAGGAGGTTTGACAGTGAGTGCAGTAGTAGATACCGTCACTGGTGTGGTAACACCGATATTAGATCGTGAAGGCTTTGAACTCGTCGATATTGAGTTTGTAAAAGAGGGTAAGAATTGGTTTCTTAGAGTGTTTATTGATAAAGAAAATGGGATTGATATTGAAGAATGTGCCCTTGTCAGTGAGCAGTTAAGCGAGGCAATGGATGCGTTAGATCCAGATCCAATCCCGCAAGCATACTTCCTAGAGGTATCATCTCCCGGAGCAGAACGTCCATTGAAAAAAGAAGCAGACTATGAAGCGGCAATGAATCAATATATTCACCTATCATTGTATTCAATGGTTGAGGGCAATAAACAATATGAGGGATACTTAACATCCTTAACAGACGATGAGCTTGTTTTAACAGTCAAGATTAAAACAAGAAGAAAAGAAATGACATTTTTACGAAAAAATATTGCCAAAGCACGATTAGCGATCGAGTTTTAAGACAATGACGGAGGAAAAAGAATCATGAGTAAAGACATGTTAAATGCATTAGAAGCGCTTGAAATGGAAAAAGGCATTTCTAAAGAAATTGTCATTGATGCGTTAGAAGCAGCACTTGTTTCTGCTTATAAGCGTCACTATGGTCAAGCTCAAAATGTGGAAGTAGAATTTGATAACAAAAAAGGGAACATCCATGTTTATTCTGTAAAAGAAGTAACAGAAGAAGTCATGGACTCACAATTAGAAGTTGCTTTGACGGATGCGCTAGCAATTAATCCTGCTTACGAGTTAGGAGACACAATACGTTTTGAAGTCACACCAAAAGATTTCGGTCGTATTGCTGCTCAGACAGCTAAACAAGTCATCTTACAGCGTGTAAGAGAAGCGGAAAGAACGATTATTTATGAAGAGTTCAGCGCCTATGAAAATGAGATTATGCAAGGAATTGTCGAGCGACAAGATCATCGTTATATTTATGTAAATCTTGGGAAAATCGAAGCAGTATTATCACGACAAGACCAAATACCAAATGAAGTGTATCAACCGCATGACCGTATTAAAGTGTATGTGTCAAAAGTTGAAAATACATCAAAAGGACCTCAAGTCTTTGTTAGTCGTAGTCATCCAGACTTATTAAAGCGACTATTTGAACAAGAGATACCAGAAGTGTATGATGGAGTAGTAGAGATTGTCAGCATTTCTCGTGAAGCAGGTGACCGTTCAAAAGTTGCCGTACGTTCTCAAGATAGTAACATTGACCCAGTTGGCACGTGTGTAGGACCTAAAGGCCAACGTGTACAAGCGATTGTAAATGAGTTGAAAGGCGAAAATATGGATATTGTGGAGTGGAATGAAGATCCCGCTGTATTTATTGCTAACGCCTTAAATCCTGCTCAAGTTATTGATGTTATTTTCTCAGAAAATGATCGCTCATGTACGGTAGTTGTACCAGATTATCAATTGTCATTAGCGATTGGTAAACGTGGTCAAAATGCACGTCTAGCGGCTAAACTAACGAATTATAAGATTGATATCAAATCAGAAAGCGATATGGCTGAACTTCTAGAACAACAGGCACAAGAAGAGACAGTTGAAATTCTCGAAGACACAGATGTGCCAGCAGAATTAGAAGTGCCTGAAATCGACCAAACGTCTGATATTTTGACAGTGGATGAAAGTTTAGAAGTTGCTGCAGAAGATGTCGAAGAATAATTAAGGAGGCCAACGTTATGAAAACACGTAAAATACCTCTAAGAAGATGTGTCGTATCAAACGAAATGAAACCAAAAAAAGAGATGATTCGCGTAGTTCGTTCTAAAGAAGGGGAAGTCTCAATTGACCCTTCAGGCAAAAAGCCCGGTCGTGGCGCCTATGTCTCGATTGACCCAGCTGTTGTTGAAAAAGGATGGGAGCAAGACACGTTGTCTAAAACGTTAAAAGTGAGTTTGACGGATGATTTTTATCAAGAGTTATTAGATTATGTCAAGCATCAAAAAGCAAGACAGGAACTTTTCGGCAAATGATGAACAATGAAAAAGCATTAAATTTATTAGGCTTGGCAACGCGGGCAGGTAAAATGATTTCTGGCGAGGAACTCGTTTTACAAAGTGTGCGTTCAAAAAAAGCCAAACTCGTGATTATCTCAACTGACGCGAGTGACAATACACGCAAAAAACTCCTTGATAAGTGTGCATATTATCAAGTACCTTGTATCACACAATTTACGCACGGTGAACTCAGTCATGCGATTGGAAAGGACCGTAAAAGTTGTGCCATACAAGATGCTGGCTTTGCGACAAAATTACAGGAGTTAATACAAAGTTAGGAAGGTGATTGTATGGGTAAAAAGAGAATTTATGAAATAGCCAAAGAAATCGAACAATCAAGTAAGGCGGTTGTAGAAAAAGCTAAATCACTTGGTATCGAGGTTAAAAATCATATGGGCTCTGTCGATCATGATCAAGCGAATAAGATTAAAGCAGCTTTTTCAACTAAGAAAAACGATAAGCAATCAGGATCACCCCAACCCAAAAAACAGGCCCAGCAGAATTCGCGACCAGCATCACAAAAAGGGGATGCTTCGAAAAAAGGAAATCATCCTTCACAAGCAGCACGTCAAAATCAAAGTCAAGGAAAACAAACGACCAATCAAAATAAAGCAAAAAATAAACCAGCACAGGGGAATCATATGACTAAACAAAACGATACGAAGAAAGCAGATAATTCCTCTCAAGGATTTAAAGGCTCAAAAGGACCACAACAAGGAAATCGTCAACGTCAAAACAACTTTGGTGGTAACCAAAACCGCAATAAATTTAACAAGCGTGGGAAAAAAGGCAAACGTCAACAAACATCTAACAAGCCAGCTGTTCCACCACGTAAATTTAGAGAGTTACCTGAAGTGTTAGTTTACACGGAAGGAATGTCGGTTGCCGATATTTCTAAAAAGATTCATCGTGATGCAGCTGAGATTATTAAAAAGCTGTTAATGCTAGGAGTTATGGCAAATCAAAACCAAGCTTTAGATAAAGATACGATTGAGTTACTTGCAGCGGACTATGGTATGGATGCTGAAGAAAAAGTAGAAGTAGACGTAGCTGATATTGATAAATTCTTCGAACCAGAAGCATTGAACGAAGATAAATTAGTGACACGTCCTCCAGTTGTAACGATTATGGGGCACGTTGACCACGGTAAAACAACGTTACTAGATACTTTACGTCATACGAAAGTCTCTTTAGGTGAAGCAGGTGGGATTACGCAGCATATCGGTGCGTATCAAATCGATGTTGACGGCAAGCCTATTACTTTCTTAGATACACCAGGGCATGCGGCGTTTACGTCTATGCGTGCGCGTGGAGCAAGTATTACAGATATTACTATTTTAGTTGTTGCAGCGGATGACGGTGTGATGCCACAAACAATTGAAGCTATTAACCATGCGAAAGCAGCGGATGTGCCGATTATTGTAGCGGTAAACAAGATTGATAAACCAACAGCTAACCCTGACCGTGTCATGCAAGAACTAAGTGAACATGGCTTAATTCCTGAAGACTGGGGCGGCGATACAATCTTTGTACCTATTTCTGCTAAGTTTGGAGAAAACATTGAAGATTTATTAGAAATGGTTCTACTTGTAGCAGAGGTTCAAGAGCTTAAAGCTGACCCAACACAACAAGCTATTGGTAGTGTGATTGAAGCACGTTTAGATAAAGGTAAAGGGGTAGTGGCGACATTACTTGTCCAACAAGGAACACTTCATGTAGGAGACCCAATTGTGGTAGGAAATACTTTTGGTCGTGTTCGTGTTATGACAAATGACATTGGTCGACGTGAGAAGGAAGTTGGACCAGCAACACCGGTTGAGATTACCGGATTAAATGAAGTTCCTCAAGCGGGAGACCGTTTTGTGACATTTGCTGATGAAAAAACAGCACGTCAAGCAGGTGAAGAAAGAGCGAAAAGAGCTCAATTGGAACAACGTGCAGCGACGAGCTTGGTAACATTGGATAACCTTTTTGAAAGCTTAAAAGAAGGTCAGTTAAAAGAAGTAAATGTTATTATTAAAGCGGACGTACAAGGTTCAGCAGAAGCTCTAGCAGCAAGTTTAAACAAAATTGATGTAGAAGGCGTACGCGTGAAAATCGTTCACTCAGCAGTTGGCGCGATTAATGAAAGTGATATTACGCTAGCAGCCGCAAGTAATGCGATTATTATCGGCTTTAACGTTCGTGCGACACCTCAAGCTAAAGCACAAGCAGATACAGAAAAAGTAGACATTCGTTTACATCGTGTTATTTATAAAGCATTAGAAGAGATTGAAACAGCGATGAAAGGGATGCTTGACCCTGAATTCGAAGAAAAAATCACAGGTCAAATGGTCGTACGTGAAACATATAAAGTTTCAAAAGTGGGAACGATTGCAGGTTGTTACGTAACAGAAGGCTCTATCAAACGTGATAGTGGCGTACGTGTGATTCGTGATAACATCGTTATATTTGAAGGAAATCTAGCTAGCTTGAAACGTTTTAAAGATGACGTAAAAGAAGTCAAACTAGGTTATGAATGTGGTGCCATGATTGAAAACTACAATGACTTGCGTGTGGACGATGTCATTGAAGGATTTGTTATGGAAGAAATCAAAGTAAAATAAAGTTAAACTAAGGAGCGTGACAGAGTTATGGTAAAATATCGAGACCGTCGAGTCGCTCAAGAAATATTAAAAGAAGTGAATGATATCTTGCACAAAAAAGTGCGAGATCCCCGTGTTGAAGGGGCGACTATTACTGAAGTCGACGTTACGGGTGATTTACAACAAGCTACGATTTATTACAGCACACTGGCTGACAATCCTGAAACATTTGATGAAGTCCAAAAAGGATTTGAAAAAGCTAGTGGTTTAATTAGAAAAGAATTAGGTCATCGTTTAAGTATTTATAAAACACCAGAACTATTCTTTCAACGTGACGAATCAGTAGCGTATGGTAATCGTATTGATGAACTTTTGCGTGAAATGAAAAACAAACGCTAGATAAAGACTTTTTAATAATCTGTTAAGCCCCCAATTTTCGTTTGAGACGAAAATTGGGGGCTTTTTATGTTTCAGGTTAGCAGGTTTTTAGGTGATATTTGATTAAAAGTCATTATGATGTTTTGTCCATTTCAGGACAAAACATCATAATCGTTTCGGATATTTTTCGTTATAATTATTTTATAAGAAACGTTCATAACAGTTGTTGTAAGCGGTTTAAATAACGAAGACAAGGAGGAAGCCGATGGAAAAAAATAGTCTAAAACAAGTGCTTATTTTGATAGTTTCTATGGTTTTTATGTTTATTTTTCAACCGTTAGTTATCCAGTCTGTGGATACCAGTCAGTATCCTCGCTACCCAGAAAATTTAAAACCGTTAGATATTGGACATCTTTTCAATTTTTGTCCAAATAGTATTTATCATACCAACATAGATGGATTAAATTATTTGATCGATTTAACGGGACCAGAAGAGGAGGGTTTCCCTGATGGACGATTCTCTTGTCAGGTGTGGAGTAAGACACAGATTGATTTGAGTGAACCGTTCATTCTAGAGTTTTATGGTTACTTTGGTGATACAAAGAAACCGGGTACAGTTGCTGATGGCTTAGCTCTTACCTTTAGAAATGGTGGGGAGAGACATGCAGGCTATCGGGGAGCAGGTATGGGTGTGTACGGTGATGGTGGCAAACAAGGAACGTGGCAGACAGATCGTTTAGGGAAGGCCCATACTCTAGAGTTTGATACATATTATAATACAATTGGTAATCATCACAGTGGTGTAGGGGATCACGATGCTGATCTTACAAATTTTCGAACACAAGATAACAAAAATCATGTGGGACACATTGCGTTTAGAACCAGTGGTACAGACTGTAGATTGAGCAAACACGTAGTCTTAAAAGAGGGGGCAGCTAATAATCCTATTGCGAATGGTACATGGCGTAAAATATTCTATTGCTGGGATCCCAAAGGAAATAACGGGAGTGGCGTGATTACCTTTAAACTTGATAATGAAGCGCCTGTTGAAATCAATCACAATATACGAATAGATCTAGAAGATTGTCAAAATGTTTATTGGGGGCTGACAGCGAGTACCTCTCCTACTTCAGCATTTGGTGGAGTGTCTCAGGGAGTAGTTTTTGAAGATGTTTTTTTTGGTGATCGTCAGTTTCAGATTAAAAAAGTAAACAGTGCGGGTATTGCATTGCCCGGTGCGATCTTTGATATTAAAGATAATGACCAAAATGTGATACACGAAGGCCTAACTACAGATGCTAATGGCGAAATAACCGTTGATTTGCCAATTGGAAGATACACATTGATTGAGACGAGACCGCCAGATGGCTACAAATTGTCTGATAAAAAATGGAAGCTAGAAGTAGATGAAGGCGGAAATTGTAAAATAGATGATGAAGAGATCATGTTAGCTAATGGTGTCTGTGTCCTCGAAATTGTTAACGAATTAAGTCCATATGAATTGATTTTAAAGAAAGAAACAGCAGAAGGAGAGGCTTTAGCCGGTGCACAATTTAAATTGACTTCTGAAGATGGAACGTATGAAAAAGAATTACCAGAGAATCCAGAGGAAGAAACGGCTATTTTTACGTTTGAAGAGTTAAAGATTGGAACATATTTATTAGAAGAACTCAAAGCACCTAAAGGGTATGAGAAGAATGATATCCCCATTAATATGACGATTCATCCCGATGGTACAGTAGAGATGGGTGTGAAAGAGTTTACGGTGGAATTGGGTGAAAAGAATGAAGTGAATAAGATTCAGGCCTCTATTGACAATCATCTGAAACCTTATACGCTGACGTTTTGTAAAGAAGATTCAGAAGGAAACGCGTTAAAAGGTGCGGTGTTTCAACTGAAAAAAAAGGATAGCTCAGAAGGCGACTATAACGTAACTTTACCTAAAAATCATCCAGAAGAAGCCCTAGCGTGTTTTGAATTTCCATCAGTGCCTCCAGGAGAGTATGAGTTAATTGAAAAGAGCGCACCAACAGGCTATCAAAAATTGAAAGAGCCATATAAAATTAAGATACTAGAAAATGGCAGTATTACCATTAATGAGGAAAAATTTGAAGGTACTTTAAACGAAGAAGAAGACCTTAATACGTTTAAGTTTCCAGATAGTATAAAAAATCAATTGAAAATGTTTGATTTTAAGCTAAACAAACAAGATGAAAACGGAGCAGCGTTAAAAGGCGCACAATTTCGGTTGAAAAATGATGAGAGTGGTGCTGAGCAGTTGATACCGTCAGATAAAGACTCTCCAACAGCAACCTTTTATTTTAAAAATTTATTACCAGGAAGTTATCAACTAGAAGAAGTTGAAGCACCTAATGGGTATACTAAATTGTCAAAACCGCTGACACTAACGATTAAATCTAATGGCGACGTTACTCTTGATGATCAACCATTAGAAATAGAGTTAAAGGAAGATGAAACAAACAATCTTATCGAGTATAGCCTGAAAAATGAACGCTTAAAGAGCGAGCTTATATTCATTAAAGTGAACGAGCGAGATGAATCATTAGAAGGTGTTGAATTTGACTTATATGGCTGCTCTAACAGTGAGTCGGATCATCAACATGCCGAGTTTGAAAAAGAAGCTGTGTTGGATTGTTGGCAGTTGATTAGGCATGCTACAAGTCAAGAGCAAGGTGAGGTACGTTTTGAAGCTGTCACGAAAGGAACGTATTATTTAGTAGAAAGAAAAACAAAAACTGGGTATCTCCTACCGGTTGGTTTTTGGGAAATTGATTTGACGCCTGCGGCAGATAATAAAATGGAAGAAATGAGTATAACAGGTTATGGTGCCGTGTTGCCACCAGCGTTTAAAGCAGGCGATGAGGATGAGCTACTACGCTTGCCTAATTATGTCATCCCTGTTTTACCAGCAGCCGGTTCTAATCGGCTACTGATACAGATTACATTGGGGATTTGTTTGATCGGTACGGGTATCATGTTAAGAATTTGGAGTCTATTTAGCAAAGGAACTGAACAAGCTAAATAACTTTAAAATAAAAATAATGAAAAGGAGCTAAGACAATGAAAAAACTATTATGTACACTTATGGGAGTCGTTTTCGGTAGTTTGTTAATAAGTAGCGGATGTCAGCCAGTTCAAGCGAAAGAAACAGTGGCATCAGTACCACCAAAACAAGGGAATTTGTATATTCATAAATATTACTTAGAAGATTTAGAGTTGGCAGGTGATCCGAATGACGGTAATGTTATCGAGGAAAACGACCTTCCGGAGGGTGCGAAAGCACTACCTGGAATTGAATTTAAATTATTTAAAGTTGAGCCCAATAAAGGTCGCTACCCAGAAGGAATCAATATGACGGTTGATTCTGCTAACAAGACTTTAACAGATGAAGGTGTAGAATATAAAATTGCAGTAGCAAATACTTCAAGTGTTACTACCAATGAGGATGGTATAGCTTCAGCAAAAAATTTAGAACAAGGTGTTTATGTTGTGAAAGAAATGCCTAGTGAGCCTATTAACGTTGAAGGTGAGGAGATAGATGTTGATCCCCATAAACCTTTTATCGTACATGTTCCTATGACAAATCCTGATGGAAATGGTTGGTTAACTGATGTTCATGTTTATCCTAAAAATGAAGGTTTAGTATTAGAAAAAATTACAGAGTCTGAATTATCGGTCAACATCGGAGATACTGTCTCTTACCGAATTAATAATAAGGTGCCAGCTGGTGTTTATAACGAAGATACCGATATTAACAAAAAAATTAGTTATGCGATTGTCGATGAATTAGATGCTGCGTTAACATTTAATGAAGAGACACTTAAAGTCTATCGTACCGATACAAAAAATGGAGATGTGACCACTTTAGAAGCTTTGGTTGAAAACACTGATTATACAGTAGAGAGGAACCCAGATTTTAAGGTGATTTTTACAGCTGAAGGGCGTCGGAAAATCTCTGAGAAAAAATTCATAGTGATTACCTTTGATGCGGTTGTGAATGAGAACTTATTAAATAAAGAGATCACGCAAGTTGGAAATAAAGCGAATGTCGAGTTTACGAATAAAAACGGTCAAGAGTTAGAGAAAGAAACGGAACCAGTAATTGTTCATACTGGAAATATTAAGATAAACAAAATAAGTGCACGTGATAGCTCAGCTTTGAACGGAGCAGTGTTCCAGATTGCCTCTTCTGAAGAAAATGCGAAAAATGGACACTTTTTGAAAAAAGGAAAAGATGGAGAAATTATTGATGCTGATGAAACAGGCTATGACACTGCGTCTGTTTGGAAAGAAACAACGAATGAAGCAAACGGAGTGGCAACATTCAAAGGATTAAAAGAATATACGGCAACTGTTACGAATGGTGTAGAGAGTGACAAAACATACTTGTCTTATTGGTTAGTGGAGGTCGAAGCTCCTGAAGGGTACCATCTTTTAGATGCTCCGGTACAAGTAACGTTTGATAAGGACGTAATTGATAACATACTTGAAATAACCATAAAAAATAGCAAAAAAGGGTTACTACCAAAAACAGGCAGTGTGACGAGTTTATTACTTTCAATTGTGGGTATTATGATCATTGGTGGGGGCGTCATTCATTTGATGGTCAATAATAAAAAAGTAGAGAGTGACTAACAGACCACGTTCATTGTCTCATGTATTAGTTGGCGTCAGTGCCATTGAGAGGAGGTCATGTTGTGAAACGTCATTTTTTGAGTGGATTGATCATCTTGATTGGTTGCGTGATGCTTATCTATCCTAAAATTAGCCAGAATCTCTATAATAATAAGATGGAAAGTCAAATTCAGAACCATGAAAAAACAGTATCGACTTTAGCAAAAAAAAGTATAAAGGCAGAATGGAAAAAAGCAATCACGTATAATGAAACCCTGCAAGGGAATCCTGTTCATGACCCCTTTGTTGAAGGGAGTGGTCGTGCTCTTCCTGATAATTACGAAGCCGTACTGAATTTTCCTGATCATGTGATGGCTACAGTCGAGATACCTAAGCTCTCTCTAGCTTTACCTATATATCATGGTACAAGTGAGTCTGTTTTACAAAAAGGTATCGGTCATATGGAAGGAACCTCTCTTCCTATCGGAGGGAAAAACTCTCACAGTGTCATTACGGGACATACTGGTTTAGCTCATTCAGAAATGTTTACCAATCTCACAGAACTGGTTAAAGGGGATCTCTTTATTATTTCCGTACTGGATCAAAAATTAGCCTATCAGGTGGACCAAATTTCGGTCGTGTTACCAAATGAATTAGAAAAGATTAAACTGTTTGATCAGCTTGATATGGTGACGTTATTAACTTGTACGCCATTTGGTGTCAATTCGCATCGTTTATTGGTAAGAGGCGTTCGGACACCTTATAAGGAACAAGATATTCAAAAGATTCAACCAGTGAAAGCGATTAGTTCGGCCGATAAAAGGCTGTTTACAGCAATGTTAGTGACGAGTATCGTCGTATTACTTGTGATCCTCGTAGTCGCTATCAGGTTACATAAGCAACGAGCAAAAAAATAATGGTAGTATGCACCAGCCAGAGAGACTGCTCCTGATGAATCGGGAGCAGTTTTTTGGCGTAAAGGTTAACGAACATTTGAGATTTATGCTATACTAAACTAGTTATTTCAGATAAAGAGGTGCGAAAATGGATGGAATTATAGCGTTATGGAAAGAACGCGGCATGACGAGTCATGATTGCGTCTTCAAATTAAGAAAAATTTTGCAGACAAAAAAAATCGGACATGGCGGGACGTTAGACCCAGATGTTGACGGTGTTTTACCGATTGCGGTTGGGAAAGGCACGAAAACTATTGAATATTTGCAAACACATGATAAACAATATACAGGTGAAATAACATTAGGATATAGTACAACGACAGAAGATATCAGCGGAGATGTAGTTGATATCACACCGATTTTAGCACCTATTTCGGAAGAAGAAGTCGATAGTGTTATGGCGTCATTTATTGGAACGATTACGCAAGTTCCACCGATGTATTCGGCAGTACGTGTGAACGGTAAACGTCTTTACGAGTATGCTCGTGAGGGTTTATCAGTCGAACGACCCCAACGTCAAACGACGATTTCTTGTTTTGAGCGAATTACACCACTTTCTTATAATGAAGAAAAACAAACAGTTTCTTGGCGCTTTAACGTCACGTGTAGTAAAGGGACGTATGTGCGCACGCTCGCCGTTGATACGGGAAAAGCGTTAGGAGTAGCTGCTCATATGTCAGATTTAACCCGATTGGCAAGTGGTGGCTTGACAGCTGATAAAAGTTATCGTTTACAAGATATTCAAGCGATGATGGAGCAAAATGACAGCACTTTTTTACTACCAATAGAATTGGCCTTTGAGCAATTTCAACGTCTTGACTTAACAAGTGAGCGCTATGAAGATGTTCGCAACGGTCGTTTTCTAGCAGTCTCAGAATACCCCTCTATCTCGTTAGACGCAGTGGTGGCTTGTTATTATCATGAACGAATAGTAGCTATTTATCAACAACATCCAACTAAACCTGCTTGGCTTAAGCCGGTGAAAGTGTTAAGAATCAATGAATAAGGGAGTCTTATTATGAAAGTTATAGAATTACATCATCCATATGAGAAAAGGCAAATACCTGAAGAACCGGTGGTGATGGTGCTTGGGTTCTTTGACGGTGTACATAGGGGGCATCAAGCTGTTATTAATGAAGGTAAAAAACAAGCCGAGGCCAGAGGATTAAAGCTTGCTGTCATGACGTTTAATCAACATCCATCTATCGTCTTTAAAAAAATAGAACCGGGTACGATGAAATACTTAACAACTGTAGAACAAAAAGCGCGCCGCATGGAAGAATTAGGGGTCGACTATTTATATGTAGTCGAGTTTACTTCTGCCTTTGCAAGTTTAGCGCCACAAGATTTTGTCGACCAATACATTGTCGGATTACACGCACAAGTAGCGGTGGCAGGATTTGACTATACGTATGGGCCTAAAGATATTGCCTCTATGGCGCAATTACCTACATATAGTCAAAATCGTTTTGAAGTCGTACGTGTCGAAAAACAAGAAGCCTTAGGTGATAAAATCAGTTCGACGGCTATTAGAGCTGCGTTAGAAGCAGGTAAAATGGAAGAAGTCACCCATCTATTAGGCTATGATTACGAGACTGAGGGTGTTGTCGTTCATGGAGATGCACGCGGACGGACGCTAGGTTACCCAACCGCAAATATTCGTACTCCTCAAAAAGCACGTTTGCCAAAAAATGGTGTATATGCTGTTGAATTTGAAGTGGCTAATAAGACGTATCATGGTATGGCTCAAATAGGTTACAACATTACGTTTGAGAAAAACCGTGAAAAAACTGTGGAAGTTAATATTTTAGATTTTGATGCTGATATTTATGGAGAACAAGTGAGCGTTCGATGGTGTCATTACCTCAGAGGCGAAATTAAATTTGACGGCCCTGAAGGTCTGATTGCACAATTAAATCAAGATAAAATTGACACTCGAGAATATTTTGAGAAGAGAGGCGCTTAGAAGATGATAAAATCGGCGTATCTTCACATCCCGTTTTGTGAGCATATTTGCTATTATTGTGATTTTAATAAAGTTTTTATAGAAGGACAACCTGTTGATGAATACATCGATATGCTCATTCGTGAGATGAGTTTTCTAAAAGAGGAAGTTTCAGCTCATCCGCTCTCTACCATGTATATTGGTGGCGGTACGCCGACTTCCTTGAGTGCCAAGCAATTAGAAAAACTAATGATTGGGATTCATGAACAATTACCTCTAGCTTCAGGAGTCGAATTTACCGTGGAAGCGAATCCTGGTGATTTAACAGCGGATAAAATTGCTGTCTTAAAAAATTATGGAGTCAATCGGCTTTCAATGGGCGTTCAAAGTTTTGATGACCGTTTGTTAAAAAAAATTGGGCGCAAACATACTGCCTCTGATGTTTTTGATACGATGAGATTATTAGAGAAGAGCGGATTAAACAATGTGAGCATTGATTTAATTTACGCGCTACCCGGCCAATCACTAGAGAGCTTTCAAGACTCATTGGATAAAGCTCTTTCGTTAGACTTACCACACTACTCTCTGTATTCGCTAATCTTAGAAAATCAAACCGTTTTTTATAATCTAGCTAGACAGGGACGTTTGCATTTGCCAGATGAAGATGAAGAAGGAGATATGTTTGATCTTGCGGCATCGTTTATGGAGGCGCACGGTCGTAAACAATACGAGGTCAGTAATTTTGCGATACCTGGTAAAGAGAGTCAGCATAACTTAGTCTATTGGAATAACGAAGAATACTATGGACTAGGTGCTGGAGCTAGCGGTTATTTAGATGGTGTGCGTTATCGTAATTTCGGTCCGATACAGCAATATATGCAGCCATTAAAAGAACAGAAAAGGCCTATACGTGATGAAGAAATTTTAACTGAACAGGCTCGTATGGAAGAAGAATTGTTTTTAGGTTTGCGAAAACGTGAAGGCGTCTCATATGCCTTATTCTATGAAAAATTTAAACAATCCCTAGATGAAGTTTTTGGGAATGTTATTGAAGAACTTGTTGCAGAAAAGTTGCTTGTGAAAGATACGCAACATATCGCCTTAACGCGTCGAGGCTTAGCACTTGGGAACAATGTTTTTCAGCGTTTCTTATTAGATAAATAACAATGACCAACAAATTAGCACTCAATTATAAAGAGTGCTAATTTGTTGGTCTTTTCTGTTGACAAAAAAAACACAGGTTGTTATACTAGATAATGTAGTTAGCACTTATACAATAAGAGTGCTAAAAAATCAGAGGAGGTGAGAGTTTGCTGACAGAACGCCAACAGTTAATATTAAAGTTGGTTATTCAACTTTATACTTCTGACGGATTGCCTGTAGGATCTAAAACGTTAATGAACGCTGGAGTTAAGGCGAGTTCTGCAACGATACGTAATGACCTTGCCGCCTTAGAACAAAAAGGTTACTTGGAAAAAACGCATACCTCTTCAGGAAGAATCCCTTCTGTTCAAGGTTATCGATTTTATGTCGACCACCTTTTACAGCCAAGATCGATGACACCAGCAGAAGTAAGTAGAATCAAAACCTCATTTCGTAAAGATTTTCGTGAGATTAACGATATTATTCAGCAATCAGCGAAAATACTCTCTGATTTAACAAGCTATACGGCGTTTTCATTGGGACCTGAAATCAATGAGCGCCGACTGACAGGATTTAGAATTGTTCCTTTAAACAATCAACAATTGATGGCTATTATTGTAACGGATAAGGGAAATGTTGAAAGTCAGATATTCACGATACCACCATCGATTTCAAGTTCGGACATTGAACAAATCGTGCGAATTATTAATGATAAACTAATCGGAGAACCTTTGATTACCGTTTATCATAAATTACGGACAGAAATCCCATTGATTTTACAACGATATTTTCAATCGCCAGGCAGTGTCATGGATATTTTTGAAATGGCATTAGGTCAGGCATTTGAAGAGAAAGTATATGTGAGTGGGAAAATGAATTTACTCGATTTTGATTTGTTTTCAGATGTACCCTCATTTAAATCGATTTATTCTTTAATGGATAATCACGATGAAGTTGTGTCATTAATTGAGGTACCAGATGATGGCATAGAAATCAAGATTGGTAACGAACTTGAAAAAGATGAACTGGCAAGGATGAGTCTGATGACAGCCTCGTATCAAGTTCCTGGACATGGAAAAGGAACGATTGCAATTTTAGGTCCAACCAATATGTCTTATGCTAAGATGTTTGGTTTAATGGATGTCTTTCGCCATGAATTAGCGAATCATTTGACCGATTATTATCGTTTGATTGACTCGTTTTCCACATCTTAGAAAGAGAAAGGAAGGTTTGCATGACAGAGCATAACGAAGAACATGTAGCGCCTATCGACGAAGACGTAACGGCGGCTGAAGAAGAACAACAAGAGGAGATTGTTGAAGAAACAACGGTAGAAGAAGTAGATCCTGTTAAAGAATTAGAAGAATCTTTATCTGAAATGGAAGATAAGTTTTTACGCGCCCAAGCTGAAATAGCAAACATGCGTAATCGATTCCAAAAAGAGCGTGAAGGATTGTTAAAGTATCGTTCGCAAGATCTAGGTAAAGAGCTTTTAACAGCATTAGATAACTTAGAACGTGCACTCGATATTGAAGTGTCAGAAGAAACGGGAGAAAGCTTGAAAAAGGGAATTGAAATGGTCTATGAAAGCTTTATTGTTGCATTGAAAAATGCCGGCATTGAAGAAATCAAAGCTTTAGGCGAAACTTTTGACCCTAATGTCCACCAAGCGGTACAAACTGTACCATTAGAAGAAGGGCAACAAGCAGACGAAGTAGTGACCGTATTACAAAAAGGATATCAACTACACGACCGAGTTTTAAGACCTTCAATGGTTATCGTTGCACAATAAAAATAAAACATAAAAGAAAAGAGGAACTTAATGATGAGTAAAATTATTGGTATTGACTTAGGAACAACAAACTCAGCAGTAGCAGTTTTAGAGGGTGGCGAAGCAAAAATTATTCCTAACCCAGAAGGAAATCGTACGACACCATCTGTTATTTCGTTCAAAGATGGTGAAATTCAAGTAGGGGAAGTTGCTAAACGTCAAGCAGTAACAAACCCAAATACGATTGCTTCTATTAAACGTTACATGGGACAAGCTGGTTATAAAGTAGAAATGGAAGGCAAATCTTATACACCACAAGAAATTTCAGCAATGGTATTACAATACATGAAAGGTTTTGCTGAAGATTACCTTGGCGAAAAAGTAACAAAAGCCGTTATTACTGTCCCAGCTTACTTTAATGACTCACAACGTCAAGCAACAAAAGACGCTGGTAAAATTGCTGGACTAGAAGTTGAGCGTATTGTAAATGAGCCAACTGCAGCAGCTTTAGCTTATGGATTAGATAAAACAGATAAAGAAGAACGCGTTCTAGTCTTTGACTTAGGTGGCGGTACATTCGACGTTTCTATTTTAGAACTTGGTGACGGTGTATTTGACGTATTATCAACTGCCGGAGACAATAATCTAGGTGGGGATGACTTTGACGAAAAAGTGATTGATTACTTAGTTGCTGAATTCCGTAAAGAAAATGGTATCGACTTATCAAAAGATAAGATGGCTGTTCAACGTCTAAAAGACGCAGCTGAAAAAGCGAAAAAAGATTTATCAGGTGTGACAAGCACACAAATCAGCTTGCCATTTATTACAGCAGGAGAAGCAGGACCTCTTCACTTAGAAATGACATTAACACGTGCAAAATTTGACGAGTTAACAGCAGACTTAGTAGAACGTACGAAAGCACCTGTTCGTCAAGCGCTAAAAGACGCAGGTCTATCAGCTTCTGAATTAGACGAAGTTATCTTAGTTGGTGGTTCAACACGTATTCCAGCGGTTGTCGAAGCTGTACACCGTGAAACAAATAAAGATCCAAACAAATCAGTTAACCCGGATGAAGTAGTAGCAATGGGTGCGGCTATCCAAGGTGGCGTTATCTCAGGAGATGTCAAAGACGTGGTATTACTTGACGTCACACCGTTATCATTAGGTATCGAAACAATGGGTGGCGTATTTACGAAGTTAATTGACCGTAATACAACGATTCCAACAAGCAAATCACAAGTATTCTCTACAGCAGCTGATAATCAACCAGCAGTTGACATTCATGTGTTACAAGGTGAACGTCCAATGGCAGCGGACAATAAAACACTTGGCCGTTTCCAATTAACGGATATTCCACCAGCACCACGTGGCGTACCTCAAATTGAAGTGTCATTTGACATTGACAAAGACGGTATTGTAAACGTAAGTGCTAAAGACTTAGGCACACAAAAAGAACAAAAAATCACTATCAAATCTTCTTCAGGTTTAACAGATGAAGAAATTGAAAAAATGGTTCAAGATGCAGAAGCTAACGCTGAAGCAGATAAAGCGCGTAAAGAAGAAGCTGACTTACGTAATGATGTGGATGCTTTATTATTCTCAGTTGACAAAACATTATCTGAACTAGAAGGTAAAGTGGACGAGGATGAAGTGAAAAAAGCAGAAGCAGCTCGTGATGAATTAAAAGCAGCGGTTGAAGAAAATGACTTAGAAAAAATGAAAACAAAACGTGATGAATTGAATGAAATCGTTCAAGCATTAACCGTTAAGTTGTATGAACAAGCTGCACAAGAACAAGCAGCTCAAGCAGAAAATGCTGACGCACAAGGAAGCGCTGATGATGTTGTCGATGCTGATTTTGAAGAAGTAGACGACAAATAATTTTGAAACAAGTTAAGGAAGCCAATCAGTTTTGATTGGCTTCTCTACTTGTAAGCTTTTTAAATGATAGTAGTTTGCTATATAAGTGATTTATGTTATGATTTAAAAGGCTTATTAGTTTATAGGGAATGGAGGAATACCCATGTCTAAGAGAGATTATTATGAAGTGCTGGGGGTATCAAAATCAGCCTCTGATGATGAGATAAAACGTGCGTACCGTAAATTATCTAAAAAGTATCATCCAGATATAAATAAAGAACCTGATGCAGAAGATAAATTTAAAGAAGTATCTGAAGCTTATGAAGTATTAAGTGATCCACAACGAAAAGCGGCTTATGATCAATATGGTCATGCAAGTACTGATCCAAACTTCGGTGCAGGCGGCGGTTTTGGTGGCTTTGGAGGCGCAGGTGGATTCGGCGGTTTTGAAGATATTTTTGAATCGTTTTTTGGAGGCGGTGGTCGTACTGCTAATCCAAATGCACCGCGTCAAGGAGCAGATTTACAATACAATTTGGATTTAACATTTGAAGAAGCTATCTTCGGTGCTGAAAAGACGATTAAGTTCCGTCGTGAAGATAATTGTCAAACGTGCGGCGGTAGCGGAGCTAAAGCGGGGACACATCCTGAAACATGTTCAAAATGTCATGGTCAAGGGACTATTAATGTTGAACGACAAACGCCTTTAGGTCGTGTCATGAGCCGTCAAACGTGTGACCAATGTGGTGGTTCTGGTCAAACCATTAAAGATCCATGTTCAGATTGTCATGGTTCTGGTAGACAAGCTCGCACGCACTCTGTAAAAGTGAATGTTCCGGCCGGAGTGGAAGACGGTCAACAAATGCGCTTAAGTGGACAAGGAGAAGCCGGTTATAATGGTGGCCCTTATGGAGACTTATACGTAATTTTTGATGTTGAAGATAGTGATATCTTTGATCGTGACGGTAGCGATATATTTTATGAATTACCGATTAGCTTTGTCCAAGCAACATTAGGAGCAGAAGTAGAAGTCCCAACTGTACATGGTAAGGTTAAATTAAAAATTCCTGCAGGCACACAGTCTGGAACTAATTTCCGCTTAAGAGGCAAAGGGGCACCGCGTCTACGTGGTTCTAACAACGGCGATCATCATGTTAATGTGAAAATCATTACGCCTAAAAACTTAAACCATGAACAAAAAGAAGCGCTCCACGCTTTTGCTAAAGCAAGTGGCGACGATAATTTTGAACATGAAGAAGGTTTTTTTGATAAAATGAAAGACGCGTTTAATTTTGATAAGAAAAAGTAAAATGTTTCGACATTTTACTTTTTCTTTTTTTTATGGCATCCTTAAATTATATCTGTATAATAAAACAGTATTATAAATATAACGATTCTAATGAAAAGGAAGATACTATGAAGAAAAAATGACTAGTAATAGCAGCAGTGTTTTTAATGGGGATGATGATAACAGGGTGTAAAAAAATAGATGATACATCAAAAAATGCTGATAAATTAGATATTATAACAACTTTTTATCCTATGTATGATTTTACTTCAAAAATTGTAGGAAATGAGGCAAATGTGACGATGCTGATCGATTCAGATGTCGAGCCACATGATTACGAACCGAGTGCTAAAGACTTGGCACGAATTCAAGATGCCGACGTGTTTATTTACAATTCAAAAGAAATGGAGTCATGGGTACCGCGTTTACTTGATTCTTTAAAGGACAGTGAGATTAAAATTATTGAAGCAAGTGAAACATTACAAATGGAAAAGAATGATGAACATGGTGAAGGTGGACATCATCATGTCTATGACCCGCATGTATGGTTAGACCCCGTGCTAGCACAACAACAAGTAACACATATTACTGATGAATTGAGCAAAGCATTTCCTGAAAATAAAGAAGTGTTTAGAGAGAATGAAGCAAATTTCCAAGAAGAACTTGTGCAGTTAGATACGGATTATCGACAAGCGTTTCAAAATGTGCCAAACCGTACTTTTGTAACACAACATGCTGCCTTTGGTTATTTAGCGAAACGTTATGACTTACATCCCGTCGCGATTGCCGGGTTGACACCTGATGCGGAACCAAGTTCTAAGACATTGGCTCAGTTAAAAGATTTCATGGAAGCAAATAATATTACTGTGATTTATACCGAGCAAGGTGGTTCTAGTAAAATGGCAGAAACGATTGCGAAAGAAACCAATGCGGAGATTTTAACGTTGAACACACTTGAAAGTTTGAGCAAAAAAGAACGAGAAGAAAAAGAGGACTATCTTTCTATTATGGAGGAAAATTTAAAAGCACTTTCCTATAGTATCCATAACAAATAAAGCTGATCGTTCAGAAAAATTTACCTGAGAACGAATAGTCGTTACAATGAATAGACATGGGAGGGAAAGTCGTGGATTTAAAATTATTACTGTTTATTTTTGGCATTAACTTTGTCTATATTACGCTAAATACCATTCGTTTTATGTTGACGATGAAAGGGTACCGTTTATTAGCGCCACTTGTTAGTATTTTTGAAATTACTGTCTATGTGGTTGGTTTAAGCATGGTGTTAAATCGTTTGGATAACCCGCTAAACTTGATGGCCTATGCACTTGGATATGGAACGGGGATTGCTGTCGGGATTAAAATCGAGGAAAAACTCGCGCTCGGCTATATGATGGTTACAGTAATTTTACCTAAGACTGAAAGTATGTTAGCCAAACAACTTCGAGATTTGGGTTATGGTGTGACAGTCACTTATGGATATGGAAGAGAAGGCGAGCGGATGATTTTAGAAGTGTTGACTTCTCGTAAAAATGAGCGTGTCCTGTATCGTCAAATATCAGAAGACGAGCCTAAAGCGTTTGTGATTTCGCATGAACCTAAATATATATCCGGTGGCTTTTGGACAAAACGGATAAAAAAATAGCCTATTTTAATTAAATTATATAATGACCCCCAACCGTTGAATTTATATCTAACAGTTGGGGGTCGTTATACTGTTTCAGTATGTTTATTATTCAATAATTTGAAGAGATTTTGGTGTTTGAGTAAACGGTAACGCACCGTCTTCGGTAACGTAGTAGCAGTCTTCAATACGTACGCCGACATCTCCAGGGATATAAATACCTGGTTCGATTGAGAAGCACATGCCTTTTTCAATGACCATATCATTTCCTTCTACAAGTGAAGGGAATTCGTGAACACTTGTCCCAATACCATGTCCTAAACGATGGTTGAAGTATTCGCCATATCCAGCTTCGGTAATGACATCACGCGCAATTTTATCTAATTCACCCGCTGTAATACCTGGTTTGATAGCTTTTTCAGCTTCTAATTGTGCTTGTAAGACAATACTATAAATTTTTTCTTGATGAGCCGTGGGTTCTTTGTAAGAAACAGTTCGTGTGGCATCACTACAATAGCCTTTCCAAAGCACACCTAAGTCAAATAAAACAAATTCATTTGGTTTGACTGTATTATCAGAAGGAACGCCATGCGGACTTGCTGCATTTTCGCCCGCAAGAACAATCGTATCGAAACTCATTGAGGAAACCCCACGTAGTTTTAACTGGTATTCAATTTCTGCTAAGATTTCAAACTCTTTGACGCCTTCTTTAATTGCATTAAAGGCAACTTCGAATGCGACATCTGCCCAATCACCAGCTTCGATCATTAATTGTTTTTCATCGTCCGTTTTGATAAGCATTTGACGTTGAATAAAAGGGGTTAGGTCAGCTTTGACCTGTACATTTGAAAATTGGTCGCTAAAGGCATCAAAATGCGCGACAGATAGGTTATCTTTTTCAATCGCTAAATGATTGACAGAAAAATGACGTTTCTCAAATGCGTGACGTATGATAACCCAAGGATTTTCGCTATCTAAGTAGCTTTCGACATCGTAATTCCAACCGCTTCGTTTAGCGTCTTCTGCATCCAATCCCGGAGTAAAGAGGAAAGGCTCATGATTAGCTGATACGAACAGTGCCAGAATTCTTTCATGTGGTTCGTTATCAAAACCAGTAAAATAAGAAATATTATTCGGATGATTCAAATACGCTGTTTCAATTTGATTTTCTCTCATCCATTCTTGTAAAGCATTAATACGTTGTTGATACATTAACAACACATCCTTTCATGATATAACTATAGAACATAAAGTCATTTCTTTCAATCGATATCAAAATTAAATTTTCTTTTCATTTTCATGAAAACAACACTAAAACGCTTGCATTTGCTTTATTTTTCTGATATGTTATCAGTAGTTATAGAATATGTTATTTTCTGAAATGAAATGTAAATAGAAACGGAGAAAAGAAGAATGGAAAAACAAACAATTACAATTTATGATGTAGCTCGTGAAGCGAACGTTTCCATGGCTACGGTATCACGTGTTGTGAACGGCAACCAAAATGTAAAACCTGTGACAAGAAAAAAAGTATTAGAGGTTATTGAGCGCTTGGATTACCGACCAAATGCAGTGGCTAGAGGACTAGCAAGTAAGAAAACAACCACAGTCGGCGTTATTATCCCAGACGTTAGCAACATCTACTTCTCATCACTTGCGCGTGGTATTGATGACGTTGCAACGATGTATAAGTATAATATTATTTTAGCGAACTCAGACGGAAACGCCGAAAAAGAGATCAATGTGTTAAATAACTTGCTTGCTAAACAAGTAGATGGCGTTATCTTTATGGGACATCATATTACAGATGAGATTCGTGGAGAGTTTTCTCGCTCTAAAACACCAGTTGTGTTAGCGGGATCTATTGATCCAGATGAGCAAGTAGGTTCAGTTAATATTGACTATCACGAAGGAGCAAAAGAAGCCGTTGAATTATTGATTGAAAATGGCAATGAAAAAGTAGCCTTTGTAAGTGGCTCATTACTTGACCCGATTAATGGGAAAGAGCGTTTAGCTGGTTACAAAGAAGCATTGAAAAAACATGACTTAACGTATACTGAAGGATTAGTATTCGAGTCAGAATATGTCTATAAAAATGGGGAAGACCTAGCTGAGCGTTTACTGTTTGCTGGCGCAACAGCAGCTTACGTTGCCGATGATTTATTAGCAGTAGGTATTTCAAATGCATTAACAGATAAAGGCGTTAAGATTCCTGAAGAATTTGAAATTATTACAACAAATAATTCGCTATTAACCGACATTGTACGTCCAAAAATGACAAGTTTAACACAACCTTTATATGATATCGGTGCCGTTTCAATGCGTCTACTTACGAAAATGATGAATAAAGAGGAAAATGACGAAAAAACAGTTATTTTACCTCATGGCATTAGTCGTAAAGATTCAACAAAATAATATAATAAAAAACTTGGTATGCAAGTTCGCCGTTCAGGCAACTTACATACCAAGTTTTTTTTAATCTTCATCGTCCTTACTATCTGACTCTTTTTCATCGTCTTTTTCAGGTTCTCTTGAAGTCGGTTTTGTTTCTTTTTTTGGTTTTGGGGGTGTTTTTTTAGGTTGTAAATGGGCATTCCAGAACTGGTGGTAATTGGCATCTGTCCCGCCAATACCAAAGCGGAAGTCAGGGTTAGCCGCACCATTTTGCGCGAAGTAACTTTGTACTTTTTTACCTGGTACGTTAATGTTACGTCCATTTATAGTGATATTCCCCATTTTTGTTCCGGTTAGATCAGATACTTCTGATTTAATCACGCTATTATCTAATTCAAAACGTTGATTGACTTTAAATAAGTCAGGTTGTTGTTGATAGGCAGCGTTTGCGATCATTGCCCACATTTGCATATTATTATTACCCCAACGATAATCCATCGAAGAATGTCCATCTTCTTTTCCAATCCACGTTGTTAATGTCACACCGGGTGTTGATGCAATAAACCAGTAGTCACGTTCTAATTCTGATGTCCCTGTTTTACCTACCCAGTCGGCATTGGCTAAGTTATTATCTAATCCATATAGCGCGCCTTTCGCGGGGCGACCAGTTCCGTTATTATCATTTAAGACGTGGCGCATTAAATCTTGCATGATAGTGGCGGTAGCTGGTTTGAAAACAGGAATACCGGCATCTTGATGTTCATATATAACTTCTTCATTTGGCGCTACAATCTTATGAATCATATAGCCTTTTTGATAAACGCCATTATTTGCTAATGTTTGATAATAATTCGTCTGTTCGTCAACTGTCACTTCTCCCGTACCAAGAGGTAGAGAGAGGTGTGAGAAGTTATCTGGATTAATTGTACTGTTCATTTTTTGGAAATAATCATAAACGTTGGTTCGTTCGATTAGTTTTTCGTACAAGTTTACGACAGGAATGTTGTCTGATACAGCTAAAGCTTTGCTAACCGACTTAAATTCATTTCCTGACTGTCCTCCGTAGTTCGTGAGTTTTCCACCACCCGGATAATTACGAGCATGATTGGAAAGTTGTGACTCACTGCCAATCATTCCTGTATCAATGGCTGGTGCGTACGCTACAATAGGTTTCATTGTCGAACCGGGTGAACGTCGTGAATTAAAAGCGTGGTTATTTTGACTTTCTTCGTAATTTCGCCCTGCTACGAAACCAATGATTTTTCCTGATTGATTTTCCATTAAGACACTACCTAGCTGAACGGTATTGCCTGAACCATCATCTAAAATATAGCCACTGTTTTGAGCAGTATTATTCATTGCTTCATAAATATTTTTGTTAATTGTTGTTTGGACGACATATCCACCACGTCGTAATTCGCGTTCAGCTAATTGATAGTACTTGTCATAGAGATTATTATCTTTTTTAATATCGGCTTCGCTAACGTTATCCTTTTCGTAAATCTTTGTCATAAGCGTTTCAATCGTGTCATTTTCTACTTGATAGTATAAGTAGTTATTCGTCTGATCAGTGATAATTTCTTGAGGTAAGAAGTCTTGTTTTAAATCGTAGTTTAAAGCTTCTTCGTATTGTGCTTTATCAATAAATTTTTCACGATACATGCTATATAACACTTGATTTTTCCGTTCTAGACCATAAGTTAACCCTTCATCTGGTTTGATTTGTCCAAGATTAGTGTAGGGTGAATAAACAATAGGACTTTGTGGTAACCCAGCAATAAACGCTGCTTGAGGAAGTGATAAATCATCAGCATTTTTTCCAAATAATCCTCGCGCTGCTTCTTGAATTCCAGCAATATTTTGTCCTTTATTATTTCTTCCGAAAGGGGAAACATTTAAGTAGGCAGTTAATATTTCTTCTTTCGACAACATTTTTTCTAAGCGAAGAGCTAAAAGGATTTCATTGGCTTTTCGTGAGAATGTGGTTTCGTCTGTTAAAATTTGTTGCTTAACTAACTGTTGAGTCAAGGTTGAACCGCCAGATTGTCCGCCAATTCCAGTAATATCTGAGATAACGGCACGAAGTAAGGCTTTAGGTACAATGCCTTTATGTACGTTAAAGTATTCATCTTCCGTCGCAATCAGTGCTTGTTCTACAATTGGTGAGATTTGCTCGGAATTGACACGCGTTCTAACTAAATCTGATTTAAAGTCAGCGATTTTTTCTCCATTATCATAGGTAAAGGAGGAGACTAATTCAATATCATTGATTGCTTTGACCATTGTTTCCTTATTTGGTACTTCTGTATCTGAAACAAGAAAAGCAAAATAGCCTAACCCAATCCCTAATGACAAGGTGCCCCCTAATATCAAGACTGTTATAAAAAAGTAACCTAGCGAACGTAAGACGCTAAGGAAAACATTTAGTCCGAAAAACACCCGTTCTTTATTCATTTTTGTTTCATCACCCCTAATTCCTTTGATAGAATCACTTTATTATAACAAAATCTTTTATTCAATGGTAGGATTCTTTACAAGATACAACTTTTGTCGTAGATAATTTGATTAAAAACAGTTGAAAGTCTTTTCATTACTACGGGAATAAGATAAGATAAAGAAGTATAGATTACAAGGAGGAAGTTAGATGAGCACAGATTTTTTACAAGAATTACGTGATCGCGGTTTAGTCTACCAGATTACGGATGAAGAAGCCTTACAAGAAAAATTAAATAAAGAGTCTGTTAAACTTTATATTGGGTTTGACCCCACTGCAGATAGTTTACACATTGGACATCTTTTACCGATTTTAACGTTACGTCGTTTCCAATTACAAGGACATGTACCCATTGCCTTAGTTGGAGGCGGTACGGGGATGATTGGAGACCCATCATTTAAAGATGCTGAGAGAAGTTTAAATACCACTGAAACGGTAGCATCATGGGCAGATAGTTTACGGAAACAATTAGAATCATTTATTGATTTTGAAAATGATCAAAACCCAGCGATTATTGCGAACAACCATGATTGGTTAGGCAGTATGTTATTGATTGACTTCTTAAGAGATGTTGGTAAAAACTTTACGATCAATTATATGATGAGTAAAGAAAGTGTTAAGCGTCGTATTGAGACAGGTATCTCTTATACTGAGTTTGCGTATCAATTACTTCAGGCATACGATTTTCTAAAATTATATGATACCCATGATTGTTCATTACAATTAGGTGGTAGTGACCAGTGGGGAAATATTACATCTGGAATCGAATTATTGCGCCGCGAACGAGAAGTCCAAGGTTACGGACTTACTATGCCACTTATTAAAAAGGCAGACGGAACAAAATTCGGTAAAACAGAAGGCAATGCGGTTTGGTTAGACGCAGAAAAAACAAGCCCTTATGAGTTTTATCAATTCTGGTATAATACTGATGATCGTGATGCTGTTCAATTCTTAAAATACTTTACTTTCTTATCATTAGAAGAGATTGCTGAGATTGAAAAAGAGTTTATGGCAGCCCCACACCAACGTGCTGCACAAAAAGTATTGGCGCGTGAAGTCACTACGCTAGCTCATGGCGAAGCAGCGTACGAACAAGCACTTAAGATTTCAGAGGCGTTGTTTAGTGGAGATATCAAAGAGTTAAATGCCGAAGAAATCAAACAAGGATTTAAAGATGTTCCTAACTATAATGTTGATTCAGAGGATGACTTAAATATTGTTGAACTATTAGTTACTTCTGGCCTCGTCACATCTAAACGTCAAGCACGTGAAGATGTCACTAACGGTGCGATTTATATTAATGGTGACCGCGTACAAGATTTAGATTATCAATTAGATGAAACAGATAAAATTGATAATCAATTTACAGTACTTCGACGTGGTAAGAAGAAATATTTCTTGCTAAAATTTTAATTAAGCATAGAGGACAATGTCTGAGAACATTGTCCTTTCTTTTTTGTGATTGAATCAAACAGTTTCGTTGAGTCTCTTTACAAAAAAAGATACAATAAGGTAGTAGTGATGATACGAGGAGGAAAGTCGATGTTATTAGGTTCTCATGTAAGTATGAGTGGCAAAAAAATGCTATTAGGTTCAGCAGAAGAAGCAGCAAGTTATGGTGCTTCAACGTTTATGATTTATACAGGTGCCCCACAAAATACGCGCCGTAAAGCGGTAGAAGAAATGAATATACCAGCAGGGCAAGCATATATGAAAAAAAATGGTTTGAGTCACATGGTGATTCATGCGCCATATATCATTAATCTAGGAAATACTAAAAAACCAGAAAATTTTGGTTTTGCTACACAGTTTTTGAGAGATGAAATCGTTCGTTCGGAAGCATTAGGTGGAACGCAAATTACCATGCATCCTGGCGCCCATGTTGGAGCAGGAGCTGATGCTGGGATTGCACAAATTGTCAAAGGTTTAAATGAAGTGTTGACGCGTGAACAAGTACCACAGATAGCCTTGGAAACAATGGCTGGTAAAGGAACGGAAATCGGACGTTCGTTTGATGAAATTGCACGGATTATTGATGGTGTGACATTTAACGAGAAGTTATCGGTCACGTTGGATACGTGTCATATTCATGATGCGGGATATGATGTTCAAGATTTTGATGCAGTGTTAACAGAGTTTGACAAAATTATCGGTTTAGACCGATTAAAAGTCATCCACGTCAATGATTCGAAAAATGTTAGAGGGGCACAAAAAGACCGCCACTCTAATATCGGATTTGGTGAGATAGGATTTGAAGCGTTAAATCGTGTCGTTCATCATGAAGCACTGGTTGACTTGCCTAAAATTTTAGAAACACCATATGTTGGTCCAGATAAGAAAACAGCGAAAGCACCTTATGGTTTTGAAATTGCGATGTTAAAAAAAGGCGTTTTTGAGCCTAATTTACTTGAGCAAATTCAAGAAGCATAGATGTCAGGCTATTTTTGAAAATTTCATTAAAAAACTTTCCCAATCACTGTAAAATGTAGTACAATTAATGATTGAGAGTAGAAGTTTTAATGGAAGGAGCGAATAGATATGAGCACAGGATGGGTTATCTTAATTGCTGTGATAGCTTTAGCAATCGGTGTGGTAGGCGGATTTTTCTTAGCACGCAAATACATGGAAGATTACTTACAAAAAAATCCTCCCGTTAATGAGGATATGTTACGTATGATGATGATGCAGATGGGTCAAAAACCGTCAGAGAAAAAACTGCGTCAAATGATGGCGAACATGAAAACACAAACTGGGAAAAAATAGTCCCGGTTTATTCATGATAGAAAAACGGGTTGCTTTTTTAGGCACCTGTTTTTTTATTTAGGTAAAAGGAGGTAGACATATGCAAATTTTTAAAAAGTTAGGTTGGTTTTTTAAAGAAGAAAAGAAGGCCTATACGTTAGGAATTATCTCTTTAATTTTAGTAGCGCTTTTACAAGTTATTACCCCACGTATGATTGGGATGATTGTCGATGCGATTAATATCGGGACATTAACGTCTAGTCGATTGTGGAAAATGGTAGGGATTATTGTGGTAGCAGGAATAGGTCAGTATGCGTTACGTTATGTATGGCGTACGAATATTTGGGGAAGTGCAGCTCGTTTAGAAAAACGATTAAGAAAAAACTTGTTTCATCATTTCACTCGTATGGACCAAATTTTCTTTCAAACATACCGTACAGGAGATTTAATGGCACATGCGACAAACGACTTAAATGCCATTCAAATGGTTGCCGGTGCTGGTATTTTAACGTTGGTAGACTCGTTACTTAATGGGGGAGTTACTATCATTGCGATGTTATTAATTGATTGGCGTTTGACGCTTATCGTCTTATTACCGTTACCTTTATTAGGTTTAACGTCGCGAAAACTAGGGTCTAAACTACATACTGCATTTCGTGATTCGCAAGCAGCTTTTTCGACAATTAACGATAAAGTTCAAGAGAGTATCTCAGGTATCAAAGTTATTAAAACATTTGGACAAGAAGCAGAAGATATCGTTGATTTTGAAACAAAAGTTGATGAAGCAACCGTTAAAATCAATCGCGTCAATTTTTTGGACTCATTATTCGATCCGATTATTACTTTTATTATTGGTCTTTCATACGCGGTTACGATTTTAGCAGGTGGCTATTTTGTTATGAATGAGTTCATTTCGATTGGTGAAATGGTCGCATTTTTTGGCTACATCACGATGTTAGTCTGGCCGATGTTTGCTATTGGGCGTTTGTTTAATATTTTAGAGCGCGGTAGTGCGAGTTATGACCGTGTACAAGAGCTTTTATCAGAAAAATCAACTATTATCGAATCTCCGACAGCCATTCAAACACCAGCTAAAGGCGATGTTGTGATAGATATTGCACAATTTAGCTATCATGATGAAGATACGCCGACGTTAGAAAATATTGATATTCATCTTAAACGTGGTGAAACGTTGGGAATCGTCGGGAAAACAGGTGCAGGTAAAACAACCTTATTAAAACTTTTAATGCGTGAATATGATGATTTTGACGGCAAAATCTTATTTGGTGATTATGAATTAAAAGACTATTCACTAGATGCGTTATTGAATACGATTGGTTACGTTGCCCAGGATAACTTCTTGTTTTCAATGACGATTCGCGATAACATTCGCTTTGCCAAACCAGATGCCACACAAGAAGAAGTCGAAGCGGTTGCCAAAATGACGGCCATTCATGATGATATTTTAGGGTTTCCTGAAGGGTACGACACGCTTGTTGGCGAACGTGGGGTTTCATTGTCGGGTGGTCAAAAGCAACGTATTTCGATTGCTCGTGCTTTGATACTGAATCCAGAGTTATTAATATTGGATGACGCGTTATCAGCTGTTGACGCTAAGACGGAGGAACAGATTCTTACGAACTTGAAACAAATGCGTCAAGACAGAACGACAGTTATTACCGCTCATCGTTTAAGTAGTGTCATGCATAGTGAAGAAATCGTCGTTATTGAAGAGGGTCATATCGCTGAAAGAGGTACTCATCATGAATTAGTAACGCAACATGGATGGTATGCGAAGATGTATGAACAACAGCAATTGGCTTCTAAAATTGAAGGAGGGGGAATATAATGGCAAAACAAAGCGAATCAGCTTGGGCTAAGTCGATGCCGGCGAAAGAACAA
Organism: Vagococcus lutrae; assembly: GCF_023299185.1. Lineage (NCBI taxonomy): Bacteria > Bacillati > Bacillota > Bacilli > Lactobacillales > Enterococcaceae > Vagococcus > Vagococcus lutrae. The sequence continues at coordinate 306,444 of NZ_CP097017.1, forward strand.
TTACATGTTGTTAAGCGCCTTTTCGTCTATACAAAACCCTATTTAAATTATTTTATTCCGGCTATCCTTTTTGCAATGACACTATCAGCTGTTAATATGATCCTTCCGAGAATTATTCAACGGTTTATCGATGGTTATTTAAAAGTAGGAAATGCAACAGAACGGATTATCTTTTATTTTGCCGGTCTTTATTTGGCGGCAGTTCTTTTAAAAAGTATCGTGTGGTTTTTTCAAACATATCTTTATTCAAAAGCGTCTGTCCGTACGTTTCAACATATTCGTGTGAGTCTATTTAAAAAAGTACAAGGACTAGGTATGCGTTATTTTGACCAAACACCTGCTGGTTCTATTGTTTCACGTGTTACGAATGACACCGAAACGCTTTTTGAATTTTGGTTTGTCTTTTTAAGTATTATGACAGGTATTTTTGGGGTCATTGCTGCTTTCATCGCGATGTGGACGATTGATCCGAAATTAAGTCTTATTATCATGATGTTCCTACCATTATTATTGCTAATTATTTGGTATTATCAGAAATTCAGTTCGCGAGTTTATCGTCAAATGCGTGAAAAATTGAGTCAATTGAATACAAAACTAAATGAGTCGATTTCTGGTATGTCTGTCATTCAACAATTTAGACAAGAAAAACGCTTAGAGGAAGAGTTTGAAGCGACAAATGATGATTATTTAAAAACAAAATATGCTATGATACGTACGAATTCATTGCTCTTAGCGCCAGTTATCAACTTGCTCGTTGCTTTATCAACGGCCATTGTTTTGTACTATTTTGGTTATCAATCGCTTGACAAGTTTGTCGAGATTGGTTTGATTTATGCGTTTATTACTTACGTTCAAACGTTCTTTCAACCGATGATTAGTATGATGGATTTTTTAAGTATTTTTCAAGACGGTGTCGTGGCGGGAAGTCGTATTTTAAAAATTATGGACCATGAAGAAATTGCTCCACAACAAAACGAAGCTTCGACTGCGACGATAAAAGAAGGGAAAATTGAATTTCGAAATGTGACATTCTCTTATGACGGTGAGCATCATGTGTTAAAAAACATTAGTTTCATTGCTCATCCAGGTGAAACTGTGGCTCTAGTCGGGCATACTGGTAGTGGTAAGAGTTCGATTATTAACGTGATGATGCGCTTCTATGAATTTTATGAAGGAGAAATTTTAATTGATAACCGTGACATTCGTGACTATCCTATTGCTGAGTTACGACGTAAAATGGGACTTGTCTTACAAGATGCGTTTATGTTTTACGGTGATATTAAAGGAAACATCCGTATGTTAGACCCAACGATTACTGATGCTGAAATACGTGAAGCGGCAGAGTTTGTGCAAGCGGATGCCTTTATTAAGACCCTACCTGGTCAGTATGATGCAAAAGTAATTGAACGAGGTGCTAGTTATTCAAGTGGGCAACGTCAGTTAATCTCTTTTGCGCGTACGATTGTAACGAATCCTAAAATTTTAATTCTCGATGAAGCGACAGCTAATATCGATACAGAAACTGAAAGTTTGATACAAGATGGGTTAGCAAGAATGCGTCAAGGACGCACTACGTTAGCTATTGCTCACCGCTTATCGACTATTAAAGATGCCAATACCATTCTTGTTTTGGATAAAGGTCGTATCGTCGAGCAAGGAAATCATGATGAACTTATTGCTCGTCAAGGTCTATACTATGATATGTATCGTTTGCAAAAAAGTGAAGAAAATGAATAAGAAAAAGCATCTAATCGTTTGAACGATTAGATGCTTTTTTATATACGACTCTTTGTTCGCCAACTTCCCGACTTCCAGCGTCTAATTAAAACAGCACTACGCAATAATTCGTCAATCGCGTAGGCCAGCCATACGCCTAGTAATCCAAGTTTTGCGACAATGGCCAGACCGTATGAGAAAGGGAGACTAATGAGCCATAAAACAACAAGACTAGTCATTAGAGGAAATTTAACATCTCCTGCCGCATTTAAACTACTAATCAATACCATGTTTATCGCACGTCCCAGTTCGAGAAAAATATCGACTAAAAATACGACTTTCGCCATTTCGATGATTTGTGCATCGGATGTAAAAATTTGCATTAAAGGCTCTGCAAAAACATATGTTAAGCTAGCGATAATAATTGTGACGAAACTAGCAATCAGCATGCTTCGTTTGCCACGCTCGTATGCAAAATCCAACTCCTTAGCTCCAACTTTACGTCCAATAATGATTTGATTTCCTTGAGCAATTGAGGCGGCAATTAAATAAACAAACTGAGTAATCGCTTGAACATAAGATTTAGCAATTAAAACCGTTTGACCGAGTGAGGCGACAATCATTGTAACGACCACTTGTGAAGCTTGGTAAGATAGAGATTCCCCAGAAGAAGGTAAACCAAGTGCTAAAATTTGTTTCAAGGCATCGGTTGAAAAATCACTAACGTCTAAATGAAAAAGATGAATATTTGTTTTCAGATATAATAATCGAACGGCAATGATTAAACCGATACTATTGCCGACAACACTTGAAATTCCTAAGCCCATGACACCTAAGTGTGGTAATCCAAATGGACCGTAAAGAGCGATATAGTTTCCAATAACGGCGATAATCGTTGCGACCATAGGGATATATAAACCGACTTTTGTTTCGCCATGACTTCTTAAAATCGCAATGATAGTAGCTGTGACAGCAGAAATAACTAAACTACCACCAAAAATCCGCAAGTAATCTACACCAATAATGACAATGTTTTCAGGTAAATTCATGAAAAAGAGCAACTGACGAGGAAATAAAATAAATGTTGCACTGATTAACAATCCTAAAAGAGTTCCTCCTGCTAAAGCTGTGGTAATAACTTTTGGTATTTGTTCTCTCTTTTTTGCGCCAATTAGTTGAGCGATAATAATCTGTGTTCCTACGCTGACAAAGCCATAGATGAAAACGGTCAGATTGAGCAACTGATTTGAAGCACCTACAGCTGCCACTGCAGGCTCAGAATAATTTGAAATCATAAACACATTGATATTACCAATAATTACACGTAAAAATAATTCTACGAAAATAGGCCAACTTAAATAAAATAATTCTTGATCCGAAAGCGACCGTTTTCTTCTAAACATTTCATTCACAGACATCAGACTCCTTTATGTATAGCTTTATTGTATAGAGCTTCCGTGACAAGTCAATCTGTTTTTAATAATATAGACCCACGCTTTTTGATTTTAGCACCTTGCCCGAAAAGCATGGCAATCTGCTTAATAAGACCAACTAGGCAAAAATTTAGACAAAAAATGGTTGTCAAGTTAAAGTAATACTAGAATGATAAGAAAGAGGGAAATGAATGATGTATGATGTAATTGTAATAGGAGCTGGACCAGGAGGAATGACAGCAGCTCTTTATGCGTCACGAGCAGATTTATCCGTATTAGTTTTAGAGAAAGGAATCTATGGCGGACAGTTGCAAAACACAGCGGATGTTGAGAATTATCCCGGAGTTGGCCTTGTAACTGGACCAGAATTAGCTGAAAAAATATATAAAGATTCTACCGCATTTGGAGCGGAACATGCGTACGGTTCTGTGACAAAAGTCGAAGATCATGGCACTCATAAAACAGTTCATACAGAAGATGAACAATATGATGCGAAGGTCGTCATAATTGCAACAGGTTCTGATCATCGCCGTTTAGGTGCACCTGGTGAAGAAGAGTTTAGCGGACGAGGCGTTTCATATTGTGCGGTTTGTGACGGACCATTTTTCCGTAACAAACATGTGGCAGTTATCGGTGGGGGCGACTCAGCAGTTGAAGAAGGTAGTTACTTAACACAAGTAGCAGACAAAGTTTCAGTAATTCACCGTCGTGATGAATTGCGTGCTCAAAAAGTACTACAAGACCGTGCATTTAAAAATGAAAAAATGACCTTTGTTTGGAATCATGTCGTTGAAGAAATTCAAGGAGATGACATTAAGGTTAATAATTTACGCATTAAAGATACACAAACAGGTGAAGTATCTGACTATCCAGTAGATGCAGTCTTCATCTATGTAGGATTAGATCCTATTACAGAACCATTTAAATCACTAGGCGTCACAAATGAAGAAGGTTGGATTCCAACTAATGAGAAAATGGAAACGTCTGTGCCAGGTGTATATGCGATAGGAGATGTACGTGAAACAGTTTTACGTCAGATTACGACAGCTGTGGGTGACGGAAGTATTGCCGGTCAAGAAGCCTTTAAATACATTGAATCATTAGCAGACTAAAAAATGAAGGCTGAGGAAACTCAGCCTTTTATAGACTTGTCGTGATATAATAGGGAAAAAGATAAAGGAAGTCGTAGGATGAAAAGTTGTGGCATTGTAGCAGAATATAATCCCTTTCATAATGGTCACCAGTATCAGTTGAAAGAAGCAAAAGAGAAATCTCAATCAGACGTCATGATTGCGGTCATGAGTGGGTCCTTTTTACAACGAGGGGAACCTGCAATAGTTGATAAATGGCGACGTGCGACGTACGCTTTAAATAACGGTGCAGATATTGTTATCGAGCTACCGGTTACAGCTAGCGTGCAACCAGCAGATTTGTTTGGAGAAAAGGCAGTACAATTGCTAGATGCAATAGGCGTTTCTTCTATTTCGTTTGGAACGGATGAAACGACTAACTTCCCTTATGAAAGATTTGCTGAGCGTTATTTCAACGCCATTGATAATGAGGATTATGCTGATATATTTGATGATAAGCGACAAAGTTATCCGCAACAAATGATGAAGTTACAGCAAATCTTATTTCCTACGTACGATTGGTCTAAGTCGCAACCTAATCATCAGCTAGCATTGTCGTATGCGAAAGCCAATCATCAATTGACTTGTCCTAAAAAACTAGTGCCGATTGACCGTATTGGTTCTCATCACCACGATGGTGAAATTTCTCATCAACATTTTGCCAGTGGAACTGCTTTACGGAAAGGCTTAAAATTAGAGAAGCCAACAGATGTAATGCCATTTACCCCTAATAGTGTCTGGGAAGACTTACAACATGGACCTTATCATGATTGGACATTGTTATGGCCATGTCTAAAGTATCGTATCGAAACAAGCACGCATGAAGAACTAAGAAAGATTTATCAAATGGTTGAAGGGTTGGAGTATAAGTTTAAACAAGAAGTATCAGCCGCAATGAGGTTTGATGACTTTATCCAACGCATTAAATCCAAACGTTATACATATACCCGTTTACAACGTCTGTGCGTTTATGTTTTATTAAACATAACAAAAGAAGAAATAGTAGAAAACAATGCTCATCCATATATACGTTTGTTAGGTATGACAGAAAAAGGACGTTTATATCTAAAAGAACATAAAAAAGAAATCACGCTACCTATCATTACCAATGTCACCAAACGAGAGGGGCTACTTCTAGCTACTGAGATTAAAGCCAGTCGCATCTATCAATTAGGTTTAAATCGCACAGAGTCATTAGATTTTTATCAACGTCCTCGCTTAATCGAGGGGAAATGAGGAGAACATGGAACTTTTAAAAGATATTGAAACAGTCAAACAGCATATTGCTGATGAAAAATTATCATTGTTATACATTGGCCAAGAAAATTGTAGTGTGTGTCATGGTTTAAAACCCCAAATCAAAAAAATCATGAGCGAGTTTCCAGATGTTTATACAATGGAAGTAGACGCGATGGATGTTCCAGAAGTTGCAGGTGAATTTCAAGTGTTGACCGTTCCTGTCGTCTTACTTTTTGTCGAAGGAAAAGAATACTTAAGAAAAGCACGAATTATTCAAACAGCGCAGTTTAAATCAGAAGTAGAAAAAATCGTCACTGGCTATTTATCAATAGCAGAGTAAAAAAAGAATGTCTGTCAAGGACATTCTTTTTTATGTTATAATCGTACTACTATCATTGATACGAATGTGGAGGTTGGATGATGAAAACATATATTGAAAATATACATATAGAGCAAGCAATCAAAGGGATTGAGCGACTGGTAGCGATTCCTTCGTACTTACAAGAACCTGCTGAGAACGCGCCATTTGGCATGCCTGTACGGCAGTGTTTAACCGAGTGTTTAGCTCTTTTCAAAGAAGAAGGCTTTGAGGTATACGAAGACCCAGAAGGTTACTATGGCTACGCAGAAATAGGTCAAGGTGAAAAGACAATGGGCATACTTTGTCATTTAGATGTTGTGCCACCTGGTGACCTCTCTTTATGGAAAACCAACCCGTTTGAAGCCGTGGTCACTGAGACATCTTTGATAGGTCGCGGAGTTCAAGATGACAAAGGACCTAGTATGGCAGCTCTTTATGCAGTAAAAGCGTTACGTGACTCAGGGGTGACATTCCAACATAAAATACGATTTATTTTCGGTACGGATGAGGAAAACTTATGGCGTTGTATGTCACGCTACCATGAAAAAGAAGAACAAGTTGATTTTGGATTTGTACCTGATTCTAAATTTCCAGTGATTTATGCTGAAAAAGGTTTATTACAAGTTTATTTTGAAGGACCTAGTGTAAATGGGTATGAAGTGAGTGGTGGAAGTGCCTTAAATGTTGTGCCTGATGAAGCACGATTTAGAAAATCCGATTATCAAGCACTTGTATCCTATTTTGAAAAACAAGGTTGGCCTTATCAAGTGGATGAGGCTGAAGACGTGTTTATCGCAAAAGGCAGAGCGATTCATTCGAAAAATGCTCCGGATGGCGTCAATGCGATTAGTCGTTTGATGGTTGCACTTGATTCTATTCAGCCAGATTTTCTCAGTCAGTTGTTAGGAAATAAAATTGGCGAGGACGCTAATGGCCTCTCGTTATTCGGTCATGCTTTTGATGAGATGTCAGGAGATTTAACGTTTAATGTCGCAACATTAAGTGCAGATAGCGAAAAAACAATCATAGGATTAGATATACGGATGCCAGTGACTACTGATAAAGAGCTTATTCTCACTCAGTTAGAGAAAGTAGCGCAAGAATATGGTTTTATTTGTCACGAGCACGACTATCTTACTTCATTATATGTGCCAAAAGAGTCCGAATTAGTTCAAACGTTACTCCAAACATATCGTGATATGACAGGCGATTTACGTGAACCACAAGTGAATGGTGGTGCTACCTATGCACGGGCTATGAAAAATTGTGTCGCTTTTGGGGCGATGTTTAAAGATACGAAGGATACCATGCATCAGCCAAATGAGACATGGCAACGAGATGAATTAGAGATGACGATGAAAATCTATGCCGAAGCTATCTATCGCTTACAACAACTTGATGTAAGTTAAACTTAACTTCTATCGAATGTATTAATTCGATAGGAGTTTTTTTGTTATCGGTAACATGGGGAATGAATATAAAAATAGTGGTAAGTTCTTTGTTGTAACACAAAAAAAAGAAAAATAATCAAATTATAATGGTTTAGGTACGTTTGAGCTATTTTTTATAACAATATATTGTTATCGGTAACATTGATAAAACGCTTGCAATGTTAGTGGTAACAAGCCATACTAGATATAGAAACAAAACACAGCAACAATAAAATATTAGGGGGCTTTACAGATGAAAACAAGTTGGAAAAAAATTGGTCTAGGTTTGTTTGTGTCAGGTTTAGCAGTTTCATTAGTGGCATGTGGTAATGGAGATAAGAAAGCCGATAAATCAAGTGACAAAGAAACTGTCGTTGATATTTTTCAATTTAAAGTAGAATTTAATGATCAATTTAAAGATGTTGCCAAACAATATGAGGAGTTAAATCCAGGAGTTAAAATTAATATTTCTACTGTTGGTGGTGGAGATGATTATGGTGCGGCATTAAAAACAAAATTTGCTTCTGGCGAAGAACCAGATATTTTTAACATTGGGGGTCCAGAAGATTTAAAAACTTGGGAAAAATCATTAGCAGATGTTTCCGATACAGAAGCAGCGAAACAAGCTTTAGAGGGAACGACTGATGGTGCGACTAAAGATGGGAAGGTTTTAGGATTACCGTACAATATGGAAGGTTATGGACTACTTTATAACAAGAAAGTGTTTAAAGAGGCGGGTATCGAGGTCGAAGATATTAAAACACAAGCAGATTTAAGAAAAGTTGCTGAAAAACTGGATAAAGATAAAGAAAAATTAGGTCTAGAAGCCGTATTTGCTTTACCTGCAAAAGAAACTTGGGTAACAGGACTACATGCTTCTAATACATTTATTGCACCAGAATTTGACAATGATGTAAACAAAACATATGAAGCAAAAGAAATTGAGTTCAAATATAATAAAGAATTTAAAGAGTACATTGATGTTATGCAAGAATATTCAGTTCAACCAACAACAAGTTTAGACTACTCAAAACAAATGGAAGAATTATTTTCAAATGGTAAAGTAGCAATGACTCAACAAGGAAACTGGGTATATGGAACAATCGAAGAAATAGATCCTGAATTTGCGGAAGAAAATGTGGGCATCTTACCAATTCCAGTTGATGGCGTTTCTGAAAATAAAATCCCTGTAGGCGTACCAAACTATTGGGCAGTAAATAAAAATTCAGATGAAAAAGATCAAAAAGAAGCAAAAGCGTTTCTAGATTGGCTATATACTTCTGATGAAGGTAAAAAAGCCGTGTTAGAAGAATTCAAGTTCATTCCAGCATATAGTGGATACGACACTGAAAAAATTGCAGATCCTTTATCAAAACAAGTTTATGAATATTCTAATAATGGAGATTCAACTGGTTGGGTGTTTATGGGTTATCCGACTGACTGGGGTATGAATTCATTAGGTACAGGTATTCAAAAATATGTAAGCGATGAAAGTACTTGGGAAGATCTAGTTAAAGAAGTCCAAGATAGCTGGAAACAAACACGAGAATAAAAATCAAAAATAGAGAAACGCGCAGTTTCTCTATTTTTATTTCAAAGGAGGAATTATAATGTCAGAGAAAAAAACTTGGTTTTATCTCTTTATAACACCTGTATTAATTGGACTGTTTTCAGTCGTAATTTTACCTTTAATTTTTGGTATATACTATTCATTTACAAACTGGGATGGTGTCACAATTAGTGAATTTGTCGGTTTTCGGAACTATCTCAATGTGTTTAAAGATAAAGGATTTACCGATGCTTTATGGTTTACGACAAAATTTTCAATAGTAGCTATTATTTTGATTAATATTATAGGATTAGGTTTAGCGTTACTTGTTACTCAAAAATTTAAAGGAAATAATCTATTACGTACAATTTTCTTTATGCCAAACTTAATTGGTGGATTGATTTTAGGATTTATTTGGCAATTTGTTTTTACAAAAGCATTCGCTAGTATTGGGACTGCATTGGGTATTGAATCATTAAAAGTGTGGTTATCAACTACGCAGACTGGTTTTTGGGCTTTAGTTATTGTGATGTGTTGGCAAATGTCAGGGTACATCATGGTCATTTATATTTCATATCTACAAAGTGTAGATGAGTCATTGATTGAAGCGGCAAGTTTAGACGGCGCGAATGAATGGCAAAAATTTTGGAAAATAAAATTTCCTATGATTATGCCAGGTTTTACGGTTAGCTTGTTTATGACACTTTCTAATTCATTTAAACTGTATGACCAAAACCTTTCGTTAACAGGCGGAGGGCCATATAATTCAACACAAATGGTTGCGATGAACATTTTCAATACTGCTTTTGCACAAAATAAAATGGGTTACGCTCAAGCTAAAGCCATAGTATTCTTTGTGATTATCGCTGTTATTTCACTAACACAAGTTTATATTACTAAGAAGAAAGAGGTGGAAGTATAATGAGTAGATTAAAAAAATCTATAGCTGGCGTATTAGGCTTTTTATTACTTTTAGTTTGGATATTTCCATTTTATCTAATGATTTCTAACTCGTTAAAAACAAAAAAAGAAATTTTTAATAATACTTTAGGATTTCCTAAAGATTTAACATTCGAAAACTATCCACAAGCTTTCCAAGATTTAGACTTTATTAAGACACTATTCAACTCATTATTAATTACAGTTCTGAGTGTGTTAATTATTGTGATTTTTTCTTCACTTGCAGCTTATGCGTTGCAACGAGTAAAAAGCAAACTTAGTGGTGTTGTATTTATGATGTTTGTTGCGGCAATGTTAATTCCGTTTCAATCAGTAATGATTCCACTGGTTACAATTTTTGGTAAATTAGATCAACTTAATCGTGGTGGTTTAATCTTTATGTATCTTGGATTTGGTGCCAGTATGTCCATTTTCTTATATCATGGTGCGATGAAATCTATACCTAGAGCTTTAGATGAAGCAGCCATTATTGATGGAGCAAGTCGTTTTCAAATTTTTAGATACGTTATTTTTCCAATGTTAAAACCGACAACAGTGACGGTAGCGTTGCTAAATACCATGTGGATTTGGAATGATTATTTATTACCATCGCTTATAATCAATAAAGAAGGACAACAAACAATTCCACTGAAAATGTTCTTTTTCTTTGGAGAGTATACAAAACAATGGCACTTAGCACTTGCTGGATTAGTAATCGCTATTGTTCCTGTAATTATTTTTTATTTCATAATGCAGAAGCAAATTATTGATGGCGTGGCAGATGGCGCTGTCAAATAATATAAAAGGAGAATGAACATGTTTAAACGTTTATTTGATATTGACCCATGGAAAGTAAAAACGACCTCACTTGACCGTGAAAATCGCCGTTTACAAGAAAGTTTAACATCGATTGGTAACGGCTATATGGGGATGCGTGGAAACTTTGAAGAACAATATACAGGTGACGCACACCAAGGAACCTATATCGCAGGTATTTGGTATCCAGATAAGACACGAGTCGGTTGGTGGAAAAATGGCTATCCTGAATATTTTGGAAAAGTAATAAATGCGACAAATTTTATCGGAATTGACATCGCTGTTAATGGAAAAACGATTGATTTAAACCAAGTAGATTTTGATGATTTTTACTTGGAGTTAGACATGAAAACGGGTGTTTTAACACGCGAATTCACGTATCATGATAATGAAACATCGGTAAAATTTGAGTTTGAACGTTATGTTAGTGTTTTTCAACAGGAGCTAGCGTTGGTAAAAGTTAAAGCGTCTGTTTTAAAAGGTTCAGCTGAAATTATTTTTGGTTCTACTTTGGATGGACAAGTAAAAAATGAAGATAGTAACTATGATGAGATGTTTTGGGAAGAAAAGTCACGTTCGACTGAAGATAATCATGCATATTTAACAATGGAAACCATCAAAAATGATTTTGGAACGCCACGTTTTAGCGTCACGACAATGATGCGTCATCGTATTAGCTCCCATGTTGCGCCTACATATACGGAAGATGAGAAGTTTGTTGGCGAATCTTATGTGACCGAACTGGATACCAATCAAAGCGTAACATTAGAGAAACGTGTGGCGGTCATAACAACTCGGGATATTCCTGAAGAGGAACATTATAATGAAGCTAAAGCCTTATTAGATAAACATGAAGAAAAAGATTGGCAAGAGCTGCGTGAGCGTCATGATGCCGTCTGGGCAGAACGCTGGGAAAAAGCGGATGTCATGATTAAAGGTGATGATGAAGCACAGCAAGGTATTCGTTTTAACTTGTTCCAATTGTTTGCGACTTATTATGGTGAAGATGCACGCTTAAATATTGGGCCTAAAGGTTTTACTGGTGAGAAATATGGTGGAGCGACTTACTGGGATACAGAAGCTTATATTGTGCCTATGTATCTATCTGTGGCCGATAAGCAAGTAACAGAACAACTACTAGAGTATCGTTATCAGCAATTGCCTGGAGCGTTCCACAATGCTCAGCAACAAGGACTAGCAGGTGCGCTTTATCCAATGGTGACGTTTAATGGTATCGAGTGTCATAACGAATGGGAAATTACATTTGAAGAAGTTCATCGTAATGCGGCTATCGTCCATGCTATTTTTAATTACACAACTTATACTGGCGATGAAAGTTATCTGTTAGATAAGGGAATTGAAGTTATGGTTGCTATTTCACGTTTCTGGGCAGACCGTGTTCATTACTCAAAACGCCGTCAAAAATATATGATTCATGGTGTCACTGGACCTAATGAGTATGAGAACAACGTAAACAATAACTGGTATACTAACCAAATGGCGACGTGGGTATTGCGTTATACGTTAGAAACGATTGCAAAGATTTCTGATGAACGTTTATCTGATTTGTCATTAACGGAAAAAGAATTAGCATATTGGCAAGATATTATCGATAATATGTACTATCCTGAAAATGAAGAACTAGGGATTTTTGTTCAACATGATACGTTCTTAGATAAAGACTTAACACCTGTTGCAGAGTTGGATAAGAAACACTTACCCTTAAATCAAAATTGGTCTTGGGATCGTGTCTTACGTTCTCCATATATCAAGCAAGCCGATGTGTTACAAGCGTTGTATTTCCTAAATCATGAATATACAACAGAAGAAAAACAACGAAACTTTGATTTTTATGAACCTTTAACTGTTCATGAGTCTTCCCTATCACCATGTGTACACAGTATCTTAGCAGCTGAATTAGGAATGGAAGAAAAAGCTGTAGAACTCTATGCCCGCACAGCACGCTTAGACTTAGATAACTATAATAATGATACTGAAGATGGACTTCATATCACCTCCATGAGTGGTAGCTGGTTATCAATCGTGCATGGGTTTGCAGGAATGAGAACTCTGGAAGAAAAACTAAGTTTCCATCCATTTTTACCATCTGCTTGGGAACGTTATGCATTTAAGATTAATTATCGCGAACGTCTATTAGAAGTCGAAGTAGATGAAACGGGTATGACATTAAGATTAGCAGAAGGCGAACCGCTAGAAGTCTTTGTGAATGACCATGCCTATACTTTATCAAATGAACAGTCTGTTCATGAAGCACTTGTTAAAAGAGGAGAGGCGTAAAATGTCAAAAATTAAAGCGTTTATCTTCGACTTAGATGGTGTCATTACGGACAGTGCAGAGTATCATTATCATGCATGGAAAAATCTTGCGAGTGAGTTAGGAATAAACATCGACCGAGAATTTAATGAAAAATTAAAAGGAATCAGTCGCATGGACTCGTTAGAAAGAATTTTAGTTCATGGCAATCAACAAGACCGCTATTCAGAAAAAGAAAAGGAGCAACTTGCTGATAAAAAAAATGATGAATATGTGACATTGATAGAACAAATCAGCGAAAAAGATATTTTACCGGGTATAGCAACACTTATTGATGAGTTAAAATCACACGGTTATCAATTAGCGATTGCTTCGGCAAGTAAAAATGCTCCTGCCATTTTAAGCTATCTAGGAATAAAAGAAAAATTTGATGCGATTGTTGACCCTTCTACAATCGCGAAAGGCAAACCAGATCCTGCGATTTTCCTTGAAGCAGCAAAACTTTTAAAGGTTGAACCTGATGCCTGTGTAGGAATAGAAGACGCGGAAGCTGGAATTGAAAGTATTAATAAAGCCGGTATGTTTTCGGTTGGTGTAGGCAGTGAAGAGGCGATGAAAGATGCTCACTACTATGTGACGTCAACTGCTGAACTTTCACTAGAACAAATTTTAAAGGAAGTAGAAAAAGCTAACGTCTAAAGTGGACGTTAGCTTTTTTTTGCGTTACGATAAACAAAATGAAAGGATGAGAGCTATGTTAGATATTGAAAAAATCATTGAAACACAACGTACTTATTTTGCAGAACAACATCCTATCTCTATTAACACGCGTTTAAACTATTTACGTCTGCTAAAAAAAACGATTAAAGAATATGAAGCATTATTGTTAGAAGGACTTGCTTTAGACTTAGGTAAATCATCAATGGAAAGTTATATCACAGAAGTTGGATTACTTTATCAACATTTAAGTGAGATGATATGGAAGTTACCGACGTGGGCTAAAGATGAAACGGTTCGAACACCACTGTATCTTCAACCAGCTAAAAGCTATCGACGCGCAGTAGCTTATGGTAACGTCTTAATCATTGCGCCGTTTAACTATCCTGTTCTTCTTGCTTTTGACCCTTTAATAGGCGCGATAGCGGGTGGGAATACGGCGTTGGTTGGATTATCACCGAGTACACCGAATGTTAATAAGGTGATTGAACAAATCATTGAAACAGTCTTTCCATCAGCTTATGTTGACACATATATTAGTACGAAAGAAACGAATGAAAATGTGCTCTCTTATCGTTTTGATAAACTATTTTTTACAGGAAGTACTAAGGTCGGAAAAATTGTCATGCAAGCAGCTGCTCAATATTTAACCCCTGTGACTTTAGAGCTTGGAGGGAAATCCCCTGCGATTGTAACAGAAACAGCTCATATCACAACTGCTGCTAAACGAGTAGCGTGGGGGAAATGGGTGAATAATGGACAAACATGTGTCGCTCCTGATTACTGTTTAGTACATCGTTCAGTCGTAGACGCTTTTATTACAGCATTGGTAGCGGCAATTGAAAAGATGTATGGTGCTGAACCTAAGAATTCTGAAGATTACGGAAGAATAGTTGACGAGAAAAGTTGGGATAGGTTACGACAGTTGCTTAACCAAGATGAGTCTTTTGTTATTTATGGCGGCGACGTTACGCACCGAAACAGGTACATGAGTCCAACGCTTTTATTAGCAAATACTAAGGACTCGTTAGCGAGCATGCATGAAGAAATTTTTGGCCCAATTTTACCGATTGTTGTATATGATGAATTAGCTGAAGCGGTATCGTACGTGCAACAGTATGAACGGCCATTAGCTTTTTACCCATTTACTCGTGATGTTAAGACATTAAAAGTGTTAATGGATAAGATTATATTCGGTGATGCGACCGTGAATGATACCCTACTGCATATGGCAAATAATCACTTGCCTTTTGGTGGTGTTGGTTTTTCTGGGATGGGGAGCTATCATGGGAAAGCCACGTTCGATACGTTTACTCATAGTAGTTCGATATTAAAACGCACCAATATTTTTGACCACTCACTTATGCGTGCCCCATATAGCCGATCGAAAGAACGGATTATCAGATGGTTTTTGAAGTAATGTGACAAAGTTGTTAGATTCAGCCTTTGGATTGTAAGGTAATCCAAAGGCTTTTTTTATGAGAGTCCATTAGAATAAATAGTATAAAGAAATAGGGAGGATTACTTATGAGTGAATTAGTATTAGAGGCAAAACATATCCAAAAAATATATGGAAAAAAGAATGAAAAACAGCATGAAGCATTAAAAGACATTTCATTTGAAGTGGAAAAAGGAGAATTTGTGGGGATTATGGGGCCGTCTGGTTCTGGTAAAACGACGTTATTAAATATTTTATCAGCGTTAGACCAGCCCACAAATGGCGATATCACCATAGCTAATGCGAAGTTGAATCATTTATCAGATAAACAATTGACCCAGTTTCGAGGTCAGCATATCGGCTTTGTCTTTCAAGATTTTAACTTGCTAGAAAATTTAACGATGCGTCAAAATATGGCGTTACCATTGTCATTACAAGGAATTCACAATGCTAAAATTGAACGACGTGTGGATGAACTTGCTGATAGATTAGGTCTTAGCCATATCATGCACCACTATCCAACAGAAGTATCAGGCGGTCAGAAACAACGTGTCGCTGCTGCAAGAGCGTTAGTCCATCAACCAGATATTCTTTTAGCTGATGAACCGACTGGCGCGTTAGATTCAAAAAATGCGCGGACGTTACTTAATACGTTAAAACAATTAAATGAAGAGTTAGCTACGACTATTTTAATGGTGACACATGATCCGATGAGTGCAAGTTATTGCCAGCGTATTTTATTTATAAAAGACGGTTTAATTCACCGCGAATTAAAGCGCGGCGAGTCGCAACAAGACTTTTATCAAGAAATTTTAGAAGTATTATCAGAAGCGGAAGTAGAGCAGGTGATTGAATAATGTTAGTAAAATTAGCTTTAACCAACGTCAAAAAACGATGGAGTGACTATCTTGTTTTAATGATGGGATTGATTATTGCTTCAGGTGTTTTTTATACGTTTCAATCTTTAGCTTTTAACAGTCAATTTCTCCAAGAAAGCTTTCCGACACTTGCGATGATTACAGTCATTTTCCAACTCGGTAGTTTTTTACTGTCGTTAATTACAATTGTTTACATTTTATATGCAAATTCTTTTTTACTCGCAATGCGACAAAAAGAGTACGGAATGTATCTGACGCTCGGTGCCAAGAAGAGTAAAATTGGTCAGATGATGTTTATTGAAACTATGGTAATCGGCTTTTTATCAGTGGTCGCGGGGATTCTTCTAGGGATACTATCATCCTCTGCCTTGAGTCGCCTTTTAATGACACAAATGGGTATGGGAGAGACCAGCTATCAAGCGGTTTCTTCAAAAGGAATGATTTCAACCCTTGTGTTTTTCTTAGTCATGTTTATGATAACGGGCTTCTTGAATATTTCACGTTTTTATAAAGCCAAAACACTCGATTTGCTCTATCAAGCAGAAAGTGTTGAAAATATTAACACGAAACGTTTCAGGACAGTTGTTAAAACCATTCTTTCTATTATCTTACTAGCAATCGGTTATATGAGTCTATGGAATCTAAAACAATTACAGCTAATCGGTATTTTTATAGCGATTATCACGATTACCTTTGGAACATTTCTATTCTTTTCTGCTTTATTCCCATGGGCGATTACTAAGTTAAAAGATAGTCCATTTGCGATGAAGAATTTACGGGTTTTCACCTTATCACAGTTAAGTTTTAAAGCGAATAGTTTAACACGTGTTTTAGGTATGGTTGCCATGCTATTAGCTTTATCACTAGGTGCGGTCACTACCGCCAACGCGTTTTATCATTTTATTAACGATGATATTATGGCGGAAAACCAATATGACATCGTAACTCAAGACCCGACACCTGAAATTGCAGATGAAATAAATAACTTACCTGTGACACGCCAAGCAGTTTATCATATAAAACAAGACCAATCTTTTTACTATCTTTTAGCAGATGATTTAAAAAAAGAGCCAGTAACGTATCAGGCTGGTTTTGACATGACGATTAAACCGAAACGTTGGACAGATTGGCAAGTCGGGGACACTATCTCGTTTGACGAAAACCAACAGTTTATCTATCGTGGTTTGAAAGAATTACTTGATCCTTATGAAACAGAAGAAACAACAACTAAAATATTTAAGATTGTTTCACGAGAGGAATTTGAAAATTTACCTTTATCAGAACAAAAGCATGTGGCAGTGAAAATTGAAAACTTCCGGGAAAATGAAACGACATTGGCGAAAATAGATAACTTAGAAAAAGAGCGTCATGAAAAAGTTATCTTTAATAGTAGTCAGTATGAAATGTATCAACAAATTAAAGTCTTTACGGGTGGCTTTATGTTTATGGGTGTTTTCTTAGGCATTGCCTTTTTAGCTATGTTAGCAAGCTCACTCATGTTTAAGATTTTATCGGGTGCTTATGCCGATGAAAAGCGTTATGTTATGTTACATAAACTCGGTGTAACACAAGCTGATCTGAAACGGTCAATTCGTCAAGAAATCGCTGCATTGTTTGCTGTACCAAGTATCTTAGGTATCGTCCATGTTTTATTTGGGTTGAAAATGTTTGAGTTGTTTTTACCAAATGCGTATAGCCAAATACTGATGCCGTTTGTGATGTTCTTTATTGTTTATATCGTCTATTACCTTATTACAGTGAAAATGTATGAGCGAATTGTGTTACCAACTACAAAATCTTAACAATCCAAGTGAGTGGATGGTTATCCGTTAATCATTTTGGTTATTTAAAGGGTTAGTAATTGTAGTTTTGCTATATTTCAAGTATGATAGTATTGTAGGCTGATCTTTTAGATAAAGGAATGATATCTATGACCATGGAAGAAGAAGTAAAGCAAATTAGTTCGTTTATTCGAATCTTTTCAAGCTATTTAAATTCACTCGAAAAGAAAATGGCCAACGAGATGTTAACGTTCAACGAAATCCGAGTGATGTTAGAACTACATGATAATGAACAATTATCAGCCAAGGATATTGAACAGCGTTTAGATTTTGATAAAAGTTATATGAGTCGAATTTTAAAAAACTTATCTGAAATGGGATATATCTCAAAAGATCAATCAAGTGAGGATAAGCGATTATTTCATCTTTCTCTTACTAAAGAGGGCAAAGAGCTATCGCAATCGTTATACGAACAATACTTAGATATTTTAGAAGACGAGATAGAAGATTTATCCGCAGCTGAAAAAAATCAGTTATTAAAAGCGATTCGCTTTGTCGAGCGCCACTATGATGAATTAGATGAGCATGTCGCGGAAAATGATACGAATGATTAATGCGTCACTTAAAAAGTCATGGAACAGTTCTGTTTATAGCAACAGAACTTGTCCATGACTTTTTTGATGTTTATCATAGAATAATTTACTTAAAAAGGGTACAATGAAAATGAAATAAGGGGGAGTTTAAAATGAAAAATAGAAAACGAAAGACAATCTTGTTTGTTCTCACGACTTTAAGTGCTGTTTTAATTTTATCTGGCTGTCAAAACATAAAATTGAAATTTAAAGGATTTGAAGAAAGCTTTAAAGGTCTAAATATGATTGTGAGAACGTATGATGAAGAGAGTCAGATGATGGATGAAATAAAAGGGAAATCTATTATGATTAAACGCGATAAAACATTTGATTCTAATGAAGATACGGCAGATTCGCCTGTCATCAAAATTGAAGTTGGTAGAAATGAAATTCATCACGTTGGGTCATCAATGATTATTCAAGAAGAAAAGCTAACAAATGTGTTTGACGATTATACTAAGGAAGTTGATATTCAGAATCATCAGCGTGGGATTCCTATGTTAAATGAATTGGTCAATCAATTTAAAAACTCATTTACGGGTAAAAAGAAAGTAATTTTAATCCGTAGTCAAAATGGTACACCTCTTGCAACGTATGCCGGTGACAAAGTTTCTATCTATCAAACAGAAGTACCAAAAAGTACAGGATTACTTATTGACGGGCATTATTTGTTTATCTATCGCTGTGACTACACGATTTATGATGCTGACTTGTTATTAAAATAAAATCATTTTTCTTGTTATTTATCCTACGTTTATGAGATAATATTATTGTAAGACAATCAGAAACGTATAGGAGGAAATTCATATGAACAAAGACGAAGTAAAAGGCAAAGTTAATGAAACTCTAGGTAAAGTATCTGGTGACGAGTCTAAAGAACTAAAAGGTAAAGCTCAAGGTGCTTTTGGAAAAGCCAAAGAGAAAGTCGAAGAAGAAGTTGACAAAGTAGCAAAAAAAGCCAACGAATTCTTAGATAAAAAAGAACATAAAGATGATGTAGAACAACCATAAAAAAACTCCCTCAATTTTGAGGGAGTTTTCTTTTATTCTTTTGCATCGATTTCAATGTGTTTTGAGCCACTAAATGTTTTCACTTCATAATCAAACATTAGTTTTTCATTTTTCTTAACCAAAGTCCAATTTAAGATACGAGCAAATGGTGATTTTTGCTCATCCATGATATTCTTCGCTTCTTCTTGTGGATCCTTTAGCGTTTTAATGTCTGCTAATGTAAAATTAGCTTGACTGCTTTTGTCTGTTTTTTCTGTTATTTCACTATTTTTAGCATTAATCACAAAAGTAGGTTCACCGACTAAATGATAAATGTAAGAAATTTGACTTGACTCATCATTTTCTGGTAAATCAAATGCAACTTTCTCCACAGGTGTTTCAGGTGAATATTGCTCGATTACTTTATCTGTCGCTTCTTCAAAGCTCATATCATATGATTGTTGTGCAACATCATATTTTTTATTATTTTCTTCAAGATTATCTTTTAGTCCACATCCAGTTCCAAGCATTACCACCGCAACAAGTCCGATAACAAGTCCTATTTTTTTCATGTAAAATCACTCCTTTATTTGTTATCTTAATTGTATCTCATTCGTTCAAATAATGTTATTGATTAAACTAACAAAAAGCTTACATTTTTGAAAGATAGACAAATAAAAAAGCCAAAACAATGCAGAGCAGCGTTTTGACTATGGCTTGATAAACGTGATAAACTAATGACGCACCCTAAGGGAGTCGAACCCCTGTTTCAAGAACCGGAATCTTGCGTGATATCCACTACACTAAGGGTGCCAAATGACA
Source organism: Vagococcus lutrae (assembly GCF_023299185.1). Taxonomy (NCBI): domain Bacteria; kingdom Bacillati; phylum Bacillota; class Bacilli; order Lactobacillales; family Enterococcaceae; genus Vagococcus; species Vagococcus lutrae. Next base: position 326,590 of record NZ_CP097017.1, read on the forward strand.
CAGTTATTAGTGTACCTAAAACAGACACAAATATCAAGTTGAAAATGATTATTGCGAAAGAAAGAGGCCGAGCAAATGAAATTTGGTCAACAATTATCCCAACAACAAAAACAAGTCCAAAAACTGGCAATGACTCAAACGTTACAACAATCGATTCAGATGTTGCATTATAATACAGAAGATTTATTTAAGTTTTTAGAATCTAAAGCATTAGAAAATCCTCTTTTAGATGTTAAGATTACTCGAGATTATGCTGAACCGACGTATAAATCTCGTGGCTATCAAGGAGACGACCAAGAAGAGTTAAACTACCTTAATCAAATTCCAGACAATCAAACATCTTTGTTTGAACATCTGGTTGAACAGATTCATTTAAATTATCGTGATACTTATTTACGTCAGTTAGTCTTCTTCTTAGTCGAGTATATCGATGTTAATGGTTATTTAACGATTACGTTAGAAGATATGATGTCACAAACAGGAGCAGAGTATTTACAAGCCTTAGATGCGCTGACGTTATTGCAGCAATTAGAACCGGCAGGTGTCGGGGCTAGAGATTTACAAGAGTGTCTCATGTTGCAAATTGAACGCGATGAATCTGCTCCTAGTATGGCTTATATTGTGATAGAAGAACATTTTGAAGACTTTGCTCATCGTCGATGGGAAAAGATTGCGAAAGATTATCAAATCTCTGTTTCAGAAATTCAAAAAATATCTGATTATATCCAATTATTAACGCCTAATCCAGGAGCTGGGTATGGAGAAGTTCTTTCGCAAACGATATATCCAGACATTATTGTCAAAGTAAATGATCATCAAGAGATTGAGGTTTTATCGACAAAAAGTGGCAAGCCAACTGTTGCCTTTCAGTCTTCTTATTTTGAACGAATGGCACAAGTCGAGGACCCAGAAGTACAAGAGTATTTAAATGAAAAAAAGGCAGAGTTTGAATGGTTAAAGCGTAGCGTAGAGCAGCGTGGCGACACGATTTTGAATGTCGGAACAGAGATTGTTAAGAGACAAAAATCTTTCTTTTTAGATCATAGTGCTCCTTTGGTTCCGATGAAATTAAAAGAAATTGCTGAAGTACTTAACGTTCATGAGTCAACTGTTAGTCGAGCAGTGAATGGCAAGTATTTACAGACAGATGCAGGTACATTTGAATTGCGCTCTTTCTTTACTACCGGTTTAAGTCAAGGGGATGATTCTCAAGATGACGTGTCAGCTGACAGTGTGCAAAAAGAAATTGCTCGTATAATAGCTGAAGAAGATAAAAGAAAACCACTATCTGATCAAAAAATTGTATCCTTACTAAAAGAAAAAGATATTGAAATATCACGTCGGACGGTTGCGAAGTATCGTGATATTCTCGCCATTCCTTCGTCTACAAAGAGAAAACGATTTGATTAATGATAGAGAAGGAAAGGGGATAGATAGATGAAAATTGAAGGCAATGACAAAACATTAAAAGTGATGCAGCAAGAATTGGACGACTATATTCAACAATTTAAAGTAGGTTACTTTACCCCGCTATCACAACTAGCGCGTTTGACTGAAGAAGTTGGAGAATTGGCACGAGAAGTAAGTGATGTTTATGGTGAAAAGCCAAAGAAAGCGACTGAAAATAGTGGGTCAGTAGCAGAGGAGTTAGGAGATGTGTTAATTACTACCTTGATTATGGCGAACTCTCTAGACCTCGATATGACCGACATATTTAATCGTAATATGGAAAAATTTAATCAGCGAGATGCTCACCGTTTCGAGCGAAAAGAGCAAGATAAAAGTAGCAAAAGTTGAGGAGCGACGGCAAATGTTAAGTAACCCATTACCAGAAGAGTTTATCAAAGGATTACATATTATAGAAGAGTTAGAAGCAGCAGGCTTTGAAGCATATTTTGTAGGGGGAAGTGTTCGTGATTATTTATTAAATCGGCCGATACACGATGTTGATATTGCGACAAGTGCGTACCCTGAAGAAGTCAAACAGGTTTTTAGTCAAACGATAGATGTCGGTATCGAGCACGGAACCGTTCTTGTTATTTCTGATTATGGTCAGTATGAGGTCACTACGTTTCGAACGGAGTCGACCTATCAAGATTTTCGACGTCCAGATGAGGTTACCTTTGTTCGAAGCTTAGCAGAAGATTTAAAAAGACGTGATTTTACAATAAACGCTCTAGCAATGACTAAAACGGGTGCTATTATTGACTATTTTGATGGTCAAATCGATTTGGAAAATAAACAATTACGTGCCGTAGGAGAGCCGACGGAACGGTTTTATGAGGACGCTTTACGCATGTTGCGTGGGGTTCGTTTTGCGAGTCAATTAGGATTTGAGATTGAAGCGAAAACTTTTGAAGCGATTAAACAACATCATCCATTGTTAGCCCATGTATCAATCGAAAGAACACATATTGAATGGATTAAGATGATGATGGGGGATTACCGTAATAAAGGACTCGTGAGTTTTCTAGATAGCAATTTATCAGAAATGTGCCCCGGCTTTGCGAATAAAAAACAACGATTGATGTCATTACTCACACTGGAGGCGTCACCGATTGAAAGTGAACTTGCTGTGTGGGGACTGGTGGTCGATGCGTTGGAACTTAAAGGTCAGTCGCGTTTAAACTTTATTAAAAGCTGGAAACTGTCTAATCAATTAAAATTACATATTATTAACGTGACGGACGCCTTAACCTTTTTAAAAACAAGTGATTGGGATACGATGACACTATATGGCTTGTCACCGTTTGAAGTTACCACAGTCGAACACATTCGTTATTTGAAAACGGGCGTTGATTGCTCAAGAGACACTCTTAAACGACATGATAACTTGCCTATTCATAGTAAGGCGGATTTAGCTATCAATGGTCGAGATATTTTAAACTTTTTACACAAAGAGCCGGGCAAATGGCTTGGTGAAACACTAAATGAACTTGAAGAAGCAGTGTTATGTGGTAAAGTTGCAAATGATAAAGTGGCATTAATTACTTATATAGAAAAAGAAAAGAGGAATTAATATGTCAGTGTTTAATTATCAAGCTGAAGCACAACATGCTGCAAGTGCAATGGGGTCAGGCGAGTTAGAAGTTGTAGCTACTCCTGCCTTAATTGCCTTTGCTGAAAATGCTTGTCACCAATTAGTTGAGTTAGCAGCAGGAGAAACATCTGTAGGAACGTTTATTGAATTAAACCATTTAAGAGCGTCGCGCATACCAGAAGAAATCAAAATTGATGTGAAAGACGTCACGAGAGAAGGGAATCGCTTTTCTTTTATTTTCGAAATCAGAGATTCCTCTCAGTTAATTGCTACTGGCAAACATCAACGTGCTGTTGTGGATGTCGACCGCTTTTTATCGTCAATCAAATAAAAAATAATATTTCACAAATTTCTTGCTATTATAAAAGTTTGTGATATAATGAACTTATAAAGATAAAAGGAGCGATTCAAATGACAAAACAAATGACTGCATTAAAATTCTTCTTCCGCAATGGTGAAACTTGGACGATAAAACGTGAAAATATTGGCGACTTATGGATTAAACAAATCTCAACAAGCTTTGGTCGAATTAACGGCAGTGATTTTCAAAAAATCAATCCTTGCGAAGCTTTAAGAATTGAAATTTTAGAAGAAGCTGATCATGTACAAACGGATGATATCAACTTGGGCGGACTTGAGATGGGAATGTTTGCTCGTGCTTTAAAATACGAAGATATTGAAAAAATGGCAATTGTTTTTGACAATGGAACTGAAGATTTAATTTACTTCCCATACGAAGATAAAATGACAGAAGGTCAAGAAGGTTTGGATAACAAACATCAAACGACTAAAATTGGCAAGAACAAAAACTTATACATCGTCATCGATCCGAAAGAAACAGTCGAAACACTTTATCAAGATAAATAACAACTTTAGCTGCCAAATAATTGGCAGCTTTTTTTGTCTTCTTGACCAAAGTTTCTTAACACTTTGCTGAAAAGCGAGCGATTTCATGTATTTCATGATAAAAGATGATAAATTATGATGAGTAAGTTTAATTATGATATAGAAAAGAGTGAGACAATGGAAAAACACTGGTGGCAAGAAGTTGTTGTTTATCAAATTTATCCACGAAGTTTTAAAGATAGCAATGGTGATGGAATTGGTGATATTCCAGGGATGATTGAAAAGCTTGATTATCTAGCAGAATTAGGGATAGGTGCTATTTGGTTATCACCTGTCTATCAATCACCAAATGATGATAACGGATATGATATTTCAGATTATGAGGCGATAATGTCAGAGTTTGGCACGATGGCTGATATGGATAAATTTATTGAAGAAGCGAATCAACGGAATATAAAAGTCATTATGGACTTAGTTGTGAACCACACGTCAGACGAACACCCTTGGTTCTTAGAAGCAAAATCATCAAAAGATAGTGCGTATCGTGATTATTACGTATGGGCGGACGCTGCAGCAGACGGTAGTGCGCCAAACGATTTACGTTCAATTTTCTCTGGTAGTGCTTGGGAATGGCACAAGGAGTCTGGTCAGTACTACTTACATCTATTTAGTAAAAAACAGCCAGATTTAAATTGGGAAAATGAAGAAATGCGTCAGTCGGTATATGACATGATGAACTACTGGATAGATAAGGGGATTGGTGGTTTTCGTTTAGATGTGATTGATTTGATAGGAAAACAGCCGATGAAAGAAATTACGGGTAACGGTCCACTTCTCCATGATTATTTACAAGAAATGAATCAAGCGACGTTTGGTCAACATGATTTACTAACTGTTGGCGAAACATGGGGGGCAACACCTGAGATTGCCAAATGGTACTCACATCCTGACCGTAATGAGTTATCAATGGTTTTTCAATTTGAACATATTGGATTAGATCAGCAAGAAGGAAAAGACAAATGGGACTTAAAACCATTAGATAAGAAAGAATTAAAAGAGGTTTTAGCTAAATGGCAAATCGAGTTAGGAAATGAAGGGTGGAACTCGCTGTTTTGGAACAATCACGACTTACCTCGTATGATTTCACGATGGGGAAATGATAATGAGCATCGCGTGGTGAGTGCCAAAATGTTAGCTATTTTACTACACATGATGAAAGGGACACCTTATATTTATCAAGGCGAAGAAATTGGAATGACAAATACGCCTATTAATGATATTAGTGAAGCTTCTGATATTGAAACGCTCAATATGTATCACGAGCGTTTGGCAAATGGCTATTCAAAAGAAGAGCTTATTCGTTCGATTAATACCAAAGGTCGTGATAATGCACGTCGACCTATGGCGTGGGATGATTCTGAAAACGGTGGCTTCTCGACAGGGACGCCATGGCTCAGTTTAAATCCTAATTTTAGTGACATTAATGTCGCACAAGCATTAGCAGATGAGTCTTCTATTTTTTATACGTATAAAAAGCTCGTTCATTTACGTAAAGAGCACCCTGTTATGGTGTGGGGGGACTTTGAACTAGTGGAAACAGCTGACGAAGTCTTTAGTTATTACCGCACATTAAACGATACACGTTGGTTAATTGTGACGAATTTTTCTAATGAAGAACAGGCGTTTCACGCAACAGATAAAGTTATCCAGACAGTGATTCACAATGCTGAAGAAACGGTAACGTCATTAGAAAATAAAACACTTGCCCCTTGGGAAGCGTTTGTCGTGGAAGTTAAAAATGAAGATTAAAAGATAAAAGGAGTTAGTTATGACAAAGTGGTGGAAAGAAGCAGTTGGCTATCAAATTTATCCAAGAAGTTTTTTGGATGTCAATCAAGATGGTATTGGCGATTTAAAAGGAGTAACGGCTAAGCTGCCTTATTTGAAAGAGTTAGGTATAGATTTTATATGGCTAACGCCCATTTTTGCCTCGCCAAATGTTGATAATGGTTATGATATCTCTGATTATCAAGCAATTGCGCCAGAATTTGGGACGATGGCTGATTTTCATGAGTTAGTGAAGGAAGCAAAGGCGCTAGGCATCAAGCTCATTTTGGATTTAGTGATCAATCATACGTCTAATCAGCATGAATGGTTTAAACAATCATGTCTTGGAAAAGATAATCCTTATAGTGATTACTACATATGGCATCCTCCTGTAAATGGCAAAGAACCTAATGATTGGCAATCTATTTTCGGTGGCTCTGTATGGGAATATCATGAAGGTAGAGGAGAATACTACTTCCATGCATTCGCAAAAGAACAGCCTGACTTAAATTGGGAATCCGAACAAATGAAAAAAGATGTGTTTGAAATGATTGAATGGTGGATTGCTCAAGGAATAGACGGTTTCCGTATTGATGCTATATCACACGTTAAGAAAGCGAGTTGGGATACACCGATTGACCCGACGAATGTCAGTGCTCCTTATCAAAACGTCACAGGAATTGATAAGTATCTCAATGAATTGAGTGCTTTGTTAAGAAAACATGGGATGATGTCTGTAGGAGAAGCCTCAGGTGTGACAGCTGCAGAAGCACCGATTTGGGTTGGAGATGATGGCTATTTTGATATGATCTTTGAATTTGAACATATTAATCTATGGCGGGATAAAACAGATGAAGGGGTGGCGATTAAGCCATTTAAAGATGCGTTAATCCGTTGGCAACACGCGGTAGCAGACGATAAGGGTTGGAATGCACTTTATATGGAAAACCATGACGTACCTCGTAGCATCTCAGCGTTTGGAAATGATGCACCTGAATGGCGAGAAAAATCCGGGAAAGCATTAGCAATGGCTTATATGCTGTTACAAGGAACCCCCTTTATTTATCAAGGTCAAGAAATCGGGATGATTAACAACGAGTTTCGAACGATTGAGGATATTGACGCTGTTGACTCGCGTCATCTATATTACCGATTACGTGAAGAAGGACTATCTGAAGCTGAAGCAATGAGTGTTGTTTCAGAAACGACACGTGATAATGCTCGTACACCGATGCAGTGGAATGACAGTCATTATGCAGGTTTTTCAGAAACGACGCCTTGGTTAGCCGTCAATCAAAGTAAAGACTGGATTAATGTGGCAGATGCCCTATCTCAACCAGATTCACTGTTTCATTTTTACCAAACATTGATTCAATTACGCAAAACGCACGCGGCCTTTATTGACGGGAAGTTTTTGGACTTATCTACGGACAATGAGGATGTCTTTGCTTATCAACGTTTCGATGACAAGGAATGTTTTACGATAGTAGTCAATTTAAGTCAAAAAGTATGTCATGAAACATGGCTATCAGATTATCAAGAGGATAACTTGATTTTATCTAATCAATCAAGTCACAACTTAACGATGTTACAACCGTTTGAAGCACGTCTATATCGTCACTAGTAAAAAGCTGTCTATCAAGGCAGCTTTTTTTAGATTTAAATGATTTTGAAAAATATAGTTCATTCTGTTAAAATGAATGGATGATTAAAAGGAAGACAGGTGTAACAAGATGAAAGAGTTGCGTGTCGATTCATTAACAAAAACGTACGGGGATAAGATGTTGTTTGATAACATCTCTTTTTTAATTCATTCAAAAGATAAAATAGGTTTAATTGGTATCAACGGGACAGGTAAAAGTAGCTTGTTAAAAATATTAGCAGAAGTCGATGTTGCTGATAGTGGTCAATTGGAAAAACCACATGATTACACTGTCAGTTATCTACGTCAGGATACAGTTTTTCAAGATGAACGTTCGATTTTAGAATTAGTATTTGAAGGGGACTCTCCTATTTTTAAAGCAGTCAGACAGTATGAACATGCGTTAAATCAATTAGCTCTAGACGGAGAATCTGCTCAGGCTCAAAAAGCGTATGCGCAAGCAGAAGAAATGATGAACAAACAAGACGCTTGGGAAGCAGATACAAATGCCAAGATTATTTTACAACAACTAGGCATTAGCGAGTTAGACCGTCGCGTGTGTGATTTATCTGGAGGACAGCAAAAACGTGTGGCGTTAGCTCAAGTGTTAATTCAAGAACCGGATTTACTTTTACTAGATGAACCGACGAACCACTTAGATTATGCAGCGATTGAATGGCTAGAAAAATATTTAAACCAATATCGTGGTGCGCTTGTCATGGTCACGCATGACCGCTACTTTTTAGATAAAGTAACCAATCGCATATTTGAGTTATCTGGCGGACGGATACACGAATATCAAGGGAATTATCAAACGTATTTAGAACAAAAAAGTGAACGAGAAGAACAAGCGGTTAAGCAGCAACATAAACAAAAACAGCTATATAAGCAAGAATTAGCTTGGATGCGTGCAGGTGTTAAAGCACGTGGAACGAAACAGCAAGCACGTATCGATCGTTTTAAAGATTTGGAACATCAAGTTAAGCAACAAGGACTCAACGATGATAACGTTGAAATAGATATTGCGACGAAACGATTAGGTAAAAAAGTGTTAGAATTAAAAAATGCTTCTTTAAACTTAAATAATCAACCGATTTTAAAAGAGGTTGATTTATTGATTCAATCCAATGAGCGCCTGGGAATTACTGGAAAGAACGGTGCAGGAAAATCTTCCTTACTAAATGTTCTCGCTCAACAATTGCCGCTCGATAGTGGTGTTTTAGAAATCGGTGAGACCGTGCGAATGGCTTATTATACGCAAAACAATGAGCCTATTAGTGATAACGTCAGAATGATTGAATACTTACAAGAAGCAGCGGAAAGAGTCACAACACAATCGGGAGAGGCTATCAGTGTGACAGAAATGTTAGAACGTTTTCTATTTCCTAGAGCCACTCATGGAACACTCGTGCATAAATTGTCAGGTGGCGAACAACGTCGTTTGTACTTATTAAAATTATTAATTAGTCAACCTAATGTGCTATTACTCGATGAACCAACTAATGACTTAGATATTGACACATTAACCGTCTTAGAAGACTACTTAGCGACATTCAATGGGGCAGTGATTGCTGTCAGTCATGATCGCTACTTTTTAGACAAAACAATGAAACGTTTATTAGTTTTTAAAGGGCATGGAAACATCACTTCTTATTATGGTACAATGAGTGATTATTTGACCTATCAAAAAGAGCAAGAAAAAGAAAAAAGAAAAGAAGTAAAATCAGAAAAAGAAGCCATTCAACCTATCGTGCCAGAAAAGCCGAAAAAAAAACGCCTCTCTTATCACGAGAAAAAAGAGTGGGAGACGATTCTTACGGATATTGATAAGTTAGAAACACAAATAGAAGAGATTCAACAAGAGATGGTGGAACAAAGCTCTGACTTTACTGCGTTACAAAATTTACAGACCGCCTTAGAAGAAGCGGAAGAGGCACTGCTTGAAAAGATGGAGCGTTGGGAATATTTGAGTGAAATTGCTGAAGAGTGATAATTTGTTAAAATTTAAGGAGGAGTAACAGGTGACACGTGCATATATGGACTTATGTCAAAAAGTTTTAGACGAAGGAATTGAAAAGACAGATCGGACAGGAACCGGAACGAAGAGTATATTTGGCTATCAAATGCGCTTTGATTTAAGTGAAGGTTTTCCTCTTTTAACAACTAAGCGTGTCCCATTTAGTTTGATCAAAAGTGAATTATTATGGTTTATTAAAGGAGATACCAATATCCGCTATTTATTAGAACATAATAACCACATTTGGGATGAGTGGGCTTTTGAACGTTACGTTAAAAGTGAGTCATATAAAGGACCAGATATGACCGATTTTGGACGTCGTGCGTTAAAGGATGTCGAATTCAATACTGTTTATCAAAAAGAGAAACAACAGTTTTGTGACCGTATTTTAAACGATGAAAAGTTTGCCGAACAATTTGGTGATTTAGGCAACGTTTACGGGTCACAATGGCGTCACTGGCAAACGAAAAAAGGTGAAACAATTGACCAACTTAAAGATGTTATTGAAATGATTAAAACCAATCCAGATTCGCGTCGGTTAATAGTTTCCGCTTGGAATCCTGAAGATGTTCCGTCAATGGCGTTGCCACCTTGTCATACACTCTTCCAATTTTATGTTGCAAATGGTAAACTAAGTTGTCAGTTATATCAAAGAAGTGGAGATATCTTTTTGGGTGTTCCATTTAATATCGCGAGTTATGCGTTGCTAACGCATTTAATCGCACATGAAACAGGATTGGAAGTAGGCGAGTTTGTTCATACGCTTGGCGATGCTCATATTTATGCAAACCACTACGGCCAAGTAGAAGAATTGTTAGCGCGCGAGCCAAAAGAAAAACCAACATTATGGTTAAATCCAGATAAACAGTCAGTTTTTGATTTTGATATGACCGATATACAGATTGAGCATTATCATCCGCATCCAGCTATAAAAGCACCGATTGCGGTTTAAAGAACGAGAGATTTTAGGAGGATTTTTATTATGTTAGCAGCTATTTGGGCACAAGATGAAGAGGGGTTGATAGGGAAGGACGATGCGTTACCGTGGCGTCTACCAAACGATTTATCTTTTTTCCGTAATACCACAGAAAATAATACGATTGTGATGGGACGTAAGACGTTTGAAGGAATGAACAAGCGACCGTTGCCTAATCGTCACACGATTGTGTTAACTTCTGATACTTCCTATCAAGCGGAAGGCATTCAAGTTATGCATACTGTTGAGGAAGTTCTTGCCTATGCTGAGTCGTATGACGGTATTGTTTTTATTACAGGTGGGGCAAATGTCTATCGACAATTTTTTCCTCATGCGGATATTCTTTATCGTACAGTCATTCATGAAACCTTTGAAGGGGATACTTATATTCCAGAACCTAACTGGGATGACTGGAGTATGATTGATATAAGCGAAGGAACGATGGATGCTGAAAATCGTTATGCCCATACCTTTGAAACATATAAACGAAAAAACAGTTAGATTTTAAACTTAAAGTAGCCGAAAGATAGCTGCTTTAAGTTTTTTTATTTTATTATATAAAAGTTAAGATGACGCGTGAAAGTTGTAGAAATACTTTAAAATAGTGACTTGGTGTGTTACTATAAGTTAGATTCATCGTGAGATAACTAAATCATCGCGTGAAAATAAACAAGCATCGTCTAGCGATGTTTTTTTGGAGTGAGGACAACATGTGTGGTATTGTAGGATTCGTTAACACAACTCAAACTATCGATGAAAAAACAACCGTAATTAATAATATGATGGAAACGATTGTTCATCGTGGTCCTAATAGTTCGGGTCACTTTGTAGATGAACAAGTAGCACTAGGTTTTCGTAGATTAAGTATTATTGATTTAGAGGGCGGTTCACAACCTTTATATAACGAAGATAAAACAAAAGTCATTATTTTTAATGGTGAGATTTATAATTTTCAAAACTTAAGAAATGAGCTTATAGAAAAAGGACATATCTTTACAACAAAAACGGATACAGAAGTTATTCTTCATGGTTATGAAGAATTTGGAAAAGACATCTTACACCGTTTACGTGGTATGTTTGCGTTTGCGATTTGGGATACGGTTACTGGCGAATTATTTGGCGCGCGTGACCACTTTGGTATCAAACCATATTACTACACAGAGATGAATGGGACATTTATGTTTGGTTCTGAGATTAAAAGTCTTATGGCTCATCCAGATTTTAAAAAAGAATTAAATAAAGAAGCATTAAAACCTTATATGACGTTCCAATATTCAGCTTTAAGTGAGACCTTCTTCAAGAATGTCTACCGTATACCAGAAGGCCATTACTATACGTACCATAACGGTCAGTTGAAGATAGAACGTTACTGGGATCCAGAGTTTAGAGAAGAAAACATGACCTTAGAACAAGCCGTTGATGAAATTGAAGCAGCTGTTAAAGAATCTGTTGAAGTTCACGCTATTAGCGATGTCAAAGTCGGATCATTTCTATCAAGTGGTGTCGACTCAAGTTATGTGACAGCGACGCTACGCCCTGATTATACATTCTCGATTGGATTTGGAGATAAAACATATAATGAATCTCACGAAGCGAAACGTTTAACCGACAAATTGGGACTTAAAAATTATTCTAAACTTGTTACAGGAGAAGAAGCATTTCAATACTTCCCATTAATTCAATATCATTTAGACGAGCCTGATTCTAATCCATCATGTGTGCCATTATACTTCTTGTCAGAAATGGCCAGTGAGAAAGTAACGGTAGTTTTGTCAGGTGAAGGTGCCGATGAATTATTTGCGGGTTATCAAAACTATGGATTTAATAGTGGCTCTAAAATGGTGCGCGTTGTCGCTGAAGGACTAAAGAAATTACCTAAAAAAGCACGTTATAATATTGCACGCACAATTGATAAAATGCCAACGTTTAAAGGCAGTTTGCATTTATATACGTCACTGGCACCGGCAGAAGAATTCTTTATCGGTCAAGCGGAAGTCTTTAAAGAAGCAGAAGCGGATAACTACTTGAAATCAGATTATCAAAAGAGTCAGACGGTGAAAGATATTGTAATGGACGTATACAAACGTGTGCCACATTTACCTGAAGTTAAAAAAATGCAATATCTTGACGTCCATCAATGGATGCCAAAAGATATTTTACTAAAAGCCGACAAACTAAGTATGGCTCATTCATTAGAAATACGTGTGCCTTTACTCGATATTAAAATGATGGAGCTTGCTGAGCGCATCCCGACGAAACATCTTATCAATGCTGAAAACACAAAATATGCTTTTAGAAAAGCAGCGAATCGTCACCTGCCAGATGAATGGGCAGACCGTGAAAAACTCGGTTTCCCTGTTCCGATAAAAGACTGGTTACGTGAAGAACGTTTCTACCTTCACATTCGTCAACTTTTCTTAGAAGATTTTGTAAATGAGTTCTTCGAGCAAGATAAAATTGTGGCGTTATTAGACGGAAACTTCCGTGGTGAAAATGATGATCGTCGTAAGATTTGGACGATTTATACTTTCTTAGTATGGTATAAGATTTACTTTATCGATGAAGAAAAACCACAAGCTATCCCGGTAGCGTAAGCAAAACAAAAAGCTGGAAGCAAATGCTTACCAGTTTTTTGTATATATGACTCAGATAGTATAAAAAAAGGTGGTAAAAATATGACACAATTAAACACTTGGGTGGAAGAAATAAAAAAACACAATCTTTTAAAAGAAATCATCTTTCATAATCAATGGTATACGAACGTACCTGGAGACAATGGATTGGCAGAAATCCAGCATATTACATATGATTCGCGTGATATAAAAGAAAATACGCTCTTCTTTTGCAAAGGGGCGAACTTTCATCTCTCTTATTTAGAACAAGCAATTAAAGATGGTGCAACTTGTTATATAAGCGAAACACCTTATGAAGTAGATGAGAACGTGCTAGGTATTATTGTCACAGATGTTAAAAAAGCCATGGCTGTTGTTAGTCAACTCTTTTACAATCATCCTGAAAAAGAACTAAAAATTGTGGCATATACTGGTACGAAAGGCAAAACGACTTCGACATATTTATGTTATGAAATTTTAAAAAGAGAAACGCAAGGACATGTCGCGTTTTTCTCTACGTTGGAAACTAATTTAGGTGCGGGTGAAACGTTTAAATCCAAGCTAACTACGCCGGAATCCCTTGACCTTTATCGGATGATGCGTCAAGCAGTGACAAATGGCATGACCCATCTAGTCATGGAAGTTTCTTCGCAAGCTTATAAATTAGAGCGCGTATATAATCTTACGTTTGATGTCGGAGTTTTTCTGAACATTTCGCCAGACCATATTAGTGATATCGAACATCCAACATTTGATGATTATTTTTATTGTAAGCGACAATTATTAGCGAATAGTCGCCAAATTATTTTAAACGCTGACAGTGACTATGCTGACTTTTTATATGAATACGCTAAACATTATACATCCGATATCATAACGTTTGGGGAACAAGCGGATGTCGATGTTAATTGGCAATCAATCAATGCTCATTCATTTTCTATAGTTAACCATTCCTCTTTACCGATTGAATCGACCACGTATCAACTAGCAATGGAAGGTTACTTTAATCATAGCAATGCCACAAGTGCCTTAATTGCAACAAGTTTAGTCGGAGCGCAAGCTGCTTCTCAAAAAGAAGGTTTGGCGGTCGCACAGATTGATGGACGCATGAAAAAACTGATGTTACCTAACAATAGTCCGGTTTATATCGACTACGCGCATAATTATTTGAGCTTGGCAACACTGGTAGGGTTTGTTAAAAGTGAGTATCCAGAAAAACGAGTGCATTTGGTAATTGGCAGTACGGGAGATAAGGCGCAGTCACGACGTTACGATTTTGCTAGAGTTATCTCAGAGTCCATTAACAAAGCCTATATTACAACGGATGACCCTGGTAGCGAGTCAGCGCTTGATATTGCTGAAACGATAAAACAAAATGTGACGAGTTCGGTGGATATGGTGATTGAATTAGACCGAGAAAAAGCAATAAATATGGCGTTATCGGAAATGAGCGAACAAGATGTTTTAGTTATTGCAGGGAAAGGTTCAGATCGTTATCAAATTATTAACGGCGAACACATTCCTTACTTAGGTGACCAAACTGTCGTAGAAAAATGGATAGAGAAAGAAGGATTAAAATGAACACGTCACTAACAGAAAAATTTGTGCCGATATTACTTGGTAGTGATATTAACGTTTATGGAATGGCACGTTCTTTTTATGAAGCCTATGGTATGGTTTCTGAAGCGTATGGCGCAGCTGAATTAGCGGCAACGAAATATAGTAAGATTGTTAATTTACATGTGGTTTCACATTTTAATGAAGATCCTACATTTATCGAAACAATGCGTAAAGTAGCAAAGGAATATGAAAATGATCATCGTATTCTAATGTTAATTCCATGTGGAGATGGTTATACGGAGCTTTTAGCACGACATAAAGATGAATTGACATCTTGGTTTGTTTGTCCGACGATTGACACAGAATTACAGCAGACATTGTCCAATAAGGTGTCATTCTATGAAACGTGTGAGAAGTACGGTTTACCTTATCCTAAAACAATGGTTATTACTAAGGACATGATGGAAACAACCGACGAGATAGCGCCACCATTTTCGTTTCCAGTCGCTTTAAAACCAGCGGATAGCGTGTCATATTTAGATGTATCGTTTGAAGGACGTAAGAAAGCGTATATTATTGAAAATCAAGCAGAATTTCAAGATATCTTAAATAAAATTTATGAAAATGGCTATACAGCAGAGATGATTTGTCAGGATTTCATTCCTGGAGATGATTCACATATGCGTGTGTTAAATGCCTATGTTGACCAACATCATCAAGTTAGAATGATGTGCTTAGGGCATCCTTTATTAGAGGATCCGACACCTGGTTCAGTCGGTAACTATATGGCGATTATGCCAGACTTTAATGATGATATTTACCGCCGCATTAAGAAATTTTTAGAAGAGATTGAATATACAGGCTTTGCTAACTTTGATATGAAATACGATGCGCGTGACGGTGAGTATAAATTATTTGAAATTAACTTACGACAAGGACGTAGTAGTTTCTATGTGACACTATTTGGTTATAATCTAGCTAAATATATTACGGAAGATTATGTCTTAAATAAACCATTCACTAAAACGACTATTGGACATGGTGACAAGTTATGGATTGGTGCACCAGTCAAAGTGTTAAAAGAGTATATTGCCGATAGCCCTGACAAAGAAGAAGCAATGGATTATATTCAAAATAAAAAATATGGTTCAACTATCTTTTTTAAGAAGGATATGAACTTGCGCCGCTTTGTGTTAGTGCGTTATATGTTTTATCAATATCATGCTCGTTTTAAAAAATACTTTAAACAAAAGAAGGGGTAAGCTATGAAAGATTTCTTTGTCATATTAGGTGGTATGGGCACACAAGCAACTGAAAGCTTCGTTCATTTATTAAATAAACGGACGCCTGCAAAAAAAGACCAAGATTATTTAAATTACTGCTTATTTAATCATGCAACGGTCCCTGATCGTACCGCATACATTCTTGATACGACGCTAGACAGTCCAGTAGAGGCTTTAACGGAAGATATCCGACAATTATCACCTCTACATCCTTCCTTTTTTGTTTTAACGTGCAATACAGCTCATTATTTTTACAATGAGCTACAAACACAGACGGAGATTCCTATTTTACACATGCCCCGTATTGCGGTAGAGCAGGTTGTCAAGAGCTATTCTCATCTCAATCGAAAGATTAGAGTAGGCCTTTTAGCCACAACTGGTACGGTATCCTCGGGTGTTTATCATCACGAAATGGAAAAACATGAGCAAATTGAGCTTGTCATGGCATCCAAAGAGATTCAAGAAGAAGTTATGACGCTAATTTATGATGATATCAAGGCTCAAAACTATTTAAATGAAGAACGCTATCAATATATTTTGAAAGAAATGATGGAAGAAGAGGCGTGTGATGTGGTTATTCTAGGATGTACGGAATTATCGCTAATGCAAGCTGAAACATTACAAACAAAATTTCCGGTAATTGACGCGCAATCTGAATTAGTCGATGCAACGATTGAACGTGTTTTATCGCGTCGTTAAAAAATCTACCTGTTAACTTGAGTTAACAGGTAGATTTTTTTAATTATTTTTTATGTGTAAAATAAAACGGAGAAGTACATTAAACCAGCACCCAACAGAACAAAGAAATGCCAAACAACGTGCATGAATTTAACATTTTTCAGACTGTAAAACAGTGCGCCAACGGTATAAGCAACCCCGCCTCCAGCAAGGAGTAATGTCCCTTCAACGCCAAGTCCATTAAAAAGTGGTTTGAAAGCAAATAGACATAACCAACCCATAATAATGTAAAGCACGACGTCTGTTTTTCCTTTTTTCTTTAAAAACAAGGATTTATAAATGACGCCAGCAATTGCTAAAGCCCATACTGCTAAGCACAGTCCCCAACCTAAAGGACCTTTGATGACTGTTAAGCAGAATGGTGTGTAGCTACCTGCGATAAGTAAATAAATAGAACTATGGTCAAAAACTTGAAAGACCGTTTTCGCTTTAGTGAAAATTAAACTATGAAAGAGGGTAGAAGATAAAAATAAAAGAATGAGGGTAGCACCATATATGGCGTAAGAAACGACATGGATAGGCGACCCCATCTTTGCTCCTTTGACTAATAAAATAACTAATCCAGCAATGCTTAAACCAACGCCAATTCCGTGTGTGACGGCGTTTAAAACCTCATTAACGATTAAATATCTTTTCGATGAATAGGATTGCTCCATATTTCCACGTCCTTTCGACTATTTTTAAGTGAAAAACCCTTTCTTATCTGTTATACTTGAAAGGAAGTATCTCTCTGATACTTATTCTACACGAAAAAACTCTTTTGTAAAAGGATGGGTATAAATATGACCAAAGTTAAAATTGTGACAGATTCAGCTTGCACGATGGAACCAGGACTGGCTGAAAAATTAGGAATTAAAATTGTTTCGCTTTCCGTCATGGTAGATGATGTAATTTATCGTGATGCGGATTTGGATGGCGACGATTTTATGGACATGATGGCGAATGCTAAAGCTCTTCCTAAAACAAGTCAACCTCCAATTGGCGAATTCGTAGAAGCTTATGATGAATTAGGGAAAGACGGTAGTAGCGTTATATCCATTCACTTAACTAATTTGCTAAGTGGTACAGTCGAAGCAGCTAGACAGGCTGCACAAATTAGTAAAACCGATGTCACTGTGATTGACAGTACTTTTGCAGACCAAGGGACAAGCTTTCAAGTTATCCGTGCTGCAGAAATGGCACTTGAAGGTGCTACAAAAGAAGAAATTATTCAAGAAGTTGAAAAAGTAAAAGAAAACACTACCTTATATATCGGTGTTGCATCGCTAGATAATTTAGTGAAAGGTGGCCGAATTAGTCGTGCGACTGGGGTTTTATCAAATGTGTTTAATATCCGCGTCGTCATGCAACTTTTAGACACCGGTTTAGAAACGATGAGCAAGGGCCGTGGTGCCAAAGCTTTTATAAGATGGTTTGAAGAAGTAAAGAAAGATATAGCTTCAAAAAAGAATATTCGAGCTATTGGTATTTCACATGCAAACGGTTTAGAGATTGCTTCTTATTATAAAGAAGAATTGCAAAAATTATTTCCCAACATGCACATACCTGTTTTAACAACATCTTCAACTATTTCAACGCATACCGGTAAAGGTGCATTTGCGATTATGTATTATACAGATTAATTAAAAACAGATCATTTGATCTGTTTTTTTATTCCAAATAGATAAGAGGGATAATATGAGAATTTTTCAAAAATATTTTGGTGAATTATTAGGCTTTATCCTATGTTTAACCTTAGCTGTAGTGGCTCTGACTCTTTTCATTCCAAAACAGCCAAATTTAATGAAGCCGAATGAGCAACGCATTAAATATAAGGATAGCTTAGAATACGTGGCAATCGGCGACTCCCTGACTGAAGGTATTGGTGATATTGAAAATAAAGGTGGGTATGTCCCGATAGTCACTGATAAATTACGAGAAGCTACCGGTATAGAGGCGATTGACGCATCTAATTTTGGTAAAGCAGGTGACACGAGTATTCAAATTAAAAAGCGGATTGAGTCGAATGATGAGATTCAAGCGAGTTTAAAAAAGGCAGACTTTATTTTACTAACTGTTGGCGGAAATGACTTGATGAAAGTGATACGAAAGCAATTATTTAAAGAGTTGGATGTTACAACTTTTGCTAAACCAGCGACTGATTATCAAAATAATTTATCTGCTTTGTATGAAACCATTCGAATGTATAATAAAAAGGCACCCATTTTTCAGTTAGGTATTTACAATCCTTTTTATTTAACTTTTCAAGAAATTGAAGGAATGGATGAGATTGTGACACGGTGGAATGAGCGAAGCGAATTAGTGACAAAAGAAGATAAACGAGCGTACTTTGTTCCAATAGATGAATTATTATCTTCTGGTATGGATACCACATCAGAAACAACTGAAAACAATCTATTGTCTGATGAAGATAAATTTCATCCAAATCGGATGGGGTACCAGCTTATTGCGAATCAATTTACCGAAAAATTAATAAGTGAAAAGAGTGAGTGGCTTGAAAAAAAATGAGACGAATTTAGAAACCAAGCACGAACAAAAGAATGATAAAAGAAATCCGTGGCGTATTGCGTTCTTTTCTTTAATAGGCGCCTTATTAGCGATCATTTTGTTTGTAGGGTATAGAATCACGGATAAAAGAGAAGTGACATATCGACAAGAAGTGGAACAACGAGTTAAAACACAAGCAGATCCAAGTTTTCAACTTACTAGTACTAAAAAACAATTAAATTTTGTTATCAGTCACTATTTAAATGAATTTTTAAAGGAATCTGGTGTGTCATATGATTTCTATTTAGAAGATCAGGCGTTATTGACTGGAACTTTTAAATTATTAGGCTATCCAGTAGAATTCTATTTATATTTTGACCCGTATGTGATGGAAAATGGAAACATCCAGCTTAAGGCTCGCAATATTTCTTTAGGTAGTTTACAATTACCTATAAGTTATGTAATGAAACAATTAGAACATGGCTTAGATATACCAAAATGGGTTGAGTTTAACTCAGAAGAAACATATATTATCGTTCATTTAGATCAATTACCATTAAAAAATGGCGTTCAATTAAAAGCAGATCGCATTAATTTAGTCGATGATGATATTCGAATGAGTGTTTATTTACCCATAGAAAATAAGTAGGAGGGATAACATGAGAAAACAAGCGATTTTTGCCGGAGGATGCTTTTGGTGTATGGTACAACCGTTTGATGAATTACCCGGCATTATTTCAGTGATTTCGGGCTATACTGGAGGACATGTACCGAATCCAACTTACGAAGAAGTTTGTACGGGAAACACTGGGCACACAGAAGCCGTTGAAATCACTTATGATGATGATATAATTTCATATGAGGAGTTAGTAGAAATTTATTGGCAGCAAACAGACCCTACGGATATCGGTGGTCAATTTCAAGACAGAGGAGATAGCTACCGTCCAGTTATTTTTTATGAAAATGAGGAAGAAAAAAACATTGCCCTAAAAAGTAAACAAGCTTTGGATGCATCAGGACGTTATTGTACACCGGTAGTTACTAAAATTGAGCCTAAACAACCATTTTATCCGGCGGAAGACTATCATCAAGATTTTTATAAAAAAGATCCTTCACGATATAAGATGAGTAGTAGAAGCCGTCAACAATTTTTAAAAAAGGTTTGGAAGGATGACGTGAATGCGTAGTTTTTACGATTATATTTTATCGCAAAGGCAAGCACGTATTGACACTGCACGGTCACGACTTTGCGAAGCGCTTGCTCAAGATTCTCAATTTCCTAAACACGATAGCAGTTATCATCGTATTAGTTCATACTTAGAAGACTATGGTGACTATGTTGAGACGATGGATGTCTTCGACTTGCTGTGGGAAGATTATTTAATCGCAACTAAACAAACAGACAGTAAATATTAAATATGAAGAAAAGAGTATTGTAAATGGAATGGTGGAATAAAATCAAGCAACAAACAACACTACGTCGCACGCTTGTATTAGTTTTAATTGGCATATTGTTGTATATATTTCGAAGTATTATTAATCTTTTACTTATTACATTTATCTTGACGTATTTATTGACTCGTCTAGTAAATGTCTTGTATCAAAAAACAAAAATTCCAAAGCAAGTTATCATAATACTGACCTACTTGCTCATTGTATTAGGGTTATATTTTTCGGTTACTGTATACGTACCGAAACTTTTTAACCAAACCATCTCGATGATTGAATCTGTTTTTGCTTTTTACCAACATCCAGAGAATCAAGTTGGTGCAAAGGGATTGTGGCATTGGTTGAGTGAAAATGTTGGCTTAACAGATATTAAAAACCAGATTACTTCGGGAGTTCGAGTTGTTTTTGATACGATTTCAAGTATTGGCTCGATAGGTTTAACATTCTTATTAGCCTTTGTATTGAGTTTCTTTTTCTTAATTGAAGAAGAATGGGTTAAAGATTTTTCTAAAGGATTTAAAAATAGTAAAATAGCCCTTTTCAGTGAAGATGTGTCTTACCTCGGCCGAAAGTTTATTAACACATTTGGTGTCGTACTTGAAGCACAGTTCATTATTGCTCTCGTTAATACTGTTTTAACGACTATTGCTTTATCATTAATGAAGTTCCCACAATTATTAAGTTTAGCACTGATGATTTTTATTTTAAGTTTGATACCAGTAGCAGGAGTCATCATCTCGTGTATTCCTTTATCACTAATTGCTTATTCTATTGGTGGAATTCAAGACGTTATTTACGTGTTAATTGTGATTGCCGTAATCCATGCTATTGAATCTTATTTCTTAAATCCTAAATTAATGAGCAGTAAAACGAATTTACCAGTGTTTTATGTGTTTATCGTTTTAATGTTCTCCGAAAAGTTTTTTGGCGTTTGGGGGCTGGTTCTAGGAATTCCGACATTCGTCTTTATTCTAGATTTATTAGAAGTAAAAATGCCCGAAACTAAAATATTGAAAGTTAAAGAAAAATAACACATTTTGTGTTATTTTTTTTATTATTAGCATAACAATGGCAAAAAGTTTATAAAAAAGTTTATATATAGAGTGAATATTAATACTTAAGAAACACTTGTAACGCAATTGTCTTAATGCTTATTTTTTATTGCTATGATGTTACATTTGTATTACAATAGGTAAAGGCATCGTTATATTAAAGGGGGATTTCATATGCCGATATCGCAACAAAAGAAACGCATTTATATAGATGGTTTAGACGGCTTACGTGCGATCGCTGTTCTAATGGTTTTAACTTATCATTTTCGTTCACATTTTGTGAAAGGTGGTTTTATAGGAGTTGATATTTTTTTCGTTCTTTCTGCCTATTTAATAACTAATTTACTAAACGATGAATGGCAAAAAAAAGAAACAATTGATATCCAAGCCTTTTGGCAACGCAGATTTCGGCGCTTGATTCCAGCAGTTGTAGCAGTCATTCTCGTGACGTTTATTGCGATTTTATTTTTTTCCGGAAACTCATGGTTGAATCAATTAAAAGATAGTGTGGCAGCTTTGACGTACACTAGTAATTGGTGGTACATCTATAAAAAAGTTCCATATGCTGATTTTTTTACTCAGCCGACACCACTCAAACATTTATGGTCTTTAGCAGTTGAAGCGCAATTTTATTTAATCTATCCTTTTATCTTTGTTTACCTCAAAAGAAAAGAAAACAAAGCAGTAAAGACTTGGAAATTTTGGGGGATTTTTGCCTTGATTTCTGCTATCCTAATGGGCTTGCTTTATCAGCCGGAATCTTTCGATCGTGTCTATTATGGTACCGACACCCGTTTCTTTTCTTTTATGATTGGAGCGATACTGGGAACAGTTTGGCCTTGGGGGCGACTTAATGCGAATCCTCCGCAAACGGTGACACGTGTTTTAGATATTACAGGAATTATTAGTTTCTCTGTGTTAATGTTACTAGCGATACGCGTGACTGAGTTTCAAAAATGGATGTATCCGGTTGGATTTATAGTAGTGTCTGTTTTTTCTGCTTTATTGATTGCGGTTATCGCTCATCCAGGTTCAAGAGTCCATTTGTTTTTTGAGCGTCCTTTGTTAAGGTGGATTGGGCAGCGATCATATAGTATTTATTTATGGCATTATCCCATTATTATTTTGACAACACCATCCAAACTTACATATACACAACATTTTGTATTAATATTATTACAATGTCTCTTAATTTTTGTACTAGCACATTTTTCTTATTTATTTATTGAACAACCTCTTAAACGTTCTCCTTTAAAAAAATGGGGACCTGATATGAAGCAAGCTTATTATGATAATAAAAGGATTGCATTTAATCTTTTGATAGGTTCGTTCTTATTGTTATCTTTAATTGTTGGCACTAATGTGGTTGCGGCAAAGACTGTTGAGAAACAAGCGGAGAAAAAAGCAGTCACACATCAAACAGCAGTAAAAGAAGAAACCGGAGAAGAGACACAAGAGACGGCACCTATTAAAAAGCAATCGATTAATAAAATGATAGTGATTGGTGATTCCATTATTCTAGGGGCAGAAAATGAACTAAAAGAACGTTTTCCAGGAATCATAGTTGATGCACATGTGGGTCGACAAATGAGTGAAGGTATTGTTTTGCTAGAGGAAAAGTATCATCAAGAGCTAGGAAAAGAAACATTATTGATTGTCGAGTTAGGGTCGAATGGTCCGTTTTCAAAGCGTGATTTGAATCATTTATTATCTCTAGCAGGTAATAGTCATGTGATGTTTATTAATGCTTATGTACCACTTAATTGGCAAGATGAAGTTAATCAGCTTTTATGGACGGCGACACACGAAGATGAGAAATTAACATTAGTTGATTGGTATTCGGTAGCTCAGAGTAACTTACAATTATTAGAAGAAGACGGAGTACATTTAAATCCTGATGGGGCTTCAGTCTATGTTGATTTAATACAACAACAACTTCAATCTTTTGATATTCATTTAGAGAAACCATAATTTTATTATGTAAACTTATGCAGACTTGAAAAATTTTTATATTATCGTATAATAGAGTCTGTACGGGGGCATAGCTCAGCTGGGAGAGTGCTTGCATGGCATGCAAGAGGTCAGGGGTTCGATCCCCCTTGTCTCCATTAAAGAATCATTTTAGGTTTAAACACTTAACTTGGTTCTTTTTCTATTTAAAAATAAACAGGCTGAAAAAAAGAAAACAAGTCTTTTTCGTGATATTGAAAAGGACTCGTTTTCTTTTTATTGCTCATCGTCTTGAGGAAATGTTCGAAATTGTTGCAATAGTAGGATGAAAATAAAGAAAAAAATAGCTTCCCAAAGAGTAGATGTCCAGTCTATTGCATTGTGCGTATCGAAAATAAAGTTCCCAATATTTGCCGTTACTAAATATACAACGGTAACAATAAGCGCATTTTTAATTTTTTTAAGCATCTCATCACCTACTTACTAGTATCATATCAAAAAAACAACTATTTATACACTATTATGGTAATCCTTGTTCTTTATTCTTTTCTCTAATTGTATTGTAATCGAAAAGTCATTGTTGAAAAAAACTTATGAAAACTGATTGTATTTACGCTATAATCTATAATTTACCTAGAATAAAAAGAGTTAAATTAAAATTAGTTAATTATTAGCTCATTATTTTTTAATGCTTGACTTTACAAATCATAGTTATTTAGTTTATACTTGAAGAACTGGTTTCTGAAATCAGCAATAACTTCAGAAAAATATTATAAATGGAGGTCTTAAAATGATTGAATTTAAACAAGTCGATAAATATTATGGTGACTTTCATGCACTAAAGGATATTAACTTACATATTGAAAAAGGTGAAGTTGTTGTACTACTTGGTCCTTCAGGATCCGGAAAGAGTACGTTACTAAGATGTATTAATGCATTAGAAGAAATTTCAACCGGTCAGTTATTAGTTAACAATGTAGATTTACACGATCAACGGACGAACTTAAATGAAGTACGTAAACATCTAGGGATGGTTTTTCAGCACTTTCATTTATACCCTCATAAAACGGTGACAGAAAACTTGATTTTGGCACCAATGAAAGTGTTAAAAGTATCGAAAGCGGAAGCAACAAAAAAAGCAATGGAACTTTTAGAACAAGTTGGATTAGCAGATAAGAAAGATAGCTACCCTTCACAACTTTCGGGAGGGCAACAACAGCGTGTGGCAATCGCACGTAGTTTAGCAATGAACCCTTCGGTTATGCTGTTTGATGAACCGACTTCAGCCTTAGACCCCGAAATGGTTGGCGAAGTACTTGAAGTTATGAAAAACTTAGCACGTGAAAAAGGGATGACCATGGTCGTAGTAACACACGAAATGGGCTTCGCACGTGAAGTTGCCGATCGTGTTATTTTTATGGCTGATGGACAGATTTTGGAAGACACTGACGCGGATACTTTTTTTGATCATCCAAAAGAAGAACGAGCAAAACAATTTTTAAGTAAAATTATTAATCATTAATAAAGGAGGACGTTAGCTATGAAACGATTTAAGCGAATAATTACCTTAGTAATGTCTTCACTTTTAATCATTCTTCTCACTGCTTGTGGTAAAACAAGTTTAGCAGAACAAGATGTTTTAGAACGTTCACAAGATGCCAACAAAATCATTTGGGGAGTAAAAAATGATACTCGCTTGTTTGGTTTAATGAATATTGAAACCGGTGAAGTTGAAGGTTTTGATATTGATATTGCAAAAGCCATTACGAAAGAGTTATTACCAAATGATGGAGAAGCAGCTTTTGTTGAAGTGACATCTAAGACAAGGATTCCATTATTAAAGAACGGGAATATTGATGCCATCATTGCTACGATGACGATTAGCGATGAACGGAAAAAAGTTGTCAATTTTTCAGATGTTTATTTTGATGCGGGGCAATCATTATTAGTTAAAGAAGAAAGCCCGATTAATGGGATTGAAGACTTAAATGAAAATACGACTGTTTTAGCAGTAAAAGGTTCCACATCTGCGGTCAATATACGCGAAAAAGCACCAACTGCAAAAGTATTAGAGTTGGAAAACTATTCAGAAGCATTCACGGCATTACAATCCGGACAGGGTGACGCCATGACAACTGATAATAGTATTTTGTTAGGAATTGCAGAGGAGAATGAGGGGTATCGTTTAGCAGGAGATATCTTTACTGATGAACCTTATGGTATTGCAATTAATAAGAATCAAGATGATTTTTTAAAGGCTGTAAATGAAGCACTTACCACACTTAAACAAAATGGAACTTATGATAAAATTTATCAAAAATGGTTTCCAAATGTCGAAAGAAAATAGGAGGGAGATACGATGAAAGATATATTCCTAAATAATCAATATATGTTATTATCAGGGCTAAAAGTGACGTTGACAGCAAGTCTATTAGCCTTAGTCTCTAGCTTAATCATAGGAACATTTATGGCACTTTTAGAAGTTTCTCCCATAAAATTTTTAAGAAAAATAGGGGCAATCTATGTCGATTTCTTTCGAAATGTCCCGTTACTAATTGTTGTGATGTTTTTCTTTGTTGTGATGCCTATCTATGGTGTTAATTTTGATGGGTTTTGGGCAGGAACAATTGGATTAACTTTATATACTTCAGCTTTTATAGCGGACACTGTTCGTGCAGGTATCCTAAGTATTCCTAAAGGTCAGCTTGAAGCGGGACGTTCGACAGGTCTATCTTACATGCAAGCAATGTTTTATATTGTTTTGCCACAAGCGTTTAAAGTGGTTATTCCACCACTAGGCAATCAGTTTATCAATTTAATCAAAAACTCGTCTATTTTGGCCATGGTGACAGGTTTAGATTTGATGTATCAAGGTGATTTAATTGCAACGACAACTTTTCAAACTATTGAAACATACTCACTAATTGGATTGTTTTACTTGTTTTTAACACTACCGTTATCGTACTTAATGCGTTATATTGAAAATCAATTACGTCATTCTAATTAATCGTGAAGGGAGGCTATACAATGTCAAATTTTCTACAAGCATATTCATGGATTAACATTCGTTTTTTACTGGATGGACTAGCGGTTACAGTAAAAGTTGCCTTAGTTTCTATTGTTCTAAGTTTTATTATTGGCGGTTTACTTGGGGTTGTCAGATATATGAAAATTCCATACGTCTCTTTAATTGTCGGTATTATTATTGACATCATCCGAAACTTACCATTATTATTAATTATCTTTTTTACCTATTTTGCTTTACCACAAATAGGGATACAGTTTAATATATTTTGGTCGGCAGTCGTAGCTTTAACGGTATTTGAATCGGCTATGCTTTCTGAAATCATACGAGCAGGATTAGTGGCCGTTCCAAAAGGACAAATGGAGGCAGGACGTTCTACTGGATTAAACTATTTCCAAACATTATGGTATATCATCTTTCCACAAGCGTTAAAAATTATGATTCCACCCATTGTGAGTCAATTTATTTCTTTAATACGTGACACTTCATTAGCGGTAATTATTTCGTTACCAGAGTTAACACACAATGCCAAAATTATTTATGCTCAACAGCCTAATGCTGTTTTGCCAATGTTTCTCGCTATGACATTTTTTTACTTTATTATTTGTTATTCACTTTCAATTCTTTCAAGAGAATTGGAAAAAAGATGGGCGACAGCTTAAAAGAGAGTTTAGCAAAATTGCTAAACTCTCTTTTTTTAGGCTAATTCTAGATAAGCTTCTTTTACTTCTTCGAATAGTTTGGTATAAGGTTCTATGCCTGTATAGGCTGTAATTGTAGCATCCAGACCATTTTCTTTAATAGCTTTTTGTAAATCATTTGCTTCATGGTCACCATCATAAGTGAAAAGTAGTGCTGCAGCAATAGCATGCGAAAGAGCTTTTGGTGTTGTATTAAAGGCTTCGACATATTGCTTGGCTGGCATGACAAAGCGGTCATTAGCGCCAATTTTACGTATAGGCGAACGCCCTACGCGCACGACGTAATCTGATATATAAGGATTTTTGAAGCGATTAATAATTTTATCAATGTATTTCTCATGCTCTTTTTTAGAAAATTGATATTTTTTAATTAAAAGAGCACCTGTTTCTTCTAAGGCACTTCGAACTGCAAAAAGAATGCGTTCATTATGTATAGCATCTTCTATTGATTCAATTTCTTTCATATAGCCCAGATAGGCTGTCACTGCATGGCCGGTATTAACAGTAAATAATTTACGCTCGATATATGGCTCTAAATCATCTACAAGTTTCATTCCATTAATAGTAGGTATGGTGATACTTTCATCTTTTGGTTTTTCTACGACCCATTCATAGAAAGGTTCGACCATAACCGTTAGTGGATTATCATGATGTTGGTCAGGTACAATACGGTCGACTGCCGCATTAGGGAAGCGTACGTATTTATCAGCATAAGCGACGCCTTTGTCAGATAGAAGAGGGTAGACGGCTTCTTTTAAGCTTTCTGAACCGCCAATCATATTTTCACAGGCAATAATTACTAGTGACGATGGTTGTTCGTTTGCTCTTAACTCGATACCAGCTGCTAGATTTTCAGCCAAATATGGAAGAACAGTAGGACCAACTGCGGTGGTGATAATTTCTGCTTCTTTAATCGCTGCTTGTAATTGCTCTGGATTTTTTTGACTATTAATTGCTGAAATATCGTTAATAACCGTCGTCGTTTGGTTTTCTTCAGCTAAGATAACATTATACTGTTTTTGTCGATTGATTTCATCGACTAAATCGGCATTTACATCTGAAAATATAACATGGTAACCAGATTCATGGAGTAACCAACCGATAAAACCTCGTCCAATATTGCCGGCCCCAAACTGAATTGCAATTGGTTTTGACATATTACTCACCGCCTTCATTAAAAATAGCGATGATTTCTTCAGCAGAAGTTGCGGCAACAAGTGCTTCCACGTTTTCATGATCAGAACAAACAATGGCAATGTTAGATAACAAATCTAAATGACTATCACCTTTGCCGGCAATACCTATCACAATTTTAACGGTTTCTCCGTCAAATTCAACGCCGTTAGGTACTTGTAGTAAGACAATGCCTGATTCGATAATACTTTCTTGCGAGCCTTCTGTACCGTGAGGGATGGCTACCATATTGCCAATATACGTGGATGTTAACGCATCACGCGCTACCATGCTGTCAATGTAATCAGAGGTGACGTAACCATTGTCGACTAATAATTGTCCGGCCATACGGATTGCTTCTTCTTTATTTGTAAAATGTTGATTTAATCGTAAATCTTTTTTTTGTAATAACATATGCGTTCCTCCAGTGTTTAAATACCTTTATCAAGATTCGTTTAAAAAAGATAAGAGTTTTGCAATCACAAAAGAGGAAATCTCTTCTGTGTTACCGGACTCTATCAAGTCTATCGTTTCTTGATTTTCAATTAGCATAGAGCTTAGTTGACTTAAAATATCTAAGCCTTCTGTTTCAAATTTTTCTGGTGCGAGTAATAAAACCAACGTATTGACAGCAATTTCTTTTCCGTCCATACCTGGTATTAACATCGTGCCATTTAAAATAGGGAAGAGTTGGAAAACAGGTTCATCGACTTCAGCAGTTCTAGCATGAAAGAGTGCAATTTGTGTCCCAGTCACGCCAAAGCCACTCCATTCTTCCCTTAATCTCATAGAGGCGACTAGTGCCTCTATATCTAGATTTCTTTCATAGTGTAGTAAGTTAGTACACATCGCACGTAGTACATCCTCTTGCGTTCCTTTGGGACTATTGATGGGGTGAACCTCAAAACGTTTCATAAGAGAATGAACTACTTTAAGTTTTTCTTCTTGTTTTTGAATAAAGTGAAGAGCTTCATGCTTATTTAACGTCACGTCGTTAACTACAGACGTCGTACGACGCGCGTATGTTGATATTTTTGATTGTAAATGTATCTCAATTTTTGAAAGTTCTCGATCGGTTAGGATAGGGGAGACTAAAAAATAACGATAGGGTACTTTACCTAAATCGATAGTCGATACAATAACGTCATAATCATGTGACGCTAGATTGCGTTCTAATTCAAAAAGAGAAATCGTCTTTAAATACTTTAATTGTGGAATCGCCTTTTTTAAGCGTGTGACTAACATTTTTGACGTGCCGATGCCACTTGCACAGATGACTAAACCTGAAAGACTTGCCTTTTGCGAATTTTGTAAAATAGCTGCTCCAAAGTGTAAGACCAAAAATCCGATTTCTTCATCAGGAATAGTCATTTCAGGATAATGAGTATCAAAGATATGTCTGATCACATAAAATAAGTCTTGATAATCTTCTTTTATCGTTTCTAAAAGTGGATTATTTATACTTAACCCATCCTGCAGCCGTCTTAATGTCGGACGCAAGTGTGCGGTTAAACCTTTTAACAACGTTTCCGTGTAAAGCTCTTGCTCTACATTTTCTGAAACAAGACGGATAAGCTGGGCAGCTAACGTTGTCGCATAGAAGTGTTCGTTTTCACTGTAATACTCAGTGACACCGTAAGTTTTCGTTCCACGAATGTGAGTGGTCAGAAAAGCAATTTCTCCTTCAGGAATGGTGGGTAATACGTCTGCTAATGTCTGTTCCAAAAGGTCACGGGTAATCTGATACTCAGGTAGTTGTTTTAAATCCGATAAGTTTTCAGGAACAGGTAAGGCATTCCCCTCTAAAATCCGTTCTACTGATACGGCTAAATGAATCACAAGATTAAAATAAGCATCATCTGAAATTCCAGGACCAAACACTTCTTTTATATATGACAAGCCACGTTCGATAATTTTAATATCTATATTTTCAAATAAGAAATCGAGACGTTCTTCAAAAAAAGCATTGGTATTTCGTTGATTATAAAGCTGTATAAATTGACTATGCGATATTCTTTTCCAAAAAAGGTCACTTAAAAGCTGACGCTTTGACTTTTCATCAATATCTAAATAAATACCAAGACCAGGCTTTCTAATAATCTTGTTAGCAAGGAAAAAATCGTTCTCAATTTTAGAAAGGTCATTACTAACCGTTGCGACGGTCACATTTAAATCATTAGCAAGCGCGACAAGTTTAATGCTATCGGTCGCTTTTAGAAGTTCTTTTAAAATATACTGTTGACGTTCGTCAGGAGTATAATCATTGTAAGTTAAATCTAAAACTTGCCATTTAAATGCCTCGATTTTTTCTTCGGATCCTTGAATCGATATGGCTTGTTTGTCACGTTTCAAGGTTAAACCATTTTCTTCTAAAAGTTCAGTTACTTCTTTTAAGTCACGACGAATCGTGCGTTCACTGACTTCAAAACGTTCAGCTAGCTCTGTCACGTCATGATATGTTTTAGTTAAAAGTAACTGTTCTAAAATAAGGCGAGAACGTGCTGTTAAATACATATCGATTCACAAATCCTTTCTGATGTTTATTTTATTTTAAGCGATTAACTAATTCATCATATTTATCACTTGCTAAGAAATTATCGACTGAAATATGGTAGGCATCTGCTTTTTTCTCTTTGGCGCGTGGAGTCAAATCTTTATGCGTGATAATAATATCTGCCTCTTCAGGAATTTGAGAAATGGCTTTATTGATCACTTTAATATCAAGACCAGCATCTTTGATTTTTTTCCGAAGAACTGAAGCCCCCATAGCACTTGAGCCCATACCAGCGTCACAAGCGAAAACAATTAAGTCTGGTGTTGCGAAATTAGTCGTATTTTTTTCAACAGAAACGTTGTCAGCAGTGACACGTGTTTGCTTAAGTGATTTTGATTCCGCTTGAGCTTCTGCTAAGTCTTTTGTATCATTTTTAGATGTTTTTAAGATAAAGGCAGATACAACAAATGAAACGGCTGCTGCAGCAAAAACGCCAGCGAGTAGACCTAAGTAACCGCCTTTTGGTGTCATTGCTAGTAGAGCGAAGATACTACCAGGTGATGCCGGAGCTACAAGTCCAACGTTGAAAAGTGAGAACGTAAAGATACCAGACATTCCACCTAGAATCGCTGCTAATAGTAAAGCAGGCTTCATTAAGATGTAAGGGAAGTAGATTTCATGAATCCCACCTAAGAAATGAATAATCATTGCACCCGGTGCGGTTTGTTTTGCAGAGCCCTTTCCAAAAACAGTGTATGCTAGTAAGATACCTAGACCAGGTCCAGGGTTGGCTTCCACTAAGAATAAGATGGATTTACCAATTTCATTAGCTTGTTCAATGGCAATTGGTCCTAACACCCCGTGATTAATCGCATTATTTAAAAACAACACTTTAGCTGGTTCTACGAACAAGCTAACAAGGGGTAGGAGAGAGTGGTCGATAAGAAAGGCAACACCACTAGCTAAAAGTTTATTAAGCGTTTCAACTGCAGGTCCAATTGCCCAAAATGACACGATAGTGAGTATAGCTGCTAGAATACCGGCAGAAAAGTTGTTGACGAGCATTTCAAAACCAGCAGGGACTTTTCCTTCAATAGCATCATCGAATTTTTTCATTAACCATGCAGATAGTGGTCCGACAATCATGGCACCTAAGAACATTGGTATATCTATTCCTACAATGACACCCATCGTAACCATGGCTCCGACAACGCCACCACGTTTATCATGAATTAAAGAACCACCTGTGTAACCAATCAAGATAGGGAGGAGGTAGGTAATCGTTGGTCCTACCATTTCACCTAATGCTTCATTTGGCCACCAACCTGTTGGAATAAAGAATGCTGTAATAATACCCCATGCGATAAATGCTCCAATATTGGGCATAATCATGCCACTTAAAAAACTACCAAACTGTTGAACTTTTACTTTAAAATTTCCTGAACTATTCATTTTTTTCCTCCTTATGATGAGTTCCTTTGAGTAAATAAACGAATTGTTTCTTTTGCGCAAAAGAAGACTGAACGTTATCTAATTCGTTCATCTATATAGTAACCGCTTTACTATGTGAATAACAATCTAATGAAATAACTGTTTTGTCCATGATTGTCGGACAAAAGTAACATAGTCTAATATTTATGGACAATCATTGATAGAATAGCACGTTATTATTTGGAAACCTAACGATAAATATTATATACTTAAAATAAGTAATAAAATGCTTTCGTTGTATTTTTAAGCGTTTTCTATTGATTAATGTAAGGAGGATTTTGTTAGATGAAAACTAATAAAAAATCTAAAATTATTGGAATCGTCGTGCTAATTTCTGCCTTATCCTTTTTATTAATGTCCTATCAAAGTAAATTACATCGTGGTAACAGCAACATTTCTAAAGCTGGTATCATGCAAGTTTGGGCCGATTCTTATACATATCAACATGATGGCGTCTATAATTATGAAAATGGTAAATTGTACGTCTCATTTCAGTATGTGACTGATGAACCAGATTCAGACATTGTAAATAATGACCTCAATCGATTTAATCAAGAATTTTTGACCACTAAATTAACAGAAACTGACTTGGAGTCAAGTCGATTAACGTACAATTTTGAAGACGTCAGTTTAAAACTAACAGACAAATATGTTTTGCTTCAAAGTAAAGATTTTAAAAAGACGTTTAAAAGAAATCCTGATAATCCATTACGATTAATAGATGATGCTAAAATAGAGTATCAATTGATTTTAGAAACACCTTAAGGATTATACGTTTAATAATAAAAATAAACTTTACTTCGTATAATATATATTATGTAAACCTATAATAATTTATTAAAATAAAGTAGTCATTCCCTCGCTATTATTCTCTTTTTCTTAATTTTTTAGCTTATTTTAAAAAAATCAAAGATTTTAAAAATATTTTACTACTATATGCTCTTCCTACTGCTAAAACGATTGCTTGCTAGTTATATGTTATAGTGTGACTATATAGTTAAAATTAAAGGATGATTTTATGACAATATCAAAACTTGCACGACCATTTGCTAAACCAACTGGCTATATTGGGCTCATTAGTACCTTCATGATGTCACATTTAACTCATCGTGAACGCTCTTTTATTATTGATATGATTGATTATTCTAAACCTCCATCTGTTTTAGAAGTTGGTTTTGGTAATGGATCATTATTAGCTCAACTAGCAAACTCAAATCATGCTAACTTTTATGGTCTTGAATACGCTCCAGATATGGTCACTCATGCTAAACAAATATATCCCTTGCCCAATCTTAATATTTCTTTAGGTGATATTCATCAAACAGATTATCTAAGTGAACAATTTGATATGATTTATAGTATTAATACGCTTTACTTTTGGTCGGATCTGTCTATCGTATTGAAAGAGTTAGCTCGTATCTTAAATAGAAATGGAACAGTCATCTTAATCTATCTGGATGAACAGTACCTTTCTTTTATGCATGCTGATAAGTTTGGTTTATCTATTTATCGAACACGAGATTTAATTCGTTTCGCTCAGAAAG
The DNA here is from genome assembly GCF_023299185.1 of Vagococcus lutrae. Lineage (NCBI taxonomy): Bacteria > Bacillati > Bacillota > Bacilli > Lactobacillales > Enterococcaceae > Vagococcus > Vagococcus lutrae. Next base: position 360,497 of record NZ_CP097017.1, read on the forward strand.
CTGGATTTTATGTATGCTCTCACAATGAGATAAAGAAACATTTTTCATATAGTTTAGTATTAAAAAAGAAATAACCACTCTCTTTCTAATAGAGAGTGGTTATTTCTTATTGACCTAAATACTTCATAGCATATTGAACGTATAACTCTGCACCAACTAACATGGCATCTTCATCGATATTAAAACGTCCATGATGATGTGGCCAGCATGTATCTTTTTCAGGATCTCCTGAACCCACTAGAGCGAAAGCTCCCGGTGTATCAGTCATAAAGAATCCGAAATCTTCTCCGCCCATGGTTGGTGCAGGATTCGCTATTGACTCTTCACCGAAGGCTTCTCGTGTTATTTGTTTTACAAGTTCGGCAGATTGTTTTTCATTGTCGACTACTTCAGTAATGCGTTCGTAATCAATCGTTACTTTACCACCATACATCGCTGCAATTTGATTCGCATAGCAGCGCAATTTTTCTTCCACCGTATCACGAGCTTCTTTGTGGAATGTACGGATAGTTCCTTCTAAAACAGCATCTTGAGCAATGACATTAAATCGTTGACCAACTTCCATTTTACCAATCGTTAAGACTGCAGGCATTAATGGATCGATTTCTCGTGATATAATCGCTTGCGCATTTGCAACAAATTGGGAAGCCATTATTGCAGCATCCACACTTTGTTGTGGCATTGCAGCGTGCCCACCTTTCCCTTCAAAATGAATTTTTAAGACATCAGCAGCTGCAAAACTAGGACCTGGATCACATGCTACAACTCCACTTGGTAACTGTGACCAAATATGTAATCCGAAAACGTTGTCGACTCCTTCTAAAGCCCCTTGTTTAATCATTACTTTAGCACCTTTAGCGACTTCTTCTCCCGGTTGAAATACAAGCTGTACGGTGCCGTTTAATTCTTCTTTTAATTGAACAAGAACTTTCGCTGCTGTTAAAAGCATAGCCGTATGTGAATCATGACCACAAGCATGCATTTTTCCATCAGTTTGTGATGTGTATGATAGTCCTTCATTCAATTCTGGTACAGAAAGTGCATCCATATCGGCTCTTAGTAATACTGTCTTTCCTTCCTGATTGCCTTTAATCGTTGCAATAAGTCCAGTAGGTTCTGTCAAACGATAAGGAACACCTAGTTTATCAAGTTCACTTGCGACTTTTTTAGTCGTTTCATATTCTTCCATAGACAATTCGGGATGTTGATGTAAATCTTGTCTAAAATCAACGAGAAAGTCTTTTTCTTTTAGTATCATTTCTGTTACGGAACTGTCCCATTTTAATGGGTCAGTTCCTAGTATTCCTTATGGCGTTTAATAAAAAATTATTACGGATATAATGAAGAATATAGATGTTTTCTATTTACAACGGTTTTAATTGAGACGTATATATTGTTCTTGAAGTAGAGATTAAATAACTAATAGGGATTACAATAAATAAATAAGGTAAAATACCCCAACCGAATAATTCGATTCCCATAATAAATCCAGTTATTGGAATATTGGCAGCACTTGCAAACACAGCGATAAAGCCACACGCAGCCGCTGTCGTAATAGAGAGTGTTAAACCTTGATGAACTAGGACGTTTCCAAGACTAGCACCGATTTCAAATAATGGGGTGACTTCTCCCCCTTGAAATCCTGCAGCAAGTGTTAAGACGGTTGTCATTAATTTTTTTAAAAAGTCCCACCCAGAAGATTGTTCTGAAAAAGCTCGATCAAACAGCTGCAGACTCAGCCCCTGATAATCTTCCAATTTGAAAAGAGTGATAATGAATATGAATATAACCGCTCCAATCGCACTGATTAAAATCGGTTTACTTATTAAGTCATGATAAACTTTTTTTAACATAGTAAGGCTAAAAGTAAAAAGAAACGCGACTATCCCAGCTAGTATGCCCAATATGACTAAGGACAGTAAGTTTTTCAACGAAATATGATCTAGATTGACAACAGGATACAATCGATGCGTCGCTCCCACTAATTCGCCTATCATATTTGAAAGGAAACTGGCATAAATAATGAGTAAGGGTTGTATCTTCGGAAGATGACGATAACGTGGTGCTTCATAAGCAAAAAATGTCCCAGCTAGCGGTGTACCAAACGTTGCACTAAAACCTGCCGCTATGCCTGTCATCATGAGCAGGCGTTGATATCTTTTATCTTTCTCTAAGCCAAATCTCGTGGTAATGGCTTCAGCCACAGCTCCGCCCATCTGCACGGACGTCCCTTCTCTTCCTGCCGAACCACCAAGCAAATGAGTTAAAAGTGTTCCAAAGAGTGCGAGTGGTAACATACCGATTGGAATCCTATTTTGATGACCTCTAGCACGGTTTAATACAAGATTAACGCCTTCAGCCGCCATTTTATCATATTTTAAATAACAATATCTGGTTATCATGCCACCAATCGGTAATAAATAAATTAACCATCTATGACGTAAACGTATGTCATTTACTAGCGTAAGACTATTCAAAAAGAAAGAAGCTAATCCCCCCATGATTATGCTAATCAAGGTAACAGAAAAAAATAGTTTGATGTATTGAGATACTTGTTGTCTCTGCACCGTCTTCCCTCCTCTAATAAAATAAAAACACCCTCTCTAGTTTATCAAAGAAAAGGGTGTTGTAAAGTTAATTTGTTATAGGGAGAGTCACTTTAAACGTAGTGCCATCTCCTAATTTACTTTTTAATTCAATACTTCCTTCCAACAATTCCACATAGTGTGCCACAATCGCAAGTCCCAGTCCAGAGCCACCAGTGTGTCGTTGGCGTGATTTACTAACACGATAGAAACGTTCGAATATCCGATTTTGCTCCTCTTCAGGTATACCACAGCCATCATCCGTCACCGTCAGGATTAATTCATTCTCATAAACCGTCGTTTGAATCTTAATCGTACCTGATTCGGCCGTATAAAGACATGCGTTTTCCAGAAGATTTTTAATAATGGGTTGTAAAAAAACAGATGGAAATAAGCAATGATGACTTTCATCATCTAGTTCTGCAATGACAGATAGATTTTTTTGTTTGATGAGTGGCTGATACAGATTGATTTCTTCTGTTATCAACTGCTCGATGGATTCTTTATGAGCTATCTGTTCGTCAAATGTTTCTACGGTTCGAGATAGTAACAACATATCTTGGATTAACCGTGATAAACGTTTCGCTTCTTTCTCTATAATTTGAACAAACTCGCGCGCTACTTCGGGTTCTTCTAGCGCACTATCTAACAATGTTTCTGAAAATCCAATAATTGAAGTAATCGGAGTCTTTAACTCGTGTGATAGATTGCGGATGAAGTCGTGTTGAATTTGTTCTATTTTCCTTATAGGCGTTAAGTCGTAAAGCATTATAACATAATCATCTCGCTCAATAGCATTACTGGTATTCAACCATTTTAGCGATACATTTATGACTTGAAATTCTGGATAGTTAAGCGTGATTTCTTCTTCCCAATCTCGTCTTAAAGGTTTTAAGTTTGTTATCATCTCATCCAATTGCCCTTGAAGTCCATTTTGACGATACAACCACTTTTCTGCCACAGAATTTTTCGTCACGCGGACGTCACCATTCAGTTGCTCGTGATGTACGATGATACCGATCGATAGGTGTTCTAATAAGAATGAAAACCGTTCTTCCGTAATGAGATTTTGATAATACATATCATTTGTTTCCTTCATCACATCATTTAAGACTTCGTAAAGTATGCCCCACTCTTGTGAGTTCTCACTTAATTCATGATGATTTTCAGGATGGGATAAAAAATCTTTTAAGATAGGAACGGCATATTGTAATGGGGCTTTTTTGTGTCGGTCAATAATCCAAAGTGAAAGAGATACGAGTAAAAACAATAAAATTTCGATGCCGATTAATGCATATTGAAATTGTTTCACTCTCTTGTTCGGTGTACTTAAGGGTTCACTAATGCGTACTATTCCTTGTAATTCGTGATTGAATTTTACTGGATAGGCTAAATAGACGTACGAGGTTGCTTGATAAACATTACGCACCGCGCTTCCTCGCTCTTGATTTTGATTTAAAATCGCTTGAATTTCTGGTGGAAATCCCCTTTCCTGTACATCTGTGCCTATTTTCTCTCCAGTTGGATCATAAAAATCAAGGTGTTGATTAGCAGCCAAGTAACGTTTCGCTTTTTCTAAGTGACCAGCTTCCCAGCGTTCACGATTCTCGAGTTCCAATACACGCATCATCCATTCAGCATCTCGAGTCAGCTGGGCTTGTTGGTTTGCAAGTTGTTGTTGATTAAAAAAACGATTGGTTAATATGATGCTTAACAAAATAAGCATCATAAAACCAATCACATAAGTTATTTTCTTTTTTAGATAACGTTGTTGGTTCATAGTGTCGGCTCCTGTAATTTATAACCAAACCCTCTAACCGTTATTAAGTATTGAGGATTTTTCGGTGCGTCTTCAATTTTTTCGCGTAAATGACTAATATGAATATCTATCGTCCGAGAGTGTTGATAGAGTTCATCTTCCCAAAGTTGTTGAGCTAACGTATCTCGGTCAATAATTCGACCTTTTCGTTTCATAAAATAGATGAGCAATTCATACTCTTTTTTAGTTAATGATAGGGGGACATCATTTTTCAAAACGGTAAACTGCTCTGGATAGGCAATCAACTCGCCAACAACGATTGTGGGGGAATCATTGTTAAGCTCTGTTGGTTGAACCTGCTCAACTTTATATCTAGAACCACGTCTTTCAACCGCTTTAAGTCGTGCCATTAACTCGCGTGGACTAAATGGTTTGGTTAAATAATCATCGGCGCCCATTTCTAAACCTATAATTTTATCAACGGTATCCTCTTTTGCGGTAAGCATAATGATGGGGGTCATAATATGCTCAGCTCGCAAAAGTTGGGTTACTTCAAAACCATCCAACTTAGGTAACATTAAATCTAATATAATAAAATCAAATGAATAGTTTAACGCTGCGTCGTAAGCAGCCTGTCCATCATGAACGACCGTCACCGTCATATTTTCTTTTTCAAGATGATATTTTAATAACGTCGTAATTGACGGTTCGTCATCAACAACCAAAATATGTTTCAAGCTACTCGCTCCTCTCAGACTATAAGATGATCTATTGTCCTATTATTATAACATAGTCATCAATCTCTGAGAAAATCTAGAGTGACGATTATTTGATATTACCGTCGACATCACGCGTGACATCCATTGATGTTATTGGAATATAGTTTAACTTTTCTACCACATTTTTTTGTACATCATCTGATAGAATGTAGTCAATAAACTCTTTTACTTCTGGTTTTGCATCTTTTCTTGTATACATATGCTCATATGACCAGATTTTCCAATCGTTTGTTGCAACGTTTTCTGTTGTCGCTTCAACGCCATCAACTTTTAACGTTGTCAGTGTATCATCTAAGTAAGAAAAGGCAAGGTAGCTAACAGCACCGGGTGTTTCAGCTACGATTTTTTTAACGGTACCTGAAGAATCTTGTTCTTGTGAAGCAATCGATTGAGCTCCATCCAACGCCCATTTTTCAAAAGTAGCTCGTGTTCCACTACCTTGAGCACGGTTAACAACAAGTATATCTTGGTCTTTTCCACCTAAGTCTTTCCAATTTGTCACTTTACCAGTAAAGACATCAATCAGCTGCTCAGTAGTTAAATCTTCAACTCCCGCATCCTTATTCACAACAGGAGCCATTCCAACGACAGCGATTTGATTATCGACTAATTCACTCGCGTCAATGCCATCTTTTTCTTCTGCGAAAATATCAGAGTTTCCGATATCCACTGCGCCTGCTACAATCTGGCTTAAACCTGTGCCGCTTCCTCCACCTTGCACAACAATTGTGTAATTGGGATTATCCGTCATATAAATATCGGCTATATTTTCAACTAACGGTTGGAGCGCTGTTGAACCGACTGCGCTAATCTCTACCTTTTCATTTCCCTTACTTGCTGCTTTGCTGCTATTAGTTGCCGGTTCCTCCGTTTGACCGCCACTGCTACAACCAGCCATTGCTAGAGCAAAACTTGCTAATAGTGTTACGACACCTATTTTTTTCATTACTTTACGCGTCTCCTTTACTCTGTGTTTTTATGATAGTGATGTCTCTCAACCACATACTTATCATAACGTCTAGATGTAAAAACTCGTGTCAGACTATTGTAAAGTTTACGTAAAGATAAAAAGCAAGCAAGTGTCTTCACTCACTTGCTTGCTTTATCTTTAATTTTTTCGTTCTAATTGTTGTTTGATACCTGTAATTTCTTCTTTTTGACCTGTGAAAATTAAATGGTCATCTAGCTCAATTATCGTATTTCCGTGCGGTGTTAAGAGTTGATCTCCTCTTCTAATATTACTAATTGTCATCGCATCGACAAATGGTAACTGCTTAATCGGAATACCAGCGTAGCGACTATTTTTAACCGTTGCTTCATATAAACCTGTTTCTGTATCATCAATAATTTTCATAATCGACGGCGTTTCTACCATCGTGCGTAACAAACTAGCCTGTGCATCAAATGTACTAAAGATTTCAATGCCATAATCACTTAGTTCACTATAGGTATCTTCTACAATATTATTAGTCTCGAAATGAACGATAACTCGCTCAATTCCTCGTTCTTTTGCTAACCGTGCCATTTGACTTTCATTGTCCGTATCGTCGTAATTAATAATTAAAACATCGGTCGTTGTAGGCGTTAAATGTTCAGGAAAGTGCTCAACCATAGAACTAACTAATTGCACGCGTCCTTCACTATTGAAAGTATGATAGGCTTGTTCATCATCTGTGAGAAGATTGACCTCATAGTTTTTCTTTAATAGCTCATTGGCTACCGCCATGGTTAATGAATTGGTACCAATAATACTAACTCGAGTTGGGCGATTTTCCGTTGGTTCTTTTTGATATAGTTTATTATAGAAAAGTGGGAAAAACACACAAGTTAAAACAGAAGCTAAAATCAACGCACCCTTTTCGTTGTCATTCACTGCGCCCACTTGCTCGGCCACTTCCAAAATTGGAAGAATAAGCGTTAAAGTAGTAGCAGATAAAAAAGTCCCTGCCCAGGCATTGGTGCGTTTAAAATGACGGTTTAAAATTGGAATAACCAATATTCTCGTTAAGAAAAATGAAATAAAGAATAATGGAATAAGTAATAACGTTTTGGCATCTGAAAAAATAGAAGATAAATCTAACTTAACACCTGTCACGATAAAGTAAATCGGAATAAAAAATCCATAGCCAAAAGAATCCAGTTTTTCAACGGTACTTTCACGTGGTTTTAATAGTTTCATTACAATCCCAGCTAAAAAGGCGCCTAAAACACTTTCAGCTCCAGTTCCTTCAGCAACTGCAACCAGCGTCAAAATAATAAAAAAGGCTAAACGAATATCGAGTTGCGTGGTAACTTTATCGATTTCTTCAAAAAACGTATAAACTTTCTTAAAACGTAATAATAAGGCTGCTACACCTAATATTAAAAGGATCATCCATAAATTACTATCGGCCGAGCCAAATACGGAAGAATAAACCGTTAATAAGACCAATGGCGTAATCTCACCTAACACTGCAATCAGAAGTATAGTTTGTCCAAAAGGCTGGCTGAGAAGTTCTCTTTCTTTTAGTGAAGCAATCACAATTCCTAAGGCAATAGAGGTGAAAATAATAAATAACAACCAGTAATCTTCAAATAAACCACTAAAATGAAAAAAGTAACTGACAGCAAACGATAGGACTAGCATAGTCAAATATGCTGTCAGAGCTATCTTCAAAGGATTAACTGCTTTCGTGTCCTCATCGGATGTCTCTTCTTTCTTTTTAAATAAAGAAAAGTCAATTTCCATCCCACTAAGAAATACTAAAAACACGACCCCAAAGGATGAAAATATCTCCAAATAATCCCCAATTTCAATAATATTTAAAACGCTCTTTCCTAAAATAATTCCGACAATAATTTCTGCTACAATCGATGGAAAGACATTAATTTTAAATTTCCCCATCATAAGTGGAATTAAAAGCGCCGCTAGTAACACAATGACCAATGGTAATTTTTCCATATCAAACGTCCTTTCTTATTTTCTTAACAAGTTACGTGAATTCGTATAAAAAGTCAAACAAAAAGAAGAGTCTTGCATGGCATAAAGCATAGACTCTTCTTTCTATTAATGATTAGGACAATGACACACCATACGATGAAAAGCTGGTTGTAATGGTCGATTATTGTGTGTACTTTGTAAAAAATCTTTTAGCTGTAAAAATAAATGCGGCTGTATATGATAAATATCATCCATAACGAGCCATTTCACACCACTAACTGTTGGAGGGGTCGTTAAGGAGCCGTGATAATAGTAGAAGCTTGGTGACACAGGTAATAACATACGTGGATCAAAAGAGATGTTGTCAGCTGACTCATACCAATGTTGTTCTTCGGAAAGACCTGTATCAAACAACCCTGAGATTGTTTCGCTCTGATTATATAAACAACCGATTACAAGTAACTCATCTTGTTGGTTACGATGTACGAAATGAAACTCGATTTCGCTAGCCTTATCATCCAATGTATGCTCACTCGGAATATGAAAGTGAACATCTTCTAAGATATAAGTGACATCTTGCCAAACTATCGTATTCTCTTGATGTGTTGGTAGTAAATGTAACGTATAGGTTTGTAAGGATTTTTCAAAAATGGTCGCTTGATAATGGAAAGTCAAGGAATCGGGTAAAGCTCCAGATGTTAGTTCGCTTTTACCTAACGCAATTGGCGATTGAAGCGGTTCTTCACCCGCCTTTTTAAACTCATCTGTCAAGGTCGCCCACTTTTCGGGTCCATTATTATGATAATCCCATGGGAGTATTAAATTTGAAGCGGTACTTTTCATAATCCTCACTCATTTCATTTTAGCGTTACAGGGCATTCCATTCTTGCGGGTTTTCGCGCCACTGCATAAGTAATTTTAACTCATTTTCTGAAATAACGCTATTTTCACGTGCGACTTCAATGAGAGTTGAATATTGCGTAAGGGTTGTAAACGCCATATTTTTAGCAGAAAACTGCTTTGTTGCTTGTGCTAATTCATAAGTGAAGATAGCAGCAACGCCTAAAACTTTCCCACCGGCATTTTCTACAGCATCTGTCGCTTCTAAAACACTTCCCCCTGTTGATATTAAGTCTTCAATGACGACCACACGTTGTCCTTCATGTAGCACTCCTTCAATTTGATTGCCTTTTCCGTGTTTTTTAGCACTGCTTCGAATATAAATCATCGGCAAATCTAAAATTTCCGCTACCCACGCTGCATGTGGGATACCTGCCGTAGCCGTTCCAGCAACGACATCGATTTCTCCATATGTATCTTGAATGAGCTGCGCCAATCCTTGTGCTATTTGACGACGAACTACTGGATAGCTCATCGTCACTCGATTGTCACAATAAATAGGACTTTTCAAGCCACTCGCCCAAGTAAAAGGCGCTGTAGGACTTAAACTAACCGCTTTAATATCAAGTAAATGTTTGGCAATTTCTTTGGCATTTGTCATATTATTTCACTCCACTCCATTCTTCTGTGATGCGTTGATAAGCAGCATACGGATCTGCCGCCTGTGTGATAGGACGGCCTACCACGATATAATCTGAACCGATACGTCTAGCCTGTTTAGGGGTAACAACGCGTTTTTGGTCGCCTTGTTGACTGTCAGTCGGACGTATACCCGGTGTCAAGCAAACAAATGATTCCCCTATATGATTTTTTAACATCTCAACTTCTAACGCAGAACAAACGACGCCATCTAATCCGCTTTTTTTCACCTGCGTCGCATAATGTAACACACTCTCATTTAGAGACATCTTTATTCCCTGATCAGCTTGCATCATTTCTTCGCTAGTTGAGGTTAATTGAGTAACCGCCAGCAAAATCGGTACTTTTTGTTTTGACTGCGAACCGGCATGGAGTCCTGCTAAAGCCGCTTCCATCATAGCGACTCCTCCTGCCGCATGAACGTTCGTCATCGTCACACCTAACTTTGCGATTCCTTTCATAGCAGACTGAACTGTATTGGGAATGTCATGTAATTTTAAATCTAAAAAGACATCGTGCCCTTTTTCTTTTAACAAGTGAACAATTGACGGCCCTTCTTGGTAAAACAACTCCATACCGACTTTTACAAAGAGTGATAGGTCATCAGGAAATTGACTAAGAAATCTCAGGACTTCTTTTTGGTTAGGAAAATCAAGGGCGATTATCGGTCTGTGCATATTAACGTGCCTCCTTAACTTCAGCAATTAATTGTTCAATGCTTTCAATGCCTAACTCGTCCATTCTCTGAGGTAAAGCATCGATTAACTTCGGACAGATATAAGGGTCTGTAAAATTTGCTGTCCCCACAGCGACAGCGCTTGCTCCTGCAAGGAACATCTCAAGTACGTCATCGACTGTCATAACGCCCCCCATTCCAATAATTGGAATAGAAACTGCATGAGAGACTTGGTGGATTAACCGAATCGCTACAGGTTTAATACCTGGTCCTGACAATCCCCCCGTTTGATTGGCTAAAACAGGTTGACGTGATTTTAAATCTATTCTCATTCCTAAGAGCGTATTAATCATTGTTATTCCGTCAGCACCAGCCTCTTCTACTGCTTTTGCAATCGGCACAATGTCGGTAACGTTCGGAGACAATTTCACATAGACGGGTACCTTTGCGACCGCCTTAACTGCTTTCGTTAACTCTCCAGCTACTTGTGCATCTGTTCCAAACGTAATCCCGCCACATTTTACATTCGGACAGGAAATATTTAATTCAATCGCTTTGACGTTTGGCGCATCGCCAATGCGACGACATACTTCAACGTAATCTTCCGTCGTATAACCTGCGACATTTGCAATAATCGGCACATCATATTGTTCTATCGCAGGTAATTTTTCATTCATAATCACATCAAGCCCCGGATTTTGTAAGCCAATAGCGTTCAACATACCGCTTGGTGTTTCTGCTACACGCGGAGTCGGATTTCCTGCTCGTGGTTCCAGAGTAGCCGCTTTGACCATAATGGCACCTAACTGACTGATATCGTAGTATTTGGCATATTCTTCGCCAAATCCAAAACAACCACTAGCTGGCATAATCGGATTTTTAAGAGAGAGTCCCGGTAATTCTACTTTTAGTCGGTTCATAATACCACCTCCCCTGCTTTAAAAACAGGTCCTTGATCACAAACTTTTTTCGTTGTAACAGACCCATCCGCTTGCTTCACTTGACAATTACAAGCGTAACAAGCTCCCATACCGCAAGCCATTCGTTCTTCCATAGAAACATAGGCACGCGGATGATAACCAAACGAGTCTGAAATCAGTTTTAACATCCCTTTGGCACCGCAAGCGTATATAGCACTGTATTCGGTCGGATTTTCTTCCAAATGTTTGGCGAGTAATTGTCCAACATGACCATTAAATCCGTAAGAACCGTCATCTGTTACAATAAGGGTGTCTCCGAATTGACGAAATGCTTCTTCATAGTACACTACTTTTTCTGTTGCAAATCCGAGTAAACTGGTGACCTTAGCGCCTCTTAAATAAGCTTGTTTAGCAACTTCATGTAAAGGCGGAACCCCGATTCCACCACCTACAATCAGAATTTCTTCTCGTTCACTAATATCCTCAACCGGAAAACCTTTACCAAGTGGTCCCATAATATCAATCGTATCGTCTGCGACTAAAGTGCTCATCGCGCGTGTACCGTCACCGTCTGCTCGATAAATAATCGTACAAGTTTGCTCTTGATGATTAATATCAGCGATACTAATAGGACGTCTCAACAGTAAATCGGCTCTTGGAGCTAAACAATGTAAAAATTGTCCGGGCGTGTTCATTTCTTTAACTAATTCACCTGTCATTACCATTTCATATATATTATGAGCAATTAAACGTTGTGATACGACTTTCATCAATTCTTGTTTCATCTCGTTTATCTCCTTACTGATTATAATGCTTGAACACTCATGCGTTGTGATACCATCACACTCAAAATGGCTTTGGCTGTATCTAAAGATGTCAGCAAAGGAACACCGTTTTCAACTGCTGTTCGTCGAATCATAAAGCCGTCTGATGCGCCTGTTCTTTTTTTATCCATTGTATTGACAACGACCTGGACTTTTCCAGTTCGAATGACGTCGACAACGGTCTCTTCCGCTTCTTGACTAATCCTAGCTACTACGGTCGTACGTAAGCCATGCTCAGTTAAAAAGCGACTTGTGCCGGCTGTGGCATAGAGTTCATAACCAATTGCGTCAAATTCTTTGGCTATTTCTAAAGCCTCAGCTTTCGTTTCATCGGCAATGGTCATTAATACGGCACCTGTCTCAGGTAAATGCATACCACTCGCTTCAAATGCTTTATACAATGCTTTTTCTAATGTGCGATCTGTTCCCATTACTTCTCCAGTAGATTTCATTTCAGGTCCTAAATAACTATCGACCGCTTGTAACTTTTCAAACGAAAAGACAGGTGCTTTAACAGAAACAAATTCCTGATTCGGATACAATCCAGTTTGATACCCCATATCGATTAAGCGCTCGCCCAAAATTGCTCGAGTGGCAATTTGAGCCATTGGAATATCGGTCACTTTACTTAAGAAAGGTACCGTTCGACTCGCTCGAGGGTTAACTTCAATGACATAAACCTCTTCTCCGTCTATGACAAATTGGATGTTCATCATTCCTAAACAGTTTAGTCCTAATGCTAATTTTTCAGTATACGTTTCAATCTTAGCGACAACTTTTTCTGAGAGTCTTTGCGGTGGATAGACCGCCATAGAATCTCCTGAGTGAACACCTGCTCGTTCCACATGTTCCATAATACCAGGGATTAACACCGTCTTTCCGTCACAAATGGCATCAACTTCACACTCTAGTCCGGTAATATATCGATCAATAAGGATAGGATGATCTGGTGAGGCTTTAAAAGCGTCTATCATATAAGCCCGTAAATCTTCCTCATTATCGACAATTTCCATCGCTCGACCACCTAATACATAACTTGGCCGAACTAATACGGGATAACCAATTTTTTCCGCTATCTCAAGCGCCGTTTCCGTCTTCATTGCCGTACTACCTAATGGTTGTGGAATGTTTAATGCTTGTAAGGCTTGTTCAAATAAATCACGATTTTCTGCTCGGTCTAAATCTTCAATACTCGTTCCCATAATTTTTACACCAGCTCGATGTAACGGTTCTGCCAGATTAATCGCTGTTTGACCACCAAATTGCACGATGACCCCTTCAGGCTGTTCCAATTCAATGACATTCATGACATCTTCAAACGTTAAAGGTTCAAAGTAAAGTTTATCGGAGATAGAAAAGTCCGTCGATACAGTTTCCGGATTGCTATTCATAATAATTGCTTCATAACCAAGTGATTGTATCGCTTTAACGGAGTGAACCGTTGCGTAGTCAAATTCGACTCCCTGTCCAATCCTTATCGGTCCAGAACCTAAAACTAAGATGGATGGTCGTTCAGAACGCGTACTTTCTTGTTCCTGTGAATACGTACTATAAAAGTAAGGAGTTGCCGAATCAAATTCTCCCGCACATGTATCAACCATTTTATAGGTTGGTAAGACGTTTTCTTTTTTTCGCAAGTCGCGAATGACCTGTTCATCCGTTTCCCACATTTGGGCAATAATTTCATCAGTTAAGCCGTAGCGTTTTGCTTTCTTTAATACACTACTATCAAAAGGCTTAACCTTTAGTTCTTCTTCTATTTCAATAATATGCGCTAAGACATCTAAAAAGTATAAGTCGATCTTAGTTAATTGATTTAACTCTTCAATTGTATAGCCACGCTTTAGCGCCTCAACCAAGTAGAAAAGACGGTCATCTTGCGGTTTAATCATTTTTATAATTAAGTCATCGTCACTCGCTTCTTGTGCTTCTGGAAGATCGAGATGCTTCATGCCAATTTCTAATGAACGCACTGCTTTTAAAAGAGATTCTTCTAACGTTCGTCCCATCGCCATTACTTCGCCAGTCGCTTTCATTTGTGTTCCTAAACGACGTTCCCCTTTATCAAATTTATCAAAAGGCCAACGTGGTATTTTACTGACAACATAGTCTAATGTGGGTTCAAAAGCGGCGTATGTCGTTTGAGTAACGGGATTCTTGATTTCATCCAATGTCAATCCAACAGCGATTTTTGCTGCTAGTTTGGCAATTGGATAGCCTGTTGCTTTACTAGCTAGGGCTGAAGAACGACTCACTCTTGGGTTAACTTCAATGACATAGTAGTTAAAACTGTTAGGATCTAAAGCTAATTGTACATTACAGCCACCTTCAATTTCTAAGGCACGGATGATTTTTAATGACGCGTCACGGAGCAGTTGATGCTCGACGTCCGTTAAAGTTTGACTTGGTGCAAAAACAATGGAATCGCCTGTGTGAATACCGACAGGATCAAAATTTTCCATATTACAAACCACAATCGCATTGTCAGCTGCATCGCGCATGACTTCGTATTCAATCTCTTTATAACCTGCGATACTTTTTTCGATGAGGCACTGAGTGGCTGGCGACAGTTTTAAGCCATTCTTCGTAATAGCAATTAAGCTCTCTTCATCGTCGCACATTCCACCACCTGTTCCTCCCAGAGTAAATGCTGGTCGTACGATGAGTGGATAGCCGATTTCACTAGCAAATGCTAACGCTTCTTCGACTGTCGTTACAATCGTACTTTCTGGTATCGGCTGTCCCAATTCTTCCATAAGTTGTTTAAAAAGGTCGCGATCTTCTGCTTGATCAATCGCCGATAGTTTTGTTCCAAGCAATTCTACATCATATTGTTCTAAAACCCCTGCTTTTGATAAGGCCATGGCCATGTTTAAACCAGTTTGTCCACCAAGTGTTGGTAGAAGCGCATCGGGACGCTCCTTGCGAATAATAGCTGAAACAAATTCTAGCGTGATTGGTTCAATATAAACTCGGTCAGCGATTTCTTTGTCGGTCATAATCGTTGCAGGATTTGAATTAATAAGAACAACTTCATACCCTTCTTCTTTTAACGATAGACAGGCTTGCGTTCCAGCATAGTCAAATTCTGCTGCTTGTCCGATAACGATTGGGCCAGAGCCAATTACTAATATTTTCTTGATGTCATTTCTTTTAGGCATTTGTTTGCTCCTTCCAACTTTCAATCAAACTCATAAAATCGTCGAATATCGTGAGAGTATCGTGTGGACCTGGTGCAGCGTCTGGATGAAACTGTACACTGAATACTGGTAACTCTTGATGTTTTACCCCTTCGACACTTCCGTCATTAAGATGTTCATAGGTTAATAATAGTGGTGTCTCTCTTAAACTATCTTTCGCTACAACATATTGATGATTTTGAGAAGTAAAACGAACATCACCTGTAGCAATTTCTCTAACAGGATGATTACCACCACGATGACCAAATGATAAAGGTTCTGTTTTTGCGCCATTAGCTAAACAAAGTAGTTGGTGTCCTAGACAGATACCAAACATTGGAAAGCGTTGCTGTAATGTTTGAATAACCGGTAAAACAGTGGGTAAAGCAGCCGGATTTCCCGGTCCATTACTTAATAATATGCCGTCTGGACTCATGCTAGCAATTTCCTCGGCTGATGTATGATAAGGTACGACAGTAATATCACATTGACGTTTGTTTAATTCTCTAAGTATGCTGTGTTTTAAACCGAAATCCATTACGACAATTTTTTTACCTGTTCCCGGACTTGGATAAGCAGTTTTCGTTGAAACTTCAGCAACGGTCTGTGTTGGTAAAACAGTCGCTCTTAATTGATCTAACGCATGTTCTAGGTCGACTCCTTCATTGATAAACGTCGCTTTTAAAGTACCGTTCGCACGAATACGTTTAGTTAATGCGCGTGTATCAATTTCAGCAATCCCAGGAATTCCTCGTTGCTTAAGAAAATCATCCAGTGAAAGATGATGACGCCAGTTAGATGGTCGACGAGCTAATTCATTCACTACGACCCCTTTACAACTTGGTTGAATCGATTCAGAATCATCTCGATTAATTCCTACATTACCAATCAAAGGGTATGTAAAGACAACAATCTGACCGTTAAAACTTTGGTCGGTAATCGTTTCTTGATAGCCTGTCATACACGTCGTAAAAACTAATTCACCTGTTGTAGGTTTAAGAGAACCAAACGCTTTGCCTTCTAAAACCGTTCCATCTTCTAATAGTAAAAATCGTTTCATGACCGTTCCTCCTGTTCATCCCAAACTTTTTGACCGTTTGAGAAAGTGTATAGAACTTGTCCCGTCACCGTTTGATTTAAAAATGGCGTATTATGTGACTTAGAAGCAAAGTCCTGTTCGTTAATTTCATATTGTTTTTCAACATCTAACACAGTAATATCTGCACGTGCACCAATATTTAGCGTTCCCACTGGTAGCTTAAATAATCGAGCTGGTTTGTATGTCAGCCAATCAATCACTTGTTGCAATGTGAAAATCCCAGTTTTTACAAAGTGATGATTCATCAAGGCAAATGCCGTTTCACTTCCGACAATTCCAAAAGGCGCTTCTGTCATGGAAAGAGCTTTTTCATCAGCATGATGTGGCGCATGGTCAGTCGCTAAACAGTCGATTGTTCCATCGAGTAGACCTTCAATTAAAGCTAACCGGTCTTCTTCCGCACGTAAAGGTGGGTTCATTTTAAACTGACTATTATCCGATGTAATGGCAGCGTCTGTTAAAATCAAATGATGTGGACAGACTTCTGCTGTTACATTGACCCCTGCTCGTTTAGCATCTCGTATGACTCGAACACTTTCTTTGGTTGAAACATGACAAACATGATAATGAACGCCAGTTTCTTCCGCAAGTAAACAATCACGGGCGATTTGAGATGATTCTGTTGCGCTTAAAATGCCAGGCAGACCAAGCTTTTCCGATTGAGCACCGTGATGCATACATCCACCAAAGAGAAGTGATTCATCCTCTGTATGTGCGACAATACTCATCTCTAACTCTTTCGCTTTCTTCATTGCTAGATACATCGTGCCAGCTGTTTGAACTCCCACACCATCATTCGTGAAGGCAAAAGCACCAGCTTCTTTTAAAGCGGCCATATCCACTAACGTTTCACTTCTTAGGCTTTTGGTAATTGGAGCATACTGGCGAACGTCGATAACAGCATCTTTTTCAATACGTTGCTCAATATCTAAAAAGTCCGAAACATTATCTGGGACGGGATCAAGATTAGGCATCGCACAGACTGTAGTAAAGCCTCCACGAGCGGCAGCAACACTTCCCGTCTGTATGGTTTCTTTATGCGTGAAACCTGGTTCACGAAAATGGACGTGAACGTCGACAAACCCAGGAGCAATTAACTTATCAGCACAATCAATAATTTCTAGATTTCCGTTAATTCTAACATCTTCAAGTGCTAGTCCCTTCGCTCTAATTTTTCCATCTTCTATTAGTAAATCAGTTGCCACCCATTCATTATGTCCATTTAAACAAAAGCCGTTTTTCAATAAAATTGCCATGTCTTAAGCCTTCCCTTCTAAGATTGCTTCTAATATTGCCATTCTCATAAATACGCCGTTCGTCATTTGCATGACGATCCGCGAAGATAACGATTCAACTAAACTATCCGCTAATTCAACATCTCGATTGACAGGAGCTGGATGCATGATAATCGCATGTTTTGCCATATGACTTGCTCGCTCCTCTGTTAAACCGTACGCTTGGTGATAAGCTTCCTTATCAAATAACTCGGTCCCGTCATGCCGTTCATGCTGTACACGCAAGAGCATGATGACATCCATGTTAGGCACTAACTCATCCAATGCCATAAATGTTCCAAATGCTTCATATTGTGCGTCGTACCATTCATCAGGACCAGAGAAGAAGACATTAGCTCCTAATCGCTTAAGCATTTGCATATTTGATTTTGCCACGCGCGAGTGCGTAATATCGCCGACTATCGCGACATTAAGTCCTTTAAAACGACCAAACTCTTCATAAATCGTCATCAAGTCTAACAAACACTGTGTTGGATGCTGCCCACTTCCATCGCCTCCGTTGATTAAACTACATCGAATGGTTTTACTTTCCATTAATTGATGATAGTAGTTTTCTTCTGAATGACGAATCACACACACATCGACCCCAATCGCTGACATTGTTAAAACCGTATCATAGAGGGATTCACCTTTATTAACTGAGCTTGTAGACGTGTCAAATTCAATCACATTTAATCCCATCTTGCGCTCAGCCATGTCGAAACTTTTATGCGTTCGCGTACTATTTTCAAAAAATAAGTTTGCGGCATAATAATCGCGTTTCAATTTAGGTGAAGCCACACCTTGTTTAAACTGTTGCGCACGACGAATCAAACCTAATACTTCCTGATTGTTAAGTGCTTCCACAGTTAATAAATGTTTTAAACTTACTTGTTCTCGATTGATAATCACAATGATGTCATCCTCTCTGATTCTTTATTCTTTTTCGCTCGCTGCTTCTTCCGGTAAAATTAGATTTAAAATAATCCCAAATAATGTTGCAAGTGCCATTCCTTGTAATTCAAAAGTTCCTACTTTAAAAATCAACCCGCCAATTCCTACTACTAAAATAACTGAAGCAATAATAAGGTTGCGTTTTTTATCAAAATCAATTTTTTGTTCAATCAAAATTTTTAATCCACTAGAAGCAATGACGCCAAACAAGATAAAGCTAATACCTGATATAACTGGACTTGGAATACTATGGATGACTGCACTAACCTTACCAACAAAACTTAAAATCATAGCTAAGACGGCTGCTCCTCCAATAACAAAGATACTATGAATTCTAGTGATTGCTAGTACACCAATGTTTTCTCCGTAGCTTGTCACAGGTGGTCCACCCACTAAACCAGCCGTGATTTGAGCAAGCCCATCACCAAGTAGCGTGCGATGTAAACCAGGGTTTTGGAAAAAATCACGTTTTGTTAAACGATTTAAGACGGTGATATGCCCCATATGTTCTGTCATTGTCACAAACGCAATCGGTGCCATCATTAAGATCGCGCTCCACTGAATCCCTTTGCTTCCCTCTAATAAGATAAAATGAAAATCAGGTGCTTGTATCCATGCGGCATTTTTGATAATACTCAAATCTACTATGCCAAAACCTAGTGCAACAAAGTAGCCACTGACGATACCTAGTAGTATCGGAATTAATCCTAGAAATCCTTTTAAAAACATATTAAAAATAATGGTAAGTCCCAATGTTATTAATGCGACCATGATATATTTTGGACTGTAATCACCATTGATATCAAACATCGCATTATTGGCTGCATTAGCAGCTAGACCTAGACCGATAACCATAATAACAGGCCCAACGACAATGGGAGGTAATAACTTTTCTATCCAATCTGCTCCATGTCGCTTTATAATCATCGCTACGATGATATAGACAAGTCCCGTCGTTATAGCACCTTGCGCTACTGCAGCGTAGCCAGCATCGGGGTCTTTTAAAAGTAACGTCATTGCTGGTATAAAGGCAAAACTGCTGCCAAGATAAGCAGGGATTTTTGCCCCAGTCGCGATAATATAAACCATTGTTCCAATACCTGAACTAAATAGAGCAACACTTGGATCGATTCCGACTAAAATTGGCACTAAAACAGTCGCACCGAACATGGTAAATAAGTGCTGAAAGCTAAGTAATAACCACTGACTCGCTTTCGGTTTATCTTGTATATCCAATACAGCATCTGGGTTTCTAAATGATTGTGTTGTTTTCATAATGTCCTCCTTCATAATAAAAAAGCAGCCTCTATCAATAGAGACTGCTCAAATTAAACCTACTCATCCTGTCAGTAAGTTAATGGTCGCTTTTTTGCGTCTCTCTGTACTCAATTAAAAAGCAAGCTATTCAAATTTATTTCGCGATGGTTACACCATCTTCTCCGTCAATTTCTTTCATCTTAACAATAATTTCTTCATCTAGGGATGTTGGAATATTTTTTCCAACAAAATCCGCACGAATTGGTAATTCACGGTGGCCTCGATCGACTAAAACAGCGACCGATATTTTTTCAGGGCGACCGATATCCATAAGCGCATCTAGTGCGGCACGAATCGTTCTACCCGTAAACAAAACATCATCTACTAAGATGACTTGTTTTCCTTGAATATCAACAGGAATATTAGTCCCGTTCACTTGGGCATCTCTATCTGATTTTCCTGGCTTATCATCTCGATATAACGTAATATCTAACTCACCAACTGGGATTTTCTTTCCTTCTAGCTGTTCCAAACGATCAGCTATTCGATTAGCTAAAAATATTCCTCGTGTTTTAATGCCCACTAACACGATGTCATCGATGCCTTTATTTCTTTCAATAATTTCATACGTGATACGTGTTAACGCGCGTGTCATCGTCATCTCGTCTACCACTTTCTTTGCCATCTCATTTCCCCCTAATCTTTATAATAAAAAAATCCTACTTCGCTGTGAAGTAGGATGGACGTTTAAACATTGAGAATAGTGCATACTTAGAGTATCTCTAAGGTACAAACTAATCGTGTCGTGTCTTTCCTTGTTAGCCTCACAGGACCACTTTAAAGGATTTCTATTTGATTAAAATTATCATACCTGTTTTTCATCTAAATTGCAAACTATTTTGCTAAGTTTTTTAAAGCTGATTCAAAATATGTTGGTAAAGGAGCTTCAAAATAGAGTGTTTCATTCGTTCTCGGATGAGTAAATCCTAGTGTCGCAGCATGTAAATACTGTCCTGCTCCTTCTAAAGTGACGTTAGGTCCATATACAGGATCACCTGCAATAGGATGTTCAATATACGCCATATGCACACGTATCTGATGTGTCCGTCCTGTTTCTAAACGACAGCGACACAATGTATAGTCTTGGTACCGCTCCATTACTTGAAAATGTGTGACGGCAGGCTTTCCAGACTCAATGACGGTTTGAGTGACGCGATTGTGTGGATCTCGACCGATAGGAGCATCAATCTTACCTCGCTCGTGGACAATGACACCATGAGCCAAGGCAATATACTCTCGCTTGACAGTATGTGCTTGTAATTGTTGTTGTAGCCCTCTTAACGTCACATCATTTTTCGCCACCATTAACAATCCTGACGTATCTTTGTCAATCCGATGAACAATCCCCGGACGGACGACATCGTTTATACTAGCAATATCTCGCGAATGATAAAGAAGCGCGTTTACTAAGGTACCAGAAGCATGACCCTTTGACGGATGAACAACCATTCCTTGTGGTTTATTCACGACAAGTAAATCGTCATCTTCGTACACGATGTCTAGCGGAATATTTTCAGGTTCAACTGTTAACTTTTCTGGTGAAGGTCTTGAGATGACAATTTTATCTCCGGTAGCAACCTTATAACGAGCCGCAACAGGCATATCGTTTACTGTCACATATCCCGCTTTCAACCATTGTTGGATTTGTGAGCGGGAATAATCACTATACGTATCCGCTAACACCTTATCAAGACGTCCCTTTTCATCACTAATGATTAATTCTAATTGTTCTAACATTTTTTATCCTACCATTTCTAATGCGTCATCTAACATAATATAAATAAAAACACAGATAACGCCAATCGTTAAAGCGACGTCTGCAATATTAAATATTGGAAAATTCATGAAATTTGTTTGAAACATATCCACAACATAATTTAAACGTAAACGATCAATAAAGTTCCCTAATGCGCCACCAATAATTAAACTAAGGCCAATCGTTAGCCATTTAGACTCAGAGCGATATTTAATTAAGATAAACGATGTCGCTCCAACAGTTAAAAAAGTGACGAGATAAAAGAACCACATTTTCCCTTCTAATATACTCCAGGCTGCGCCTTCGTTGTGAATGTTTGTTAGTGACAAAATGGGATTATTGTCAAATAGCGTTTCACCGTAGCCAATATGTTCTGTTACCCAAAACTTTAACCACTGGTCTAACCCTATAACGATTGCGATAATTAATAAAAACCACATATATGCTTCCTCAATTTCTCCATTCATTTTGAAAAACATCTTTTGGACGAATGATACCCAATAAATTACCATTAGGCTTACCATCACGTGTGATAAGAACTGCCTCTAAAGAAGGATTTGTATGAAACCAACGCGTCACTTCATATACAAATGTCGTAGCAGAAGCAAAGCGAAAATTTTGACTACGACGGTCGCTAATCAAAACATCTTTCGCGTGTAAACCGCCGATTTGTAAACAATCATTTTTATGTTGCTTTGCCATCCAAATACCTAGTCCATGCGCCGTAATCAAGCCTAAAAATGTCCCTTTACGATAAATAGGGAATTGTGAGTAACCATGTTGCGCGACAATTTTTAGTAGCTCAGTCAGCGGTATATCTTCTTCAAATCCTGTTACATACTTCTCGTAACGAGGTAAAACCATCTCTGGATGCGTTAAGCGTTTTTCAATTTCGATGAGACGGTTGAGCACCCATTCATTTGGCTCGGCTATCACAAAATCTGGTGAAATACGATCATGAATAATAGCATTTCGTAATTGTGCAATCTGCAATAAATCATCTTCATACTCTTCAATAACGCTAATCTTTTGCTTACTTGCTCTTCGCACTAACTCTGAAAAACCAAAGCGTTCATCTCCAGGTAATTCTTTTTGTAACCATTTTTCAATACGATTAAAACTAGCTAAGAACTCATCTGAAGCTAAGGTCACTTTTCAGCCACTTCTTCCATAATGTAGAATTTCTTACCCATTAACCAAATGAAAACGCCATAAAAGGCTACTAAAGCTATTGCGAATACCCATGATTTAAATAGTAACGGAATAATAAAAATCAAGGTAAAGTAAGTCACATAAAAATTAAAGACGACAGGATTCATATGAACATCAAAAGTACGATCTTGATGTTCTTCTGTGACATCAAAGACTTCACTTTTTAAAATACCATAAACTACTTGTAATTTGTCCCCTGATTCAACGTCGACTTCTATCGTTTCTTCTGGTGAAATCGTAGCAATTTTTTGATTGTTTTTTAATACGTTAATCGCAGAACCTATCCCCATATAACCTGCTTTTCGTTTTAAATTTATTTTCATATTATCACCTTTTCTTACAATATCATGTATCGTTATTATCATAACGTTAAAAGCAAAAAAAGCCAAGTAGAAATTGATAATCTACTTGGCGTGTAAGCCCTATTTTTTATTTTCGTGTGACAACGGTCGTTTTCTCAGTCATTTTAACCCATGTTTTTTTGATTTGTGAGGGATAAAACGAAACAAACTTACCGCAAACATACCCTAATTTATAACTCCACACTCTCCATGACTGCACCATTATCACATCCTGTACACGTATTCAACACCATCATTATAGCAAAAAATGAGATGTTGTTAACAAGTTGTTAGACTTTGTAATATAATTTATTCTGTCTGTAACATAGATGTCATAAACTCGATAATGTTGCGCTACTATTAGGTTTCATCATTGACCTTTCTCGAAATTACTTCTATAATGAAAAGGTACGATACTTTTAATTGGAGGAATGTAAAATGATAAAAGGTAGAGTGAAATGGTTCGATGCCAAAAAAGGATACGGATTCATTACTTATCACGAAGATGAGGACGTTTTTGTTCATTTTACAGGAATCTTAGGTGATGGTTTTAGAACGTTAAAAGAAAACCAGCCCGTTTCTTTCGATATTGTTGAAGGTCGACGTGGTGAGCAAGCGACAAATGTAGAAATATTAGATATAGATTCTGAAAGTCTTTAAAAAAGACATGGGACTCATCCCATGTCTTTTCTATTTATTATAATACCTTGAAAATTATTGTTGTCCGATAATGCTTCTATAAGTTTTACTTGCTGTTTCTTTAACATTAGCATGGTCATCTTCGCGCCATCATGTTGAGTAATAGTAACTGAAAAGTTTAAAATATCGATGCTTTTGATATGATAAATTTCAATAATTTGAGTATTTTTCTTTAACAATGGCACTTTTTTAATAATTTTTTCAGTGACAATCAAATAACGCTGAGTTCCTACTACAAAAGAAATCAGACTAGCTGTTCCTAATAGAATGGTATAGATATTTACTCGAATTAATTCTAATTGAATAATCAGCGCTAAACAACCTAATAATATCGTATAAGACCAATAGACAATACTCGTCGCCCATTCTGGCTGCCAGTATATTTTAACTGTGCTGTTTTTCTTATTCACGCGTCTTCCTCACCTTTTCTCATTCTATTATATCTTAACATAGCGACATTAGACTGACACGCAAAAAGGAGTAAATTATGTTAAAAATCTATGTTGATGCAGCCACAAAAGGCAATCCAGGTCCTAGTGGTATTGGAATCGTCCTGATTGGCGATCATAATCTATACGAGCAACATGCTATTCCTATTTCTGATACGAGCAACCACGAAGCAGAGTTTAGAGCGGTTGAATGGGCGTTGGAATATGTCTTAAATCGTCAATGGGAAAATCAAACGATTTTTATGTTCACAGATAGTAAAGTAGTCAGTCAAGTGATTGAGCGAGGTCATACTAAAAATCAACATTTTGCACCGTATTTACAACGTATCAATCATATGATAGACCACTGTCATCTCTTTATTTTGCAATGGATTCCCGAAAAGCAAAATAAAGGCGCTGATAACTTGGCTCGACAAGCCTTGAATAAAAAATGAATTTACATTATTTTTTTCATTCCCTCTTTACAAATTAAAATATAATGATATAATCATAATAATCTAATGAGAAACCAGGAGGATGTTTTATGAAAAAAATACCATTATTATTGAAAATTGTTATCGCCGTTATTTTAGGGGTGATGACAGGAACCTTTGCCCCCCTGGTAGTTATTCAACTTAGTGCGACATTTAACCAGATCTTTGGAAGTTTCTTATCATTTATTGTTCCGTTGATTATTATTGGTTTTATTGTCCCTGGGATTGGCTCTCTATCACAAGATGCGGGCAAACTTCTCGGGGTGACAACCTTAACCGCTTATCTATCAAGTATTATTGCTGGCATTTTTGCATTTTCAGTAGCACGGTTGCTTTATCCCAAAATGCTTCATTTAACTATGATGAAAAATATTAGTGACCCAAGCGAAGGACTTGTCAAAAGTTTACTAACTATAGAAATTCCACCGATTATGGATGTGATGACTGCTTTAGTGCTTTCATTTATGATAGGATTAGGTCTAAGTACTTTAAAAAGTAATCAATTATTTCAAGTATTCGATGAATTTCAATCAATAGTTGTATGGACGTTGCAAAAAGCAATTATTCCTTTGTTGCCATTCCATATTTTCGGTATCTTCGCCAATATGACGTATGCCGGACAAGTTCAGACAATTTTAAGCATTTTTGCGAAAGTCTTTTTAATGATTATAATTTTACATATCATTTATCTGATTTTCTTATACTCAGTTGCAGGATCAATGAATAAGAAAAATCCGTTCTTTCTATTAAAAACAATGGCGCCAGCATATTTTACAGCTGTCGGGACACAATCATCGGCTGCCACTATACCTGTTACTTTACAACAAGCAAAAAAAGCGGGGATCTCTGAGCGAATTGTCGACTTTGTTATTCCCTTATGCGCTAATATTCACTTAGCTGGCAGCACCATTACATTAGTCAGCTGTTCTATGGCCATTTTATTTATGAAAGACCACTTACCAAACTTTGGCGAGATGTTACCTTTTATTCTCGTTTTAGGAATTATTATGATTGCTGCTCCAGGCGTTCCTGGTGGTGCAGTTATGGCTGCAACAGGCCCTCTCGCATCAATTCTTGGTTTTGATGCAGCCATGATATCATTAATCATTGCCTTATATCTTGCACAGGATAGCTTTGGTACGGCATGTAATGTTACTGGAGATGGAGCGATTGCAACTATTGTCGATGCGATTGCTAATCGAACTTCCAAAAAGAAATTAGTTTAGGCTAAAAAGCCGATGAGCAAACTCATCGGCTTTTTTTATTGTACTTGATACACGTCAAAAAATATTTTTCGCATGTAATCGATTAAATAGGTTGGATTGAGTGCCTCACCTGTCGCATTTAAAATTAATTCATTAGGTTTTTTAGAAGCACCGAATTGATGAATATGTTTCTTATTCCACTCAATAATACGTGAATAGTCCTCTGATGCCAAGACTGCTTCAACATCAAATTGCTGATTCATCGCATGATAAAGCTGTGCTGCATACATAAAGCCTAATGCATAGGAAGGGAAATAACCAAAACTACCGCCAGCCCAGTGAACATCTTGTAAAATCCCCTCCAAATCATTTTCGGGGCGAATGCCTAAATATTCTTCATATTTATCGTTCCAGATTTGTGGTAAATCAGCAAGATTAATCTCCTCATTAAAAATCATTTTCTCGATTTCATAACGGATGATAATATGCAGTGGGTAGGTTAAAGCATCTGCTTCAATACGAATCAAGCTCGATTTGCTTTGTTTAATCCCACGATAAAATGTTTCAAAATCTATATCAGCAAAGGTATCACCAGTTATTGCTTGTAAACGTGGGTACTGACGTTGCCAAAAAGCCCGACTACTCCCTACAATGATTTCATTAAATAATGACTGTGATTCATGAATTCCCATAGACGTTCCACGTGATAACGGTGTATGATCATATTTTTCATCAATATTTTGCTCGTACATACCGTGTCCCGCTTCATGAATGACTCCTAATGTCGCCATTAAAAAGTCATGTTCATTCCAACGCGTTGTGATACGGGCATCTTGTCGATTGATACCTAGCATAAATGGATGAATGGTATCATCTAAACGACCACGAGATAGGTCGTATCCTAATTGTTCAATAACTTCTAAGACAAACTCTTTTTGCGCTTCTTTACTAACATAGCGATGTATAAAGTTTGTTTCAGGAGGCGTTCCTTTTTCGGCAATTTCTTTTCTAAGAGAAATAATGCCCTCTTTTAAGGTTTCAAAAATATCATCTAACTTCGCTACTGTCATGTCAGGCTCATATAAATCAAGTAATACATCATAGTCTGTGCGTTGGTTCTTTTGACGATAAGGAATAAACTCTTTATTAAATGCTACTAATTCTTCTAACGCTGGTAGAAAGATAGCAAAATCTTTCGCATCTCTTGCCTGTACCCAAGATTGATGAGCTTTTGACAATGCTTTACTGTAAGCAATAATTCGGTCTTGAGGTACATTGTTATTCAGCTCATAACTCTCTTTTACATCCGCAAATACCTCTTGAGCAAAAGGCGAAAGTTCCACTAAATTCTCAGAAAAATAGTCGATGAATGATGTCATCTTTTCCCCATTCGCTAAATCGAAGTGCTTGCCACTCATATAACTGACAACTTCCGAACGATGTTCCGCTGATGCTTCTGGCATACCGGTTTGAACATCCCATTCTAATAATCCTAATGTTTGCGAAATAAGAGACATTTCCTTTAAATGCTCAAGAAAGGCTTTTTCTGTCATATGTGTCATATTATTACTCCTCATTCCGTTTTGGTCTTGGTGGGCGTTTACCCCAATATTGGAATAAATCAGTTCTTAAAGAGCCATTATACAGTTTTCTTTTTTTAGTCGCTTTTGCGCCATAAAATTCTTCAAACTGTAAATCACTAGTCAAGATATACTTACTCCATGTATCTAATGGTCGATAGACGTCGCCCATTTCTTTATACAAACGACGTACGGCTTCTTCTTCACCCAAACGCTCGCCATAAGGTGGATTGGCCACAATCACGCCATATTCTTTTTCAGTCGTAAAATCTTTTAATTGCATTTGTTTAAATTGAATACTATCAGAAAGTCCCGCTTCTGCTGCATTTTTTTTCGCAATTTCTATCATTCGTGCGTCAATGTCCGTACCTAATATATCAAGTTCAATATCATAGTCGGCCTGTTCATCTGCTTCGGCTCGTACTTTATCAAAAATCTCGGGATCAAACCATGACCACTCTTCACAAGCAAAATCTCGATTAAAACCTGGAGCAATATTATGCCCAATTAATGCGGCTTCAATACAAATGGTTCCTGAACCACAAACCGGATCATAGAACGGACGGTCTTTTCGCCAATTTGTTAGTTTCACTAACGCTGCTGCCATATTTTCTTTTAAAGGGGCACCGCCCTTATCTAAACGATAACCACGCTTGAACAAACTTGGGCCAGTAGTATCAAGAGTAATGGTCACTTTGTCTTTTAGTAAAGCGACTTCTAATTGATACAACGCCCCTGTTTCAGGTAAACGACCATAGCGATGATAGTATTCGCTTAAACGATTGACAATCGCTTTTTTAGTAATGGCTTGACAATCAGAGACACTGTATAATTTTGATTTAATTGATTTACCAGCAACTGGAAATTGTGCATCCATCGGTAATAGTGTTTCCCAAGGCAATGCTTTCGTTTTTTCAAATAACTCTTCGAACGTATAAGCATCAAATTCGCCTACAATAATTTTTACTCGGTCAGCTGTGCGTAGCCAAATATTAGCGGTAGCAATTGTCGTCATATCGCCATAAAAAATTGCGCGTCCATTTTCGACTTGACACTCTATTCCTAAATCTCGTAATTCCTGTCCTACAAGTGCTTCCATACCACTTGCTGCTGTCGCCATTAATTTAAATTGTTTCATGTTGGATTCCTTTCTCATATCAGCATCACTCTGATTTCACTCATCAACTTTTGTAAAAAAAAGCCTTCCATTTTTTAAAACGGAAGGTTCATTCCTGATAAGGGTAGTTTTCTATAAGCCATGTTCTGTATTACTTTCTCTCAGGATCAAAAAGTAACGGTAATAATCTGTCTGCAATCTTACGACTGCCTCTTTTCTTCGTTCATTTCCTAGAAAAAAGTGCCCCTACCTTATGTTTGGGTTGCTCTCTCGTGGGGTTTACCCGTTCCACCAATATTATTTCTAATATTGCTTCGTCTCTGTGGCACTTTCAAGTCTACTCCAGCATAGCCCTAG
The DNA here is from genome assembly GCF_023299185.1 of Vagococcus lutrae. Lineage (NCBI taxonomy): Bacteria > Bacillati > Bacillota > Bacilli > Lactobacillales > Enterococcaceae > Vagococcus > Vagococcus lutrae. The sequence goes on from NZ_CP097017.1 coordinate 389,511, forward strand.
AGCCTTAGCTGTTTTAACTGCCGTCAAATGTGAAACACATCTGCCTTAGCTTATTTTTTCGCTAAGCACGAACACTACAAGCACTCTCAGCTTGTGAGAGCATGGACTTTCCTCAGCTAGTCAAGCTAACCGTAATTACCCGAAAACTACCAAATCATTTTTTGATTAAAACTGTTTTGTTTCATCTAATGTATCTTGATCATCACTCTCGACTAAGCGATTACCAAACACTTCTTTTTCTAAATTTGATAGACGTTTTAAGATGTCAAAGTTTGTTGCTGTATTGACAGTCTTAGGCGTTTCTTGACGCATTCTTGTCAAAGACTCTGTACTCTTAGTTAATTGATCTACTTTCGCAACTAATCGATGATTCTCTTCTCTTAACTCTAATAACTCACGATTAAACGTTTCATAGTCTTTAATAATCCCATCTAAAAACTCATCCACTTCTACTGGATCATAGCCACGCATTTTTGTTTTAAATTCTTTTTGCAATATATCTCTTGCCATATAATTATAGTTTGCCATATCCCACACCTCACTCATATTCATGTTCATCAATCATTATAACATATTTCACCAAGTTGATTCTACCAGAATTACCGATAAAACAAAACAATTACCTCTTATATGTTATTTTCAGCTGCATCTTGTAAATCAAACATAGAAATGAGTTCTAAAAAATATGGACTTGTTTCTTGTGTTTGCTGTATATCATGATAAGCATAGGATAATTTTCCTTCAAATTCAGGGTCATAGACAAATAATGCCCCGTCTGTATGCGTTATTAGAAATTGCGTATGATTCTTTAATTGACTTGGCGAAAGGTATGGTTGATGTGAAACACTGTCTACAAAATCCGCTTTGCTTTTTGCCGTGCTTAAGGCTAATTGATTCGTTTCATTCCACTGACTACCAAATTCGTCAAATGGAAAAAGCAAACTTGTTTTGAGTTCTGGATAAAGTTTCTTTAATTCTTCTGCTATTTCTAATCCCCAAAGCTCAACACCTAAGTTGCCAGAAGTAATAATCCACTCTGTTCCATTTTCGATTAAGTGGATTAAACGTTCTTTTAACACGTGTTTGATAACTTTTTCTTTCGGATCATCTTTCTTAAAAACACCGAGTTCATAAGAACGATAACCTGATAACCACAATCTTTTTATCAATGCTACCACACTAACCTTTCCATTCTAAATTGATTTTTGCTATAATACATGCTAGGAGTGAGAGTTATGACAATAAAGTATCCTAACGGTCGCCTTCAACACCATCATAAAGGGAATCAACGACTAAGGCAACCGATTCAACATGGAAATCGTGGTCAACAGTTAGAGTCATTAATCAATGATTCTAATACCTACTATTTAACGCGCGAGATTGCGGTCATTCATAAAAAACCCACTCCCGTTCAAATTGTAAATGTCGACTATCCAAAACGAAGTGCGGCGATAATTAAAGAGGCCTACTTCAAACAGCCGTCAACGACTGATTTTAACGGTATATACAAAGGAAGATATTTAGATTTTGAAGCCAAAGAAACAAAGAATAAAACATCATTTCCTCTTAGCAACTTTCATGAGCATCAGATTCAGCATATGAAAGCCTGTCATAAGCAACAAGGAATAACGTTTGTTTTAATTAGTTTCTCTACATTAAACCGTTACTTTTTCTTACCGGGAGAAGTTTTGTTTGACTTTTGGGACTCACAAATCAATAACGGTCGTAAATCTATTCCTCTTAAAGAGATAGAAGTAAAAGGCACTGAAATTGCTTTGTCGTACCAACCAAGGTTAGACTACTTAAAAGCTGTCGACCAATACATTTAAAGGAGTTTAATCATTATGTCAGAAAAGACGCGTTCTTACACACAAGGACAAAAAAGAAAAAATAAAAAGAAACCCAAACAAAATAAAAAGAAATGGATTGGTAGAATTCTCCTCATTCTTTTTTTAGTTGTTTCTATCGCCTTTTTATCAGGAGTGGGTCTCTTTATCTTCTATGCAAAAGGGGCTCCTGAGCTTGATGTTGCAAAACTAGAAGACACGCTATCTTCAAAAGTTTATGATCGAAATGACCAACTTATTTATGAAGTAGGTGAAAAAAAACGAGAAACAGTTGCGCCTGAACAAGTTCCTTTTCAATTAAAAGAAGCAATCATGTCCATCGAAGATAAACGCTTCGAGAAACATATTGGCGTTGACCCAATTCGAATTGTAGGTGCTGCTATTTCAAACTTAACATCTGATTCATTACAAGGTGGTAGTACGTTAACACAGCAGCTTATCAAGTTATCTTACTTCTCAACTAAAGAAGAAGATCAAACATTAAAAAGAAAAGCACAAGAAGCTTCTTTAGCAATTGAATTGGAGCGTAGCAAAACCAAAGATGAAATTTTAACGTATTACATCAATAAGGTTTACATGTCTAATGGTTTATATGGTATGGAAACCGCGTCTGAAATTTATTTTGGAAAATCCCTTGACCAGTTAACACTCGCTCAGACGGCACTGTTAGCAGGATTACCTCAAGCCCCTGCTACCTACGACCCTTACGTCAATCCTGACCTTGCTAAGAAAAGACGGGACATTGTACTTGGTGAGATGAAGCGAGATAATCGCATTAATGAAGAAGAATACCAAGCAGCAATTAATGAATCTATCGAAGAAGGCTTGCGACCATTAGAAAACCAGTCGGAAAGCTATCGAATGATTGATAACTATATTAAAGAAGTGATTGCTGAAGCAAAAGAAAAATCTGAAAAAGATATTTATACGGATGGCTTAGAAATTCATACCAATCTTGACTTAGATGCACAATCATATTTATATAATCTAGTCAATGGCGATGAACAGATTCAATTCCCAAATGACGATTTCCAAGCGGCAATTACTATTTTAGATGTTCACACGGGAGATGTTATCGCTCAGATTGGTGGACGTAAAGTCCCTGAAGACGTTCAATTAGGTGAAAACTTAGCGACGTCAGCTAAACGTGACTTTGCCTCTGCGGTCAAACCGATAAATGTGTATGCGCCTGCGGTTGAATTTCTCAATTATTCAAGTGCAAGAATCGTTGTAGATGAACCTTACAAGTATCCTAATACGAATACGAATGTCTATAACTACGATCGTCGTTATCTTGGAGCGATTACTATTCGTGAAGCCCTTGTCGATTCGCGAAATGTTCCTGCTGCAAAAACAATCGAAGAAGTTGGTTTAGATAAAGTTTCAGAATTTCTTGAAAGTATTGATATGGAATATCCAGGTGGCGTAAATCCTTCCTCTGCTATTTTTGGAGAAACAAACTCGTTAAGCATGGCGGCTGCTTACGGTGCATTAGCAAATGAAGGAACCTATCACAAACCTTCCTATATTAACCGAATCATCTACCCAGACGGTACAGAGGAAATCTTCAAAGAAAAAGGCAAAAAAGTCATGAAAGACTCAACGGCTTACATTGTCACAGATATGTTGAAAGATGTCCTAAAACGTGGTACTGGGGCACAAGCAGATATTCCTTACATTTTCCATGCAGGTAAAACAGGAACGTCTAACTATGATGAAAAAGACATGGATAAGATTAAAGGTGATACTACTGGCGCGCCTAATATTAGTTTCGTCGGTTATAATCCAGATTATGTGATTTCAGTTTGGACGGGTTATAAAGATTTTTATCGTCCTATTCCTTACCAAGAGCAACACCTTGCGATGCTTATTTATAAGTATCTAATGGGATATCTAACAGAAAATACTGAACCCAAAGATTGGGTCATGCCAGATAGTGTCGTTAAAATAGGTAACGAGTTGTATGTAAAAGACCACGTCAGAGATCAAACGACTTGGAAACCAGCACCAACTACTGCCAAAACGAAACCATCGACAGAAGAATCCAAAACAGAAACAACTCAGTCAGAAGAAACAGATACCACCGCCACTGAACCACCTGAAACTTCTACTGAAACTGAAGCACCAACCGAAACAACACCGACTACTGAGCAAACACAGCCTCAGACAACACAAAAGCCTGAAGAAAAACCGACTGAATCAAATCGGGATAACTAAAAAAGTAAGCAATGCGATTTCGCATTGCTTACTTTTTTTCATTTACATTTAATCTTTTTTGTCCCTCTTCACACAGATAAAGCAATGGACATGTTTCGCACTTTGGCGCACGTGCTAAACAATGGTATCTACCAAAGAAAATCATGCGGTGATGTGTATCTACCCAACGTTCTTTCGGTATTTTTTGCATGAGTGTTTTTTCAACTTCTATAACCGATGCTGATTGCTTAACAATACGTAACCGTTTGGATACACGTTCAACATGCGTATCAACTGCTATTGCAGGAATACCAAAGGCATCTCCTGCTACGACATTCGCTGTTTTTCTGCCAACACCGGGTAGTTTCATTAACTCAGGAATAGTTTGAGGGACTTCCCCATTGAAATCTCGGATTAACATTTCGCAGCACCCTTTTATGTGCTTGGCTTTATTTCTAAATAAGCCGATAGTGCGAATACTATTCTCAATTTCTTCTAAAGGAGCCTCTACAAAAGCCTGCGGAGTTGGAAATTTTTCAAACAGAGCAGGGGTAATTTTATTAACCGATACATCGGTCGCTTGCGCACTTAAAATCACAGCAATTAGCAACTCGAATGAATTCTTATGTATTAATTCTCCTTCGGCATTTGGAAACATCTCAGCCATAACATCTATCGCTTCTAATGTTTTTTTCTTTGATAACATTATGATTCCTCCGCATTATTTTTTGAAGGATCTAGCCAATTATATAATGGAACTCGCGGTGCGTTTCGAGTATGATCCTCATAGTCAGGGGTATGTTTATCTGTCATCTGGTTTTCATAACGACGTTTTTCTTTTTCGACATCCTGCGCATTACGAATGTTTTTTCTTTCCCAACTTAATAAAATTCTATCCATATATTTTAAGCTGTAAGCTTGATTTAATACTGCCTCTTTTAACGCTAGCGAGATTAATTCTACACCATAACCATCTTTTGTTAACCAATAACCTATTGTTTCTCGCTCAATAGGAGACAAGGTTCGTCCAAATTCTACTTCAATTTCTTGAAATAGTTGTTTTTCACTGATTTCTTGTTCAACGACTTGATGTTGATGCATGCTTTCTTGACAATACTCTTCAATTTGACGATAAATAAGCGTCACATTATATTGATCATAGGTTCGTCCTTGTTGATCGACCGCTGACTCTATGGCAAGGACTTTTTTATTCACAAGTTCTTCTAATAGATGATACAGCTCTTCGGAAGGGACGCCCGTCTCATCGCTAATTTGTTGCATGTTAGGAAAGTAAACACCTTGTTGAATGAACCGATTCACTTGCATCCATAGCATGACTTCTTTTTCATTTAACCCAATATGTCGATAGTATTGAAGGACTAAGTTAGAGACATACGTCCCTCCCGCTTTCAAATAGCTCGATAGTTCCATTTACTTCTCTCCATTTCTCATTCCAACCATTTTATCAGTGTTAAATGCCATTTAACGCGATCTGCATAAAAAATATTTCCACCGTTTTGATATAAGTAGCCCCCATTATACCAAATCGCTTTAGGTGTTAAATAACGATACGTTGTATCATCCTTATTTCCTAATGACGGGGCTAAGACGGTTTTTGAATACTCTTCCGCTAGATCCAATGTATTGATATTCCCTCTTTGGTTTACATAATCTATATATTGACTACCGAAGTTATAAGCCTGAACACTCGTCCACTTATCTACCTCTTTTTGCTCCCCATAGTGAATCACATCGGCTAAATGTTTAACCCCAGATTCAATCGACTCTTCCGAGCTGAAAATCGTATTCGGATTTCCCGTCTGACTTTCGCTACTTTGCATAATATCAATATGTTGTCCTTTAGTTTCCGTTAAAATAATCGCTTCTACTAATTTCTTGTCATCCGGTATATCATATTTTACGACCATTTGATTAATATACCCTTCCCATTTTTCTAACTCTCGAATTCCCTTTTTTACTCGGTAAAGATAAATACCACTTAGTATTAGAAAACATAGGAGCACACAGCCAATTAAAAACGTTCCGATTTTTTTCTTTTTTCGCATAACTATCCTTTCTTTTTCCCAGTCGGTAACAGGCTCCCATTGTTTAAAAAAACGTAAGGAACAAAATACGCTCCCTACGCTTTTATCATATTTTAGAAATCCATAAGAGTTAAAATATCATAATCTTTAATCTTATCTCGACCATTTAACTCAGTTAATTCTACTAGAAAGGCACATCCGACAACCACGCCGCCAAGTTTTTCAACCATTTCAATAGTAGCCGCGATGGTACCGCCAGTTGCTAATAAATCATCACAAATTAAAACACGTTGACCAGGTTTAATAGCATCTTTATGCAAGGTTAGGATGGCTTCACCATATTCTAAGCCATAGCTTACTTCAATCGTTTCACGAGGTAATTTTCCTTTTTTACGCGCTGGGGCAAACCCTACTCCCAATTCATAAGCAACTGGACAGCCGATAATAAAACCACGAGCTTCAGGTCCAACAATCATATCAATATTTTTTTCTTTGGCATAAGTTACAATCTGATGCGTCGCTTCTCGATAAGCCGCTCCGTCACCCATTAACGGGGAAATGTCACGGAAGATAACTCCTTCTTTTGGATAGTCCGGTATACTTGCAATATAATCTTTTAAATTCACACTATTTCCTCCTATTGATGTAACCAATCTTTTATTTGATTGATATCACCATATAATAAAAATTCTTCAGTTTTCATTTGTTTTTGTCGTTCTTTATAATAACGACTTTCTTCAAGAGGTGTGCTGACTGGTTCCGCTACTTTTGTCATCAAACCATCTTCTATTGTAACAAAATTCAAATCAAAAAACACGTTTATCATGAACTTTATCTTAGAAATTGGAATTCTTAAATATTTCTCAAGCATTGGTAGTTTATTTCGCACGTCTATTTCCTGACTGGATTGGATCACGCGATAGAGGGCAGCAAAATCCTGACGAGATGGCATACCTGTTAAATAGGCTTGTGTTTCACTTAAGAGTATTAAATAGATTTTATAAAACTCTGTCAGATTTACTATCGTACGTAACGTTTCTGCTTCGACTGGACAGTCTAAAAAAACCGCACTAGTCCCTGCTTCGATATCTAACTGTTCAATAGGCTGAGATTCATCCACTGCGATTAATTGTGCAGTAGGTATAAAAGAAAACTGCTTAGCTGTGTCTTCTTTAAAATAGAAATAGACAGTGTTATCACGCATGATATCTTTTACTTTATGAGCTTGCTCTCGAAAGTCTAATAATTGCGTGCCTTGTAATTTAAAATCTTTCAGCATTAGCTGTGGCTGTCTAACTCCATTCCACTCGTTAATCGATAATGTACCCACTACGTCGACTTCATCTGCCATGCTAAAGCTGTCATAAGCTTCACCAAAGCCAAATCCGATTAAATCTAGAGGGCGTTCAGCTACTTTATGTTGAAGCTGTGCTTTTAAATGTCGATGGTCAATGCCAATTTGACGAGCATCCATTGGACGAGCTTTTTCTAACAATAATAACGGTTTAGGATTATCCGTTCCGAATGGCTCTAATACCGCAAGTTTTTCAATCCAATCAATACTTAACATCTCTGATTGTGTGACTTCTAAAACGGTCAATGTCTCCTTTTGCTCTAAATCATAATTATCTGTCTTGATGAGCTTATTTAATGCAGCTTTCAACTCCGCTAACTTGTCTACTGAAACACTTAAGCCTGCTGCCATATCATGCCCACCAAATTGTTGTAAAAGCGGTGCTACTTCTTTTAATAGATTAAAAATATTGACTCCTGGAACACTACGTGCCGAGCCTTTCGCTATGTGGCCTTCTTCAGAAATTGATAAAATAATAGCCGGTCGTTGCGTTTTTTCTACAACATAGCTCGCCACTATTCCTAAAACCCCTTCATGCCATCCTTTATTTGCGAGAACATAGATATCTGATTTTTCAGCTTCTATTAACGTATCAACTTCCTGATTGATGAGTTGTACCGTTTTTTGACGCGCCTGATTCGTTGTTTCGACTTGTGCGACAAGCATTCGTGCATGTTCAGGTTCAAAGGTCGAAAGTAACTCGACGCCGACAATAGCCTCTTCCATTCTGCCCAATGCATTAAGACGGGGGGCAATTCGAAAGCCGATATCTTCTGAGCCTAACTGAGTGGTGTCAATTCCTAATTCCTCATACAACACTTGTAAACCGACTCGCTCCGTCTGTTTTAAAATTTCTAAACCATGCTTCACAAGTAACCGATTTTCACCTGTCAGTGATACTAAGTCAGCAACCGTTCCTATCGCAACTAAATCAAGCAACTCTAATGGAGCGTCTTCTAATAGTGCAGAAGCAAACTTAAACGCTACTCCCACCCCTGCTAAATCTTTAAAAGGGTAGCTTCCTTTGGGATGGGCAGGATGTATCACAGCATACGCTTCAGGTAATACATCAGGCAACGCGTGATGGTCCGTCACTATGACATCAACACCTTGAGCTTGAGCATACGCTATCGCCTCATGGCCGCTAACGCCGTTGTCGACGGTCAAAATAAGTTGATAGTCTTCTGCTACTAGTCGCTCATAGACGGCTAAGTTAGGCCCATAACCATCTTTAAAACGATTTGGCAAATAGACATCGACTTCGCCACCCACCATCTCAATCGCTTCTTTCATCACCGTACTACTAGTAATGCCGTCTGCGTCGTAATCACCGTAAATGATGATTTTTTCATTTTCCATAATCGCTTGTTGCAAGCGTTCTATCGCTCTATCCATATCATACATTAAAAAAGGATCAGCCAATTCATCCAAGCGAGGGGCTAGATACTGATCTAATGCATCTTCATTTTTAATATCTTGTTGTTGCACTAAAGGTGCAAAACTTGTTGGTAAATCTCGTTCAGCTAACCATTTTTCTACGTCACTATGATTATCTAACGGTAATTTTTTCCAAGTATACATTGCTTCTTTCACATCATCACTCCTACCCAACTATTATAGCATGAAAAAAGAGCCTGTGATAATCACAGACTCTAAAATTGTTAAGACTAATGTGCTACCATCTCTTGAGCTACTTCATGTGCACTTAATGAGGTAGGATAGTAAGTTGGCCAATTACTTAACTCTGAAAATAACTTCTCTTGACTGTCTCCACCCATGTATAAGTGATAATGTTCTGCTTTATGAGGAGCGATTTGATGATCACTAAATTGAATATATTGAAATTCTCCAGCTGGTTCCGTTGCTTCAAACAAGTAACGAACACCACGATTCCCTTTTTCATATGTTAATATTTCATATCCTTTATATGTATATGGATAGGTCATTTTTTCACCATTTTTTTCGTAAGTGACGTGCTTATTCTTAATCGTAATGCGGTCAACATCTGTTTGATAGCCTTTTTCATAATAATCACGATATTCTTCAGCTGTTTTATCTTGCTTTTGTTTCGCTTTATAGTCAAATACCGCATCTAGCTGGCCTGCTTTTAAAAGTGGATAGACAGACTGCCAATCTCCTTCATAATCGGAAAGGTCACGGTCTTTCACTTGATGATCTTCAAAATATCCAGCAGCAACCGTTTTTTCAGCGTCATCATGTTCTGTCATTTCTTTTCCAGCTTGTTTCGTCGTTTTTTCAAGTGCTTTTAAGTTCTCACGCATGACGCTGATATAATCTTTACCCGCTTTTATATCTTCGTTAGATAAGCTTTCTAGTGGATTTAAAACTTCTAGTTTTACTTTTGCTTCCTCTGCTAAGGTGCGAGCGTATTTGTCGTTCATATTTTCTTCAAAATAAATATATTGAATATCATTTTCTTGGACGAACTCTTTTAACTCTGCCAACCGAGCAGGCCCAGCTTCTTGCTCTGGAATCATACCGGCAATCGCTACTTGTTTTAACCCGTAATCTAAAGCTAAATAACCAAACGCAGCATGTTGTGTGACAAATGTTTTATTTTTCGCTTGGGATAAACTCGTTTGATATTCTTCTTCTAACTGCTTTAGTTCTTTCAAATAATTTTGTGCATTTTTTTCAAATGTCTCTGCTTTTTTAGGAAAAGCTTCTTTTAATTGCGCTGTAATACTTTCGACTTCTTCCATTGCTAGTCTTGGGGACACCCATGTATGAGGATCTAATTCATGAGAATGTTCATCATGCTCACCATGTTCATGTTCGTCATGATTATTATCTTCATCATGCTCTTCATGTTCTTCGTGACTGTCACCATGGTCGTGATCATGGCCTTCTCCTGCCATTAAAACCATATTCTCTGTGCCTTTAACAATTGCCACATCGTCTTCTTTCACATTTTTTAGTGCTTTAGGTACCCAAGTTTCCATATTTTCGTTATGGTAAACGAAAGCATCTGCGTCATTGAGCTTCGCCATATCTTTAACTGAAGGTTCATAGTCATGTGGTTCTGACCCTGCCGGAATCATTAGCGAAACCTCGCCTTCTTCTCCGACAATTTCTTTCGTGAAATCGTAAATGGGATAAAACGTCGTCACAACATTTAAACCATTTTTCTTAGCGTCTGATTGATTAGACTGACTTTGACATGCTGTTAGTAATGACAATGTTATAGCTGATAGCGCCAGTCCTTTTAATAATTTTTTCATTTAATAAATAGCCTCTTTTCTATTAAATTAAGTCCTTAAAGGACGTTTCGATTTTTTCTCTATTTAATTCCTGACCGATTAAAACTAAACCTGTTTTGGCTTCAGTGGCTAACTCAGGTCGCATTTCAAAAGAAACTTGTTGATTTACTCCTTGAATCTGAACAGCTAACTCATACTCGTCAAAAGCTAAAATCCCTTTAAAACGGTATAGTTTTTGGTCAAACTCAAAAAGTAACCAGTCTAACCAACGTAAAAACAATGCTTGGTTAAGATGATTTGGTGCTGGTAGGTAAAAGCTCTCAAATTCGTGGGACGAGTGTGAATGATGATGTTCATGTTGTTCATTCATTTTAGGCAGTGCAACTTCTTCCACCAATCGAAAGCGATTTAACGAAAAGAAATCCTCTGATGAAAAACCATCTCGCTTATCATAAAAAAGCGTATCTGCTAGTGGATTTAGTGCTTTTAAGTCATCTTCTATTCTCTTTTTATCATCATTGCTCAATTCACTTTTTTCTGAAACCACTAATCGGTCAGCCAGCATGACTTGTTTAATCGTTTCAGGGTGAATGGCAGCGTCGTTATAATAGTCGCTATCAATAACAGTGATAATACTGTCGATGTAGAAATGTGCCATAATAGAAGGTGTTGTAATCAGCGTTTGAATAATCGGTTGTGGATCTGCGACACCTGTCGTTTCAATAATAAATGATTTCAGTTTAACTCCTTTAGCTAAAATCGTTTTAATAATCGCATCAAATGCGTTTATTAAATCGCCTCTTAAACTACAACATAGACAGCCGTTATTTAACTGATAGATATTTTCCTCAACATGTAATAAAAAATCGTGGTCCATTCCCACGCTTCCAAATTCATTTTCGATAATCAATACTTCTTCCGGTAAATAATATTGATTTTGAAGTACTTGATTTACTAAAGTTGTTTTCCCGGCACCTAAAAACCCAGAAACAACTGTTATTGGTATTCCCAAAAAAATTCACCTCTTGTTATTAAATAGTAACCGTTACGCTTTACCTTTACAAATTTATCAGTTTATTTAATTGATGTCAAGACAAAAATAAAAAAACTTTGTGAACTGTATTGTTTCATACAGTCACAAAGTTTTTCATTTCTTTCTAATAATCCTCAGAAGTTGGTACAAACAGTTCGCCTTTTAATGCACTAAATTCTGATTCTAATTCCGCAATCCGACGGTCTTTCTCTGCTATTTCTTGTGTGAATTGTTGTTCTTTCAACCGAACTTCATGATCTACCATTTGGTCTAACTTTTGAACATACTCAGCCTTATCTGCTTTAAGTTGCTTCATTTCATTTCGTTGATTTAAATAACTGCTAAACCATAAAAGTGAGACGATAATGGCACCCACTGCAGTTGACCCTAAAATGACGTAAATTAAAGGCATAGCAACCGCCATAATTCCAAAATTAATATGTACGACATCAGTATTAATGACCGCAAAAATAATGATTAAAACTAAAAAGACAAAACCTATAAAAAATCGTGTTCCATTTTTCATCCTTATCACTCCTCTTTACTTTTTATTAAAGACGGTTCCTGCCAAAAAATCACCTAGATGAGGAAACAATGTATAAAAATTAGCACCCAGATTCATTAGAAACGGTGCATTAATTTCTCGAGTCGTATGATCATAGCTTGCCACAATTCTATTGGCTAATTTACTCGGATCTAAGACCCAAATCCCCATATCGTCCAAATAATGACCGGTCTTATCAGCGCGTTCGAAAAAATCAGTTTTTATGGGTCCGGGATTTACCGTTGTCACTTGAACACCATAGGGTTTAACTTCTAAGCGTAAAGCATTAGAAAAACCAAGAACCGCATGTTTTGTCGCCGCATAAATTGTAGACTTAGGTGTGGCCATTTTTCCTGCTTGAGACGCGATATTAATCAAATGACCTCGTCCTTTAGCTAGCATATCAGCGACGACGATTCGACTGAGATAAATTAGTCCTACTACATTGACATTAAACATTTCTTGTATCGTTTTTAGGTCGATATGAATTAATTCTTCAAATAGACCAAAGCCTGCATTATTCACTAAGATATCAACTTGACCGACGTCTTCTTTGATTTGAGCATAAACACGGTCGATTGTTTCAATCTTACCAATATCTAAAGTATAGATATTAACTGAAGACGCGCCATGAGTTAGACACTTGGTTGCGACTTTTTCTAGCTGCTCGTATCTTCTGGCAGCTAAAACTAAGCGATAGCCTTTTTTTGCAGAAGCGTAAGCGATTTGTTCTCCCAATCCACTAGAAGCACCTGTAATCATCACAACTCGGTTATCTAGCGTCATGGTCGTTCCCCCTCTTTAATAAACGGAATATCTATCACATCAAAATCCTGCATCACACGTGTGTTAGCAAAAACGTGACGGGCTTCCTTCTGCAAAGCAGCGACATCCCGACCTAAATAACGGGCACTAATATGGGTTAGTAGTAACTGTTTGACATCACTTTCTTTCGCAATTTTAGCCGCTTGTACCGACGTACTGTGATAATACGCCTTAGCCATTTTCTCTTCGTCATGTTTAAAAGTACTTTCATGGACTAAAACATCTGCTTCTGAAGCTAGCGTATAAGCATTTGGATGCACACGAGTATCCCCTAATATTGTGACGATACGTCCTTTTTGACGTGGTCCGACAAAGTCGTTTCCGTCTAGTACACGTCCATCTTCTAAAGTAACGGTCTCCCCATTTTTTAACTTCCCATATATAGGGCCTGATGTAATGCCTTCTTCTTGTAGTTTTTCAACCAACAATTCGCCCAGGTGATCAGCCTCTTGTATTCTAAACCCATAAGAAGTAATTCGGTGATCTAAAGGAAGACAGGTTACTTCAAACTGATGGTCTTTGAATATAATGCCTGTTTGGTCAATCTCATTAAAAATCAAATCATATTTCAAACGACTATCAGAAATACGCAGACTTGTTTCGACAAATTCTTTAATCCCTTTAGGACCAATAATTGTTAAAGGCGTTTCGCCACCTTGAAAAGAGCGACTGCTTAAAAGACCAGGCAAACCAAAAATATGATCGCCATGTAAGTGCGTGATAAAGATTTTCTCTATTTTACGTGGGCGAATAGCCGTACGGAGTATTTGTTGTTGCGTTCCCTCGCCACAGTCGAAAAGCCATACAGCATTACGTTCATTTAAGAGCTTTAGTGCGATACTCGTGACATTTCGTTGTTTTGAAGGAACTCCAGCACCTGTCCCTAAAAATTCTAACTCCATAACATCCCTACTTTCTTTTCATATCATAAGTGAAAAAAGAATTCTATGCTTACCACAGAATTCTTTCATTCATTTTCAACTAATCAACAAATTCAAATACAAACTCTTCGATTCGAACGAGGTCACCGTCAACTGCACCACGTAAGCGTAACTCTTCATCGACACCCATCCCACGTAACTGTCTTGCAAAACGCATGACACTCTCATCGCGGTCGAAGTTTGTCATTACAAATAGTTTTTCAAGTTTTTCACCAGAAAGCACCCATGTACCGTCTGGATCACGTGTCACATCAAATTCACGCTCATTTGGTTTGAATTCATACGTCACACTTTCTTCGACTTGCTCTTCCTCATCGTAAAGTGGGAATTCAGGTGTTGATTCGATTAAATCTGCTGTTTTCTGTAAAAGTGCTTCAACGCCTTGATGCGTCACACCTGATATCGCAAAAACGATAGGCATGTCACCGTCATGGTAGGCTGCCAGTTCTTTTTTAAAGGCGACTAAATTCTCTTCAGCATCTGGCATATCCATCTTATTCGCCACGATAATTTGAGGACGTTCTAGTAAACGTAAGTTGTGCGCTTCTAACTCCTGATTAATCGCTAAATAATCTTCAAACGGGTCGCGACCTTCCATCGCACTCATATCAATCACATGTAAAATAACACGTGTGCGTTCAATATGGCGTAAAAACTGTGTTCCTAAACCAACGCCTTGAGAGGCACCTTCAATTAATCCAGGTAAATCAGCCATAGCAAAACTACGACCGTCCTTCACAGTCACCATACCCAAGTTTGGCGCAAGTGTTGTAAAGTGGTAGTCCCCAATTTTAGGTTTTGCCTTTGATACGATTGAAAGCAACGTCGATTTTCCAACAGAAGGAAAGCCGACCAATCCTACGTCTGCTAAAACTTTTAATTCTAGTTCCAAGCGAAATTCTTCTCCAGGTTCTCCATTTTCGGAAATTTCTGGAGCGGGGTTACTTGGTGTCGCAAAACGAATGTTACCACGACCGCCACGGCCACCTTTAGCGACCACTAATTGCTCGCCATGCTCCACTAAATCTCCTAGCAATCTGCCTGTTTCAGCTTCACGAATCGTCGTACCCGGAGGGATTGGCACGATTAAATCATCCGCTCCTCTTCCGTGCATTCCTTTACGCATACCATTCTCACCTGGTTTCGCACGGAAATGTTTGTTAAAACGAAAATCCATCAATGTTCGTAATCCTTCATCAACTACAAATATAACGTCGCCACCACGACCACCGTCACCACCGGCAGGGCCGCCATCCGGCACATACTTTTCTCTTCTAAATGCAACCATACCGTCGCCGCCTTTTCCGGCTTTTACGTCAATGGTTACCTGATCTAAAAACATGGACATATATGTGTCCTCCTAATCTTATTGAAATCTCTTACTCATTTTATAGGGAATTCAACGGTTTGTCCAATTAAATTCCTTTCATTCACGTATTACGTATCATTTTAAACCACATCCTGACATAACATCACAAAAAAACGGGAAAAGATGTTTCTCTTCCCGTTTGGTCATTATAATTAGCGATATTATAAATGAATTATTTTTTCTATTTTTTAAAAAGCTTTTTCAAACATGTCGATAATATCTTGTTTGTTACCTTGACGAGGATTACTGAAAGCATTTCCGTCGCGTAAGGCATTTTCTGCCATTAATTCAAAGTCTTCTTTCTTAACGCCCATCTCTTCTAAAGTCGCAGGGATACCAACATCAGTAGCTAGCGTACGAAGTGCAGAGATAGCTTTTTCAGCTGCTTCACGTGTTGATAAGCCGTCAATATTTTCGCCTAAGAATTCTGCAATATCAGCAAAACGTTGAGGATTAGAAATCATGTTATATTCTTCCACAGTTGGTAAAAGAATAGCATTAGCAACACCATGAGGCATATCGTATTGTCCACCTAGTTGATGAGCCATTGCATGAACATAACCTAAGTCCGCATTGTTAAACGCCATACCTGCTAACAGTGAAGCATACGCCATATTTTCACGAGCTTCTACGTTTTCACCATTGGCTACTGCTTGACGCAAGTTTTTACTGATTAATTTCATCGCTTGAATAGCAGCAGCATCTGTTACAGGGTTGGCATTTTTAGATACATACGCTTCTACCGCATGTGTTAAAGCATCCATACCAGTCGCTGCTGTTAGAGCAGGTGGAATCCCAATCATTAATAAAGGATCATTGATTGAGACTAATGGAACGTTACGCCAGCTGACAATGACGAATTTTAATTTTGTTTCAGTGTTTGTTAACACACAGTGACGTGTCACTTCACTCGCTGTTCCAGCTGTTGTATTGACTGCTACGATTGGTGGTAGTGGATTAGTTAAGGTATCGATACCAGCTAATTCTGTTAAATCTTCATCATGTGTCGCAACGATTCCGATTCCTTTACCACAGTCATGAGCCGATCCGCCCCCTACTGTAATAATACCATCACATTTTTCTGCTTCATAAATTTCATGACCAGAATGACAGTTTACAATTTTCGGATTAGGCTCAACCCCATCGTAGAAAGCATAGTCAATTTTTTGTGCTTCTAATGACGCGACCACTTGTGCTACCGGGCCATTTTCTAATCCTCGTAAAAATTTATCCGTAACGATTAACGCTTTTTTCATGCCAAGTAACGCAACACGTTCACCCGTTACCTCTACTGATTTCGGTCCAAAAAAGTTTACATTAGGTAAAAAATAATCATAATATCTCATTATAACGCTCCTTCTTATATTTTTCTGAATACTTCACGGGCAATAATAATTTCTTCATCCGTCGGAATGACAATCACGTCAACCTGAGAAGTTGGATGATGGATATATGTTTCATTTTTTTGATTTTTGTCTTGATCAATTTTAAGTCCTAAAAACGCTAAACGTTTACAGACTTCCGTCCGAATATAACTCGAGTGTTCTCCAATACCTGCCGTAAAGACGAGCGTATCTAGACCCCCTAAATCTACTAGATAGCTACCAATATACTTGCAAATACTTTGGATATACACATCAAGTGCCAATTGCGCTTGTTGATTACCTGCAAAAGCAGCCTCTTCCACATCGCGACAATCGTTGGATAACTTTGAGATACCTAATAAACCTGACTCTTTATTTAACATTTCCTTTATTTCAAACACGTCTTTTCCGGTTTTCTCAGCGATATAAGGTAAGATTTGAGGATCCACGTCTCCTGAACGCGTCCCCATCACGATCCCTGCCAATGGTGTAAAGCCCATTGAGTTATTAATCGTCTTACCGTGACTTAAAGCTGATAAACTTCCCCCACTTCCTAAATGGCAAGAAATGACGCGGCCTAGCTTTTCTTCTGCCACATACTGCGGCAATTGTTCTGCAATATACTGATGGCTAATGCCATGAAAACCATAGCGCTTAATTCCATATTCTTCATAAAAATGATAAGGAATTGCATAAACGTGTTTGTCTGGTGTAATTGTATGACTAAAAGATGTATCAAAAATAGCGACTGACGGAATCATCGGTAAAACATCACGAAAAGCTTTAATTCCAATTAGATTAACAGGATTATGGAGTGGGGATAAGGTACCTAATTCACCTATTCGTTCCATAACTGTTTCATCAATAAGTGTGGCGCCTTTATAGTATGTCCCACCATGAGAAATCCGGTGTCCAATCCCTTCAATATCTTCTAGACTATCCAATATACCAACATCCCCCATTTCACGCATCAACCATTCAACCGCTTCACGATGATTATATACGGGGTGTTTCTTGATTGTTTTTTCACCTTGATATTTATATGAAAATTGACTCGTCTGTTCTCCAATTCGTTCAAATTGACCTTCTAGCATGACAGTTTCGCTGGGCATTTCAAACAATTTAAATTTTAAAGACGAGCTCCCTGAATTAATTGCCATAATTTTTTTTGACATCTTGATTCTCTCCATCCATCTATTCAATAAGTCAGAATAGACTTCCAAATGAAAGCCTATTCTGATGTTGGTTTATCTGATTGAGAAACCTTCTAAAGCGTTCAAACGACGTCTTCTTGTAAATGTTTTAGCAGTCGTTGTTCCTTCACCTGTTGCTGTACAAATAGTAAGGGCTGATGCACCCGTGTCACCTACTCCTGTACCAGCTGAAGAAGGACCATTTACAACAAAAATTGATGTGTTCATCACATGTGCTGCACGGTTCATGTGAACAAGGTTTTGAGAGTGAATCGTTGCTGTATGACGACAGTTACGCTCTACTTCTAAACCAACTTTTAATAAGTCTTCAAAATCTTCAACCGTTACCACTGCTAGAATTGGCATTAACATTTCAATCACAACGAACGGATGATCTTTTTTCGCTTCTAAGATAATTAATTCTGGTTTACCTTCGTAGCTAATTCCCGCTTCATCTAAGATAAATGTTGCATCTTTACCGATGTAAGGACGAGCTGGTTTGTTACCGTCTACTGTTAAGTTAACTAATTTATCAATATCTTTTTGATCAGTTAATAGTAAGGCTTTATGTTTTTGCATTTCTTCTATTAATTGATCTTTAACAGCTTTCTCTACTAAACAGCTTTTTTCTGATGTACATAAAATGTTGTTATCAAATGCTGCACTTTCAGCAATATTTTTACCAGCTAACTCAATATCAGCCGTCGCATCAACCATTGCTGGTACGTTACCTTCGCCTGCTCCGAACGCTTTTTTACCACTTTCCATAGCTTGTTTAACTAGAACTGGTCCGCCTGTGACAACTAAAGCGTCAATTAATGGATGTGTCATCATTTGGTCAACTGCTTCTAGTGAAGGCTGCTCGATTGACACAACTAAGTTTTCATAGCCTGTTGCCTCATAGATAAATTCATTACATTTTTCAACAGCCCAACGAGAGATTTTTTTAGCACCTGGGTGAACACTGAAATATACTGTGTTACCACCAGCTAGGAATTTAATCGCATTTGAGATAACAGTTTCAGCAGGGTTCGTACTTGGTGTGACTGCGCCAATTACGCCGTACGGTGCATATTCATACATAATCATACCGCCGTCACCTGTTTCAACATCGGGCATTAAAATTTCTGGTCCTGGTGTATTGTAAATAGCATTATTTAATTTCGCTAATTTTGCTTCTACCGTTCCCATACCTGTTTCTTCATGTGTTTCTTTAGCCATTTGATCTAAATAAGGACGGAAACCATCTTTCATCGCTTCAATCGCTTTTACACGTGTCGCAATTGGTTCATGAATAAATTTATCCTCTGCTACCTTTGCTGCTTTAATTGCCTCATCAACTGTTTTAAAAATTCCTTTACTCATCGTTCATTCTCCTTATCGTTTGTTTTATTTAATTTTTTTAATAATAATGCCTGTACTTTGTGGGGTGATACCTGCGGCGTTTGCCTCATCAGTATCAATATGCATCTCTAAAACAAAATCGGGTGAAACTCGGACAATCACATCGTCATAAATCGTACGACGATCATCGGAACCTAGTGAAACTTGAACTTCTTCATGGTCGACAACATTTAAACTCGTGGCTTCTTCAGGATTCATGTGAATATGTCGCTTAGCTGCGATTGCACCTTTGACGACAATTTCGCCTTCTTCCGTTTTAACAGTAATATCACTGGCTTTGCTTAAATCACCAGACATCGCGATGGGGACGTTAATTCCAAGCGCGCGAGCATCAGTTAACGATACTTCGACCTGTGTTTCTTTTCTAAATGGTGCTAAAAGTCGGACGCGTTCAATCTGGCCTTTTGGACCGACAAGTGTTACGAGTTGATCTGCTGCGAAGACTCCCGGTTGTTTCAGCCAATTGCGAACACTCACTTCGGTATTTGGAAACAGTGTTTGATAATCTGCTTCTGACAGATGAATATGCCGATTAGAAATACCGATTGGAATTGGCGTAGGGTTTGACATAATACGTATCACCTCTTTCTCATTTGTTCTCACTTTTATATAAGCAACTCTCGTGCCAACTTTGTGAAATTCAAGAAAACTGATACATCAACTTTTCAAAGTAAGCCTTTTCATTATATCTTTAAAAGCTAGACAAATGCTGTCTGTTTTTCAGACAACACTTGTCATGATTATTAGACACTTGCTTTCACAAAGAATTAATACATAGCTGTTACTACTTTTTTACGTGTATAGAAATGAACACCATCTTTACCATTTGCATGTAAGTCGCCATAGAATGATTTTTTGTAACCAGAGAATGGGAAGAAAGCCATTGGCGCTGGCACACCCAAGTTAATGCCTAACATACCTGCATCAATATTGTCGCGGAAGTGACGAATGGCTTTTGCGCTGTCAGTATACAAACATGCACCGTTAGCAAACTCAGACTGATTCGTTAGAGCAATCGCTTCTTCTAGTGTTTCAACACGCACGATAGAGAGAACAGGAGCAAAGATTTCTTCTTGCCAAATCTTCATATCAGTATTGACATGATCAAAGATAGTTGCACCGACAAAGTAACCTGATTCATCGACATGAGCATCTAAACGACCATCTCTTACAAGAGTAGCTCCTGATTCTTCTCCAGATTTAATATAACCGAGTGTTTTTTCCTTATGAGATTCTCGAATAACCGGGCCTAAAAAGACATTTTCTTCTAAACCATTTCCAACTTTTATGTCGTCAGCTGCTTTTTTCAGACGCTCTACTAATTCATCTGCTACATCTCCAACTGCGACAACGACAGCCGCCGCCATACAGCGCTCTCCTGCTGAACCAAAGGCCGCACTTGTAATATTACGAACGGTTAAATCTAAATCGGCATCTGGAAGTACAATCGAATGGTTTTTGGCACCTGCTAGCGCTTGAACACGTTTGCCATGTGCTGCCGCTGTTTGATACACATATTTTGCAACAGGTTCTGAACCGACAAATGACACAGCTTTTACTTGTTCATGCGTTAAGATTTGGTTGACGACATCATGTGCCCCATGAACAATATTAAAAATACCTTTAGGGAAGCCAGCTTCAACGGTTAATTCAGCCAAACGATTTGCTAGTAAAGGTGTTCTTTCAGATGGCTTTAAGATAAATGTATTACCCGTTGCAAGCGCCATTGGGAACATCCATGCTGGCACCATCATCGGGAAGTTAAATGGTGTAATTCCCCCAACAATCCCTAATGGATAGCGGAACATACTAGATTCAACACCTGTTGCAATATCAGGTAGTGTGTCACCCATCATCAACGTTGGCACACCAGAAGCAAATTCCACGTTTTCAATTCCACGCTGGACTTCACCGCGCGCTTCTGAAAAACTCTTTCCATTTTCAATCGTAATAATTTCTGCTAATTCATCCCAGTGTTTTACTAACAATTGTTGAAATTTAAACATCAAGCGTGCACGTCTAGGGACAGGCGTTTTACTCCATGTTTTAAATGCTTCATCTGCTGCATCTACTGCTAATTGAAAGTCATCTTCGTTAGAAAGTGGCACTTGAGCTAAAATCTCACCTGTCGCTGGATTTGGAACGTCTTCATAGACTGTTGATTTTGCTGTTACCCATTCACCATTGATAAAGTTTTTTAATTGTTTTGTCATCTTCTATTCTCCTTTTTTATTTTGAAAAATCATATCGGAAACACGTGCGGTATAAATCGACGACTTCTGCGTGACTTGGGACCCGAGGATTATTAGCGGGACTACCACTATCAAGGGCATCCGTTGCCATTTTATCTAACGCCGCTTCAAAGGCCTTTTCATCAATACCCCAATCATGCATGTTAGGTATTTCTAATACGTGACAAAGTCGTTTAATTTCTTTAATCAATTCGTCGACTAATTGAGATTGACTCATCCCATTAGTTTCTTGTAAAACGACTTTTGCTACTTTAGCAAGCGACGGTTCACATTCTTCGCGAGTAAACTCTAAAACTGCCGGAAGTAACATCGCATTCGATACACCATGTGGTACATGGAACATCGCTCCCATTGGACGACTCATCCCGTGGACCAATGTCACGGAAGCATTTGAAAATGCAATGCCTGCTTGTAACGCTGCTAATGACACTTCTTGTCGCGCTTGAACATTGTCACCATTGTGATACACTTCTTCGATATTCGACATAATCGCTTCAATCGCATGGGTTGAAAAGATTTCTGTCATAGGCTGTGCTTTTTTTGAAATCAATGATTCCATGGCGTGACATAATGCATCAATCGCTGTAGCTGCTGTGACATGTTTTGGTGCGGTCATCGTCAACATAGGATCGACTAGCGCAACAGTCGGCAAGAAAGCATGATGCTTGATCATCATCTTAATATTTTCTTTCGTGTTCGTAATCACTGTCACATCTGTTGCTTCCGATCCAGTACCAGCTGTTGTCGGGATTAAAACCATCGGCACTGACGGTGCAAGAATATCGCGGCGTTTCATGCCATATTCATTGATATTGCCTCCGTTAGTCGCAACCATTGCAACTGCCTTTGCCGTATCTAAACAACTTCCGCCGCCAATAGACACGATACAATCACAAGCTTCGCTTTGATAGATTGCCAAAGCATCCGCCACAAATTCATCGGTCGGCTCAGTATTAGCTCCGAGATATAACGCTGCTGTGACCCCTTCGTCTTCTAATAAATGGACAACGCGGTCTACATGACCGATTTGCTCCATCATTTCATCACTAACGATTAAAGCTTTTTTCCCTAACTCAGCCGTCAATGTGCCGAGATGGTCAAGAGCGCCTTCACCGTAATAAACGTGAGCTGGCATCTCAAATTTTGCTATTTGATTCATCTTTCTTTCCTCCTTACTCATTTTCTGTCTTACTATGAGCAAGTTACATGCCAACTTTAAAAGTAAGCGATATCACGTTTAAAGCAAAAATAAATACGCTAAGCGTTCTAATAGCGAACACCTAGCGTATGATAAACAGACACTTATGAGGAAATGTCATATTTTGAAAGTTTTTGGTAGAGCGTTCCTCGTTGAATACCGAGTAGTTTTGCCGCTTCTGATTTATTACCATTTGTTTGCTTCAACATATCAATAATCAAATCACGCTCGTTTTGTTCCATCGGAGTAAGATGCGACCATTCTTTTTCTTCCTCTAAAATATCAGCAGGTAAATCTGATGTGGTAATTTTATTACCTTCTGTTAAAACCACCATCGTTTCACACACATTAATCAACTGACGCACGTTTCCGGGCCAATCATACGCGACAAGTTTCTCCATCGCTTCATGTGTGAGATGTTTCATCGGTAAACCATATTCATGGGCTACTCTTTTTAAATGAAAATCAATAAATAACGGGATATCTTGACGTCGTTCTTTTAATGACGGCAATTTTAACGGGATAACATGAATACGATAATATAAATCCTCTCTAAAAGTACCTTCCTTCACCATTTGTTTAATATCGCGGTGAGTGGCAGCAATCACACGGACTTTGACTTGCTTAGGCAAAGCAGAGCCCACTTTTTCAATCGTTTGTTCTTGAAGAACGCGTAAAAGTTTCGCTTGAAGTGTATACGGCATATCTCCGATTTCATCTAAAAAAATCGTACCATTATCAGCCATTTCAAACTTTCCAACCTTACCACCCTTTTTCGCATCTGTAAATGCTCCTTCTTCATAACCAAATAATTCTGATTCCATGAGTGATTCTGGTATGGCAGAGCAGTTTACTGTCACAAACTTCCCATCAGCTACTGGACTCATGTCGTGAATGGCTCGTGCGAAAACTTCCTTTCCCGTCCCACTTTCGCCTGAAATAAAAACCGTTGCCGTTGTCTGAGCCGCTCGTATAGCTTGGCGTTTTGTCTCTTGAATGGTGGGTGATTTTCCTAATACTTTTTGAAAAACATGGTCTTTCGTTGCTTCTAGCACCACGTCCGGTTCCTGTTCATTTTGTTGAACAGTTAAATTATCTAATATACGGTTCAGTTCTAAAACATCTTGAAAAACTAACATTCCGATTGCACCGTCAGCCCGTTGATTTTTGAAAATAGGAATACGATGAACAATCAGCTCGTGTCCACGTATACGTTGAATATACCCACGCTCTTCTTTCCCAGTTTTCGCGATAATATGTAGACGAGTGTTTTCAATCACATCCGCCACATGTCTTCCAATTACTTCCTCACGGGTCATATCAATTAAACGACAATACGATTCATTAATTTCTTGAATGTAGCCTTGTCGATTGACGACAACAATTCCTTCATACGCTGATTCCAAAACTTGTTTTAAGGTTTCAGAATAGTCAATTTTTTGACGTGCTCGCTCGAGCTGATAAGTATTAGAGCGAATAATATCAGTACGCGTAATGATTCCTTGTAATATTCCGTCTTTGTCAACTACTGGTAGACAGCCTTCTATCATTTCGGAGGCTTCTTTAATCGTTGTATGTGGTAACACTGTTTTAGCATTGACAAGCATGATTTCTGATACATTTTTATGAAATAAACTTTCTTCGTTAAAGTAATTCATTAAAACGGTTTTGGAAACTAACCCTTGGTACTCTTTTAACTCATTCACCACAGGTAAACCAAAAATCGTTTGATTTTCTAGTATTTGAATAGCTTGCTGAACGGACTGATCCTGATAAACCGTAATCACATTTTTAGTCATCCACTTACTGACAGGATCTGCATTAATTATTGGTTGCATGGAAACGCCCTCTTTCTCACTCATTCCTAAACTTACTCTATCAAATAAAGAATACCATATAATATAACAAAGTAAACGCTTTAAAATAATTAGCTTTAACCAATAAAAAAAGCCAGTAATCATTTACTGGCTAATTGAAC
Organism: Vagococcus lutrae; assembly: GCF_023299185.1. Taxonomy (NCBI): domain Bacteria; kingdom Bacillati; phylum Bacillota; class Bacilli; order Lactobacillales; family Enterococcaceae; genus Vagococcus; species Vagococcus lutrae. Next base: position 414,275 of record NZ_CP097017.1, read on the forward strand.
GATGTTATTTATTTTCAATTAATTTAAAGCTTGACCATGGTTGTAAGAAGTCAAGTAAGAATAATTCATCCTCACTAATTTTTCCTACCACGTTAACTCGACCGTCATTCTTCATCTCTTTCAAGGCAATTTGTGTTTCACCTTTATATTGACCAAATTCAACATTATCAATTAAGACGTCACCTTTTTTAATATCGACGGTATTATGTGGTGGAAATTCTCGGTCTTTATAGTAGATACGAGTCATCGTAGAACGCATCATATATTCAGAACGATCTCCTCGATAGCTGTGTAAGTTATCAAACAGGCACACACGCTCATTTTCTGTGATTCCTTCATGCACATCCACTTTAATAGTAGGAAAATCTGCAAAGAAAGCTTCGGACATAGCTTTTAATTCCGCTTCGGAAGCATACGCATTTCCGATAATAATATCATCAATTAAACCTGTTAAAACTAGGTGTTTGACTTGTGTCGCAATATCTAGCTCGCGATGGTCTTCTAATGTACATAAACCATCTTGTGTTGGCCAAGGTCCAAATGTCGCTGCTTGTGAGTTAACAAAAGCCATTGTATTTAGATTGTAGTTTCTAAATTTTTCAGAACAAAAGACAAAATGATCGTAACCTAAACCTGAATAACGGTGCGGATAGAAGTTATGTGACCCTAAAAGGTTTTGAGTATTAGGTGAATAGCTCATAATATTGTCAACATAGCTAGTACCTGTACTCATATTGATTTCAATTTTTAAGTTATATGGATTACGTGTCATTTTAGCTTCTTCCTGACCTGTCATCCCAATGTCTAAACGGACACCATCTGCTCCTAATTCATGGAAAAATGACAAATCATCATATGAAATACCTAGTTGATCAAATAAACCTGGGTTAATATCAACCATTACTTCAAAATCTAATTGATTAGCATAATCAATGACATCTTTAAACTCTTTTAGCACTTTTTCTTTATCATCTGTAATTTGTAACAAACTTGTAAACACACGTTTAAAACCGTATTTATGTGCTAAATCTAAATACGCTTTATCTTTCTCTAAAGTTGAACGCTCTGGGTATAATGAAATACCTAATTTTCCCATGGGTAATTCCTCCTAAATTTAAACGATAAGTTTATTATAACACCGTTTTCAGTTTTGTCGATAAAACGGATGTTTATTTTATTAAAATCTTTCACATTTTTCATGAATTTGTTATGATAATTGGTATGATAGAATTATGATATATCATGATGAAAGAAAGAAGGTTATTTTATATGAGAAAAAAATGGTTAACAGCTGCAGTCATTGGCTTATGCGGATTGACACTTGCCGCATGTCAAAATCAAACAGATTCTTCAAAAAACGAACAAACCGCGACATCAGAAACAACAAAAGTCGTGGATTTTAAATCATTAACGCTACCTCAGTTATCTGAAGAGGTCGCTGAAGATGAAGCTTTGGTCGCAATGGAAACTTCTATGGGAACGATTAAAATTAAATTATTCCCGAAATATGCGCCTAAAACAGTCGAAAACTTTGTAACACATGCTAAAGAAGGCTACTATGATGGATTAATTTTCCATCGCGTAATTGATAACTTTATGATTCAAGGCGGTGACCCAAAAGGAACAGGTACTGGTGGTGAAAGTATCTGGGGAGAGCCTTTTGAAGATGAGTTAAATCATGAATTGTATAATTTAAGAGGCGCACTCTCAATGGCGAACTCTGGTCCTGATACAAACGGCAGTCAATTTTTCATCGTTCAAAATCACGATGATCAATCAGACGGTTTATTAACGGATGAATATCCGCAAGCAATTATTGACGCCTATAAAAATGGAGGGGCCTTTTATCTAGACTACGCATTTGAAGGTAGTCCATCGAGTCACACGGTCTTTGGTCAAGTTATTGAAGGCATGGATGTGGTTGACAAGATTGCCGAAACAGAAACAGATGCCAAAACAGACCGTCCTGTCGAAGACGTGACGATTAAAAAAATTGAAATTTTAAAAGATATACCGAAAAAATAAACCAAACTAGCTCACTTGAAAGAAACAAGTGAGCTAGTTTTCTTTGTTGTTTAATTTAAAATTAAGGTTTGAGCGTTTTCTTCCTTTATCGTTGGTTTTCTGATAAACTTCTAACGTATATATAAAACATGTTTATATTATGTTAGAAAGTAGGAATTTAATATGAAAATAGGGATTGATCAACTACACGTTTATACTCCCTCTCTTTACCTCGATTTAAAAGATTTAGCGAAAGCACGTCAAGTAGACCCAGATAAATATACGATTGGTATCGGACAGGACCGAATGGGCATTAATCCTATCACACAGGATACCGTTTCAATGGCAGCCAATGCCGCTTTTCCACTCATTAACGCTAGAAATGCGAGTGAAATTGATATGATTATTTTAGCAACCGAGTCTGGAACTGACTATTCTAAATCGGGTGCGACTTATTTGCACGACTTATTAGCAATTCAACCTTTCGCGCGAGCAATCGAAGTCAAACAAGCTTGTTATAGCGGAACTGCTGGTATTATGATGGCTTATGACTACGTGAGTAATCATCCCGACCGTAAAGTTTTAGTTGTCGCATCTGACATCGCTCGATATGGACTAGGAACTGCTGGAGAAGTCACGCAGGGAGCTGGCGCCGTCGCAATGATTATAAGTCAAAATCCACGAGTTTTGACTTTAAACAACGACTCTGTTCCTTACACCTTTCATAATTTTGATTTTTGGCGTCCTAACTACGCTAAAAATGCGTTAGTCGATGGAAAATATTCCAACCAAGCTTATATCGACGCTTTTCAAAAAACTTGGAATGAACATCAACGCCGTCACCATACCACTTTAGATGCACTAGCTGCTGTCTGTTTCCATCTTCCTTATTCTAAAATGGGCAAAAAAGCACTCACTACTATTTTAGATGAAGAAAGTGATACAACTAACCGATTACTAACACGTTATGAAAAAAGTGTTCAGTACACACGCCAAATTGGGAATATTTACACAGGCTCACTTTACTTAGGGTTTGCCTCCTTACTCGATTTAGATGAGAGTTTAAATGCAGGAGAGACTATCGGGTTCTTTAGTTACGGGTCAGGTTCCGTGGCAGAGTTCTTTACAGGAGAACTAGTAGAAAACTATCGCCACCACCTTTACACGTCTGACCATGAGAAAATGCTAAGCCAGCGCTATCCATTAACGATAGAAGAATATGAAACAACATTTTTAGAATCGTTACCAGAAGACGGAAGCTCTGTCGCACTATCACACCCTCAGGATAAAGCAGTGATACAATTAGCCGCGATGGATCAACATCGCCGTATCTATCAAATTTATGACAAAGTGGAGCAATAAAAAATGACAGATAAACGAAAATTTTATCAATTAACACCACAAGAGCGTCGTGATGAGCTAGTCCATCAACAGGTTCTTTCGACAGAAAGTGCCCGAATCCTTACTGAACAGCCAGCGTTAACAGAGGATGTCGCTAATCATTTAATTGAAAATCAAATCGGACAGTTTAGTTTACCGCTCGGTGTGGTCAACCATATTTCGATTAATCATCAAGACGTTATCGTGCCAATGGTTACAGAAGAGCCTTCCGTAGTAGCAGCTGCCAATCATGCGGCAAAAATTTTCAATCAAGCAAGTGGTGTCATCACTCATACCTCTGAACGATTACTAACAGGTCAAATTATCTTTACCTATTCGTCAACAATTGCGAACCATTTACCTTTGTCCTCAAGCGACTTAGCAGCTATCAAGACGCTTGCGAAAGAAGCACATCCTTCGATCGTAAAACGCGGCGGTGGGTTAAGTCACATTGAGACGACTATTATAGAAGATGAGAATGACACGCCCTCATTTGTTACGTTTTATGTTCACGTTGACGTTCAAGAGGCAATGGGCGCAAATATTATCAATACTATTTTAGAAGGAATAACACCCTACTTAGAAAGTAAATTTGAGACACAAGCGTTAATGAGCATCTTAAGTAATCACAATCAACATGCTTGTACTACGGCAAAAGTCACACTTCCTTTTATCCTATTAGGTCAATCTGACACCGAAAAAGGAAAAGACTTAGCCAAGAAAATTGTCTTAGCAACCCAATATGCTAACTTAGACCCTTATCGTGCTGTGACACATAATAAAGGGATTATGAATGGTGTTGAAGCCGTAGTACTTGCTTCTGGCAATGATACACGCGCAGCAAATGCTAGTATTCATGCTCATGCGGCTAAAAATGGTCGCTATCAAAGTTTAACAAAATGGCAACTAAGTGACGAGGCCCTCGAAGGCGAAATAACCTTACCTTTATTATTAGGGGCAGTAGGTGGCGCAATCAATGTTATACCGACAGCTAAAGTCGCTCGAGAAATCGCAAATGTCTCACACGCGTATCAGTGGTCAGAAATTGCTGCTGCCATTGGATTGGCACAAAACTTTGCTGCTTTACGCGCACTAGTAACCGACGGTATTCAAAAAGGACACATGCGCTTACATGCACAATCACTAGCAATTACTGTTGGGGCAAAAGATAACGAGATTCAACAAGTGGCCGCTCAGTTAACGGCTCTTAAAACATATAGCCAAGAACAAGCAAAAGCGATTTTAAGCGAATTAAGGAATAAATCATAAAAAAAGTTTAAAATATGAACGAGCTGTTCTATAATTGAAAAAGTTGCGTTACACTCAATATAATGGCGTCAAAACTGAAGGAGGCTATATTGTGAAAAAACAATGGATTAGTGTCTGGCAAGATTTTGTCGGCGTAAATGATTTAATCAAAGCATTTATCCTTGCAAGTATTCCTACCCTACTCGGATACTTTCTTGCCAATGATACCAATACGACTCAGCAATTATTTTTTGGCTTAGCCGGTGCCGTTATCGGCTTTCTTTTAAATACATTTTTAATAAAACCTAAGCGTATCGTTATTATTGGAGAAAAACAGGAGGATTCCTTATGAGTTTGCTTATATTAGGTCAAATGGTGCTAGCAGCATTGCTTGCCATTGTCTTATATATTTTTATCGGTTTTATACCTGGTACAGATGAAACTTCCGTACTACTTCCCATCTCTATGGCAGTAATTTTATCTGGAATTAATCCAATCGTCGCACTGACTTTCTTCGTTGCATCATTCGTTACACTAGGTTTAATGAATTTAATGCCCACTCTTATCGTTGGCTTACCCGGTGGCGTAATGTCTTCTCCGATTGTCGAACATTCATTAATGTTGAAAAAAGAAGGACGTACCGCAATTGCAATCAAAAAAGGCGCAGTCGGAAGTCTAATCGGGGTATTAGTAGCATTGCCCACAAGTTTAACTATTTCAAAATTAATCATGCCCTATGTTGATTTTTTAAAAGATAACGCCAGTTGGTTTTTCATCGGTGGGGCATTATTTTTAGCTCTTTTAAGTAGTAGTAAAATTATCTCCGTTTTAAGTATCGTGCCACTAGCACTTCTTTTTCAAGGGTTACGGCACGTATACTGGGAGTTAGGTATCGTACCACTCGAAAAGAATATTACCACCTCTTTCTTTTTAGGCATTACCGTGGCGCCTCTGCTCTTAACACTACTATCTCTCTTTAATAAAGAAAAACGTGAACAAGAGATTATTGAAACAATCCCACCTACATATATTCCTGCGATTAAAAATGAAAGTTTAAGTCCTTTCAACGTCCTATCAAAAAGCGAGTTGATTAGTAGTGTGGGTGCTAGTTTCATTGCAAACTTTTTATTCGTTCTAAGTCCTGTCGGGCTAACTATTCTTTTTGGCGAACTAGCTGGTAAAAAAGAAAAAAATCCGATTAAAAAAGCGGAAACGAGTATCGTAACTATGAGTGCTCTAGCACAGAGTACCTATCTCTCTGGTTTAATGATTAGTATGATTGCATTGGGAATTCCTTTATCCCCCTCTGCTATTGGTCCGGGAGCAGCATTTTTTAATGCCCCACCTGTGTTTGATATTAGTCAACAACAGACGATAAAATCTGTGCTAACGTCTCCACAACTGATGCTAGCTTTTGCAATCGGTAGTCTGCTAGCCATTAGTATCGTCTATATCGTCGCTATGCGTCTAGCAGCGCCTATTACCACTTTTGTTTTACAAAAAATACCGCATGAAGCAATTTTAGGGTTATTTATTTCATTAATACTCTTACTTGGCTATATGGATGCTGGACTGTTAAATTTGTGTGGTATTTTACTGATTGGGATTACATCCGGTACATTAAATCGTTTAGGTGTAAATTACGGCGTGCAGTTTATGACTCTGTATGCAGCACCTGCTCTTTTACAATTATTTAGTTAAATTATTTTGGAGGTTACAGTATGAAAGCACTTGGGTTTGGTCAAGCCAACGGCAAGATTATTTTAATGGGAGAACACGCAGTTGTTTATGGTGAGCCTTCTATTGCCATTCCTTTTCCTGCAACACACATCCACGTTCATGTGACATCCCATGACGAATTGTTTATAGAATGTGATTTTTATAAAGGGTTGGTTTTAGAAATGCCAGAGTTATTAGAAAGCTTACATAAAGCGATTGACGTTACTTTAGAACGGCTCGGGCAGGACGAAACAGTTAAAATCATCATTGAAAGTACTATCCCCGCTGAAAGAGGCATGGGGTCAAGTGCTGCCGTTGCGGTTGCTACCGTTCGAGCGCTTTATGACTACTTCCAAGTGCCACTTGAAAAAAGCACATTGTTAGAAATCGTCAATATTGCTGAAAAAATCGCTCACGGTAATCCTAGTGGGCTAGATGCTTTAATGACCAGTAGCTCACAACCGTATACTTATACAAAAGGCAAATCACCACTTCCATTCACATTGGCAATGAGTGCGGTATTAGTTGTTGCTGATACAGGTGTGACGGGTCAAACAAAAGCGGCTGTCGCAAGTATTGCTGAGAAAATCCAAGGAGAAAATGGTGCTCACTATCAACAAATGATTCGTGAATTAGGAAGTTTGACGAGCGAGAGTCAACACTATATGCAAGAAGACGAACCTGCTTTATTAGGTAAAAACATGACAAAAGCTCATCGACTACTAGATAAACTGGGTGTCTCCAATGCACTGCTTAATGAATTAGTAGAAGTTTCATTGAAAAATAATGCATACGGTGCTAAACTAACGGGTGGTGGCCGTGGCGGTTGTATGATTGCACTCGCTAAAAATCAACAAGATGCCACTATCATTGCTAACGCATTGAAAAAAGCTGGAGCCTATCAAACTTGGCTCTATGAAATGAGTGAAACAATAGATGAAAACTAGTATAACCGCGCGTGCCCATACTAATATTGCTTTAATTAAATACTGGGGGAAACGTGATCAAAGACTATTTTTACCTACCAATAGTAGTCTTTCCTTAACCTTAAATGAATTTTATACTGATACGAGAACAACATTTTTAGAAGATGAAGAGAGTGATCTCTTCTTTTTAAATGGTGTGAAACAATCCGACGCTGAGTTAAAAAAAGTTCAGCGCTTTTTAAATCTCTTTCGTGAACAGGCTGGAATAGAACAGCCGATACAAATCGAAAGCCATAACCACGTCCCTACTGCAGCAGGATTAGCTTCGTCTGCTTCAGCTTATGCGGCGCTTGGCCTATCTTTAAACCATTTACTCGGTTTAAACATGCCACTCGGCCAACTATCAACTTTCGTAAGACAAGGCTCTGGTAGTGCAACGCGTAGCTTATTTGGCGGATTTGTCGAATGGGATATGGGAACCGATAGTGAAAGTAGTCGGGCGATTCCTATTGATAATGCCGATTGGGATATCGCGATGATTACTGTACCTGTCAACACCAAGCAAAAAACACTATCAAGTCGTGAAGGCATGCAACGGACTGTTGAAACCTCTGCTTTCTACCCTGCTTGGATAGAATCAGCTAAGTCTGATTTAATCGCTATTAAAGAAGCCATTAAAGATAAAGATTTCATCCGAATGGGAGAAATTACTGAAGCAAACGGTATGAAGATGCACGGCACCATGCTTGGCGCCATCCCTCCTTTTAGTTATTGGGAACCTTTAACAGTGAGTGTTTTAAATCGCGTTCGAGAAATTAAAGAATCTTATGGACTGCCTTGTTATTTTACAATGGATGCTGGTCCAAACGTCAAAATTTTATGTCGCTACTCGGACAGTCAAAAAATAAAAGAATTACTAGATGACTGCTTTCCAACTACACCGTCGATTATATCCACCGTCGGACCTGGAGCTCATCTACTTGAAGAGAATACGAAAGGATGGTTGCCATGATAGAAGCGAGTGCACCCGGTAAACTTTATATTGCAGGGGAATATGCTGTTTTAGAACCTGGGCAACCTGCGATACTTGTCGCGCTAAATCAGTATATTACCGTCAAATTGACAAAAACAGATACGCAAGGAAGTATTCGCTCAAGTTTAACCAACCACTTCCCTATTCCATGGACAAGACGAAACGGAAAAGTATTTATCGATGAACGAGAAAATCCTTTTGCCTATGTTGTACAAGCAATGACGATTACCGAAAAATACGCTGTCGCGCTAGGCAAAAAGGTCACCTTCTTTGATATTGAAATTCAAAGTGACCTAGACAATAAAGATGGTCGAAAATACGGTCTGGGTTCTAGTGGCGCCGTTACCGTGGCAACTATCAAAGCACTTTTAAAGTTTTATCAAGTCCCTTATGATAATGAACTAATTTATAAATTAGCTGCATTAGCCCATTTAGCAATCAATAGTAATGGCTCGTTTGGCGATTTAGCTGCAAGTACTTATGGCGGATGGATTGCTTACTCATGTTTTGACCGCGATTGGGTTCGAGAACAATTAGTCACTGTGCCCATTTTGACGCTCTTAGAAGCAACTTGGCCGAAACTAGCCATTGAAGCATTGATTCCCCCTGAAAACCTATCCTTATTAATTGGTTGGACGGGTTCTCCTGCTTCAACCACTCATTTAGTCGACCGTTTAAACGAAGAAAAAGATGAAATTTCGATTTACTATCGTCATTTTTTAGCTGATAGTCGTCAAGTCGTCCAAAGTATGATTGACGCATTTAAAATGCAAGACTTAACTGGCATACAACGAGGCATTCGTGCCAATCGACGTTTATTACAAGACTTAGGTAAAAGCAGTGGCGTTCATATCGAAACGCTTAGCCTTTACAATCTTTGTGAATCGGCAGAAGACATGGGTGGCGCTGCTAAATCATCTGGAGCAGGTGGCGGCGACTGTGGGATTGTCATTATTGATGAAAAAATTGATACACGTGAACTTTTTGCCAGTTGGAAAGATAATCATATCGTACCTCTTCCACTAGCAGTTCATGAAGAACGGGAGTATACTCCTTTATGAAATGAGGAAAAAAATTGAGTATTCATAAAAATCGAAAAGATGAACATGTCGCTTTAGCCGAATCTTTTTATAATAGTCGTCCTTTGCGTCATTTTGATTATTTACAATTTGTCCATCATTCCTTTCCAGAGATCAACCAAGCGAATGTTTCTTTAGAAACAAGCTTTTCGAACATGAAGCTGACTTCCCCTTTTTACATTAACGGGATGACAGGTGGCAGTGATAAATCTTATGAAATAAATCGCGATTTAGCGATAGTCGCGCGTGAAACAGGCTTGCTAATGGCGTCTGGTTCAGTCAGTGCGGGATTAAAACATCCTGAAACTGCAGAAAGCTATCGTGTCATTCGTCAAATGCACCCTGACGGCTATATACTCGCTAATCTAGGCCCTGAACACTCTTTAGAAAATGCCAAGAGAGCCATTGAATTATTAGAGGCTGACGGGATTCAAATTCATGTCAATGCCCCACAAGAACTAGTAATGCCAGAAGGTGAACGACAATTTGAAAAATGGCTGACCAATATTGCGACCCTTACTCACTCACTCGATAAACCCGTGATAGTAAAAGAAGTCGGATTTGGAATGAGTGACCGTACGATTCAACAACTCATGCAAGCAGGCGTCACGACAGTCGATATTAGTGGTCGTGGTGGTACCAATTTTGTTCAAATCGAGAACGCACGACGTGAACATCAAGAACTATCGATTTTAGAAAATTGGGGACAGTCGACGCCTATCTCATTAATCGAAGCACAGCGTGCCATGAACTCTATTGATATTCTAGCCTCTGGTGGTATCCAAAATCCAGTGGACGTTGTCAAAGCACTGGCTTTAGGAGCTAAAGCGGTTGGTGTATCTGGATTCTTCTTGCATAGTGTCTTAAATCATGGCGTGAACGCTACGATTGAAACGGTTGTAGAATGGCAAAATACGATTCAAACGTTAATGACATTGCTAGGTCAAGAAAAAATTGAACAGCTCAAACAAACAGACGTAGTCATCCAAGGACCTGTTAAAGACTGGTGTGAAGCCCGTCAACTCCCTTGGCAAGCTTACGCACGACGATCTGATTTCAGGAAGAGTTAACTCTTCCTTTTTTTTTATCAAAAATATGCTATGCTAAAACCATTAACTCATTATAAAAATGATATTGAAAAGGAAGATGAACATGACGCAATGTCTACGTTGTCAAGTCGAAGTCGCTTCTGAACATACGCACTGTCCGTTATGCGACTTTCCATTAAATGAACACGCTACTCCCTCTCCAACAGCATTTCCACATTATCAAAAAGAACGACATAAACATCGAAAAACCATTAAAGTATGGCTCTTTGTAACTTTTGTACTTAGTACACTTGCCATTGCGACCAACGCTTTAACTTGGAGTCAATTCTCCCACGCTTGGTCACCTATTGTTGCCATCTTACTCTTTTATTTTTGGTTTTTAGCACGAGAACTGTATCGTCGTTTTTATATCAATCTAGTTGCTAAAACACTTTGGTACAATTACTTAATTCTCAGCACGTTAATGATTGTTATTGACTTATCGAATCATTTTTTACGTTGGTCGTTAAACTATGCCATTCCGTTTCTAGGTATTGGAACAGGCTTACTGATGACGTTATGGTCGATTAAAAATAAATCGATGTGGCGTGACGATATCGGCTATTTATTACTTATCATCGGTGTCAATTCACTTCCCTTGCTCCTCTTCTTTTTTAAAGCTGTCACGGTTCTTTGGCCAAGCGTCCTAAGTATTTTATACGGAACACTGACTGCAGTCGGAATTTGGATATTTTCTGGGAAAAGACTGATGTATGAATTACAAAAAAGATTTCATTTTTAAAAGGAGTGAACAACGTGTATAAATGGTATCGTTTAGACAACGCTGCAAAAGTTTTTCCGTCGGTAACCAATCAACGCAACTCATCAGTCTTCCGTTTTTCAGTCGTCTTAAAAGAACCTGTAAAACCTGATATTTTACAAAAAGCTGTCGATTGTGTTATGCCACGCTTTCCGATGTTTTCCGTCCGTTTAAGACAGGGCGTCTTTTGGAATTATTTAGATGAAAATCAACAACCTTTAAAGGTGAAACCGGATGAGATGACACCATGTACGCCTATCACACCCGAAGACCAAGGTTATTCGCTACGCGTGCTATACCACCACCACCGTCTGTCCCTTGAAATGTTCCATGCACTTGCGGACGGAAGTGGGGCTTTAGAACTCTTAAAATCTATTTTATATTACTACTTTGAATTTCAAGGCATTGAAATAGACACCTCTCAACAAGGTATTTTAAAAGCAAATGAAACGGTCAAGTCGCAGGAAATGGAAGATAGTTTTAGTGAAAACTATACGCCTGTATACGCTGAAACTTTTTCAAGCCCACCTTCTTATCATATTAAAGGGATTACTTTAGATGAATATGAAACAAGCGTGATAAGCGGTCTTGTAAATAGTAGAGAACTAAATGCCATTGCTAAGTCATATGGCGGTTCGATTACTTCATACTTGGCATCGATACTTATTTATTCTATTTATCATGCACGGGCAAAACAACAACGAACTAAAAAACCCATTGTCATCGCTGTTCCTGTCAATTTGCGTAAAGCGTTCCCTTCTGAAACGCTGCGTAACTTTTTCAGTGTGGTCAACGTTGGAGCTTATATGACCGACGACATGACGGTTGCGGAACTTGTACCACTCGTTCAAGAGATGTTAGTCCAAAAGACCAATAAAACATATTTACAGTCATTGATTAATCACAATGTAAACTTTGAACGAAACATTGCGTCTAAATTCATCCCACTTTTTATAAAAAAAATTGCGGTGCGGATTGGTTTTGGCTATCTTAGTGAACGTCGCAAAACCATTAATCTAACTAATTTAGGACAACTTTCTTTACCCGAAACAATGCTAGAACACATCTATCATGCTGAAGTCTACGCCTATCCCACTCAAAAAAGTCCGATGGCATGCGGAGTGATTTCTCTTGGAGAAACACTGAGCATTAACTTTATCAAAAATATCGCTGAAAAAGATATTATTCAGTACTTCTTCTCCTATCTAGCTGCTCAAGAAGGAATAAACATTTCTGTTTATAGCAATGACTTAAAAGCTTCTTTTGATCCTACTATAACGGAATAAAACGTATTCATATAGCTCCTCCTTGTTATTTCACAAATTTTAGTAGTAAAATAGAGATAGCGATATAATAAGGAGGTATTTTATGTTAAGTGATACACATTCAAAAGAAAAGATTATTCTAGTCGGTGCTGGTGATGTCGGTTCCAGTTATGCATTTACTCTTGTGACACAAAACATCGGTCGTGAATTAGGTATTATTGATTTAAATGTTGGAAAAAGTGAAGGCGATGCACTCGATTTATCAGACGGTTTAGCTTTTACCTCTCCTAAAAAAATATACGCTGCTACTTATGCAGACTGTCATGATGCAGATTTAGTTGTTTTAACAGCAGGCGCTGCCCAAAAACCAGGTGAAACTCGTTTAGATTTAGTCAATAAAAACTTAGCCATTACAAAAGGGATTGTTGAAAACATCATGGCAAGTGGTTTTAACGGTATCTTCTTAGTAGCAAGTAATCCGGTTGATATCCTAACCTATGCCGTTTTAAAATTCTCAGGATTACCAAAAAATCAAGTCATCGGTTCTGGTACTTCTCTTGATAGCGCTCGTTTTAGAAAGTCATTAGCACAGATTGCGGATGTAGATGCTCGTGACGTTCATGCCTATATTATCGGCGAGCACGGTGACTCCCAGTTCCCAGTCTGGTCACACGCTAATATTGGTGGCTTACAAGTCTACGAATGGATGAAAGGGCAACCTGACGTCACGGAAGAAAGTCTCATCGAACTGGTTGCTGGCGTGCGTGATGCCGCGTATGAAATTATTCAACGAAAAGGTTCCACTCACTACGGCATCGCTGTCGCCTTAGCTCGAATTACCCAAGCTATTTTTAACGACCAAAATGCGATTCTCCCTCTCTCAGTTTTATTAGAAGGCGAATATGGCGTCTCTGATATTTGTATCGGTACACCGGCTATTATCAATCGTCAAGGGCTTAAGAGTGTCGTTGAACTTCCATTAAACGATTTAGAAAAACAAAAAATGAGTGAATCCGTGCAAACAATTCGTGAAATGCAAACGAAAGCGTTTGAACAATTAGGATAACCTCTCTATCGGCACTCGCTGTGATTTAACACAGCGAGTGTTTTTTATTGTATACTAAAGAAAAGCGATTAGAAAGGAGCCATCAGTAAGTGGGCAATACAAAAAAAGTGACCATGCCACGTTACCAACAAGTCGCCATTGAGATTTCTGAACGAATTGCATGCGGTCAATATCGCGTTGGCGAAAAAATCCACGCACGATCCACACTTGCTAATACCTTTGGCGTATCGCCAGAGACAGCACGTAAAGCTGTAAATGTGCTTGTTGATTTAGGCATTATGGAGGCGAAACATGGCAGCGGCACGATTGTTTCATCTAAAATAAAAGCCGAAGAACTACTAAGTCAACATCGTGATATACAATCTATACAAGAGATTAAGCAAGATGTATTTCAGAGTATTGAAACACAAAAGCAAGAGTTTGATAATATGGCACAAAAAATCGAACGCCTAATCCAACAAACCAAAAAAATGAACCAAGTTAGTCCGTTTATTCCAGCTGAATTAGTCTTGACGGATGAAGCTTCTCATCTTGAAAAAAGTATTAGTGAACTGAACCTATGGCATGAAACAGCTGCTACAGTGGTCGCTATTTCACATGCCGATGAGTTACTTCTCTCCCCTGGTCCGTATGCTAAGTTGCAAGCAGGTGACTGTCTGTACTTTGTAGGAGACGAGTATGCCAAACAAAAAATGTTTAACTATTTTTATCCGAATGGAACAGCTTAGAAGAGCAAAAGCTCTTCTTTTTTTTATCCTTTGACAAAGTGACCACACGATGTTACGATTGTATGGTCACTTTATTTTCAGAATGTTTTCTGATAATAAAAAGAAAATCAAAGGAGTGAAATAAATGGTAAAAGTTCAAGTCAAACATCTCACAAAAGTCTTTGGTAAGAAACACCAAGCCGCGTTGAGTATGGTACAAGAACAACGACCTAAAAATGAAATTTTAGAAAAAACAGGGGCAACAGTTGGAGTGTATGACGCCAATTTCGAAGTCAACGAAGGTGAAATCTTCGTCATTATGGGACTTTCTGGAAGTGGAAAATCAACTCTGATACGTCTGATTAATCGTTTAATCGAACCAACATCAGGGGATATTTATATAGATGGTCAAGATATTGCTAAAATGGATAAAGAAGAATTGCGTGATGTCCGTCGTCACAAAATGAGCATGGTGTTCCAAAACTTCGGCCTCTACCCTCACCGTACGATTTTAGAAAATACTCAACTAGGGTTAGAATTACGTGGTATTTCAAAGGAAGAACGTGTAGCAAAAGCTGAAAAAGCCTTAGAAAATTCAGGTCTACTATCTTTTAAAGACCAATATCCAGACCAACTTTCTGGTGGGATGCAACAACGTGTTGGCTTAGCTCGTGCTTTAGCCAATGACCCTGAAATCTTACTTATGGATGAAGCTTTCTCCGCATTAGACCCTTTAATCCGTCGTGAAATGCAAGATGAATTGCTTGATTTGCAAGCGAACGTGCAAAAGACCATAATCTTTATCACCCACGACCTTAATGAAGCTTTACGTTTAGGCGACCGTATTGCCTTGATGAAAGACGGTCAAATCATGCAAATTGGCACTGGAGAAGAAATTTTAACCAATCCAGCCAATGACTACGTACGAGAGTTTGTTGAAGATGTCGATCGTGCGCGCGTTTTAACGGCACAAAACATTATGGTGCCTGCTATTACAACAAATGTTGATATTGATGGTCCCAACGTGGCTCTCTCAAAAATGCGAAGTGAAGAAGTCAGTATGTTAATGGCTGTCGACCGTCAACGTCGTTTAGTCGGTACACTTACGGCAGATGAGGCCGTGACTGCACGTAAAGAGCAACGTGCCCTTCGAGAGGTAATGAATCCAGATGTTATTACTGTCACAAAAGATACTTTAGTCAGTGAGCTATTCCCTCTTATATATGATTCACCGACACCACTTGCTGTCGTTGAAAATGAAAAACTTTTAGGTGTTATCATACGTGGAAGTGTCATTGAATCATTAACCGACACGTCAGAAAAAGATACTCAAATGGAGGTGACGGCAAATGTTTAATAACTTTTTAATGGCGCCTCTTCCAGTCGCCGACTGGGTGGAAAACTTAACCGAATGGATGACCGATACTTTTGCTGGATTATTTTCTTTCTTCCAATCTTTTGGACAAGGACTCATGGAAAATGTAACTCAACTACTCCTATGGATTCCGCCTTTCGTCTTTATTGGACTCTTAACTTTCCTGGCTTTTTGGATTTCGAATAAAAAATGGGGATTAACCGTCTTTACATTTCTAGGATTGCTTTTTATTTATAACCAGCAATTATGGAATGAATTGATGAACACTTTCACCCTCGTTTTAATTTCAAGTTTAGTTTCCATTCTGATTGGGATTCCACTTGGGATTTTAATGGCAAAAAGTGATTTAGCTGAAAAAATTATCACACCGATTCTTGACTTCATGCAGACAATGCCAGGTTTTGTTTACTTAATACCTGCTGTGGCCTTTTTCGGAATAGGAATGGTACCGGGCGTCTTCGCCTCTGTTATTTTTGCGCTACCACCTACTGTTCGCTTTACTAATCTAGGGATTCGCCAAGTGCCTACCGAGCTAGTTGAAGCGACAGACTCTTTTGGCGGAACCGGTTGGCAAAAATTAATTAAATTAGAATTACCACTAGCTAAAAGTACGATTCTCGCAGGTGTTAACCAAACAACTATGTTGTCACTATCTATGGTCGTTATTGCCTCAATGATTGGAGCACCGGGGCTCGGACGTGGCGTGTTATCCGCATTACAGCGCGCACAAGTCGGAAACGGTTTTGTCAGTGGGGTGGCACTTGTTATTTTAGCGATTATTATCGACCGCTTCACGCAGTATCTCAATAAACCGAAAACACAAAAAGATACGACTAAAGAGCCTATGTCTCGTCAACGTAAAATAGGCACGACAATTGCTATCATAGCAGTTATCATTGCAGCTCTGACAGCTAACTCACTAGTCACAAATAAAAATAAAAAAGAAGCCATCTCACTTTCCTATGTGGAATGGGATACTGAAGTCGCTTCGACGAACGTCATTGCCGAAGTTTTAAAACAAGAAGGATTTGATGTGACGATTACCCCACTTGATAATGCTATTATGTGGGAATCTATCGCTAATGGCGAATCTGATGCTATGGTAGCTGCTTGGCTCCCTAATACGCATGGTGCTCAGTATGAGCAGTATCAAGATAAGGTGGATAATCTCGGTGTAAACCTTGAAGGTGCGAAAGTCGGTCTTACTGTTCCTTCTTACATGAACGTCAACAGCATAGACGAATTGACTGACGAAGCAAATCAAACTATCACAGGTATTGAACCTGGCGCAGG
The DNA here is from genome assembly GCF_023299185.1 of Vagococcus lutrae. NCBI lineage: Bacteria > Bacillati > Bacillota > Bacilli > Lactobacillales > Enterococcaceae > Vagococcus > Vagococcus lutrae. The sequence continues at coordinate 431,218 of NZ_CP097017.1, forward strand.
CGTTGTAAAAGCCGCAGAAGAAACACTTACTGCTTACGATAACCTAAGTGATTGGCAACTAGAAACCTCATCTTCTGGTGCTATGACCGTCGCACTTGGACAAGCGTATAAGAAAAAAGAGCCAATTGTTATTACCGGCTGGTCACCTCATTGGATGTTTGCAAAATATGACTTAAACTATCTTGAAGATCCAAAACAAGCAATGGGTGCTGAAGAAACCATTAATACAATGGCGCGTGAAAACTTAAAAGAAGATTCACCTGAAGCCTATCGCATTTTAAAAAATTTCAAATGGTCAAAAGACGATATGGAAAAAGTCATGTTAGAAATAAATAGTGGTACAGACCCTGTAAAAGCAGCACAGAACTGGATTAAAGAAAATCCTGATACGGTTAAAGCATGGCTTAAATAAAATAAAAACCACAGATTGAATCGACATTTCATCGATTCAATCTGTGGTATTTTTTATTCATGTTTATCAACAGTTTCTTCTGCAAACGCACGTAATTCTTTAATTTCACGCAATGCTTCCGCTAACTTTTCATCGCTATCGCTTTTAGCTGTTTTTAACTGCTGATTTTCTTGTACTAAAGCTAGTTTTTCATTTTTTACTTGTGCAATTTCGTCTGATAATGCTTTGCTTTCTTTCTCTAACGTTTCAATTGTACTATGATAGCCTTTTATATCCTCTTCTATAGTTAATATAGCTTCGTTAGCATGTGCCAACTGTTCAGCTAAAACATTTTCTCGGTCCATCGCTTCGATACGACGACGTTCCATTTTTTCTCTCAAGCTTGCTAGTTCATGTGTATCTGTATCTTTCTCAGACTGGAGTCTAGCAGTTTCAGATTCCAACCATTTTAACTCATCGGTTTGATTTTCTTTCTCTGCTAATAGGGCTTGATATTGACTTTGAGCGGTTTGATAGTCAACTTGAGTGGCGTTTAACGTTTGTGTCAATTGGGACATTGAATCTTTTGTTGAAAGCAATTGTGTTTCTTTGTTTGATAATTTGCTATCTAAGTCAACTATCGCTTCGTGGATCGCAGCTACATCCTCTTCTCCACCCCATTTAAGTAGTTGTGATGCCAAACTCATCGTGCCAAAACTACTTAAAAGTATTACTAATCCTACAAAAATTCTCTTTTTCATGTTAATGTTTCCTCCATTAAATTGTTTCTTTAGTAAGGAAACTTTAACACAAAAAATAATAATAACAAATTTTAAAATTACATAACGATATGCAATGTTTGATAACTTTTTATTCACAAACAAAAACGCTTTTCTTTATTAAACGTTGAACAATTATTTTATTTAGTAAATCGGATAACGTTTTGATAAATCAAGCTTTACTATCGTTTATTTATTAATTAATAGGTATAGTATTGTATAATTCGGCATCATAGTATTTGTGAAAAAAATATTTGAATTTGAGAGAATCTAATAATACGACGTATTAAATATGGCAATAGAAAGGCTTTTCTTAGTTTAGTGATTTGATATTATTCAGCCCTTCATTTAAGAAAATGGCAATTCCATCATCATTATTACTTTTAGTTATGGCATAGGCATTTTCCTTTAATTCAGGAACAGCATTTCCCATTGCAATACCATACTTGGCGTATTGAATCATAGTTAAATCATTATGCCCATCGCCAAACGCTACGATATTTTCAGGCAAGATCCCCATTGGCTGAAATACCTTAGCTAATGTTTGAGCTTTATCAACACCTTTATCAGTATATTCAAAATAAAACGGCGCAGAATAGCTGGCAGTAACCGTATCACCAAAAGGTTCTCGTAATTCTTTTTCTAATCCTTGAATGTAGTCCGGTTGACCAGCTACTAAAATTTTATGAAGTGGCATCGTAGCAAACGCTGCTAAATCATGTTTCTCACATAATTTAAACCGGCCGCCTCTTGCCTCATACTCAATAATATTGAAAGGACCATTTTCAAGCGACAACATTCCATTATAAACATCGTTGACATATAAATAGTCATCGTGAGCAATCATTGGGATTAAATCAAATTGTTTTAAATGCTCTAATATTTGCTGACTTGTTGAAATCGGAAGCGCTTGAATAAATATCTCTTCTTGTTCACGACACGCATAGACACTTGCGCCATTATACGAAACTAAGTAGCCACCAAAACGATCGAGCTCTAACGCTTTAATAAACGGCATCATACCAGAAGTCGGTCTTCCTGAAGCTAAAATTACCTTGACTCCTTTTTCTTGTTGTTGACGTAAGGACGTAATGGTCGCGTCACTTATTTGCCTATCATCGGTTAATAACGTTCCATCAATATCTAAAACGATTGCTTTTATTTTCATCTCTTCACCTCATTTTAAGATACTTCTATTATAACCAAAAAGCAGCAAGTAGTGTATTATCCCATCAATTCTGATAAAGTTTTTCCTATTCGTCATTTTTTTCAGTTAGAATTGAAAAAATCTATCAAAAAAGACAACGCAGTGGGTATACGTTGTCTTCATATATGTTTAATTATTCGTTTGCTTGTTCGATGACTTTATTCTCGACATGCTTTCTTAACATATCAACATCATTTAACGCTTTTTCTAACTTAGCTTCAGTGTCCGTTTGAGATGCTTTTAATGCTTGATTTTCATTTAATAATGCTTCTTTTTCAGCTGTTAATTGTGAAACTTCTGCTTGACTCTGTTTCAATGCAAGTTCTTTATTATCTACTTCCTTCATATAGTTCTTAATTCTTTCATCTAAAATATTTACTTTCTCACTTGTATCTTCTAGAGCGTCGGCATATTGCTGTAATAATTCAGCTTGACGTTCTACCTTCTTCTCTTTGTCAGAAATGATAGCATCTCTCTCAGTTACTTGATTTTTGGTAGCATCCAAGTCGACATTGATTATCTCAATTTCGACAAGCTTTTCTTGTAATTCTTGATTTAACACTTGTAAATCATTAGCGGCAACTTCTTTTTCACTAATCGCTTCATTTAATTTGTCTTTCGCACTTTTTACTTCACCTTCAGCTTTTTTCAGATCACGTTTACGAAGTGTTAATTGACTATCTAAATCATCTACGGCTTGATAAATAGCATCAATATTATCTTCTCCACCCCAATTAATAAACTCAGATGCGATTCCGACCCCTGCAAATCCAATAACTAAAGTTGCTAGTAAAGCGATTAATCCTTTTTTTGACTTTTTCATGATACTTCCTCCTAATGTTTTAATAAACACAATTTATCACGGTTTGTAAACCCTTACACTTTATTTATTTGTAGATATAACCGCAAACCTAAAAATAATAACTTTTATCATTTTTAATTTAGTTATCTTTATCATGAGATTATTTTCAATTCGATAACAATAATAATTTAGGGCGATTATGCCAAACTAGATATATCATTGAGAAGGCGTTTTTTTGATTTATATATCAAAAAACTTCGCTATAAGTATAAGCGAAGTTTTAATTATTCAGTTTAAAGATAGCTCGCCATCACGTTTATCACAATCAAAGGTTGAAAAATCTTGCCACAGTCCATTGTGTTTAAGCATGAGCGCGATTTCATACAAATGATGATAGCCTTCTAAATCATATGGTACTTCACCAATCCAAACAATCATTGCTGAGTCGTGACGATGGCTCGTCCATTCATCATGAAGTCGTGTTTTTTTAACTAATTGAGTAAAGTCTACTAGTTTCTCCTGCTCAACAGCTAATCGCTTCATAGTCTGAATATCACTGGCATCATCTATACAACATTTATCAAACTTCATAAAACTTGGGACGTAGATATCGGTTAGTTTCGTTTTCATCTTCTTCATAGTCTCGCCACCTCTTATCTCTATTTTATCAAATCCCACTTGTCCGAGCGATTATCCTGCTTTTTAAAAGATGGTTTGTTAAAATCTTAGTGAAACGTAGCTTATTCTAGAACTTAAAAATTCCAAATCATTGTTATTTCAGCTATGATAGAGATATTAATAAGATGAAAGAAAGGTGCCAATTTCACAATGTTAAAACAAAAGTCACTTGCAACGTTCTCAGAAGCATATCGAACCCTTTACTATGCTTTACGAAATATGCCAACTCTCCAAAAAGCGAGAAAAAGCGGATTATTATCGGAACATTTTAATTCACGTATTATGTTAGCTGTTACAGAAGTTAATGGCTGCAATCTTTGTTCGTATGGACATACCACCTTAGCACTAGAATCCGGTATGAATCAAACCGAAATTAGCCAACTCTTAGGTGGTGAAATGGATGATACACCTGAGCATGAACAAGCAGCCATTTTATTCGCTCAACACGTCGCAGATCAACGTGGTGCTGTGTCAGAAAAAGCATGGGAACACTTAATCACACTATATGGAGAAAAACAAGCCGAAGCAATCTTAGCCTCTGTTCAAGTGATTATGATGGGGAATACTTTTGGTATCCCTATTGGGTCACTTTTTTCACGCATTTCCAAACGCCCCATCTTCAAAAAAGACGAGCGAACAACACTAGCATACGAGTGGGGAATGTTGGTGGCAGCTCTTCTTTTCCTGCCTATTGCACTCGTTCATTCTCTCCTTGCTTCATTAACAAAACAACCTAAAGCTACATTTGTTTGTTTAGATAAAGAAAAAAACGCATAAAAAAAAGTCGCTTAAAGAAATTTAAGCGACTTTTAGTTTAATCTGATAAAGGAAGTTCTTTGCCATTTAAATACAACGTTTGAACTTCTTCCAAAGAAATATAATTAAACATGAGTGATTGATCAGCATCTTCTGAATTTAACACTACTTGATCTTCTTCAGCAATCAGCGTCTTTTTACTGCCATCTTTTAACACAGCGATCAATTCAACAGGTATCTCTTCAGCCGTATCAGATGTTAACATGCCGGTTAAGGATAAGCCTGAAAAAGATAATTTTGTAAACTGAGTATGACTGGTTAATGCCACATCGCTTAACTCTTGTTTTTTTAACGCCGTTGGCTCAGCTAAACGAATCGCCCAGTTTCCTTCTACTACCTCTTTCATTGAACGTGTTTCTACTGATAACTGGGCCTTTTTAAGAGTGTCTTCTTTGACATCAAACACAAATTCGATAAAATCCGTCCTACCCGTTTCATTTCGATGTGTTCCTCTTCCAGCATTGAAACTAGCAATACTTTCTATCGCTTTTCCCTCGTTATTTAATGAAACGTCTAAGTAATCATGTTGAAAATCATTAGGGTAACGTACGAGTAAATGTAGTAAGCCATCTTTATACGCCGCGTTCTCTAAAATAATTTGTTCTGTTTCATCCAAAGGCTGATTCAGAACGCCTGGTTTTAAGTTTTGACTAGCTAGCTCATCAAAGTCTAGCTTATGAGCATCAAGTGCTTCTGAACGATACCCTCCACCTATACCGTCTGATACTTTTAGCTTTTCCCATTCTGGTTGTGGTTGTATCAGCTTATCCCAATCCAATGCGACTTGGTTAGTACTCTCTTGTTCATGACTTTTAAATCGACGTAATAAAAAGCCTTGGTTTTCATGCTCCTTCCAACTAATAGCCGAGGTTAATAAAACAGCTGTCTTCGTCTTTTCATTATAATCAACGACACGTGTATTCCCACCATTCAACATTTCCCATGCGTCGATTTGCGTATCTTTCGCAAGACGATCACCTTCCAGGTCCTGTAAAGTCATCATAACATAGGTCGTATCACCATCTTTAAACGAATTTTTGGCGGTTAGCCGTAATCCTTGGTCTTCTGCAACTTCATCTAAAGAATCAACTTGTTTTAATAGTTGCTCTCCTTCTGTGCCAAACGCACGTTGATAAGCAATTTTTATTTCATCACGCATACCAAATCCTACTAATAACATGAGACTTGCTGCGGCGACCCACATATACCGCTTATTTCCTCGTTTTTTCATTGGCACAACCTTCTCTTTTTTTTCATTATTTTCATTTTCAATTTCACGTTTCACGCGGTTTTTAATCGTCATCATACGTTCATCTGTCAATGGTTCTTCAATAAATTGTTCCATTTCTTTTAATTGCTCTTCGGATAATGATTCAAATGGTTCTTTATCAATATGCTTCATCCTATTTCTCCTCCCAACTCTTTAAAATGACGTGCGAGTTTTCTCTTTCCGTGATACAACTGGTTATCAATATACTTAGCTTCATATCCTGTCAATGCTTGAATTTCACGCGGCTGTCTATCAAAGAAATAACGCTGAATAATAATTTCTCTCGTCACTGGATCTAATGTCATCACAGCCTCATAAAAAGCCTCCCAATCCATATCAAACGATGCTTCCAATAATGGCTCTCTATCCAACATATCATCTTCAAGAGCGTTAAAAATGCGTTTTGTCAGTGCTTTTCGCTTATTTAGCGCCATACTTCGTGTCAGAACAGCTAAATACGTCTTTAAACTACCTCGCGCAGGATTGAACCCTTCTGGATGACGCCAAAGCCTTAAATAAACATCACTCACAACCTCTTCGATGTCTTCTGTGTTCGATGACACGTCAGAAAGATATTTTGTGGCGATTAACCAAAGCAAGCGACTATACTGCGTCATTAACTGATCGAGCGCCTCTTCATCTCGATTAAGCAAGGCTGTCAAGTATTCTTCATCTGTCATGCGCTTCCCTCCTTTTTACGGTCTCACATACAGTACAATTAGTCTTTGATATTTCCTAAAAAAACTTGGATATTTTTGTCGTTAACATTCATTGTGTCATTTTTTCAACCAAAATATACCGATGATAGAAAAAATCGATCCAAACAGGGTTTCTTAAAAGAGTACGAAAAAAAGTGTAGTGCTCCCAATACATAGTCTATTAGGGGGCGCTACACTTACTTTGTTCTATTTATCGCTTGATTTCATCTAGAATTATTAGACTGATTTGATAAACATTTATATAAATTATGTAGATTATGTTAAAGATAGTAATAAACAGTTATTGTGTGCAAAAAAATTCCCTTTTAGCTTCAATTATTTTTTCTATATTCTCATTATTACTAATTTGCGCTTTCATTAAATTGGATATAACTCTTGTTTCATTTATGCTAAATTATTTTAATAGAAGCGACTCCCTATACTCCTCTGCATCCACGTTTGCTTTAAAATCAATTGTTAGCTCTCCATATTCAGACAATTTTTCTTCTATCTTAGAAATCGGAACCTTAAAGAACTCTTTACGATTATTCACTTTATTTATTCTATAAGAATCAAAGTACTGATGCAATTCTGTTTCTAGCTTGTATGCATCGTAACTAAATATCAAAGCATGTACATCAAATTTAAACGGTACCGAAGCACTACTTAACTCATTGATTCTTTCTAGTGGATCAATTCTTTTAGTTACTCCAATTTTCACCACATCATCACCGAAAGCTCCAATATTACTAATAATATACACATAACCAGCTGATGCATGGGCAGTTCTATAATCTAATTCTTTTTTTTCTTCTTCTCTTTCGTTTACTTTTACATTTAAATCAATAATTTGTTGCTCTATTGAGTCTCTTTCTTCCTCCGAAGTTAACTCATTCATCTTTTTCTTTAATTCATTAATTAAATTCTGATAATGTTTAATGTCTTTATCAATTATTTTCTTTTTGCTTTGAATTTCTTTTTGTAATGCTTTCTCTTCCCTTTCACGTTCACGTTGTTCTCTTAGGGCTTCTTTTTCATCTTGTTTTTTTCTTTCATATTCATAAGCCAAATACAATTCACTAAGTTTTAAATCTAAATACATCTCACTAATAGATAGTCGATTTGAACTATTAAGTTTATTTAATTGGATAAAGTCCGTATAATTGTGTAAAAGTAAAAAGGCCATATAACAGTCCTTTTACGGTACAATGTTTTTAACGACAAAAACATACCCAGGAGGACTTTTACATGACCCAAGTACATTTTACACTGAAAAGCGAAGAGATTCAAAGCATTATTGAATATTCTGTAAAGGATGACGTTTCTAAAAATATTTTAACAACGGTATTTAATCAACTAATGGAAAATCAACGAACAGAATATATTCAAGCAAAAGAATATGAACGAACAGAAAACCGACAAAGTCAACGAAATGGCTATTATGAGCGCAGCTTTACGACACGTGTAGGCACGCTAGAATTAAAAGTACCCAGAACACGTGATGGCCATTTTTCACCCACAGTGTTTGAACGTTATCAACGAAACGAAAAAGCCCTCATGGCTTCAATGTTGGAAATGTATGTATCAGGCGTTTCAACTCGTAAAGTATCAAAAATTGTGGAAGAACTTTGTGGTAAATCCGTCTCTAAGTCCTTCGTTTCTAGCTTAACAGAACAGCTAGAACCTATGGTTAACGAGTGGCAGAATCGTTTATTATCAGAAAAAAATTATCCTTACTTAATGACCGATGTACTCTATATAAAAGTACGAGAAGAAAATCGAGTACTCTCAAAAAGCTGTCATATAGCGATTGGAATAACCAAAGATGGCGACCGTGAAATTATCGGCTTCATGATTCAAAGTGGCGAAAGCGAAGAGACCTGGACAACATTTTTTGAATACCTAAAAGAACGCGGTTTACAAGGTACGGAACTCGTTATTTCTGATGCGCACAAAGGATTAGTCTCTGCCATTAGAAAATCCTTCACCAACGTAAGTTGGCAAAGATGCCAAGTTCACTTCCTAAGAAATATCTTTACCACCATTCCTAAAAAAAATTCAAAATCTTTCAGAGAAGCTGTTAAAGGAATTTTTAAGTTCACAGATATTAACTTAGCGCGTGAGGCTAAAAATCGATTGATTCATGATTATATCGATCAACCAAAATATTCAAAAGCTTGCGCATCATTGGATGATGGATTCGAAGACGCCTTTCAATATACCGTACAAGGAAATTCCCACAATCGACTAAAGAGTACCAATCTAATTGAACGACTGAATCAAGAAGTACGCAGAAGAGAAAAGATTATTCGCATCTTCCCCAATCAAACATCAGCCAATCGCTTAATTGGAGCCGTTCTTATGGACCTACATGATGAATGGATTTATTCTTCAAGAAAATACATCAATTTTGATAAGTAGAAATGGTAAAAACATTGTATAGCATTTTACACAGGAGTCTGGACTTGACTGAGTTTATGGAAGAAGTTTTAATTGATGATAATATGGTTTTTGATATTGATAATTTAAAAGGATTTCTTAATGATACCAGTTCATTTGGGTTTATAGCTAAAGAAAATAATAAAATTATAGGATTTGCATATTGCTATACACTTTTAAGACCTGATGGAAAAACAATGTTTTATTTACACTCAATAGGAATGTTACCTAACTATCAAGACAAAGGTTATGGTTCAAAATTATTATCTTTTATTAAGGAATATTCTAAAGAGATTGGTTGTTCTGAAATGTTTTTAATAACTGATAAAGGTAATCCTAGAGCTTGCCATGTATATGAAAAATTAGGTGGTAAAAATGATTATAAAGATGAAATAGTATATGTATATGATTATGAAAAAGGTGATAAATAAATGAATATAGTTGAAAATGAAATATGTATAAGAACTTTAATAGATGATGATTTTCCTTTGATGTTAAAATGGTTAACTGATGAAAGAGTATTAGAATTTTATGGTGGTAGAGATAAAAAATATACATTAGAATCATTAAAAAAACATTATACAGAGCCTTGGGAAGATGAAGTTTTTAGAGTAATTATTGAATATAACAATGTTCCTATTGGATATGGACAAATATATAAAATGTATGATGAGTTATATACTGATTATCATTATCCAAAAACTGATGAGATAGTCTATGGTATGGATCAATTTATAGGAGAGCCAAATTATTGGAGTAAAGGAATTGGTACAAGATATATTAAATTGATTTTTGAATTTTTGAAAAAAGAAAGAAATGCTAATGCAGTTATTTTAGACCCTCATAAAAATAATCCAAGAGCAATAAGGGCATACCAAAAATCTGGTTTTAGAATTATTGAAGATTTGCCAGAACATGAATTACACGAGGGCAAAAAAGAAGATTGTTATTTAATGGAATATAGATATGATGATAATGCCACAAATGTTAAGGCAATGAAATATTTAATTGAGCATTACTTTGATAATTTCAAAGTAGATAGTATTGAAATAATCGGTAGTGGTTATGATAGTGTGGCATATTTAGTTAATAATGAATACATTTTTAAAACAAAATTTAGTACTAATAAGAAAAAAGGTTATGCAAAAGAAAAAGCAATATATAATTTTTTAAATACAAATTTAGAAACTAATGTAAAAATTCCTAATATTGAATATTCGTATATTAGTGATGAATTATCTATACTAGGTTATAAAGAAATTAAAGGAACTTTTTTAACACCAGAAATTTATTCTACTATGTCAGAAGAAGAACAAAATTTGTTAAAACGAGATATTGCCAGTTTTTTAAGACAAATGCACGGTTTAGATTATACAGATATTAGTGAATGTACTATTGATAATAAACAAAATGTATTAGAAGAGTATATATTGTTGCGTGAAACTATTTATAATGATTTAACTGATATAGAAAAAGATTATATAGAAAGTTTTATGGAAAGACTAAATGCAACAACAGTTTTTGAGGGTAAAAAGTGTTTATGCCATAATGATTTTAGTTGTAATCATCTATTGTTAGATGGCAATAATAGATTAACTGGAATAATTGATTTTGGAGATTCTGGAATTATAGATGAATATTGTGATTTTATATACTTACTTGAAGATAGTGAAGAAGAAATAGGAACAAATTTTGGAGAAGATATATTAAGAATGTATGGAAATATAGATATTGAGAAAGCAAAAGAATATCAAGATATAGTTGAAGAATATTATCCTATTGAAACTATTGTTTATGGAATTAAAAATATTAAACAGGAATTTATCGAAAATGGTAGAAAAGAAATTTATAAAAGGACTTATAAAGATTGATTATATAATATATGAAAAGCTATTATAAAAGACATTAGTATTAAATAGTTTAAAAAAATGAAAAATAATAAAGGAAGTGAGTCAAGTCCAGACTCCTGTGTAAAATGCTATACAATGTTTTTACCATTTCTACTTATCAAAATTGATGTATTTTCTTGAAGAATAAATCCATTCATCATGTAGGTCCATAAGAACGGCTCCAATTAAGCGATTGGCTGATGTTTGATTGGGGAAGATGCGAATAATCTTTTCTCTTCTGCGTACTTCTTGATTCAGTCGTTCAATTAGATTGGTACTCTTTAGTCGATTGTGGGAATTTCCTTGTACGGTATATTGAAAGGCGTCTTCGAATCCATCATCCAATGATGCGCAAGCTTTTGAATATTTTGGTTGATCGATATAATCATGAATCAATCGATTTTTAGCCTCACGCGCTAAGTTAATATCTGTGAACTTAAAAATTCCTTTAACAGCTTCTCTGAAAGATTTTGAATTTTTTTTAGGAATGGTGGTAAAGATATTTCTTAGGAAGTGAACTTGGCATCTTTGCCAACTTACGTTGGTGAAGGATTTTCTAATGGCAGAGACTAATCCTTTGTGCGCATCAGAAATAACGAGTTCCGTACCTTGTAAACCGCGTTCTTTTAGGTATTCAAAAAATGTTGTCCAGGTCTCTTCGCTTTCGCCACTTTGAATCATGAAGCCGATAATTTCACGGTCGCCATCTTTGGTTATTCCAATCGCTATATGACAGCTTTTTGAGAGTACTCGATTTTCTTCTCGTACTTTTATATAGAGTACATCGGTCATTAAGTAAGGATAATTTTTTCTGATAATAAACGATTCTGCCACTCGTTAACCATAGGTTCTAGCTGTTCTGTTAAGCTAGAAACGAAGGACTTAGAGACGGATTTACCACAAAGTTCTTCCACAATTTTTGATACTTTACGAGTTGAAACGCCTGATACATACATTTCCAACATTGAAGCCATGAGGGCTTTTTCGTTTCGTTGATAACGTTCAAACACTGTGGGTGAAAAATGGCCATCACGTGTTCTGGGTACTTTTAATTCTAGCGTGCCTACACGTGTCGTAAAGCTGCGCTCATAATAGCCATTTCGTTGACTTTGTCGGTTTTCTGTTCGTTCATATTCTTTTGCTTGAATATATTCTGTTCGTTGATTTTCCATTAGTTGATTAAATACCGTTGTTAAAATATTTTTAGAAACGTCATCCTTTACAGAATATTCAATAATGCTTTGAATCTCTTCGCTTTTCAGTGTAAAATGTACTTGGGTCATGTAAAAGTCCTCCTGGGTATGTTTTTGTCGTTAAAAACATTGTACCGTAAAAGGACTGTTATATGGCCTTTTTACTTTTACACAATTATACGGACTTTATCTTTAATTGTTCAAATGATTTTATGATTCGTTTTTCAATAGATTGTATATTATTATATTTAACTTTATTGATTGCTGCTTCACATTCATTATTAAATGACCTTAAAATTTGTTTTATATTATCATTGGTCATTTTCCTTCCTTTTGCTTTACTCCCATTAACTGTCCAATTATCATAATAAGAGACCGCACTTTTATTTTTAATCATTTGTTTTTGATCAGTTCGAATATTCTTTAATTTTTCTTTGTATCCCATAGATGTTGCAAAATCATATTTAGGGACATAAAGACCATATGACTCCATTAATAAATCATCTTCCAAAACAAGAAACTTTGTTTTTAATGTGCTTATTTCTTCTTGCTTTTTCATAAATGTTCTTTCTATGTCTTTATATTCAGATGTTTTTTTCTCTATCTCATTCTCAAGTGATTGCAACCTTTTTTGTTGTTTTAAAATTTCTTCATTTAATTCTAAGACAGTCATTTGTTCCATTGATAGTTGCTTATTTTTTATCTTTGATAAGTCCTCTTTTAATCCTTCTATCTCCTTTTTATATTCGTTAACCTTAAAAAAATCAAAAAAACTCATATAAACACCTCTCAAACTAATTTTTTTCAAACCAGAAAATTGTAAACTCTTAATTATACTGCCCCTTAGAATTCAACGCTTTAGAGGTCTTTAAAACATAGTACAAAAAAAGGGGCATTGATTGATTATCAATACTTTTAAGAAACCTCTTCAATAAAAAACAAAAAGAATAACCTTATATAAATGAACATTTTATTAGTAATTATACCAAAATTGGATAGTAAATAATAACTAGCACTTCGATAAACTGTATTTATTTAAGTAAATATAAATATACTATAATTATATTTGTTCTTCAACTATCATATACCAGTAAGATATTATTATTAATCACTTGCAGATAGTTCTATAGTTTTTTTATGTAGCATATTACAAAACAACAAAAAAACACCCTCTAATCACTTAGAGGGCGTTACGTCCGAATAGTTTTAATTCCAAAAGAATATCAAGATCCGTTTAACGGATTATTTGTTTTTTAAGTTGTAGAATGAAGCTAAACCTTTGTATTCAGCTACTTCACCTAATTGGTCTTCAATACGTAATAATTGGTTGTATTTAGCAATACGGTCAGTACGGCTAGCAGAACCAGTTTTGATTTGACCAGCGTTAGTTGCGACAGCGATGTCAGCAATTGTAGCATCTTCTGTTTCACCTGAACGGTGAGAAACAACAGCTGTGTAGCCAGCTTCTTTAGCCATTTCAATCGCTTCAAATGTTTCAGTTAAAGTACCGATTTGGTTAACTTTGATTAAGATTGAGTTTGAGATACCTTCTTCGATACCACGTTTTAATTTTTCAGTGTTTGTAACGAATAAGTCGTCACCAACTAATTGAACTTTTTCGCCTAAAACTTCTGTTAAGTGTTTGAAACCATCCCAGTCGTTTTCGTCTAAACCATCTTCAATAGAGATGATTGGGTATTTTGCACATAATTCTTCATATAAAGCAACCATTTCAGCTGAAGTTAAAGAACGTCCTTCAGATTCTAAGTCATAAAGACCTGTTTCTTTATTGTAGAATTCTGATGAAGCAACGTCCATTGCTAGACGAACGTCAGAACCTGGTTTGTAACCAGCTTTTTCGATTGCTTCGATAATAACTTCTAAAGCTTCTTCGTTAGAACCTAAGTTAGGTGCAAATCCACCTTCATCACCAACAGCTGTGCTGTGGCCTTTAGATTTTAATACAGCTGCTAAGCTATGGAATACTTCAGTACCCATACGGATAGCTTCTTTAAATGTTTTCGCTCCTACAGGCATAATCATGAACTCTTGGAAGTCTACGCTGTTATCAGCATGAGAACCACCGTTAATGATGTTCATCATAGGTGTTGGCAATACTTTAGTATTGAATCCGCCTAAGTAGTGGTATAAAGGAATTTCTAAGTAATCAGCAGCAGCACGAGCAGCAGCGATAGAAACACCTAAAATAGCGTTAGCGCCTAATTTACCTTTGTTTGGAGTTCCGTCTAATTCAATCATAGCACGGTCAATAGCCATTTGATCACGAACGTCAAAGCCGATAATTGCTTCAGCAATTACGTTGTTTACATTGTCAACTGCTTTTTGTACCCCTTTACCTAAGTAACGAGATTTGTCGCCATCACGTAATTCAACGGCTTCGTATTCACCAGTTGAAGCACCTGAAGGAACCATACCGCGTCCAAAAGCACCACTTTCTGTGTAAACTTCTACTTCGATTGTTGGGTTACCACGTGAGTCTAAGACTTCGCGTGCGTATACGTCTGTAATAATTGACATGTTTTTTTCTCTCCTTTGTTGTTGTGAAAAATCAGTGATTTTTCGTTAAGGTTATTATGCCTGAGGATGACTCCTCAAGCTCTATTTTAAGTTTTTTTAAGTAAAGATGCAATGAATAGCCTTTACTTAATTAAACTTTCACCAGTCATTTCAACCGGTTGTTCAATATTTAATAAATCTAACATTGTTGGCGCCACATCTGCTAAACGACCGTCTTCTCTTAATGTCACGTCTTTTTTCGTTACAATAACAGGAACCGGAACCGTTGTATGTGCTGTATGTGGTTTACCTTCTGGTGTCATCATTGTTTCAGAGTTTCCATGATCTGCGAAAATAACAGCATAACCGTCTTTCGCTAAAATAGCATCTACCACACGACCTAGATTCTCATCCACTGCTTCGATTGCTTTAATCGTTGGTTCTAACATACCAGAGTGACCAACCATGTCTGGGTTTGCAAAGTTTAAGATAATCGCATCATGTTTATCCGCTTCAATATCTGCAACTAATGCATCTGTTACTTCGTAAGCACTCATTTCAGGTTTTAAATCGTAAGTTTCAACTTTTGGTGAGTTGATTAAAATACGACTTTCTCCTGGAAACTCTTCATTACGTCCGCCATTCATAAAGAAAGTAACGTGCGGATATTTTTCTGTTTCAGCAATACGTAGTTGTTTTAAACCAGCGTTTGACAATACTTCTCCAAGTACATTTTTAAGCTCGATTGGTGGGTATGCCACTTTCGCGTCAATACTTGGGTTATATAAAGTCATCGTTACAAATTTGACAACAGGGTGGTTTTCTCTTGCGAAGAACTCCCACTCTTTATCTGTAAAGGCATTTGATAATTGAATGGCGCGGTCTGGACGGAAGTTGAAGAAAATCACAGCGTCATTCTCTTTAACTGTCGCAACAGGCTCTCCGTTTTCTTCAATTACGATTGGTAAAACAAACTCATCATTGACGCCATTAGCGTAAGAATCTTTAATCGCTTGTACTGGGTCAGTTGCTTTAACACCTTCCCCATTTACTAACGCATTATACGCTTTTTCGACACGTTCCCAACGTTTGTCGCGGTCCATAGCATAGAAACGACCAGTAACTGTCGCAACTTTACCATAAGAAAGTTCAGCCATTTTGTCGACTAACTCTTGCATGAAACCTGCGCCAGAAGTGGGTGCTACGTCACGTCCATCTAAGAAGGCATGAACATACGTTTCTTTAACGCCTTTTTCTTTAGCTGTTTCCAACAAGGCATAAAGATGGTTTTGATGACTGTGAACACCGCCGTCTGATAATAAACCAAATAAGTGAAGGGCCGTATCATTTTTAATAGCATGGTCCATCGCTTCGATTAAAACATCATTTGTTTGGAATTCGCCATCTGTGATTGCTTTATCAATACGTGTTAAACTTTGATAAACAATACGTCCTGCACCAATATTAGTATGTCCAACTTCTGAGTTCCCCATTTGGCCCTCAGGTAGTCCCACATCTAAACCAGCTGCTTTTAATGTACTATGTGGGAATGTTTCCCAATAGCGATCAAAGTTAGGTGTGTTAGCTTGTGCTACGGCATTACCGACTGTTTCATCGCGTTTACCGTAACCGTCTAAAATAATAATCGCAACGGGTGATTTACTCATTACTTCACTGCCTCCAATAATGCTAAGAAAGAATCTGCTTCTAAACTTGCGCCACCGACTAAAGCACCGTCGATATGTTCTTCAGCCATGTACTCTTTAATATTCTCAGGTTTAACACTGCCACCGTATTGAATACGTACTTTTTCAGCTGTTTCTTCGCCAAATTTTTTCGCTACTGTTTCACGTACTACACCACAAGTGTCGTTCGCATCTTTAGCTGTTGATGATTTACCTGTTCCGATTGCCCAGATTGGTTCGTAAGCTAATACTAAGTTGCTTACTTGCTCTGCTGTTAAACCGTCAAGCGCAGCTTCGATTTGTCCGCTAACCCAAGCGTTTGTTTCGCCGGCTTCACGTTGTTCTAATGTTTCACCACAACAAACGATTGGTGTCATACCATTAGCAATAATCGCTTTTGCTTTTTTGTTAATATCTTCATCTGTTTCGTGGAAGTACTCACGACGCTCAGAATGTCCGATAATAACGTAGTCAACGCCCATGTCAGCTAAAGCTGCTGGTGAGTTTTCACCTGTGAACGCACCACTGTTTTCAAAGTAGCTATTTTGAGCAGCAATTTGAACGTCTGTTCCTTTTGTTGCTTCTACTAAACCGTGTAAGAATAAAGCAGGTGAACCGATCACCGCATCCACTTTATCATGGCTAGGTACTTTGTTTTTTACTGCTTCAGCAAAGTCTAATGCTTCGCTGATTGTTTTATTCATCTTCCAGTTTCCTGCAATAATTGGTTTACGCATGTATATGCACTCCTTCTAATTTGAAACGATTTCTCGTTTTTATTTATCTGAGATAGCTTCTACACCTGGTAATGCTTTACCTTCTAGATATTCTAGAGAAGCTCCACCACCTGTTGAAATATGTGAGAATTTTTCTGCAAAGCCTAATTGAATCGCTGCTGCTGCAGAGTCGCCACCACCGATAATTGTTGTCGCCTCTTCTAAATTCGCAATGGCTTCACACACGCCAATAGTTCCTTTAGCAAAGTTACTCATTTCAAAAACTCCCATTGGGCCATTCCAAACAACTGTTTTAGCACCAGCTAATTCATTGCGGAATAGTTCAATTGTTTTTGGTCCGATATCTAATGACTCTTTATTCGCTGGGATTTCTGATACATATTCAGGAGGAATATTCTCAAAATCTTCAATGACACCAAAATCGATTGGTAAGATGATTTTACCGTCAGCGCGTTCAAGTAATTCTTTTGCTAACTCCACTTTATCTTCTTCGACAAGTGATTTACCAATTTCTTTACCTTGTGCACGCATGAAGGTATACGCCATACCGCCACCGATTAAGATTTTATCTGCTTTTGTTAAAAGATTTTCAATGACACCAATTTTATCTGATACTTTTGCTCCACCTAAAATCGCCACAAATGGACGTTTTGGAGAGTCTACTGCACCGCCGATAAAGTTGATTTCTTTTTCCATTAAGAAACCAGCTGCTGAAGGTAAGTTAGAAGAAACACCAACATTAGATGCGTGAGAACGGTGAGCTGTACCAAAAGCATCGTTCACAAAAACATCACCTAAAGAAGCCCAGTATTTACCTAGTTCTGGATCGTTTTTGCTTTCTTTTTTACCATCGATATCTTCAAAACGTGTGTTTTCAAAGACTAATACATCGCCTTCGTTCATTGCGTCGATAGCAGCTTCTAATTTTTCACCACGTGTTTCAGGTACAAATGTTACGTCTTTTTCTAACAATTCGCCTAAACGTTTTGCAACAGGTGCTAAAGATTTACCTTCTTTATCCTCTTCCGTTTTTACACGGCCTAAGTGAGAGAATAAAATCGCTTTGCCGCCTTGCTCTACAATATATTTTACTGTAGGTAATGCAGCTACGATACGGTTGTCATCTGTAATAACGCCATCTTTTAGTGGAACGTTGAAGTCCACACGCACTAATACTTTTTTACCTTTTAAGTCTAAGTCTTTTACTGTTTGTTTCGTCATCGGGGGAAAGCCTCCTTTATAATATACCAAATAGAAAAGCGAGGAAGCGCGTTTGCTTCCCCGCTTTTTACGTTCGAATATTAAGTACTGATCTAATTAAGTTTGAATTAACCTAATTTTGCAAAGTATTCTAATGTACGGATTAATTGAGCAGTGTATGACATTTCGTTATCATACCAAGCTACCGTTTTAACTAATTGTTTGTCGCCAACTGTCATAACTTTTGTTTGAGTTGCGTCAAATAAAGAACCGTAAGTCATACCAACGATATCAGAAGATACGATTGGGTCTACGTTGTAACCGTAAGATTCGTTAGCAGCTTCTTTCATAGCAGCGTTAACTTCTTCTTCTGTTACTTTTGTTTCTAAAACTGTGAATAATTCTGTTAATGAACCAGTTGCTACTGGTACACGTTGTGCAGCTCCGTCTAATTTACCGTTTAATTCTGGAATAACTAAACCGATTGCTTTAGCAGCACCTGTAGTGTTAGGTACAATGTTTTCTGCAGCAGCACGTGCACGACGTAAGTCTTTATGAGGACCATCTAATGTCATTTGGTCACCTGTGTAAGCGTGGATTGTTGTCATCATACCTTCAACAACACCAAATTTGTCATGTAAAGCTTTAGCCATTGGAGCTAAACAGTTTGTTGTACATGAAGCACCTGAAATAACTGTTTCTTCACCTGTTAAAACTTCATGGTTTGTGTTGTAAACGATTGTTGGTACATCGTTACCACCTGGTGCAGAAATAACAACGCGTTTAGCGCCAGCTGTTAAGTGTTTTTCAGCAGCTTCTTTAGAAGTGAAGAAACCAGTACATTCTAATACGATTTCAACTCCTAATTCACCCCAAGGTAATTCTTCAGGATTACGGTTCGCAAGAACTTTAACTTCCTTACCGTTTACGTTGAAGAATCCTTCATGAACTTCAACTTCACCATTGAAACGTCCTTGAGTTGTATCATATTTTAACAAGTGTGCTAATGTTGATGCATCTGTTAAGTCGTTAATTGCTACAACTTCAATACCTTCTAATTCTTGAATACGGCGGAATGCTAAACGTCCAATACGTCCAAATCCATTAATACCTACTTTAACTGTCATGCTAGATTTCCTCCTTTAGAAAATCGAAAAAATTTTTTATTTTAAAGGGTTACCCCTTTTAAAATCTGATTAGCTGCTCCTTCATCGGTGATTAACCATGTTTGATGTGGAGCATGTGTCATATAAGATGTAATCGCCTCTGCTTTGCGACTACCTCCAGTTACAGCAAGCACATAAGGTACTTCCTCTAACTCTTTTAATTGTAACCCTATTCTGGGTATTTTATAAACTATTTCGCCTTCTTCATTGAAAAAATATCCGAAAGCTTCACTGACCGCATGCTTTTCTTTTAGCATCTCCAGCTCCTGAGCAGACATGCCTCGTCGTTTAGCCATATGCATGGCACGACCGATGCTATGAATCACACACGTCGCCTCTTTAATCAAGTCTAATACTTGATGAACAAAAGGCTCTTGTAAAAGTGAGTTATATGTTTCTTGACTGACTCGCTCTGGTACATATAGCGGACGTGATGTCCCACCCGTGCGATTTGCCATCATTTCACTCACAGAGTTTGCCTGTATATCAACCGCCTCACCAATACCGCCTCGAGCAGGTACAAAAATATTATTTTGCACGTGTTCTGAAAATGGCGTCATCTGATTTGCAACAGCTGCCATTGTCGTGCCTCCCATCACAGCGATAATATTATCGCGATCGGGTAATAACATTTTAAGTGAGTCTGTTACCACTTGACCGAACTTTTCAAATACTTTCGCATCAACATCGCTATCTCCAGCGACGATAATGACTTTTTCAATATTAAGAAGTGTGGCTAACTCTTTCTCCATCTTCTTCATACCAGAAAGTTGGGACATGACATCTTCTAGCTCTCGCACAAGATCTACACCTTGCTTGGTAAGCGTCATTCCACTTTTAGAACTGTCAATCAAATTTAACTGTCGTAACAAATCGGTTTCGGTTCGTAACGCACGTTCAGACATGTGTAAACGTTCAGCCAAAGTTCGTCTTCCGACAGGCGCCATCCAATGAATCTGGCGTAATATCGTAAAACGTTCTTGGACAACATCCATGATGTCCGGTGCAATCGTTTGTAAAAGCTGAAGTTCTTTCTCCACTGCTATCAAACTCCTTAGCTGGACGACAAATGACCCAGCTAGTCATTTTACGACCCATGTAGTGTAAAAAAAAGAGTGCGAACTAAAACTCTTAATCATCACTATAGTCTTAGTATAACACTCTCTTATTTTGTTGGCAAGTCAGAGCCTTTATTTTTAGTTAAGCGCACCGTCTAACTGGCTTAGTACGTTTTGAAAGGTTTTAATATCCCCTTGGTCTAATGCACGGTTGACGACTTGCCATTGTCTTTCACGATGAAGTTCATGGAAAAAATCATCCCACTCTTTTCCTTCTTCCTCTGAGTCAATATAAGGATTAGCTTCAAGAACGGCAAGGTGATATAAATGTTCGGATGGTCGCTCGAGTTTAATCTCTACATAAAGGTCGTCTTGCCAATGTAAACGTATTTCATGAAAAATTTGATGATAGTCAAAAAACGCTTGGCCATTTTTATAGAAGACAAATGGTTCATACGCTGAATTCAAATTAATCTCAAGTCCACGAGGTGTTGCGGCACACCGCTCAACAAAATGAACGTTTTTTAAAATAGTTTCATGTTCTAAAAGATAGGTTAGTAACCAGTAGCTTTCACGATTTTGTAACGAATGTTGCGTTACGACTTCACACAACCATTTTTGTTTCATCCCTATCATGTTCCCATCCCTTTACTCTCTTAGCTGTTCAAATAAGTCGTTCATTTCTAAATCTTCAGGTACTAATTGTAAATAGCGTAGCAAGACATGATACGCGAGTTTGTTTTCGCCTTCTTCACGCAAGAATAACGCATATTCTTTTAGAAACTCTGGGTCTTCTGCCAAACCTGGTAGCGCTAGTTGATAGTGCTTAAAGGCTTTAGGATAGTCTTCCGTTCCAACATAGGCTTGAGCTAAGCTCCAATGACCTTGTGCTGTCATAGCTTCTCCTAACTCGGCTAACATCTCAATCACATCATCGTAACGTTCTTGACGCAATAACAAGAAACTTAATTTTACTTTAGATAGTTCACTATCTTCTTCAAAAGAAATCACTTGGCGCAAGTACTCTTCCGCATGAACTTCATCGTGATATTGGAAGTAAAAATCAGACGCTAAATGATAAAGTGAACTGTTATAAGGGAAGTGTTTAACCCCTTCTAAAATCACTTCTTCACCTTTTTCTCGCTCTTCTTCGTCTAGATAGGCACTTGCTAACGCAAGATAACCACCCGCACTCAACTCTCCCAATAATCGAATTTCTTCTAATAACGAAATGCCTTTTTCTAACTGTCCAAGTTGAATATAAACTAAAGCAAGTTGATACAATGTTTCATCACGTCGCTCGTCTTCTAGCGCTTCTTCTAACACGACAACCGCTTCTTCAAACTCCCCTTCATAGCTATAACACATACCTAATCGGTCTAAAACAAACAAATCTTTAAACTCTGGTAAACGTAATTTTGCTAAATAAGTGTAATAAGGAATCGCTGCTTCATAGTTAGCTTGGTCGAAATAATACTCAGCAAGTGCAAACTGAATCGTCGCGTTAGTAGGTAATAGCTCATGCGCTTCTTTCAGCTTAATCTCTGCTACTTCTGGATAGCCTAACGTCATATATAAATCAGCTGCAGCTAATAATGAACCTGGATAGCTTTCGTCATCTTGAGGTATCTGGTCTAAGTGATACTCTGCTTGATCAATGTCATCATTATCAATCGCAATGTCAATTAACGGTAAACGATAATGATGCTGTGTTGGATGCGCTTCTAACAAGCGTTCAAATAATTGTTCAGCTTGTTGAATAAAGCCAATCTCTAATAACTGATAAGCAAGTTGTTCTTTTACTTCATCTGGATCATTAATAAGCGCTTCTTCAAATAATAATTGAAACTCAATTAAATCGCCTTCTTCGATTGCTTGAAGTGCTTGTATGCTATAAAATTCGGCCATGTTTTGCACCCTTTCTTCTTTCACTATTCATGATTATGACAATTTTCTTTTGTTTTGGCAACTAAAGTCAACTCTCATAAGCATAAAGCGAGATAAAAAGACTAGCAAGTTTTACAACTTACTAGTCTTAACTATCTTTTATTATTTAACAGCGTCTTTAAGTGCTTTACCTGGTTTAAATGCAGGTACTTTACTTGCAGCGATGCTGATTTCTTCACCTGTTTGTGGGTTACGTCCTTTACGAGCCGCACGGTCGCGTACTTCAAAGTTACCGAAACCAATCACTTGTACTTTTTCGCCATCAGCTAAAAAGTCTTGAATAGATGAAAAGACTGCATCAACAGCAACTGTTGCGTCTTTCTTCGTTAAGTCTGTTTTCTCAACTACTTTTTCAATTAATTCTGCTTTGTTTGCCATGTTTCAATTTCACCTCCGAAAAATGATAAGATGTGTTTGGACATCTGAGTCATCAAACTTACGAAAAGTTTGATGCTAACGAAAAATTGATGACTCAATATTTCATTAACAAAGATACCACACAAACATTGTATTATCAAGGAATTTGAGTATTTTTTATAGAATAACAAATTGATTTGCACATTTAGATAACCTGTGATAAAATGCCAGTTTTTATTTTCGACGACGTGCTAAAATTCGAATAGGTGTTCCTTCAAACGGAAAAGCTTTACGAATTTGGTTTTCTAAGAACCGAGCATATGAAAAGTGCATCAGCTCTTCTTCATTCACGAACATAACAAAAGTAGGCGGTTTAACTGCTACCTGTGTGCCGTAGAAAATTTTCAAACGTTTACCCTTATCTGTTGGTGTCGGATGAATCGCTACCGCATCTAAGATAACATCATTTAACACAGACGATGTAATACGTAAGTTTTGATTTAAACTAATCGTTTCGATTAAATCAGGTAACAAATGTAATCGTTGTTTGGTTTTCGCTGATACGAAAATAATCGGCGCATAGTCTAAGTACTTAAACTCTTTGCGAATGTCTTCTTCAAACTTTTTCATCGTGTGGGTGTCTTTTTTTACTAAATCCCACTTATTCACGACGATAATGACGCCTTTACCAGCTTCATGAGCAAAACCGGCAATTCGTTTATCATACTCACGAATTCCTTCTTCACCGTTTATGACCATTAGCACGATGTCAGAACGATCTATCGCTCGCATGGCTCGCATGACACTATATTTTTCCGTATTCTCGTACACTTTTCCGCTCTTACGCATACCGGCAGTATCAATCATTAAAAATTCCTGACCGCTTTCTGATGTAAAGTGCGTATCAATCGCGTCACGCGTCGTGCCTGCAACGTTAGAAACAATCACTCGCTCTTCACCAAGAATCGCATTGATTAATGATGACTTGCCGACGTTTGGACGTCCAATTAAACTAAAGCGAATGATGCTGTCATCCTCTTCTTCTTGCTCTTGATTGAAGTGTTTCACTGCGTCATCTAATAAATCTCCCAATCCGATACCATGACTACCTGATACGGGATATGGGTCTCCAAGTCCTAATGCATAAAAATCAAAAATATCATTTCGCATCTCTGGATTGTCAACTTTATTGACGGCTAATAATACTGGCTTGTTCGTACTATACAACATTCTTGCGACCATTTCATCAGCGTCTGTGACACCCTCACGTCCGCTCGTCACTAAAATAATCACATCGGCTTCATCCATTGCAATTTCTGCTTGATATTTAATTTGATCCATAAATGGTTCGTCACCTAAGTCGATACCACCCGTATCAATAATACTAAATTCTCTTCCAAGCCATTCTCCTACGGCATAAATACGGTCGCGTGTAACTCCGGGCGTATCTTCCACTATCGAGATACGTTCTCCTGCGATCCGATTAAAAATCGTCGACTTTCCAACGTTTGGTCGTCCGACGATGGCAATTGTTGGGTTTGCCATGAGACATCCCTCCTTTAAATTCCTCATACTTTAGTAGTTTACCCTACCTAATACGCTTGTGGCAAGCTATTTCTTCATTATAAATTCCCACAAAAAAACTCAGACAACAAAACGTCATCTGAGTTTCATTTATTTCATGATTATTCTGACATTCCGTCTAAATCGTCACCAATCATATCACCAAGTGTAAAGCCTGTTGATTCTTCTTCTACTTCGTATGTTTCCTCAACGACTGGCTCTTCCTCTTCTTTTTCTTCCAATGCTTTAATACTTAAAGCAATGCGGTGCTCTTCTGGGCGTACATCCAATACTTTCACTTGGACTTCATCACCTTCTGTTAACACTTCATGAGGCGTTGCAATATGTTTATGTGAAATTTGCGAAATATGGACTAACCCTTCAACTCCAGGGAAGACTTCAACGAAAGCTCCAAAGGTTGTCAGACGTTTAACAACTCCGTCTAAAACAGTGTCAACGGCTGCTTTCTCTTCAATATCTGCCCAAGGTCCAGGTAATGTTTCTTTAATAGAAAGTGAGATACGCTCTTTTTCTGGATCGATTGAAAGAACTTTCACTTCTACTTCTTGTCCTGGTTCTAAGACATCTGATGGTTTTGCAACGTGTGCATGTGAAATTTCAGAAACGTGAACTAAGCCATCGATTCCTCCTAAATCAACAAACGCACCAAAGTCTGTTAAGCGCGCAACTTTACCTGTCACAACTGCTCCTTCTTCAAGGTCAGCTAAAACTTTTTCTTTCATTTCAGCTTTTTCTTCTTGAACAACAGCTTTGTGAGATAAAATTAAGCGGTTTTCTGATGGTTCAATTTCAATAATTTTGAAGGTCATTGTTTTGCCTTTATATTCAGAAAAATCAGAGACAAAATGATCTTCTACCATAGATGCCGGCACAAATCCGCGAACACCTACGTCGACGACTAAACCACCTTTGACAACATCTGTCACAGGGGCTTCGATAATTTTATTGTTTTTGAAATCTTCTTCGATTTCTTCCCAAACTTTTTTCGCTTCTAAGCGACGTTTAGACAATAAATAGTTACCATTTTCTTTATCTTTGCCGATAGCGGTAATGACTACCAAGTCTAAAACATCTCCAACGCTTACGACGTCGTTAATATCCTCAACTGGCATAGTAGATAACTCTTTCAAAGGAACAACGCCTTCTAATCCAGCTCCTACGATTCCAACAAGGGCTTGTTTATCTTCAAGTTGTAAAACTTCCCCTTGCACCACATCTCCAATTTTAACTTCTTGAACGCTATCTAGAGCATCCATCATGCTTGTCGTTTCCATTTCATTTTTTTCCATTTCTGACATAACTCGTGGCCTCCTTACCAACAAAAAGTTCTAATACCATTGTACCTTATCTAACGGACGATTTCTAGGATATACCCTTATTTATTGAAAAAAGTCGTGTTTTTGGATAATTTGCTCGATTTTTTCTACGACTTGTTCAATAGACAGTCCCGTTGTATCTAATTCTATCGCGTCTTCTGCTTTAACAAGCGGTGATACTTTGCGAGTAGTATCTTTGTAATCTCGCTCTTCAATTTCTTTTTTGATCTGCTCAAGCTCTACGGTCATCCCTTTAGCTTTGTTTTCTTCATATCGGCGCTGCGCACGTTCAGCGACACTGGCAATCAGAAAAATCTTAACAGGAGCGTTAGGTAAAACAATCGTCCCAATATCACGACCATCCATCACAATGTCACTTTGTGCAGCAATTTCTTGCTGTTGGCGTACTAACGCTTCTCGTACACCTGAGTGAGCGGATACTTCCGAAACATTTTGACTAACATTAGCTTCACGAATCTCATCGGTAACATCTTGATGATTAACGAGAACGCGCTGTCCGTCTGCTTCTTGTCGAAAACTAATCGTCATCTCGTCCAAAAGAGATACGAGCCGTTTTTCATCAGCTAACGAAACTTTATTCATAAGCGCCATATAAGTTAGCGCTCGATACATAGCTCCCGTGTCACAGTAAACATAACCGAGTTTTTTCGCCAGTATCTTAGCGACCGTACTTTTTCCAGCTGAGGCTGGTCCGTCAATAGCAATTTGCATCTTATTCTTCATGATTCTCTCCCTAATCCATCCTACATTTTAACCATAAGAAAAGTCGTCAATTGACGACTTTTTGCTTATTGTGTTCGTAATACTTGTCCTGGTTGAAGCTCTGAGTCAGTACCTAATCCATTTAATTCAGCTAAATGTTTAGGGTCTATTCCATACTGTCTAGCGATGCTCCACAACCATTCCCCTTGCTGAACTGTGTGCGTTCCTGGTCCTCCAGCTTGCGGTTGTTCATTTTGTTGCGTTTGGTTTTGTTGATTATTTTGATTCTGTTGATTTTGTTGGTTATTTTGGTTTTGTTGGTTCTGTTGTTGCGCCGCTTCTTGTTCAGCTGCTTGCTGTTCAGCTTGTTGTGCTGCTTCCTGTTCAGCCTTTTCTCTTTCAGCTGCTTCTTGCTCAGCTTTTTCCTTTTCAGCCTTTTCTTTTGCTGCTTTCTCTTTCTCAGCTTTTTCTTTTTCGGCCTTTTCTTTTTCAGCTTTTTCTTTCTTAGAAGCCTCAGATTCTTTCTTTTCTACTTGTTCGACTTTAGCTGGCTCTTTCGGCGGTTCAGCGACATCTCCTTTGGTTGCAATAACAAATATATAGACTAAAATGGCAGCAATCGCAACTAATAACAGGACTAATATCGACATAAAGACGATATTTCCTTTATTACCTGTTCGTTTTTCGGAACGTGAACTATTCGTTTCATATTCCGTCTCATAAATCGGTTGTTCCCATGGCTGTTTTTCATCTGGTTGTTTACTCACGTCTGAATCCCCCTCTTTTTATACTCGCTTCTTATTTTACAATATTTTGACTTGAATAGCCAACGTTAAAAAGTTTTTTTAATACCGTTTGCCATTCTGTCGAATCATGACTTTCTACTTTTTCAGTTTCCGGTAAACGTGTTTGCCAAATATCTAGCTGACAATTATCACAGCAATGCTCGTTCTTGATGGGCGCTGGAAACATCCCACTTTCAAAATAATGATGAATACCCAGTCTGCGACAATTCGTCATCTCCAACCACCTACGCATAATAGTAGCTTGTCTTTCACGTTGTTGTAGTTTTTTCTCCCACATTTTTTCAAGTCGACTAAGCGACAGCCACCCTTGTTGGTAATGGTCATACCACGTTTTTTGTAAATCAGTAAAGGATTGGACGTCTTTTTGTGCACTTTCCATACGTGCTTTAAAATCACGATATTCGGCCAAGCTCTCACTTGCTAAATGACGATGTATGTGCCAGTCAGCTGGTTGATACAGTACAATGCTGTGAGCGAGTTTGCCATCTCTTCCCGCTCGACCAGACTCTTGCACAAGCGCTTCTAAACTACTAGGCAAATGAAAATGTATTACAAAACGAATGTCTGATTTATCTATCCCCATACCAAAAGCACTCGTCGCACAGAGTATGCGCACGTCGCCTTTTAAAAACTGTTCTTGAATCAATCGACGATCTTGATGAGATAAATCGCTATGATAAAAAGCACTTGATTGATGACGTTCATGACGCAACCAATCGCTAATACGCACGGCTTCTGCTTTGCTAGAAAAATATAAAATACCTTGTTGCGAAGTATGACGGGCTAAAAATGAATCTATAAAGTCTTCTTTTTCATTTTTAGTCGTGCATGTCACAACCGAGTAGGTAATATTAGGCCGGTCAACCGAATAGCGTATGACTTTTACCTCTTCATTCAAAAATAATTTTTGTTCGATATCTTGTTGGACGGCAGCAGTGGCAGTAGCTGAAAGGGCTAGACATTTTTTAATAGTTAATTGTGCGACAATTTGAGGAATCTGCTCATACTCTGGACGAAAATCTAACCCCCATTCAGAAATACAGTGAGCCTCATCTACAACAAACAAACTAATCGAGCATCTCTGAAGAGCTTCGATAACAGCTGAGGTTGCCAAGCTTTCTGGACTGATGAACAAAAACTTTTGTTGAGAAAGAGAGGAAAGCAATGCTCGTTTTTCATTAAAATCTAACGAACTATTATAGGTAACTGCCGAAAAAACACCTTTTTGTTTCAGCGACTGTACTTGGTCATCCATTAATGCAATCAGAGGAGAAACGACGACCGTCAAACCGTCTAACAATAAAGTCGGTAACTGATAACATAACGATTTGCCCGTTCCCGTCGGCAATATTGCCAAGACATTCCGTTGTTGCATAACGGCTTGAATCGTTTCACGTTGGCCTTTTCGAAAGTCTTGATAGCCAAAATAGTGTGATAAAGCCGACTGTAAGTCTTTCATCGTCTTACCTCCGCTCTTATTTCATTGATTTGAAACAGCCGCATTTCATAAAATTCAATTTCAGGCAATACTGCTTGTACATCCTTAAAGCGCCAATCTCTAATCATCGGATGTTGCTTCTCATATGCTTTCAGCTTCGCAGCTGTTTCAGGTGCTAGACTGAACCACGTTTGATAATGCTCGTCATAAATTGCCCATTCAATCAAATGATCGACGACCGTACTATATTTTAAACGTCGTATTGTTTGAACGGCTTCTAACGTTCCTTTTTCTTTTATCACCTCTACGGTTTCTAACATACTTTGATTGTATGGGTGATGTGTCAGCCCTTTTCTCAGACTTCTCATCATAGGAAGATGAACAATATCTTGCTCCAAGACTGATAATAAATGATGTTGATAGTTTTTCTCACACAAAAAGACCGCAAAAGCATCTGTCGTACTTTCCGTCAATAATTGATGACTCGTCCGTCCTATCTTCTCGTGACCTGACAGACGTTTTGTCCAATAAGTCGCTTCTTCTATTGGGAGTTTTGTTAATAGCGAAAACCACTCTTGATAAAAGGCTTCAGCCAACACATATCTGTCAGACGTTTGAGATTGCAACCAACTTCGTATAAAACGTTGTTTATCAACGCGTACCTCAATCGGTGTGTAGTCTTTTTCAACGTACGCTAAATGAGAAATCACTTGCGTGACAAACAATAGTAAGTCTAAAAACTCATCGTCGATTTTTAAATAACGATGAGAGCAAATATTCTCAGTAGGTAACGCACGTAACCTAGTTAATTCACGCTGACCTTTTAACGTCAACTGAACGGTCGCTTCATCTTGTAATAAAAACTCATTCGCAACAAGTCGCGCTAATACGTCATCATACACGTCGCGGTTTAAATTTGGGAGCAGGCCGAAATATCTCATCTGGTGATAAAAAAAAGCGTAGACTAAAACAGAGCCAGTACGTTTCCCTACGAGTACATGATACAACGTACTCATACGCACCTTGTATCCATGGTCGAAACACGTTAAAATAAAATGGTCAGTCGTCAGCAAAATTCTCACCTCGTTAGGAGTTTATCATCTATGTTATGTAAAATTATACCAGAAAAATGTATTGCATGCGGACTTTGTCAATTAAAAGCGCCTGACGTCTTTGATTATGATTTAGACGGTTTAGTCCTTTTTAAAGACAATCAGACGATGAAGGAACAAGTCATTCCCCCTGCATTACAAGAAACTACGCTTGCCGCTTATCGTAAATGTCCGACACGCGCAATTGTAATTGACAAACAGGCATAAAAAAAGGAGCGTTTGTGTTCGCACACAAACGCTCCTTTTATTCTCTTATTTTTTTATGATTTGATTTTCATTGCCAAACCCTTGCTTTAAAATGAGCCAAGGAATTAATTTTTTATAGACAAGAACGAATACCGTACTAACAATCATCCCTTTAATAACGTTGAAAGGTAAAACTCCGACGACTAAATATTTCATCGTACTCATTCCTAAATCAAAGTTTAAGATTTTCATGTAGAGCGGTAAAATAAACGTATAGTTCGCTAACATCATCAGAACAGTCATGGAAGTCGTCCCCGTGACAAGTCCCAATCCTAGTCTTGAAGTGTCTGCCTTTGAGCGATTAGTAATATAGTATATCGGTAAGACGTACGCTAAAGCTGCTAAAAAGCTCGCAAAATTACCGACGACTTGTGATAAGTCGCTTCCGGTTGCTAAAAGGTGCAAAATCGAACGTAGTCCTGCAATCGCAACCGCTGCTCCTGGTCCCAATAAGTAAGCACCGATTAAAATCGGAATCTCACTAAAATCGACTTTCATAAAAGGAAATAGTGGGACAACCGGGAACGCAAAAAACATAATAACGAACGAAATAGACGCCAACATTGCTACTGTGACCATTTTTCTTGCACGATAATTCTTCATTTTTCTTCCTCCTGTGAAGAATTCATCTTCATGGAGCTTTGTTTGTCAACAATTAACCAAAATAAAAAGCTATTTTCTGTATAAGGGCAGAAAATAGCTAAAGTCTTAATTGGAATTGTTCACCAAATAAGCTCTATCCTCTTCCATCCAGACTTTACTGTCGGTATTGGAATTTCACCAATTCAGCCATCTTGTTGCCAAGATAGGTCGTGGACTATCACCACCGGTCGGGAATTACACCCTGCCCTGAAGACGAACCTTTTTTAATTTTATGTTCATTTTATAGTATACCAAATTTCTCACAAGATGCAAGTCTTTGGCTTAACTAATCGATAGCCTTTGCCACGCACTGTTGTAATCAGTTCGGCATAGGCTGGCGAAACGCGACCAATCTGTTTACGCAACTGCGTAATCTGTGCATCGACGACGCGACCGTGGTCGGTCAGATGATACCCCCAGACTTCTTTTAATAATTGCTCACGCGTGCAAACTTCTTCTACATGGTCAATCAAAAAAGCGAGCAAGCGAAACTCTAAGGGTTTTAAATCAATTTGTTGTAAAAATAGCCAAGCGACCTGTCGCTCTTCATCTAGCCGCAATCCTTCAAAAAAACGATAACCATTAATACGAATGAAAGCTGGCGGAGCATAGTAGAGTGAGAGTAAGCGATGCACTCGATGAAGCAACTCTGCTTCGTGGAAAGGCTGACGCAACACTTCTTGCGCTCCCTCCTCAAACGCGCGAATTACCTGTCCATCATCTTCGAAACGTGAAAGGACGAAAACAGGTAATTGCGTTGTTTTGACCACCTTTTTAAGTGGTTGATAGGTAAAATGATTTTGCCAATTTAAATTCATTATCACTAAATGAGGTTTTACGAGTGCGAGTGTTTTCTCAAGTTTAGTTAAATCCGATAAAACAGTCATCTCGTAACCGTTCATCTCACAAAGTGTTCGAACTAAGCGAACGGTTCGTGGATTTTCTTCTAGCAACAAAATCCGATAGTTCATCTCTCTATCCCTCTTTTGAAAGATCTAATAGTTGACGCACTTCTTTTTGTGACAAGCTACGATATTGTCCAGGTTTTAATCCTTTCAATGTTAGATTGCCATACTGCTCACGCTTCAATTTCATCACTGGAAAGCCTACTTCTTTTAACATTTTTTTAACTTGATGATTACGACCCTCATGAATTGTTAAAGAAACAATCGCCGTATCTGCTTTTCGATCAGTAGATAATATTTCATAGCGTGCTGGCGCTGTCATCCGTCCATCAATTTTAACACCCTTTTTCAAAGGCGATAACATCGCATTGGTAGGGACGCCCTTTACTTTCGCGACATATACTTTATCTACTTCATGGCGAGGGTGGTTTAATTGGTTGGTAAACTCACCGTCGTTAGTCAGTAAGATAAGGCCAGACGTATCATAATCCAAACGACCGACTGGGAAGATGCGTTCTGTCACACCTGGTAATAAGTCTACTACCGTTTCTCTTCCTTTATCATCGGTAACAGCTGAAATATAGCCTCTAGGTTTATATAACATGAAATAGACATGTTCTTCTTGTAAAACAGGTACACCATTTACTTCAATCGTGTCTTTCTTACTTACTTTTGTACCAAGTTCTGTTACTTTTTTGCCATTGACCTTTACTTTACCCTCTAATATTAGTTGCTCGGATTTTCGGCGTGAAGCCACACCGCTTTGAGCCATCACTTTTTGTAAACGTTCCACTATTTATATTTCCCCTTCCATTAACCCTGTTTCTTCTTCGATTATTTCTTCGACTGACGATTGAAAAAATAAATCTTCTGTTGTCATTTCAGATAGTTCAGCTTCCATCTCACTGATTGACGGCAATTCACTCAGCTGTTCTAATCCAAAGTAATTCATGAAGTAATCCGTCACACCATATAAAATTGGACGACCCGGCCCTTCAACTCGACCCACTTCTTTTATCAAATGTCGCGTGACGAGATTTTGTAAAGCACCAGATGATTGCACGCCTCTAATTTCATCAATTTCAGCGCGTGTTACCGGCTGTTTGTAAGCAATAATTGCCAGTGTTTCTAAGCTAGCTTGCGATAATTTATTAGACATCGGCGACTGTGCGTATTTTTGTAACAATGGCGCATATTCCTTTTTAGTCACAAGCGTGAAGCGATGACCTGTTTCCATGATATAAAAACTCGAGTGCGTTTCCGATGTATAGCGTTCATTCATCTGTTCAATCATGCGATAGATGGTGGCCGTATTATCTTCACACAGATACGCCAGTTCGTCTAACGTTAACCCTTCATCCCCTACCACAAATAATAAACTTTCGATTTTACCTTGCAGTGTCATCGATTTCACTCCTTAATTCTGTTTCTTCATTCCCCGAGTGTTGAAATACATAGATTGGTTGAAACGCCTCTGATTGACGCACGACAATCTCTTTTGTTTTTATAAGTTCTAAAACCGCCATAAATGTCGTCACGATTTCAGGACGGGTAAACACGTCAAATAAATCATCAAAACGTACGGCTTCACTCGCAGAGGCTGTCTTTACTTTTTCTAAGACACGTGTCATCTGTTCTTCGATGGTCCTATTTTCACTTTGAACTGTCGTATGCCGTGGCAGACGTTTTTTCTGACGTTCAATCATATCATGAAACGCCAAGAATAAGTCTAATGTATTCACTTGATTTGGCTCTAATGGTGGGACTTCTTCTTTAAAGTCATCCAAGTTAGTCGGTGGACGAGAAAAATAATGTTGGCGTTCGGCTTCTTTTTCATGTAAGACAGTTGCCGCCACTTTGTACTTTTTATATTCTAATAATTGCTGAACAAGGGCTTCTCGTGGATCTTCCACTTCATAATCCATCTCTAAGTCATCATGTGTCACGTCTTCGATGGGCAATAACATTTGACTTTTAATCGACATCAACGTCGCGGCCATCACAATGTAATCACCCGCGACATCCAATTGTAAAATCGTCATCGTGTCAATATAATTCATATACTGAGTTGTAATCTCCGCAATGGGTATATCATAAATATCTATTTCTAACGTCTGAATCAAGTGAAGTAGCAAATCTAACGGCCCTTCAAACACATCCAGTTTCACTTTTAGCTCTTCACTCATACTTACCTCCAACAGCGTTTGTCAATCTCTTATTATAACATAGACGACTAGCGACGTTTACTTTTTTATGCACGAGGAAAATATTGCTGATAGACTTCGCTCATGCGTTGTTTTGAAACGTGCGTATAAATTTGCGTCGTCGAAATATCCGCGTGACCTAAAAGTTCTTGCACGATTCTTAAATCCGCCCCATTTTCTAGTAAATGCGTAGCGAAACTATGACGAAGCATATGCGGGGTGACATTTTTTTGAATACCTGCTGTCAAAACATGCTGGTTTAAATTTTTCCAAATTCCTTGACGAGAAAAACCACCGCCACGATGATTTAAAAATAAGTAAGGCACACTTGAATCTCGAACTAGCTCAGGCCGTGCTTTTTCTAAGTATTGTTCAATCCAATAAATTGCATGATCACCTAGTGGAATAATGCGTTCTTTATCCCCTTTTCCGATAGTTTGGATTAACCCTAATTCTAGTCGTAAATCGTCTAATTTCAAATGCGTCAACTCGCTCACACGCAAACCTGACGCGTACATGACTTCTAAAATAGCACGGTCGCGCAACCCTAGAGCTGTGGTCGTATCGGGTGTTTGAATTAACGTTTCAATCTCTTCAAGCGTTAGTGTTTTAGGAAGCTGGACGCCTTTTTTAGGACGCTTAATGTGTTGCATAGGGTCATGATCGATGATCCGTTCTTGACGGATATATTGATGAAATCGTTTCAACGTCGAAATCATTCTCGTAATAGTAGCGGCTGATTTGTTTGCTTCCGACATCCGCTGCAAAAACACTTTGACAACTGTTACATCAATATCCGACCAACTATTTATCCCTTCTTCTTGCAGATACGCTACATATTGATTTAAATCACGTTGGTAGCTGATAATCGTATTTTGCGATAATCCACGTTCAATTTTACTATAATATAAAAAATCTTCTATTTCACGCATCATAAAAACCCTCTCCTTTTTAACAAGTTTACAATAATCTGATTATGTATACAAGCAGCAAAATAAAAATCAGACCTTTTTATGAGGTCTGATTTTTTTAACTTAACGAGCTCGTTTAGGTGATTGACGTTGACATTGATGACAGACACCGTGAAATGTTAGACGATGGTCGGTAACCTGAAAACGAAAGCGTCGTTCAACGACTTTCTCCACATCAATCAACAAATCCTCTTCTATTTCTTCTATGTCACCACATTCTAAACATAACAAGTGATGATGAAAATGTTTAGCGCCTTCTTTTCTCATATCATAGCGTGATAAACCATCATTGAAACTGATTTTATCAATAATTTTCAATTCTGTTAACATCTCTAACGTACGATAGACTGTTGCTAACCCAATGTCTGGGCTCTTTTGTTTGACTAACATATAGATTTCTTCTGCTGACAAGTGATCTTTTTCGTTCTCTAGTAAAACTAAAACCGTTGCTTCACGTTGAGGAGTCAATTTATAGCCACCTTCGTGTAATTGTTTCCGAATATTTTTTAATGTCGAAGTTGTGGCATCCATGTTCATTCTCCTTTTCTCATTCTCATTTAGAATTATTAACGTTTCACCAAATTAAACTCATTATAATCTAAATCCACTGCTTAATCAAGCGATTCTCAATTAGATTTACTGTGAAACATTCTCATGTGTGCGCACGCTGCGAATCAAACTGACCATCCCTAAAAATGCTAAGATTGTTCCGAATATTAATAACGCTGTAACATTGCGCCATTCTAAGATATAGCCACCAACAAAGCTCCCAATCACGTTCCCTAGAGTGACACAGGCCATCATATACGTTTGCCCTTTCACGCGGTCTAGTGCCGACATATTTTGATTGACATAGTGAGCATAGGCTGGTGTTAAAATAGCAAATGATAACCCTTGTAAAAGTTGTGCGGGTACAATGGCTAAAAGTTGACTGGCAAATAAATAAATCAAACTACGAATGAAGAAAAAGACGACTGAAAATTGAATCAGTTTTTCAACCGAGACTTTTTTCTCTAAACGTTGAAAACCAAACATAACAGGAATTTCGCAAAATGCTGCGACAGCAATCGCCGTTCCCACTGCTGATGTTCCGCCTCCTAAACGATGTAATATCTGTGGCAAGTAGACGTTAACAATTGTATGAAAAGAAAAAATAAAGGTCATTCCCAACATGAACAATGCCAAATTAGGATACTTTTTAAAAAGCGATGTCGCTTGAGATAAGTCGTTCATCTTTTCTTCATGAGTCGCAGTTTTCAAAGCTTGTTCAGATAACTCATCATGATGCCTTTCATCCTTTACAACAGGCAAGCGCCATAGTAACACCCAAAGTAACGCCATGCT
The DNA here is from genome assembly GCF_023299185.1 of Vagococcus lutrae. NCBI lineage: Bacteria > Bacillati > Bacillota > Bacilli > Lactobacillales > Enterococcaceae > Vagococcus > Vagococcus lutrae. Next base: position 467,338 of record NZ_CP097017.1, read on the forward strand.
TAATGTCGATAAGTTTGGAAGCCACTGTGTCGAATGTGTGGCTAACCATTGCCCTAAAATTAAAGAGGTCGTCGCAAATACTAGTGAACCAATTCCTCTTGAAAATGAAAAAGACATTGGCGTTCCCAAGTTAATGTACTCATAGATTAACGATGTCACTAATGGTTGTAAATTTAATAAAAAGATTAAGGATAAACAATATAAGATAGATAAAAGTCCGTCTGAAAAAGTAAATCGTGCGAGTAAAAAGCTCGTGACTGTAATCAATGCCACAAAAAACATCATGAGTTTACGAACAGTCAGTCCTTTAACGCTATCTAAAATACGCCCTGTTGAAAATTGAATCACGACCGACGAAAGACTAGCTAACGAGATAATCATCCCTATATGCCCATCTGAAAAATCTTTAGATAACAAGTAAACCGTTGCATAACCAGAAATAAAACAAAATGAAATCCAATATATCGCTTGTGTGACATGCAAATGCAAACGCGTTTGCATAGACGTAATGTCTGTCATTCTCTCTTCCCCCAATATCATGAGAAAAAGGAAGCCGAAGCAATCGTCTTCCTTTGTAAATTATTTTTTAATTAAATACGTTTTTCCGTTCTCTTGCTTAATTTTCCCTTGCTTCATTAACGATCCTAAAGCACGTTTAAATTGTCCTTTGCTAATCGCAAACATTTGCTTAATCTCTTCAGGTGTCGATTTGTCTGAATAGGGAATCACGCCATCTCTTGATTGTTCCAAGAAGGTTAAAATCATCATCGCGTCATCACTGATAACTTCATGAGCGCGCGGTTTTAACGATAAGTTTAACATGCCATCTGGTCGCACTCCAATAACACGTGCTTTAACTTCTTCACCTAAACGCGGTTCTTGTTCACGCTCATCTGGATGAATAAAACCAAGATGAAAATCTTCTGTTAAGACAAACGTACCGACCAGTTTTGTCCGATAAACGATTGCCAAAACATCTTTATTATGCATATCCTCTGTTGCCACTCGGCTCAAACTGTGAATGTACTCGTCCTCAGCTAAACTTGCCCACATACGATTTTTATCATCGACACGCAAGGTCACACAAAGTTTATCCCCTTTTTTAGGCCATAGTTCGCGCATTTCAGATAGTTCATCTAAAGATAACGCCATCTCCTTGTCTGGTAATCCAATATCAACAAAAGCACCTAAATCACGACGTGTTGCCACCACTTCACCAAAAGCATATTGTCCTTGACGAATAGCTGGTATTTCCGTTGTCATACGATAGTCCCCTTGTTGGTTAACATATCCAAACCCTTCAACCGCTTCGCCTAATTCATGTTCCCCTTCGCTTTTATCTAAGCGAAAAGTAATCCCTTGTTTTTGAATAAAATAAGAGTGTTCATTTTCATCGGTCACTAGACCTGTAAATGTTGTCCCTAAAAGTTCTTTCATAATTTCCTCAGTCCATTCCTTAAAGTAGCTATTATTATAACATATCCTACCGATTAGGACACGAAGAATCGTAAAAGCGCCATACTTATCATCCCAACAAGCACGGTCCACATTAAGTTTTTCGTTAAAACACTAACTAACAATGTCGGTACCGCTGCTATGAGTTTTAAACTATCAACCGTCAAACGTCCGACATCATTTAAACTAACAAACGACTGCGTTAATAAAGCGACTAAAATAGCAATAGGTAAAAAAGACAAGAATTTTTGGCTCTTAGGTGAAAAACTCATTTTTGAAGAAAGTAAAAACGGTAGCACACGTGGTACCCAAGTCACAAGCGCTGCCAATATGATTAAAATAACTATCTCAATTCTTAGACTCATCGACTTGCACCCCCATAAAACATCCTATCAATGTCGCAACGATGACACTCATTTCAGCTGATAACAACCACTGACTGACGATAAACGTCACCACCACACTTATTATGACGATGATAGTTGCCCGACGCTTAACTCGCATAAAAGACTCCGCTTGTAGTGTAACCAGTCCGATAAACATCGCTGTAATCGCAAAATCTAACCCAAAAATTTCAGGATTGGGAATGATCGATCCTAACAAAGCACCTATTGCTGTTGAAACCACCCACGTAATATAAGCCATAAGATTTAATCCATGTACCCATGCTGTATTAATAGCTTCTTTATTTTGAATAGCTGTCATCAAGACGCCATAAGATTCATCCGTTAACAAACTGCCAATTCCCACACGATGCGCGAGTGTTGCCTCTTTAAAATGAAAAGATACGGAAAGACTCATTAATAAATGACGGAAATTTACAAGAAAAGTCGCTAGCACCATACTTGATAGTGACGCTCCCGACAAGAGTAACCCACTAATAACAAACTGAGAGCTACCCCCATATATTAATAATGACATCAGCGTTACCTCTAGTACGCTTAAGCCTGCTCCTTTGCCCACAATTCCAGCAGCTAAACCAATCCCAACATAGCCAAGAACAGTTGGCAAGCAAGCCTTGACACCATCTTCAAAAGTATACGATTGGGTAATTTTCTGCATTTTATCGTCACTCCTTCATGAAAAAAATCTCACTAATTTATAGTGAGATTTTAATTTTATCATATTTTGAATGATTATAATACTGCTAAAATGACGAAGTTTAAAATGAATAGGCCGGTCACAATCCATAAAATAGGACTGATTTCTTTCGCTTTCCCTTTTACAACTTTCAATAAAACATAGAAGATAAATCCAACAGCAATTCCGTAAGAAATACTAAAAGATAAGCCCATAAAAATAGAAGCAAAAAACGCTGGAACCGCTTCTTCTAATGATGACCAGTTGATTTCTTTAAATGAAGCTAACATCATGACACCTACAACAATTAGAGCAGGCGCGGTTGCTTGAGGTGGTACTACACCAATAATCGGTGCAAATAAACTACTTAATAAAAATAGAATGGCTACCACAACAGATGTTAGACCGGTACGTCCACCTGCACCAATACCCGCTGCACTTTCCACGAAAGTAGTCGTATTAGACGTTCCAAAAACAGCTCCGATACTTGTCGCAATCGCATCCGCGAACAATGCACGGTCCATCTTAGAATTAAGTCCTTTACTGTCTTCCAGTGCTTCTTCATCCTCTTGACTAAAAATACCAGTGCGTCGACCTGTTCCAATAAATGTTCCAATCGTATCAAATGTGTCCGATAAACTAAATGCCAAAATCGTCATTAATACTTGTGGAATTTTAGCTTTGTCAGTAAATAGACTTGGCAATCCTTCTGCCCCAAATGCTGCACCGAAAGTTGTTTTTAATTCTTTAATCGAACTACTTAAAGAATTTGATTCAAAATCAATCGCTGAAACGTCTACGACATTCATCATCATCCCTACAAGAGTCGTCCCGATAATCCCAATTAAAATCGCACCTTTGACATCTAATACGACTAATACAATTGTAAGTAATAAGCCGACCACCGCTAAAATAACTTCTGGATGATTAAAAGTCGTTAAACTTGGCACGATACCACCATTCATAAAAACATTTGTTACTTCACCGTCTTCAACGACAGCATGTGTAATGGCACCTTGATCCGCTGAAAAACTTAATAAGTTGGCACTTTTTAAACCTGCATAGGCAACAAAAATCCCGATACCGCCACCGATTGCATGTTGTAAACTCTCTGGAATTGCTCGAATAATCAATTTCCTTATACGAGTCACTGTAATAATAATATTAATAATTCCACATAAAAATACCATCCCTAAAGCTTGTTGCCACGTATATCCTAATCCGATAACTACCGTAAAAGTAAAGAACGCGTTGAGTCCCATACCCGGTGCTTGAGCATACGGCACATTAGCGAACAACCCCATAATCAATGTACCAATCGCTGCTGCTATAATCGTCGCAAGAAACACCGCCTGAAACGGCATGCCTGAGATAGCCAGAATTGACGGGTTAACGAATAAAATATAACTCATCGCAAAAAAGGTCGTAAAACCTGCCATTACCTCTGTCCCTATTGTCGTACCATTTTCCTTTAGCTTAAAAAACTTTTCCATTTTAGACTTTTCTCCTTTTGTGCTATGACGCACATTTTTGATTAATCTTTACATTTACACTATAAGACTAAGTTTTTAATCAATCAAGCATTTTCTTCACTTTAAATCATTTTTTAATGTTATTGTTCGTCTTTCAATCGTTTTCACTTATTTTTATAAGGTGTATCAATCAAATGGAGATAAAAAGTTAATATTTTAAAGGTTAATCTCTAATCAAAATAATCTACTGTCATTGTTAAATAATGAACGTTTAAACTTGACAGTCTGTGAACGTTTGTATAAGATTATCACAACAATATAAATGGAGGGATTCATCTCATGTCCAATAGTTCTGTCAAACGCTTAACGTTCTCGGCCATCTTAGTCGCTCTAGGGATTTTAATTCCAATGGTTATGCCTGTCAAAGTGGTTATTGGTCCAGCATCCTTTACACTAGCGAGTCATGTTCCGACTTTTCTAGCCATGTTCATTTCGCCCCAAGTCGCTGTCATTGTCGCTTTAGGGACTGCCTTTGGTTTCTTTTTAACTACGCCCGTGATTATCGCGTTTCGTGCTCTTTCTCATGTGATTTTCGCCTATCTTGGTGCTGTTTACTTGCAGAAACATCCTAATATCGTAATGAACCGCAAGCAATTTTTTATGTTTAATGCTGTTATCGGTGTGATTCATGCTGTTGTGGAGTTAGCTGTCGTCAGTGTATTCTTCTTTGCAGGTAATATGAGTGCCGCAACCTATGAACACAGTTTTCTATATGTTGTAGTCGGTTTAATCGGAGTCGGTGGATTTATTCATAGTATGATTGATTACAGTATTGCATTTTATTTAGGAAAAACACTTAGCAAACAGTTCGATTTCCCTGTTTTTACGCAAGCAAAATCTAAAGAAAAAGAATTATCTTCTATCACATTTTAATCAAGTTTGAACTCTTTCAATAGTAACAATATATTTTAAAGGCCTGATGAATTTTTTAATTCAACAGGCCTTTTTATTTTTTATGTTTCATCAAAAGAGTTATTTACGATAGGTTCTCATGTCTTCACTCATTTCTTGTCAAAATAATTCTTATTGTTTGAATAGAATCTTATTTTATTCGGTATATTGCAGCATTATTTAGGTTTCTTTTGATTTTATCGTTTATTTTAACAACTTCTACCTCTTTAAAATCAGGATGATGACCAACAACTTTAGCAAAATTCTTCCCAATCTTTGCCCTTATAGTACTAGGTCGACCAGAGTAAGTCATTTCGATTTCACTAAATGTTTTAGACGCTCTAAGTAAATCAAATTCTTCTCCTGTTTTTTTCGACTCAATAAAATCCTTAATCTCTTGAAATATTATTGAATTTAATTCTGTTTCTGACAAAGATGTTTCTGGAACCAATCCATAGTGTCTTTTTAAAAGATCATTTACAAGCATGCTCATCGTAACGCCATATCGTTTTGCATCTTTATCTAATGCTTTTAAAAGATCCTTATCCGGATAAAACTGTACTCTACTCATAGCGCTCTCCTTCTCTTCACAAGTTTTAGTGGTGGTGTTTACCACTAAAACTTAGTATAACAACTTTTTAGTAGTAGAGTCAACCACTATATTGTTAACATTCTTCTATTCCCCTTAAATAAAAAGGTGAATGAAACGAAGTCGTTCCATTCACCTTTTTATGTTGACTTATCGAAATTATTTTATAAATAGTTATTTTTTTATTTTAATTTCGCTTGATTTAATCGCAATGAGTTTAATAAAACACTGACTGAACTAAAAGCCATAGCGCCTCCAGCTACCATAGGGTTTAGTAAGCCAAATGCGGCAAACGGAATACCAATCGTATTATACACAAATGCCCAAAACAGATTTTGCTTGATTTTTTTCATCGTTAATTCCGAAAGCTGGATAGTTTTGGCAATTTGACGTAAGTCACTACTCATCAGCGTGACATCTGCCGTTTCCATTGCAATATCCGTACCGCTTCCCATTGCAATTCCCACATCAGCAACGGCAAGTGCCGGTGCATCATTAATTCCATCTCCTACCATCGCAACGATTTCGCCTTCTGCTTGTCTTGCTTGAATCACGCTTGCTTTTTCTTCTGGTAAAACTTCGGCAATAATTCGTTTAGCATCAATCCCGACTTGCTTCCCAATCGATTGTGCAGCTCGCTTGTTATCACCTGTTAATAGATAAACTGCGACACCTTGTTCGTGTAACGTCTGGATCGCTTGTTTAGAAGTAGCTTTTATCGGGTCAGATACGGCAATTTGAGCCAACACTTCGGTCTCAGAAAGTAAAAACATGACTGTTTGGCCCTCTTCTTCTAATTTCCGATAATCAAAATGAGTAGGAATCGTTAATTTATGCTGTCTAACTAAGCGTTCTGCTCCGACACTGTATCGAGCTTGACTGACTATCCCAGTAATACCCATTCCAACTAATGCTTCTACCTCATGTGCATCAGGTATCTCAATTTCATACGATTCTCCGTAAGCGACTATAGCTCGTGCTAAAGCATGTTCCGAATCTCTTTCTAGCGCCATTAATATTTTAAGATATTCTTGTTGACGAGCGTCATCGTCACTCGCCCATTTGACATCTGTTACTTTCGGCTTTCCTTCCGTAATCGTTCCTGTCTTATCAAATACGACCGCGTTAATTGTCGCTGCTTTTTCTAGCGCACCGCCGCCTTTAATCAGAATGCCATTTTTAGCACCAAGCCCCGTTCCAACCATAATGGCTGTTGGTGTCGCAAGTCCTAAAGCGCATGGGCAGGCAATCACTAATACTGCCACGCTATGTAAGACAGCTTGTTCAATATAACCTGAGACCCAGAACGTCACTAAGAAGGTGACAAAAGCTACAAGTAACACTACAGGGACAAAAATATGTGATATACGATCCGCCACACTTTGTATCGGTGCTTTCGTCCCCTGTGCTTCTTCTACCATGCGAATGATACGTGAGAGTGCAGTGCTAGCACCAATATTCGTTGCCTCGACTTGCAAGACACCTGTTTGATTGACTGTTCCTCCAAATACACGGTCTTCGCTCTCTTTTTCTACTGGCATGCTCTCACCAGTCAACATACTTTCATCAATCGCAGAGCGTCCAGATACAATGACCCCATCGATAGGAACTTGCTCTCCGGGACGAATGACGACGATATCACCAACTAGCACGTCATCAATAGGAATGGAGACGACCTTTTCATCACGCAAGACATTTGCGATTTTCACTTGCAAATTCATTAACTCTTTAATCGCTTCGCCTGTTTTGCTTTTCGCACGTTGTTCTAGATACTTACCTAGTAATATAAGCGTGATAATTACCGCACTACTTTCAAAATACAGGTGCTCGGGATTGCCGCCAAAAAAGCCGTTATAAACACTTAAACCATAGGCTGCTGATGTGCCCATCGCTACTAAGACATCCATATTAGGGGCTTTGGCTTTAATCGCATGGTACGCTCCTTTATAAAAGCGCATACCGATATAAAATTGAACGGTAGTCGCCAATAACAGCTGCACCATAGGCAAATGTAGCCAATGTACAATAGGATGCGTAACACCTAGCATCATCAATATCATGCCTATTACCATTGGTAAACTCAACGCTGCACTAATAATCAACTGAAGTTTCATATGGCGCTGTTCTTTTAATTGTTCTTGTTTGATTTGCTCGCGATGTGCCTCATCATAAAGAATCGCTTGATAGCCGCTGTCAGCTACTGCTTGTAATAAGTTAGTCACTGAAGTACGTTCATCAAACTCAACAGTCGCGCGTTCTGTCGCTAAATTAACATGAGCTGTTTTAACGCCCTCTTGTTCTAACAATCCTTTTTCAACTCTTGCGGAACAGTTCGCACACGTCATGCCTGATATCGCAAGTGTTTCTATTTGTGTCGTTTCCTTACTCACGTTCTCACTCCTCTACTGGGTAGCCTATTTCTGATAGTTTTTCTTTCACATCAATTTCCACGCTTGAATCCGATAAAACAGCCGTTATCTGCTGCTTTTTCACGTTGCCTTTCACTTTCGCAACACCTGTTATTTCTGTTAAGGCATCTTCAATACGTGCCACACAATGTTCACAACTAATATTAGGTATTTTCATGACTAATTTCTTTTTCAATTTATTTCTCTCCTTTTCCATAAAATAGATGACATTGACATTGTCCGGGTAAGCAATCACACGGCACTTCAAGTGGAGCTGTTAATTGTTTATCTCGAATAACTTGCTCGAGTCGTGCTAAATCTTTTTGACTTAAAACTGTATCGGTGATTAATTCTTGTAGTAATTCACCCGATCGTCGCGCGCATGTTTGACCAAGCAATGCCTTAAAAGCTGTCATCAGCATTTCTTTTTCAGAGACGGTCGCTTCATAAAGAAAGGCGCGCCCTTCTTTCTCAGCTTTGATATACCCTTTATTCAGCAACCGATTAATCAAGGTCTTAATCGTACTCGGTTTCCAATCCATTTTAGGCGTAAGCACATTTATAATCGTCTGACTGGTTACCGGACTATTTGCCCAGACAACACGCATGATTTCCCATTCTGCTTCACTAATTGTCGTTTCATTCATTTGCCACGCCTCCTTTCTATTTAAGTTTACATTTGTAAACGATAAAACGCAAGTGTTTTTACTTAGACAAAAAAAACCGCTATTTCATATGAAATAACGGTTTTGACTTTTATTATTATGGGTAAATACGGTGCAACAAACGTGGGAATGGGCTTGCTTCACGTACGTGTTCAATTCCAGACACCCAAGTTACGGCACGCTCTAAACCTAATCCGAATCCTGAATGTGGTACAGGACCATATTTATTTAAATCTAGGTACCAAGCATAATCGTCATAGTTGAGTTGATCTTTTTCTAATTGTTCCATCAAGTAATCGTAACCGATAGCACGTTCACTACCACCGATAATTTCACCATAACCTTCTGGCGCAATCATATCCGCACGAATAACAACATCATCGCGATCTGGATGTGGCTTCATGTAGAAAGGACTCATGGATTTCGGATAGTTTAAGATGAAAACTGGCTTGCTAAAATGATTCGCAATAAAGGTTTCATGTGGAGAACCAAAGTCATCGCCCCACTCAATATCTTCAAATCCATTTTCTTGTAACAATGTGACAGCATCATCATAACTAATGCGTGGATATGGCAATTCTGTGTAAGATTTCAATAAGTCTTTATCTCGTCCTAAAACATCTAAAGCATAATCACAATTCTCTAAAACACATTCAATCATAAAGGCCACATATTGTTCTTGAATTTCTAAACTTTCATCATGTTTGACAAATGCCATCTCTGGCTCCATCATCCAAAACTCCGTTAAGTGACGGCGTGTTTTAGATTTTTCCGCTCTGAATGTTGGCCCAAATGAAAAGACTTTTCCAAAAGCCATCGCAGCAGCTTCTAAGTATAACTGGCCTGTTTGAGAAAGATAAGCCTCTTCTCCAAAATAGTCAGTGTGGAACAATTCTGTCGTCCCTTCTGGTGCACTACTTGTTAAAATAGGTGGGTCAATTTTAATAAAGCCACGCGTGTTGAAAAATTCGTAAGTCGCACGAATCATTTCATTACGTATTTGCATGATAGCATGTTGGCGACTAGAACGTAGCCATAAATGACGATGATCCATTAAAAAGTCTGTTCCGTGTTCTTTTGGTGTTATCGGATAGTCATGACTTTCTCCAACTACTTCAATACCTTGCACGCCAATTTCATAGCCGAATTTAGAGCGTGTATCTTCACGAATCTCACCTGTAATAATAACAGATGTCTCTTGGTTTAATGACTTAGCTAAGTCGAAAACTTCTTCTCCTACTTCGTTTTTGACTACTACCCCTTGGAAAAAAGCAGAACCGTCACGAATTTGTAAGAAAGCTATTTTACCACTTGAGCGCTTGTTAGCAATCCAACCCGCTATCGTTACAACTTCTCCCACGTGTTTTTTTGAATCAATTATACGAATTCTTTCCATCAGTGTCTCTCCATTTCTTTACGCTTGTTGCGTATCGTTCATTTTTCTTGCTATAAAAGCCTGAATACGTTGTATTGCACGTTCCAATGTTTCATCATCAGAAGCATAACTAATCCGAATATGATGAGCGCTACCAAAACCTTCACCCGTTACCACTGCCACTTTTTCTTCCTCGAGTAAATCATTCACCCACTGTGTGACAGATTGATACCCACAAAGAGTCAAACATTCTTTGATATTAGGATACAGATAAAAAGCACCTTCTGGTTTTGCGATTTCAAAACCAGGCAGAGCAGCAACTTTGGGATAAAACTTATTTAAGCGCGCTTCAAATGCCAAGCGCATCTGCTCTACGGCAGACTGATCACCAGTTAATGCCTCTACGGCAGCATATTGACTGACGGCTGCGCTATTGCTAACCGATTGACTAATCAGCTTGGTCACAGCTTTTATAACAGATTGATTACCTAATAAATAACCAATTCGCCAACCTGTCATCGCATAGCTTTTTGAAACACCATTCAGAATAATCGTTTGCTTTCTGATGTCATCAGAAAGCGTTGCAATCGACGTGAACTCATGTTGATTATATACCAATTTGGCATAAATATCATCTGCTAAAATGATTATTTGATGTAACACAGCCCATTCACCTATTTTGCGAAGCTCTTCAGCAGAATAAATCATTCCCGTTGGATTGGAAGGAGAGTTTAATACGATTATTTTCGTCTTGTCCGTCCGTGCTTTTTCAAGCTCTTCGACCGTTATTTTCATCTTCACTTCATCTGAAGGCTCTACAAAGACAGGTCGTCCGCCTGCTAATTTGATTTGTTCAGCATAGCTAACCCAGTAAGGGACTGGAATGAGCACTTCATCACCCTCATCTAGCAACACTTGAAACAAAGCAAAAAGACCAAACTTGACGCCATCAGTTACCACAATTTCTGACAAATCATAGTCCAAACCATAGTCGAGCTTCGTCCGTTTTTGAATGGCTTGCTTCAAAGGTAGGATTCCATCAGATGCCGTGTAATAACTCGCCTCTCCAGATGAAATAGCACGAATGGCTTCTGATTGAATGGTTAAAGGTGTCGGAAAATCTGGTTGGCCTAACGTCAAATTTAAGACATCATGACCAGCTTGTTTTAGCTGACGTGCTTTTGCAGCAGTTGCTAACGTAACAGATGCTGACATATTTTGTGCTTTAGCGGATAACTTCATCGATAAAAACCTCCTTACTATACGTTTTCTAGTACCGTTTGTAACTGACCATCTTCAAAGTTAATCAAATAATAATTTAGTGATTTATCTTTGTTTTGAGTCACTACTTCCCAAGTCGGTATATCTCGGTGAAGGCCAATTGTTGCCTTTAACAACTTATGTGGTTTAAACTCATCTTCCACTAATTTCAACGCTTCATATTCCGATAAACCTTTTTCCGGATCAAGCAACTGTATTTTTTCTCCTGATTTTGGAATAATCACATACATTTTCTCTCCCTTTTCACTTCTTCCTAAGAGTGAAAAGTAATCTTCTTCACGATTATACCAATAAAATTTATCGACATGTTTTAAATTAGTATGTGCTTGCGCTACCTCGATAGCCTCTTGTTTCGCTTGTCGATAAGGACGCTGTGCCCTAACGTAAAAAACAGTAGAAAACAAGATAAATAGCGATAGCATTACACTGATAAAGGTCATTGTTTTTTTCAAAAGGACACCTCTTTCTCTTTTACCGTCTATTATAACAAATTAGATTTTTAATTGTCACGTTCTGATGACACATTCTCAAAAAAATCACGTACATCTGTAGCAATGTCATCTGAAGACGTTGGGTGAATCGGTAAATCTCGTGGTAAAGACCTTTGCATCATTGACGCATAGCTCGCACGTGTAAAACGTGGGTCGGTCATAATAATAATGCCACGGTCATCAACCGACCGTATCAATCTTCCAACCCCCTGTCTTAAACGCAACGTCGCCTTAGGTAACGTATAATCATAAAAGCCATTCCCACCTGCTCGCTCAATTTCGTCTAAACGCATGCGCGCTGATAATCGCTCAGGTGACTCGAATGGGATCCGGGTTATCATCAAAATTTCTAATTCGTTTCTCGGTAAGTCGATTCCTTCCCAAAATGTATCCGTTCCAAGTAAAATGCTATTAGGTTTGCGTTTAAATTGCTTAGTTATTCGTTCATTCGTTCCCGAAATTGACTGAGCATATACTTCAATGCCCTCTTGTAAAAGAACTTCGTGCGTCATTTGATAAACTTTTGCTAACTGTTCATGTGAAGTGAAGAGAACCAACATCGATCCCTTTTTTTCACGTGCAATAGCGGTAATTAAACGGCTTAAATACTTTGCATAGACAAACGGCGACTGGTAAAAATAATCCTGACTATCTTCTAACGTCATAATACATGCCTGTTCATCGTAAGCATAGGGTTCTTTTAAAGTCAGTTCTTGAAACGTCTGAATCCCTAATTGATTCATCAAAAAATGAAAGTCATGGTTGACTTCCAACGTGCCACCCGTCAATAAACATTGACGGTAACGTTGATACCAGACTTGCTCAGTGACTTCTACTTTCTCTTTTGACAAACATCCTATCACAACATTTTCATGTTTTTTCTCTAGACGTATCCAAAAAATAGTATCAACATCATCTTGCCATAACTGTAAAATACGAAACCGCTCAATGAATTGTTCTAACAATTCTATTTGACGACTAAACGCCATTCTTTCCGATAAAAGCCATTTCTCTTGATGTGATTCAAAGGTCTCTTTCGCTTCATTTATCAACTCTTGTAATTCATTGACACATGATAGTAAATTAGCCAAATCACTTTCTAAATATAAAGGTAAACGACGTTTTTCATCTGGTTTAAAATGATACGTTTCACCGTATGCTAGACCATAATCAATTTGCGCTATTTCCGTAATATCAGAAAAAACATGCTCTAAATAAGTATGTATCTCTGTCAAAATTAAGGTCATATGTTGTAAAAGATTGCCCCACTCATCATGTTTTAACAACTGAGCAACACTTAACTCAGGCCCTTTCAATAACTCTGTTACTTGATAAAAAAGAAGGCGTTTGTTACTCGTTGCTTGATTTCGTTGCCACAACATGTCTGGTAAGTGGTGCGCCTCATCTATAATAAGAAAATCACTACAAGGCAACTGAAATGTTTCACGTCTATCTTCTTCTATTAAATAAGCATGATTGACGATGATGACATTCGATACTCGTTGTCGTTCTTTCAAATGACGATAAAAATCTACATCATAAAACGGGTCGGTCGCTATTAACCATTGCTCTCCTCTATGTCGAACATGTTCAAAAAATAAGTGTTCGTAGTTAGCCAATTGAAGTTCTGTTAAATCTCCTGTGACCGTTTCTGTGAGCCACACGAGAACCCCCATTTGGTAAAGCAAGTATTGCTTTTGTTCAACTGGATGTGACAGCGTTTCAGCAAAGCGTGTCAAATCTAGATAATGACGATGACTTTTCACTAATGTGGCTTGTAACGCATCCGGATGAAGCCGGTTTACTTCAGGAACTGCATATAGCATGAGTTGTTCTTCTAATAAAATCGAGCGCGTACTTACAACCACTGGGTTAGTAGACGTAGCTAAGTAACTTAAAGGATACAAATATCCTATTGTTTTACCACTTCCCGTTGGTGCTTCTAATACAAACGGTCTGTTTTTCGTCTTTTGTGAAAAATAATCAAAGACCTCATCCATCATTTTTACTTGTTCATCTCGATACTCAATCTCTCCAGCAAATATTCGTTGCTTGTCGGTACGTGTTTTCGGATAGTCTTCTGGATTAGCGATTTTTTCATTTAAAAAAACTTCTTTTTTTCTTAAAGCTATACCATAATGGATAAATAGCTCCTCAGGTAAGTCTTTTTTTTGTTGCCGACTTTCCGCTAAAAGCATTTGCAAGAATTCGCGTGTATCAAACGCCAACATCGTGCTTAAAACCGTAATACGTTCAAGTGTTACAAGAGGAAGGGATAACGCCTTATCCGTAATTTTTTGTAACAACTCTTCCGTGACTTCAGCGTCGCTATCAGCTTGATGCGGACGCTCATGTGTCAACTGCAGTTCATTGGCAATATCTGTCAAGCGAAAACTAGGAAGTCTAGGATAAAAAATCTGAGCTAATTCTACCGTATCAATCGCCAGAATATTTAAACGAGGCAATCCAACCCGTGAAAAAGACTCATTTAAAAACTGATAATCAAAATGCACGTTATGTGCGACAAAAACGCAACCTTGCAAACGTTGATATAAATCGGCAGCCACTTCTTCAAAATAAGGGGCTGTTGCCAACTGTTCATTCGTAATTTTAGTTAATTGTTGGATATGTGGAGAGAGTGTTCGGTTAGGATTAATGTCTGTCACAAAACGATCAATCGTTATGCCATTTTGAACAAAGACACACCCAATTTGAATTAATGCATCCTCTTCAATATTTGCGCCAGTGGTTTCCAAATCAACCACTGCATAGATATCACTTCGTTGCATGTTACTCTCTCCTAACCCTTTAATTTCTCTTTTAGATTAAATGTTCGCGCTTCAGTAATGTAGACATCCAGTCAACCGTCTGCGCTGTTTTTTCATAAAGAATGGCTTCGCGATTACCCGCGATTGCCTCTTCCATATTCGTTAATTCGTACCATAAAGCGTCTTCAGTTCGACCTGCACGAATGACTTCTTCCGAACCATCTGGATAAACAATCGTTGCTTCATCTGCCCGTGGATACTCCATAATTTCAACATATGCTAAGTCTCCAGCAATCAATGCACGCTTTGGTAATTTCGCACGAAAACTTAAATTAGAGGTCAACATAATATCGTCCGTCGTGCGCATTGAAATAGCCCATCGCTCATCGACACCTGTTGGCGCGTAAGGAATCATGAAACTATCCAACTCTACAAGAGCGCCATCCGAAAAGAAACTTAAGAAAGACAAGGCATACGTCCCAATGTCCAACATTGACCCGCCCCCTTTTTCTTTAGAGAAAAAGCGGTTAGTCGGATCATCTTCTTTCAAACTACCAAAATCAGCTTGAACTTGTTTAATCTCACCTAATTTACCACTCGCAATCAATCGTTTCAACTCGTGCATTAAAGGCATATGAAAAATCGTCATCGCTTCTGCTAAAATGAGTTGACGGTCGTCGGCCAATTGTTTTAAAAGCGCTAATTCACGGCTGTCGTGCCAAATAGCCTTTTCACACAACACGTGTTTGCCATTCTCAAGCGCCTCTTTAATTAACGCAAAATGCTGACTATTAATTGACGCAATATAGACGACATCCACATCTTCATCTTGAAAGAGTGACGTGTAATCCCCGTATGATTTAACAGCGTTGAATTTCTCTTTAAATTCATCTGAACGTGCTTGATTACGAGATGCTACGGCATATGGTTGTAAACCATGTTCATTCATCGTACTAGCAAAACGATGTGCGATATTTCCTAAACCGACGATTCCCCATTGATAGGTTGTCATATTCATTCCTCATTTCTTAATCTTAGTAAGACAAAAAGTTTCAGCAATCATGTCAGATGAAACTTGTTCATACTGACTTAAATCAATATTATAATACTCGAATAAATGGTCGCTAAGAACTGCGACCGGCCGTTTCGCCCCTCAGGTAAAACCAGCTTCTCCTTTTTGAAAATCGATAATGGCTTCGCTAAATTCCTCTACACGATAGCCACCACAACGCGTGCGGATTTCTAAATCCGACCAGTAACTAAATATCTCTATGGCCTCCAAGTCAAAAACAGAGGTTATCTGCTTAAATTTGTCCGTCAAGTACTGCTGAACTGTTTCCTGTCTGTCGTGCGACCAACGATTATTCGGATGTA
The DNA here is from genome assembly GCF_023299185.1 of Vagococcus lutrae. Classification (NCBI taxonomy): domain Bacteria; kingdom Bacillati; phylum Bacillota; class Bacilli; order Lactobacillales; family Enterococcaceae; genus Vagococcus; species Vagococcus lutrae. The sequence goes on from NZ_CP097017.1 coordinate 483,247, forward strand.
AATAACGTTCTAACAACGTTCGACCTTGTGCATCTTGTTGGGTCTTAAACAATGAAAAAATCTCATCTAACATTTTTTCACTCCTTACTTCGTTGAATTTTTAAGAGCTTCGTTTAAAGCAATCAGCTCTTTCTCTGATAGATAACGATAGTAACCTGGCTTTAAATTCCCTAACTCAATCATCATCACGCGTGTTCTTTCTAAGGCTGTCACGTGATAACCAAGCGCTTGAGCCATTCTTCTTATTTGACGGTTCAACCCTTGTTGTAACGTAATCTCAAACTGATAAGTCGATACTTGTTTCACCTGACATTTTTTAGTTTTCTGATGCTTACCTGTTACAGGATTAAAAATTGTCACTCCTTGCGCCATTTGTTTCAAAAACTCTTCGGAAATCGGTTGGTCTACGGCCACTTTATACGACTTATCGTGTCCATTTTCTTCTCTTAATATTTTATTGACGATATCTCCGTCATTGGTCATCAATAAAAGTCCCGTAGACTCTTTATCTAAACGACCGATTGGGAAAATCATCTCGGGATAATCCATAAACTCAGTTAAATTGCCCTCAACTTTAGTATCGGTGGTTGAGGTAACTCCTACTGGTTTATTTAATGCCAAGTATACATGCGCTTGCTTCGGTACAATAGCTTGTCCATTGACTGTAACGTGTTGGTGAGCAAAAACTTTAGTTCCCACTTCTGCTACTTGACCATCAATTTTTACAGCACCACTTTCGATATGGCGATCTGCTTCCCTTCTCGAGCAAAAGCCTGACTGACTAATGTACTTATTCAGACGAATCGCGTCGGCTTGCTCATGCTGTATTAGTTGCGAAGGATTTGCATGTTGATGACTCATCAATCTTGCCTTTTTCATCTTTAGAATGCCTCTTTCTCTTACGACTTAAAAAACAGCCAAGCTCTCAGAAGAGTGGCTTGACTGTTAGGTTTTAAAATGCTTCAGTTAATTGTGGCACGACTTGTTTTTTACGAGAAACAACACCAGGAAGTAACGCAGTATGATTTTCTAAGGTCACGTTAAAGGCTTTCTCAACAGCCGCAATCTCTTCTCCAATAGCTAAAACAACGGAATCGCTATCTAAAATATTAGTAATAACAAGAACGAATAAGTCAAAGCCATCTTTGGCATTTTTTTCAGTCATCAATGCTTCTAATGACGCTTGACGTGCTAAAACTTCCGCCACATCCACTGTGTTAACTTGACCAATACGCACAATCTTGCCATTCATCGTAAATGATTTCGCGTCTAAGTCTAAAATTTCTTCATCTGTTTTTGTAGCAAGATTCGTGCCTGCTTTTAACATTTCCAGACCGTATTCTTCTAAATTAACATCTGCTATTTCAGCCAAAAGTTTTGCAACTTTTTCATCTTGATGCGTGCATGTTGGTGATTTAAATAAAAGCGTATCAGAAACGATAGCAGAAAGCATTAATCCTGCAATTTCTTTAGGAATAGCAATGTCATTTTCTTGATACATTTTATATAAGATTGTCGCCGTACAACCAACTGGCTCTGCACGATAGTACAGTGGATTCGCCGTTTCAAAATTAGCTATACGATGATGATCAACAACAGCTAAAACTTCGACGTCTTTAATATCGTCGACACTTTGTTGTGCTTCATTATGATCCACTAACATGACTTGTTTCGTCTCGTCACTCGCACGCTCTATAATACGTGGCGCAGCTACTTTAAAATAATCCAACGCAAATTGTGTTTCTTCATTAGGAGCACCTAATGCAACTGCTTCTGTTTTAAGACCTAATTGATTTTGTAAGTAGCTCATTGAAATAGCTGAAGTAATAGTATCCGTATCCGGATTTTTATGACCAAAAATTAAAATCGTTGACATACAAAAACTCCTTCTTTCTTCATGTGGTTTCATTATATCATAAATCACCTTATATGTTATACCGTTTTAAACGAGCAAATAAAAAAGACGTCAAAATTGACGTCTTTTAACACTTTTATGACCATACACGTGTTTGATAGCCTTTGTAATCATCGACATGTAATAGTTGCTGAGCATTTTTAACACGCTCTTGAGCAGGTGGATTGATACCTTCTAACGGGTAATCCAAGCCTAACTCTTGCCACTTGTATATTCCCATTGTGTGATAAGGCAACACTTCAACTTTATCAACATTATTTAATGTTTTGATGAAAGCATCTAAACGTATTAAATATTCATCGTAGTCTGTACGTTGTGGAACAAGGACGTGGCGAATCCATACCGGTTGATTAATATCTGAAAGGTACTGTGCCATTTCCAAAATATTCTCATTTGGATGGGATGTTAATTCACGATGTCCATCACTATCAATGTGTTTGATATCAAATAACAGCAAATCTGTGTACTGCATTAATTCTTCAAATTTACTAAAGAATGGTTCACGACGAGTAAAAGGTTTCCCACAAGTGTCGATAGTCGTATGAATACCTTCTTTTTTAGCTTTTTTAAATAAATCTAGCAAGAAATCTAACTGAAGTAAAGGTTCGCCACCACTTACTGTGATGCCCCCTTCTGCTCCCCAATAGCTACGATATTTTAAAGCTTCCTCTATCATCTCATCTGCCGTGACTTCACGTCCCCCACCGATTTTCCATGTATCAGGGTTATGACAGAACTGGCATCTCATTTGACACCCTTGAGTAAAAATAATAAAGCGTACACCAGGACCGTCTACGGTTCCGAAGTTTTCAGTGGAATGTATTCTTCCGACAACTTGTTTCGACATCTTTTCTCATCTCCATTTTTTAAAAATGGGATGACTCTCGCCATCCCATTATTTTTTATTACATGTGATCGTGTGATGTTCTTGCGATAACGTCTGCTTGTTGTTCCGGTGTTAAGTCACGGAATTTAACAGCGTAACCAGATACACGAATCGTTAAGTTTGGATATTTTTCTGGATGTGCTTGTGCATCAAGTAATAACTCATTTGTGAAGACGTTGACGTTCAAGTGGTAACCACCTTTGTCAAAGTATCCGTCCATTACGTTACGTAAGTTATTGATACGTGTTGCATCATCTTTACCTAATCCATTAGGGTTAATCGTTTGAGTATTAGAAATACCATCTAGAGCATTTGTATAATCAAGACGTGCAGTTGAGTTTAATGAAGCTAACAAGCCATTTTTCTCACCTAAATATTTACCGTCTTGGTAACTTGGGTTAGCACCTGGTGCTAATGGTTTACCTGCACGACGTCCATCAGGTGTATTACCTGTTGCTTTACCGTATACAACGTTTGATGTAATCGTTAATAATGATGTTGTTGGTGTTGAATTACGGTATGTGTGTTGACGTTTAATTTGTGTCATAAAGTATTCAAGAATCCAGTTTGCTGTAGCATCTGCTTCTTCTTGGTCATTACCGTATGTAGGGAATTCGTTTGTTGGTACATAGTCTACTGCTAAACCATCTTCATCACGAATTACTTCAACATTACCATGTTTGATAGCCATTAAACTATCCGCAGCATGTGAGATACCGGCAATACCTGTTGCGAAAGTACGTTTTAAGTCGCTATCCATTAAAGCTAATTGAGGTGCTTCATATGCATATTTATCATGCATGAAGTGAATAACATTTAATGTGTTAACGTACAATTCTGCTAACCAGTCCATAATATCTTTATAGTTTTCGATAAATTCATCGTAGTCTAATTTATCACCAGTCATTGGACGGAAACGAGGTGCCACTTGTTGTTTTGTCATTTCATCGACACCACCGTTAATCGCATAAAGAACAGCTTTAGCTAAGTTAGCACGTGCTCCAAAGAATTGCATATCTTTACCAACGACTGTTGCAGACACACAACATGCGATAGCGCAGTCATCTGAACCCCAGTTTTCACGTAATAAATCATCATTTTCAAATTGAATAGATGAGCTTTCTTTTGCGATTTTTGCAGCAAAAGTACGGAAACCTTCTGGTAATCTTGATGAGTATAAAACAGTTAAGTTTGGCTCTGGAGATGGTCCCATATTTGTTAATGTATGTAAAATACGGAAATCATTTTTCGTTACTAATGAACGGCCATCTAATCCCATACCCGCAATACTTAATGTTGCCCAAATTGGGTAACCAGAGAATAATTGGTTATATTCTGGTGTACGAGCGAATTTAACCATACGTAATTTCATAATTAAGTGGTCAATTAACTCTTGTGCTTCAAATTCAGTGATTAAACCACGTTCTAAATCACGTTGAATATAAATATCTAAGAATGCTGAGATACGTCCGATAGACATTGCAGCACCGTTTTGAGATTTAATAGCGGCTAAATAACCAAAGTATAGCCATTGAATAGCTTCTTTTGCATTTTCAGCTGGACGAGAAATATCAAATCCATAAGAAGCTGCCATCTCTTTCATTTGTGCTAATGCACGATATTGTTCTGTGATTTCTTCACGTAAACGAATAACATCATCTGTCATCACTTTGTTACCAGTGTTAGCATGATCTTTGGCTTTTTGCTCCATTAAGAAGTCAATACCATACAAAGCAATACGACGGTAGTCACCGATTATACGGCCACGTCCGTATGCGTCTGGTAAACCAGTAATAATTTTGTTACGACGAGCAGCACGCATTTCTGGTGTGTAAGCATCGAAAACACCTTGGTTATGTGTTTTTCTCCAGTCAGTAAAGATTTTCGTCATTTCTTCATCTGTTTCATAACCGTTTGATGTTAAGGCATTGTTTGCCATTTTGATTCCACCAAAAGGCATGAATGCTTGTTTCAATGGTACGTCTGTTTGTAATCCGACAATTTTTTCTTCTTCTTTGATTAAATAACCTGGTTCATGCGACGTAATCGTTGCAGGAATATTACTATCCATGTCGTATACGCCATTTTTTTCATGTTGAATTTCAAAAAGTTCTTGTAATTTAGTCCATAATTTGTCTGTGCTTGGTGCGATTGGCTCTAGGAAACTGTCATCTCCGCGATACTCAGTGTAGTTTGCTTGAATAAAGTCACGTACGTTAACTTCTTTTTTCCACGCTTCGCCTTTAAATCCATCCCAATGTCCCATTAACTGGACCTCCTCTTTCTTTTTACATCTTTGTAACAGCTTTACAATTACAGTATAACACAAGATAAAAATATCACAAGCATTTTGTGTGAAAATAATCTATTTTTCTTTTTTTATTTTAAAAAAAGTGAATAAAGCTATTAATATCAACATTTTAAAATGTTATGCTTATCACAAATTTATATAAAATGATTGTTTTAACTGTTTCAAACATTACCTTCCTCTGTACTAATACAGTTGTGTTTTTAAGGCTTTCTGCATTATAACACCGTTTTCATAAATTTATTTTTTAACTACCCGATATTTTAATAACACTATTAGATAAAATCAGTTATAATAAGGCATGGGAGTAACGATTCAGAGAGTGGTGATGTATGAAATTATTAAAAATTATAACAAATCGAGTCTTTTTAATTGGTGTTTTATTATTAATTCAACTATTGCTAATTGTCGGGATCCTTTGGCAATTTCAAGAGTACTTCGTTTACTTCTATGCCGTTTACGTTATCGCAGCTTTATTTGCCATTTTAAGTATTATTAATAGTCGTCGCAATCCAGCTTATAAAATTGCATGGCTTATCCCAGTCATGTTATTACCTTATATAGGTGTGGTGATTTATTTTATTTTCGGTCATCTATATGTACGGAGCGATTTTGTTAATCGCATGCGTAAAGTACAAGTGGCTGAAACGCGAGCAATCGAACAAACGGTAGAAAAAGTCGCTTTGCCTGAAAATGATATGGATGCAATCATTCAATCAAACTATCTCACCAACTACGGTCTTGTACCCTTATTTAAAAACACAAAGAGTCAGTACCTCCCACTAGGTGAAGATATGTTTGAATCGATGAAGATCGAATTAGAAAAAGCTGAAAAATACATTTTTATGGAATACTTTATTATCGAAAAAGGAAAAATGTGGGACGAAATACTAGAAATACTCGTTCGTAAAGCTGAACAAGGCGTTGATGTCAGATTAATGTACGACGACTTTGGCTGTATGTTTACACTTCCTCATCGCTATGATCTTGAACTAGAAAAAATGGGAATAAAATCTTGTGTGTTTAATCCTTTCGTTCCAGTTCTTTCTTCTATTTTCAATAATCGTAATCATCGAAAAATTACCGTGATTGACGGAAAAGTAGCGTTTACTGGCGGCGCTAATCTAGCTGATGAATACATTAATGAAATTGAGCGATTCGGTCACTGGAAAGATACGGCGATTCGCTTAGAAGGTGAAGCAGCTTGGGGATTTACACTGATGTTCTTAACACTTTGGGATTTTGTCCGTGGTGAGAATGACGTCTATGAAGACTATCATCCTGGTCATTTTCCAGAACTTCCTGATGATGAAGGCTTTTATCAACCATATACTGACATTCCTTTTGATGAAGAGTCTCTCAGCAGTAATGTCTATCTATCACTTATTAATCGAGCGGATCACTATGTTTACATTACAACACCGTATCTGATTATTGATAATTTATTAATGGAAGCTCTATGTAATGCCGCGAAGAGTGGGGTTGATGTTAGAATTCAAACACCTCATATTCCTGATAAATGGTATGTACATGCTGTCACACGCTCTAATTACGACCAACTAATAGAAGCAGGTGTAAAGATTTATGAATACACGCCTGGCTTTATCCATTCTAAAACATTTGTGGTTGATGACGAATATGCGGTGGTCGGTTCGATTAACATGGATTATCGCAGTTTATATCTTCATATTGAATGTGGCGTATGGATGTATAAAACGACAGCGGTCCAAGAAGTATATGATGACTTTATCGCGACCCAAGCGTTATGTCAGGAAATTACTATTGATGAAGTAAGACGAGTTGGTTGGTGGCGACATTTAGGACGAGCTGTTTTAAATGTTTTTGCCCCACTTATGTAAGCAAAAAACGTTATGCTAATGTTTAAGCATAACGTTTTTTATTTTATTCAAATGTCGTTGATTCTTGATAATTGTCATCTTATCAGGATATCTATTGACAATATTTTGATAATGTTGCTGTTTGTCTCGCGTTCTTCCCTTATATAAAACCCAAGTAATAAACTCCCAATCCAGTTTTTCTTCACAGCCTTTTGCCATGTCTGGCCTTGTCGTTCCTTGATATTTTATATAACGTTTAATGACACGCTTTAAACAAGCCCAACGCGAGAACTTCAGCCAAATAATCCACGTTGCTTCTTCCAATCTTTGTGCTTGATGATAACGTGTATAATTCCCCTCAATAATCCATTGTTCTCTTGCCATAAAGTCACTTACTTCTTTAAGAGCTTCTTTGTCTTCTTTAACTTGCCAATTCGGTAAAAATTGGACGGTATCGAGATGAAGTACAGGAATGTCATTCACTACTCCTATCTCACGAGCTAAAGTCGATTTCCCGCTCCCGCTATATCCAATAATAGCCACTTTCATCATTCAACACCGCCTTTTCCATTGTTATTTAAGAATTTCAAGTGTACTCTTAATTTGCTAAAAAAACAACTTAAATCCTAATATATTAATTTCATCATAACAGCGTTTTTTCAGATAAAAGTAAGGGTTTTCAATTGAATAAACATCTACGTTTTCGTATGATATGACTGAGTCTTATGTTTGTGAAGAAAGGAAGATTATATGAATATTCAACAGTTACGTTATTTTGTAGAAATTGCGAATACGCGTAATATTTCAGATGCTGCACGCAACTTATTTGTTACGCAACCAACTCTCTCCCTCTCTCTAAAGAAAATGGAAAATGATTTAAATACCAAACTTTTTGTTCATACTGATAGTCCATTCCAACTTACAGATACAGGTCTTGTTTTGTATAATCGTGGGCGAGAACTCGTACGCCAATTTGACCAACTTATTGATGACATTTATGATATGCAAGGCAAACCGACAAAGCAAACGATTCGATTAGGGCTGACGACGTTATTTGCGATTCAATTTATGAAAGAAATTTCACAGTTTTTAGCGACCCATCCCAATGTTGAGTTAGTAATCAAACAAGATGGATCACATCGACTGCAAGATTTACTCGTCGATAAACAAATTGATTTAGGGTTGATTTCATTCCCAAACTACCATCCCGAATCCATCACCATTGAACCATTAGAAACGACGACAAAGGGGTATCATGTATATGTGGTCGTGCCTGAAACAAACCCACTTTCTGAATATGACGAGCTTATTTTTAACGACTTGAAAAATGAACGCTTTTCATCTCTTACTGACGATTATATGATTGGGCGTATGCTTACTGACCGAGCTCGAGCATTTGGTTTCGAACCAAATGTTGTCATGCATAATGATGATTTACAGGTGCTTTTATATAGTTTAAAGAAAAACGACTCCATCTGCCTACTGCCGATAGAGTATCGGGTAGTCAGTGAAGTCGAAGGTGTAAAATGGATTCCATTAAAAGATCGCTGCAATTACTTTTCTATCGGCATTGCCTTACGAAAAGATTTCCATCGCACGGAACTGATTGATAAATTTATTTCAATTTTAAAAGAAAACTAACCTTGGAAAGCAAAAACAACTGAGCTATCGTATAGTTTCAATGTCTTTTCAAATAAAAACTTGGAAACAAAGCCCGCTATAATAGGAATAACAAACCAACACACGATGACGGCTACAATATTAAGACCTGCATCAAGTGAGGCAAGCGGGCCAACCAAGCCAACTAAACCAAAACCTGCTGATTGTGGTACTCCTGAAATGGACAGCATGGCGACTGGAATCGCTGAAATAGTCGCGGTAAAGAGACAAGGCAGTAAAATAATCGGATACTTAAATAAGTTAGGCATCATCATCTTCATTCCACCTAATGCAATCGCTAGCGTGACACCAGATTCATTGACTTTCCAAGAGTTAATCACCAACACGACTGTTGTCGCAGCAATTCCCATTGCTGCCGCTCCTGCCGAAACACCATTAAGCTGAATAGCTAAGCCAATCGCTACCGTTGTAATCGGTGAAATAATCAACGCAGCAAACGAACAAGCAATCAAGATACTCATGATAACAGGTTGGAAATCAGTAAAGTTATTAATCACTTTTCCAATCGCTACTGTGATTTGGGTCACAAACGGGTAGGTCAACATACCGAAAACACCGGCACCAATGCCGACGACAATCGGTAAACCAATAATTGCCACTGAACCAAATTTATCACCAATATAGAGTAACATTAAAACAGCTACTGACGCTGTCAACATGATATTAATGATATCCCCTGTACCAGCCCCTACAAAAACTTTCATATCTGGATTAAATTTAATAACACCTGAGCCAACAAAGGCTGCCCCTGCTGTAACCATGATCTTAGCCGGATTAAAACCAAATTGAACCGCAATCAACCCACCAATTATCAAAGGTGTTGCTAACTGAAAAATAACGGCTGCATCTATAATCATTGCGATTATTTTGTACTGAGCAAAATATTTTAAAATCGCGCTTAACACAGCGTTTGGAATAAGTGCCACAATCGTACCTAGTGCTGTTCCTGCAAGAACTTTGTTCATAAATATTTTGGGTGTGATTTTTTCTGCTTTTTCTGTCATGATTCATTCTCCTAATCGTTTTCATTTTAAAACGTGAATTCTTCTGGTAATGAGATAGCTTAGGACTCATAACGAAGAATTCACGTTTCACTTATTTATTAGATTTTAGTACGAGATAAGGCTGTCCCCCTTTTCTACTTTCTCAGTCTTATCTCTTTCTTTTTAATTAGTAAACGTCTGATTCCGATGAGAAACGTGCCAAGTTTTCTTTGACATCTTTCAAGAATTTTCCAGCTTGTTGACCGTCTAAAATACGATGGTCAATTGATAAGCATAGGTTCACCATATCAGCTGTTTTAAATCCACCATCAGCAGTTGGTACAATGCGCTTATTAATAGATTCTACTTGCAATATAGCTGCTTGTGGATGATTAATAATTCCCATTGATTGAACAGATCCTATTGAACCTGTGTTATTAAGTGTAAATGTGCCACCTTGCATGTCTTGAGATTTTAGTGTTCCCTTGCGGACATCTCCAGCTAATCGATTGATTTCTTTGGCTAACCCTGAGATTGAATAGTTATCCGCTTGATGAATCACTGGTACATATAGATGCTCATCTGTTGTGACAGCGATCGACATATTGATGTCTTTGTGGTAAATGATATTTCCATTATCCCAAGACGTATTGATTTTTGGATTTTTCTTCAATGCTTGAATAACCGCTTTAGCAAAGAATGGGAAGAAACTTAGTGAATGGCCTTCACGTTTCTTATAGTCTTCTTTCACTTCATTACGAAGTTTTACAATATTGCTGACATCTGCTTCGACCATAATCCATGCATGTGGGATTTCATTAACACTTTGAACCATTTTCTTCGCGATAGCTTTTCTCACACCATCAGCAGGAACGCTTTCTGCATGACTGCTAGATAAAGGTTCTTCATGTTTTGGTTTTGGCGCAGGTGCTTTATTTTCTTGCGGTACGTCGACATGAACTTGCTCTTTTGGTTCAATATCCACTGGCATTTCAGCACCAGAAACAACTTGGTCTTCTGGATTAAAGTTCATAATATCTTTACGTGTAATTCTACCACCTGAACCTGTACCTGTTACTTGTTCTAGGTCGATTCCCTTTTCTTGTGCTAATCGAACAACAGCTGGCGACAAGCGTCCGATATTTTTAGGTTTTTCTGCTTTAGCAGGTTTTGGTTGAGTGGCTTTTGGTTTCTCTTGACTACTTTCACTCTGTTTCTCTTCAACAGCTGGGGTTTCATCAGCCGCTCCTTCAACTTCTAATGTTAAAATAGCCGTCCCAATTGGAACACTTTGATCTAAGTCAATCAAGAATTCTTTCACTTCACCATCAAAATCAGACGGTACTTCTGTTGTGACTTTATCTGAAACGACTTCCATTAAAGAATCATAGCGTTTCACTTTATCTCCAGGTTTTACTAACCAATTGGTAACAGATGCTTCCGTCACACTTTCTCCTAAATTCGGCATTAATACTTCTTTGATTGCCATATATTTTTCCCCCTCTAAAATTCTGCTAAGTTTCTCATTGCTTCTAATACTTGTTCTTCATTGACTAAGAACTCACGCTCAAGCGATAAAGCATAAGGCATACTTGGGCAGTCTGGCCCAGCCAAACGTTGAATTGGTGCATCAAGATCGAACAAAGCATCTTCTGAAATCATGGCTGCAATTTCACTCATGACACTACCTTCTTTATTGTCCTCAGTAATTAATAAAACTTTTCCAGTTTTCTTCGCTGCTTCTACTAACGTTTCTCGGTCTAAAGGATACAACGAACGAACGTCAACTACTTCAGCTTCAATGCCCTCTTTTGCTAATTGCTCAGCAGCTGAGATTGCGTATTGTAAAACCATTCCATAGCCAATAACTGTAATGTCTGATCCTTCGCGCACAACATTTGCTTTGTCGATTGGCACGATGTAATCCTCTTCCGGCACATCTGCTTTTAGCAAACGATATAAGCGTTTATGTTCATAGAAGATAACTGGATCATCTGAACGAATCGCTGCTTTTATCATGCCTTTCGCGTCATAAGGATTTGATGGTGTTACGACACGTAAGCCAGGTTGACCACAGAAAACTTTTTCAGTTGATTGAGAGTGATATAGTCCACCACGAACACCACCACCATAAGGCGTACGATAAACTATCGGTGCTGTCCAATCACCTTTTGAACGATAACGCATTGTACGAGCTTCAGATAAGATTTGGTTGGTAGCTGGTAAGATGTAGTCAGCAAATTGGAATTCCCCAATAGCGCGATACCCTAGTAACCCTAAACCGACTGCTAGCCCCCCGATTAATCCCTCAGTTAATGGAGTGTTAAAACAACGGTCATCTCCATATTTTGCTGCTAAACCTTTCGTGACACCGAACACGCCACCTTTATCGCCACCTACGTCTTCTCCAAAGATTACGACTTTCTCATCACGAGCCATTTCTTCAGAGATACCTAAGTTAATTGCCTCTAAATATGTCATTTCTGCCATTTTATTCATCCCTCTCTCGAATTTATCAAATTATTCAGCGTAAACTTGTTCCATCATTGATTCTGGTTTTGGATCTGGCATTGCTTCCGCTTCGTCTGTTGCTTTGTTAACTTCTTCTTTTACTTCTTCATCGATTTTGGCAATTTCTTCTTTTGTTAAATATCCTTCATCTATTAATTGTTTTTCAAAGACTAAGAGCGCATCTGTTTCTTTTAGTTTTTCTAACTCCTCTTTTGAACGGTAAACTGATTGGTCGTCATCTGCAGAGTGAGATGTTAAACGTGATACCATCAATTCAATTAACATTGGTCCTTTTTTGTCGCGAGCATCTTTGACTGCTTTCTTGAAAGTTAAATACACTTCTGTAAAGTCATTTCCGTCTACCGTCACTCCTTTAAAACCATAACCATGTGCACGGTCTGACATTTTTTCGTTAGCATATTGTTCTTCAATTCCTACCGAGATCGCATATTCGTTATTTTCAACAACGAAAATAACTGGTAATTTTTTAACACCGGCAAAGTTCATCGCTTCTTGAACTTCCCCTTGGTTAGCAGAACCTTCCCCTGTTGTCGTTAAAGCAACAAAATCTTCATTCGCTAATTGAGCACCATAAGCAACTCCTGTCGCTAACGGCATTTGTGTACTTACCGTTGAAGCAAATGAAACGATATTATGTTCTTTTGAACCGTAATGGTTTGGCATTTGACGACCATGAGATGATGGATCATCTTCTTTACCGAAAGAACCCATGATGATATCTTTAGGTGTCATTCCCCAAACTAGACATGCCGTCATGTCACGATAGTACGGCAAGAAGTAATCTTTTTGATGATCAAAAGCCATCGCCATTGCCACTTGTGCGACTTCAGCTCCTTGACCTGAAATATTAAACGATGTTTTTCCGATACGTGTTAATTGCCATAAACGTTCATCTAAACGACGACCTCTCAACACTTCACGATATGCTTGAATAATCTCTTCTTTTGATAAGCCTGATTTTTTTAGTGCTTTCATTTTTCATCAACCTTTCTATTTATGTATTGCTTTACCATACGTATCTAATGCTGCTTCTTGAATCACTTCGGACATGGTTGGATGCGGATGAATGGCTTCTCCAATTTCTATTGGACTTGCATCCATGTATATCGCCGTACTTGCTTCAGAGATTAAATCTGTTGCATGAGGGCCGATAATTGTGACACCTAGTAAATCATCCGTGTCCGTATCGCGAATGACTTCTACAAATCCTGAACCTTCTCCATATACCAACGCCTTTCCATTTCCTGCAAAGTTAAATGTTCCCACTTTAACATTTTTTCCTTCAGGGACATTTTCTTTCGTATAACCCACACTAGCGATTTCTGGTTGCGTATAGACACAACGTGGTACATTATGATAATGAATAGTGTCAACTTGTTCATCTAACATATGACTTACCGCAATTTCTCCTTCTTTCATCGCAACATGCGCGAGTTGTAACGTATCAATACAATCACCAACTGCATAAATATGTCCTTCAGTTGTTTGATAATATTCGTTAACATGAATTCCTTTTTCATCATATTTTACTGAAGTGTTTTGTAAGCCAATTCCGTCAACATTTGGCTGACGTCCAATCGCAACCATGACTTTCTCCACTTTTAGTTCTTCTTTTTCTCCTAATTGTAAAACAACGCTCTTTTTATTTACTTTCGCTTCTTCCACTTTCGTTCCCAACATGACGTTAATTCCACGCTGCTCAAACTGCTTTTTCAATTCGCGCGAAACAGTGGTACTTTCATTGATTAATAAGCGATCCATAAATTCAATCAATGTGACCTCTACTCCTAAACTATTGAGAAGAGACGCCCACTCTACTCCTATCACACCGCCACCTACTATAGCCATGGATTTTGGTAAAGTTTCTAATTCTAACATACCGTCAGAAGATAAAATCATTTCTTCATCAAGTGGTAAATTAGGCAATGTTCTCGGACGTGAGCCAGTTGCAATTAATACTTTTTTAGGAACAATGATTTCTTCTTCTTTTTCTTTGTCGTTAAACGTTACCGCTACAGCACCAGATACTGGAGAAAAAATGGAGGGACCAAGTACCGCACCTTCTCCTTCAAGAATACGAATCTTATTTTTCTTACATAATCCTTCAACTCCCATATGTAGTTGATTGATAATATTTTGTTTTCTCTCTTGAATTCGCTTAAAATTAACGGTTGGTTTTCCTATCCCTTCTAAACCAAACGATTCAGCGTCTTTTAAGGTGTCATAGACTTCCGCGCTTCGTAATAACGCTTTTGTTGGAATACACCCTTTATGAAGACAGGTTCCTCCTATCTTATTTTTTTCAACAATTGTCACACTCATGCCTTTTTGAGCTGCTCTTATTGCAGCTACATAACCGCCCGTTCCACCACCTAAAATAAGTAAATCTGTTTCTTCTGCCATCTATTTCACTCCCACTCTTGATATTGTTTCATCTGCGTAATGACGAACTTCCTCTTCGCCTTCTAATACACGTCTAGCTCCTTCATATAATGCTTCCATCTCCATCTCTCCTGGATAGACTTCCACAGGCGCCATCCAAGAAACATATTGATTGATTTTTTCTAAAATATATTTAGAATGACTCGCTCCGCCTGTTAAAATAATGTAATCTACTTTTCCTTCTAAAGTGACAGACATTTCGGCAATGCTCTTTGCTACTTGGTAACACATACCATCTAAATAGTATTTTGCAACTTCATCACCATTATCGACTTTTTCTTGAATATTTCGTAAGTCTGTTTCATTCAGATATGATTTCATACCGCTATGACCTGCGATTAAACTTTTGACTTCTGCTAACGTCATTTCATTGTCAATAATAATTTTAGATAACTCAATCAGTGGTAATGTCCCACTTCTTTCTGGTGAATAAGCACCTTCGCCATCCAAACCATTTACGACGTCAATCATTTTGCCGTTTGCATGAGCACCAACACTAATACCGCCACCTAAATGTGCCACAATCACACGCCCATCTTCATAGGTCAGACTATTTTCTTCGAGTATTTTTCTCGCTACTGCTTTTTGATTCAAGACATGAGCAACACTACGACGCTCAATTCCTTTTAAGCCTGAGATACGTGCAATTGGCATCATCTCATCGACGACTACTGGATCTACGATAAAGGCAGGAACATGATATTCTTGACCAAATTCATGTGCTAAAATACCACCTAAGTTTGAAGCGTGCGTGTTATATTTTTCTGTCAACAAATCCTCAAGCATCGCATCATCTACATAATACGTGCCGCCTGGAATAGGTTTTAATAAACCTCCACGCCCAACAATCGCCACCAATTCGTCGGCGAAATTATAGGTTTCAATAAATTCAAGTATCAACTGTTTGCGAAAAGCAGTTTGATCAATCACCCCTTCAAACTGTTCGATTTCATCTACCGTATGTCGTATTGTTTCTTCAGCGAGTAATTCATGATTAGCAAAAACTGCTAGTTTCGTTGATGTTGAACCTG
Source organism: Vagococcus lutrae (assembly GCF_023299185.1). Classification (NCBI taxonomy): domain Bacteria; kingdom Bacillati; phylum Bacillota; class Bacilli; order Lactobacillales; family Enterococcaceae; genus Vagococcus; species Vagococcus lutrae. Next base: position 498,862 of record NZ_CP097017.1, read on the forward strand.
GATTAATAACTAAAATAGCTCCCATTCTTTTCCCCCCTGCTTCTTAAACTTGCTTTAATGCGAATGATAATGAGTGAAGTTTGCTTTCAATTTTGTCGCTTCGCGATGTTAGTATGACTGGAACTTTTGTCCCAACAATCGTTCCTCCAACTAATGCATCACCGAAAAGTGTTAGCGACTTATACAAGCAATTTCCTGTATCGATAGAAGGAACAACTAATATATCCGCGTCTCCAGCTATCGGTCCTTCAAATTTTTTATGAGCAACTGCTTCTTGTGATAATGCTAAGTCGAGTGAAATCGGACCATAAACGGTGCAATCTTCACTATTTTGATAGCGATCACTTACCTCTTTTGTTAAAACAGATGACGGCATTTTAGGATTGACATTTTCTGCGGCGCTTAACAACGCCACCTTAGGATGCGTCAGTCCAATTTTATGTGCAACACCCACCGCGTTATCGACAATACTCGATAATGTTTCCGTATCAGGCGCAATGTTCATGCCACAGTCTGTCAGTAAGATAGTGCGATTTAGCTTAGGTATGTCAACCATTGCGACATGTGATAAAACTTTCTGATCCCGTAAGTTGTGTTCTTTTTGTAAAACTTCTTTCAAAATAGCATGTGTCTGTACGATTCCTTTTAATAACAGCTGAGCTTCACCCTTGGCGACTAAAGAAACTGCGCGAAAGACCATTTCTTTTTCATCTTGACACTGTTCATAACACCATAAATTTTCATTATCAATATTTTCGTTTGTATCAAATACTACAAACTCAAGCTCGTTTGGATAACGTTTATGCGCTTCTTTGACAAGCTCTAATATTTCAGGTTGCGAACCTCCAGCCACTGAAATTGTTTTCATCTTCTCACCTCTTAATTATTTAGCAACCGCTTACATTTAGAATAGACGAGAATATTTTGTTTGACTAATTGTTAATTTTAATTCCGATATTAAAAACTTTTATAACGCTTACATCGTTGATTTAACAACGTTTTAATTGTCAGAAAATTACATCTTTTCGATTTAAAAGTTATTTTTCACAGAGTTTTTTAATATAAGTTTCTCAAATACAAAAAAACATCTCACGTTTTCAGTGAGATGTTTTAAGGCTTTAAATATTTTTCTAAAAATTCACGAACTACTTGTTTATACTGTTTGTTAGCTACGTCCCAGCTCTCCGCGTGCTTCGCTCCTTCGATAATGACGAGCTCTTTAGGTCCTTCAGTCGCTTCATAAAGTGTTTGCGCCATCTCTGTTGGAACAAAATCATCTTTATCTCCGTGTATCAATAGTAATGGTCGCTGATTTTTAGCTAATTGTTTTACAGCACTTGCTTCTTTAAATCCATATCCCACTTTATATTGTGTATAAAGTGATGTTAAAGGAATCAAAGGAAATGCTGGCAAGTTAAACTTTTGCTTTAATTGATAGGTCAGTTCATTTTCAACCGTATCATAACCACAGTCGGCAATAACCGCTTTGACTTGAGAAGGTAAAGACTCACCACTAGTCATCATGACCGTAGCCGCTCCCATGCTAATTCCAAATAAAACCATATCAGCTTGTTTATCATAAGATTCATTAACTGCCTTAATCCAATCAACATAATCAAGACGATCTAGCCATCCAAAGCCTACATATTGACCTTCACTGTCACCGTGTGACCTGTTATCTGGCACTAGCACATCATAACCCAACTCATAAAAAAAGTGAGCATACTTGCCCATTTGTGCTCCACGTCCCATATAGCCATGCGCTAATATAGCAACTTTATCACTTTTTTCTGGATGCTTTATCATACGCGCTTTTAATGTTAAATCATCACGTGATTCTAACGATACCGTTTGATAGGGAGCAAACTGCCACTCCTTTTCCAACTGTGCGATATTATCTTTTTTAATAAAATCTTTTTCACCCGAAACAATGGCATAATTAAATAAATAATTAACAGCGTAACTTAGGCCTCCGATAATGCCGACTACTAGAACAACGAAAGCACTCCAACCAATTTTTTTCATAAAACACTTCCTATCTACTCTTTACTTTTATCAATCACTAGAACGTAAAATTTTCTCCATTTTCTTTCCCTTAGCTAATTCATCTATCAGTTTATCCATATAACGAATATTACGCATCAAGGGCTCTTCGATCTCTTCTACTCGATAGCCACAAATCACACCCTTAATCAAATTAGCATTAGGATGAATTTGTGGAGCGTCATCAAAAAATTCTTTAAATGTTTTCTTTTCTTCTATTAGTAAAGACAATTCTTCGGCCGAATATCCCGTCAACCAACTAATCACCTCATCTACTTCTGCTTGTGTTCGTCCTTTTTTCTCCACTTTTTTAACGTAAAGTGGATACACGGAACCAAACGACATCTGATAAATCCTAGGTTCTTTCATGTTATACTCCTTTTTTCTAATCAATTTATTTTCTATTCTATCATATCTTTTATTCAAAATAAAAATCCAGATGATTTCTCATCTGGATTTTTAACGCTTATTAGTGTGTTTTACCACCGACAACTTTTAAATCATCTTTGCCGTGATAATCGACAATCGCTTTAAGTGATGCTTCAATCGCTTTGACAATATCACTTAGACTCATAGATGCCGTGTTTGATCGTTCTAAAACTTGCTCAGGCAAAAATGGCACATGCATAAATCCTGCTTTTGCTTTTGGAAACTCGGTATGCGTTAAATAAAGTGTTTGATACATAATATGATTACATACAAAGGTTCCCGCTGAGTTAGAAACAGAGGCAGGTATACCTGCTTCTTTCATCGCTGTTACCATAGCCTTTATCGGTAACTGACTAAAATAAGCTGCTTCTCCATCTGCTTTAATTGGAACATCGATAGGTTGGTTCCCTTCATTATCAGCAATACGAGCGTCATCTAAGTTAATCGCAACACGTTCTGGTGTCATATCAAAACGACCTCCAGCTTGGCCAATATTTAAAACATAGTCAACATCATGTTCCGTCATAGCTTGACGCACGACTTCTGCACTTTTACCAAAGACTGTTGGAATCTCTAATTTAATAATATCTGCTCCATTAACAGTATCAGGCAATCGTTTAACAGCTTCAATCGCTGGGTTCATTGTATCCGTCCCAAATGGGTCAAAACCAGTTACTAAAATTTTCATTTCTATCATTTCCTTTCTATTTGCTATTAAAATGCCCAAAAGTACATTAAGACAATATGGACCACAATCATAATAATCGTAACAGGAACTTGCTCTTTAATCACGCCATAAGGCTTTTCCATCTCTAATAATGATGCCGGTAAGATGTTAAAGTTAGCCGCCATTGGAGTTAACAAAGTTCCACAATAACCAGCTGTTAAGGCTAAAGCTCCTGCTATCGCTGGATCTGCTCCTTGCATAATAACGAACGGCACGCCAATACCTGCCGTGATAACAGTAAAAGCAGCAAAACCATTCCCCATAATAGCCGTGAAAACAACCATACCGAGAACATAGGCAATAGTACCAAATAATCGATTGCCTTCCGGAACAAATCCACCGATAATTTGCGCAATGACGTCACCGACACCTGCTAAAGCAAAAATCGCACCTAATGCTCCTAATAATTGTGGTAAAATCCCAGATGTTCCCATCGCTTGTATCATTCGATTACTTTCTTGAACCATTTCTTTAGGTGTTGATTTAAAAATAATCATCGCTAAAATAATACTAAAAATAGCTGCGACACCAATAGCCGACTTACTTGATGCTTCTATTTTCATCGCTAATCCAACAGAAACCACCGCTAGTGATAACACAGGGACAAATATCCAATTCCCAAACTTTTTAGCACGACCTTCTAGAACTTCCGCTTTAATCGGAGTAAATTGACTGATTTCAAATTGTTTAAATAACGTTATAAGTCCTAATAAAACAACTAACAAACCACTGACTACGCTCGGAAGCACTTTTCCAAACATAAATAATAATCCTAAGTCCAACCAAAATATTGTCGAACCCATTCGTTTTGAATTAGAAGTATCCTTCGCCGTTTTAAATGCCGTATACATTAATTGCAACCCGATTAAAACAAAGAAAAATTCTAATAAATTATCAAAAAATTGTGTCATTTTCCTTCTCCTTTGTTTTGATATTTTTTCTTCAACTTACGATCAAATAAAATATTAGATGTCACACCGATAATTAACATAATCATCGCAATAGGTAACGACGCTTTAGCAATCGCAATTCCTGACACCTTATATCCTAAAGAGTCCAATGTCCCAACAATTAACAAGACACCTGCAGCTCCTAAGAAAGTATTTTGACCAAAAAAGTTTCCGTAATTTTCCATTGCTGCTGATTTCGCTTTAATTGTTTCCTTGTCGGCTGCATCTAGTTCACCGTGTTTCGCTTCAGCAGCTGCTTCTGCCATTGGCTGAACTAATGGGCGAACAAACTGCGGATGTCCTCCTAGACGAATCGAGAACATACCAGCAATTTCTCTAATAATTAAATAAATTGACAAGAAAGTACCAGAGGTCATTCCTTTCACTTTCTTAATCAAATTAACCGCCTGTTCTTTCAAACCATTTTTTTCAGCTAATCCAATTAGTGGAAGTGTTAAAAAGAAAATCGTCACAATCCGTTGATTGACAAAAGCTTGTCCTAACGCTTCTAAAAATTCAACTGGGGTAATGCCCGATACTAATGCTGTTGCAAACCCTGCAATAACGACGACCGCAATCGTATCTAACTTGAAGATAAAGCCTAGCACTATAATGACAATCCCAATAAGTTTTATCCATTCCATCGATATTATCTCTCCTTTATAATTATTTTAGAAACTTATTTTCTATTTTACTATATTTTTTAACAAAAAACAGAACTATTTTTACGATATAACTGTTTTTGTTAATTTTTCATCAATTTGCTCAAAGATACTAAATATCTAGACAAAAAAGAGACACTATAACCTGAATCAGTTATAATGTCTCTTAAATTATTATTATCTTATCCCCAATGCAATTCGTGCATATCGCGACATTCTATCTGTCGTCCACGCAGGATACCATACGAGTTTGACCTCGACATCTTTGACCTCTTCAATATCTCGAACTGCTTCGTGAATTTCTTCAGTGATCACATCGGCTAATGGACAACCCATAGTTGTTAACGTCATTTTAACTACACATAGGCCGTTCTCTTCAAAATCCACATCGTAAATCAATCCAAGATTGACAATATCTATACCTAACTCTGGGTCGATGACTGTTTCTAACGCCGCCATGACCTTTCCTTTTAGTTCATTTAATTCATCTTCATTCCATGAATGTTCTGTCATGCTATACCTCCTCATCCATTTTCTCTATCATACCGTTATTCTTATTTGTTGTAAACGAGAAAAGAATAGCGTTCAGATTAAAACATTTGCTCCCGGAAAAAACGTGACATCTCAAGCGTTATCGTATACGGTACTTTATGTTCATCATCTGTTGCTGTGAAACGCATGCGCCGGCCGTATTCTTCATTTTTATGGGTATTGTAAAAATGATAGGTAGGTTGAAATGGCACGACACCATCTTGTCTTCCATGCCATAGGTGAAATGGACGACCTGCTATTTTTTCAGGCTCACGTCCTAAATCATAAGGCTCTAGCTTTTGCCTCACCGTCTCCACCATTGCTTCAGGGAACGTGAAATTCAAGCGTTTTTGTCCTTCTGAGACGAGCATGTCCATAAACTCGGAGTAATTTGGCGCCCCCATTAAACAGCTTGCTGCTTTAATTCGTGGCTCACTTGCAAATAACCCACATGTCGTAATGGGTTCTGTTGCAAAGTTTTAAATCTACTATCAAATAAGGTAGAATAATAGAAAAAGATAGCAGGAGGAATGACGATGAATCATTTTAAAGGAAAGCAATTTCAGCAGGATGTGATTATTGTAGCCGTGGGCTACTATCTTCGTTATAACCTTAGCTATCGTGAAGTTCAAGAAATCTTATATGATCGTGGCATTAACGTTTCTCATACGACGATTTATCGTTGGGTGCAAGAATATGGCAAACTACTCTATCAAATTTGGAAAAAGAAAAATAAAAAATCCTTTTATTCATGGAAAATGGATGAAACGTACATCAAAATTAAAGGAAAATGGCATTATTTGTATCGAGCCATCGATGCAGATGGTTTAACCTTGGATATTTGGTTACGTAAAAAACGGGACACACAAGCAGCTTACGCCTTTCTCAAGAGATTAGTTAAACAGTTCGATGAACCAAGGGTTCTGGTGACCGATAAAGCTCCCTCTATTGCCAGTGCCTTCAAAAAATTACAGGCACACGGGTTTTACCAGCGAACAGAACATCGCACGGTGAAATATCTAAATAACCTCATTGAACAAGATCATCGTCCCATCAAGAGACGAAACAAATTTTATCGAAGCTTACGAACAGCCTCAACCACGATTAAAGGCATGGAAGCCATTCGAGGATTATATAAGAAGAACCGAAAAGAAGGCACTCTCTTCGGGTTTTCAGTCTGCACGGAAATGAAGATATTATTAGGAATACCTGCATAAACTATAGCTAGTGTTAGACTAGTATTGTTCATTTTGGAACTTTGCAACAGAACCTCGTAATGCCTCCCATGGACAAGCCCGTGACACCAACATGCTCCCAATCCGCCAATCCTTTTGTCACAAAATAATCAACTAACATCGGAAACTCTTCAATATTTTGAATAACAATATCCCAAAATTCCGCATAATGATGTTCAACACTCGGGCCTACTTGGCGTTCTCCATGATACAAGGCATCTGGTAACAGAGCTCGTATACCTTGTTTGGCAAGTTCGTATCCATGTACTAATACGGATTCTTTCTGACTCGTCCACCCATGATAAAAAAAGACTAAAGGAATAGATTTTTCAGCGTGTTCAGCTTGAACCACCTCTAAAAATGGAACATTGTTAATCGTATGATGTTTGACAATAATCATTTTATCAGCTCCTGTCTGCTGTTCAATTTATACAGTCTATTTTACATGAACATCCGTTAAAAAAACAACTTATAAGCTAACTAGGATCCGTATAACTCACCGATTAGTTTTGCTTGTTCTTCAGGTGTTAAAAACTGTCCGTACAGTTCTTCCGTTGGTAAAACATTAATCAATGCTAACTCATCGACTTCATAAACTTGTTTGTGTAAATCGTATAACTCATAGCGACTGATTACCATCATCATGACAGACCGCTCTTCTTTACTAATTCCTCCGTAAGCCGGTAAAACTGTAATACCTCGTGCAATTTTCTGTTTCACATTTTCGATGATTGCTTCATTATCTTTTTGTGAAATAATAAAGACCGTTAGACGATGACCACTTGTATGAAGCTTATCAATCAAAACACTTAAAGCATAAATAGAGATAATCGTATAGATTGCTTTTTCCCAGTCAAACAATAGCCCCGCAAAAAAAACAATGGCTAAATTCATTGCAAAAACAAGGCTACCTACAGATCTTCCTGTTGATTTAGCAATAATGACTGAGAGTAAATCAAAACCTCCTGTCGTAAAGCCAAATTTCAAACACAGACCAGCACCTATTCCGACAATAACCCCTCCTACTATCGCATTAAGAAGCGGATTCTCTGTAATAACCATTTCAGGGAAGAGCATGGTCGCGACCGACATCCAAGTCACCGTTAGCAGGCTATAAAGTGTTGATTTCGCACCTAGTTTCCACCATCCTAATAAAAATATCGGGATGTTTAAAAGAAAAATCAACAATCCTGTATTCAATTCTAAGTTTAAAAATCGAACTAATACCCCCGATACTAATTGGGCGACGCCATTAACTCCTGCTGAAAAAATATTGGCAGGTATTAAAAAATAATTAAGCGAAATAGCTGATAAAATACCTGTTAAAAAAACAACTGAGAGTTTTATAAATGTATCATGTTTAATCCAATGACTACCTAAAAATTTCACAAAAAGACCACCTTTAACTGTTATAAAATCATCGTACTACACTTCGAACAATAACTAAAGTGAAAAATATATTGTCAGAATAATCTAAACATGATATAGTTAACAATCATAAAAGGAGGTTAACAATGAAACGATTATCTTTGAAAGAATTACTATTAATTGCACAAGGTGCGGTCATTATCGCGGTCTGTTCACAACTAACGATTCCACTTGGCTTCGTGCCTATTACCGGACAGACCTTTGCGATTGGTTTAGTTGCGACTATTTTCCCACCACTTCTTAGCACAACAATGGTGGCCGTCTATTTATTAATGGGCGCAATTGGTTTACCTGTCTTCGCAGGTTTTTCTGGTGGGTTAGGCGCATTATTTGGCCCAACTGGTGGCTTTCTTTTCGCTTTTTTACTGAATGCTTGGATAACTAGCTGGTTGATTACACGTTATAAAGACACATTTATTTGGGCATTAGTCGCCAATTTAATAGGAGCGTTCGTGACCATGATTGGCGGCACAATCTGGCTAAAAATAGCGATTAACCAAACGTGGCCAGCTGCTTTTACAATGGCTTTTACTCCCTTTATCTTACCCGGTATTATCAAAGCGATTGCTGCCTCTTACATTGGTTTAAAAGTAAAGCACATTTTTTATTTACGTTTCGCAAGCTAACTATTTGTAAGTAAGTCAAAATTGCGTTATAATTTGTTTACCACTTAAGAAAAGAGGAATTCTAATGTATCGACAAAATTTTGACTTTAAAACTGTCACACTTAATGCGGTTGACTTAAATAAAATGAAATATTTTTATCAAGAAATTATGGGACTTCATGTCATTCAGGAAACTGATGATATGTTATATTTAGGTTTAAAAAATTCCCCTGAGGCATTACTAAAAATCGTCCGTGTAGACACCGCTGCTACTATGACCGCAGGGCTTTATCATATTGCCTATCTTCTGCCAAGTCGAAAAGATTTAGGGAACTTTTTATATCATCTTGCAGAAAGCCATTACCCAATAGTTGGCGCAAGTGACCATGCCTACAGTGAAGCTGTCTATTTAAATGACCCCGAAGGAAATGGTATTGAGGTATATGCAGATCGCCCGGAGAACGTATGGGATAAACGAGAAAATGGGATTATTATGGGGATTACGGAACGTATGGATATAGAAAGTGTTCTAAACAAAGGGGACCAGCATTTTGAGACATTACCGACTGACACTATTATTGGTCACGTACATTTATCTGTAACTGACGTCGAAACTTCTAATCATTTTTATGAGACAATTCTGGGATTTACCAATACTTCTCAGTTTGGTAATCAAGTCGCGTTTTACGGCATGGACGGTTACCACCATCAGTTAGCAGGGAATATTTGGCAAACTAACCATACGGCGAAAAACAACCCATTTACACCAGGCCTAGCTCGAATTCATGTCCAAGTCTCCCCTGAGCTACTAGAACAAACTGTCACAAATATGAAAAACGAAAATTATTCTTATAATTTCCATGACCATCATTTATCTTTCGATGACCCTAACGGTATTTCTTATATTTTCACTACATAAAAAAAGACCTTTTGACATTTATGTCAAAAGGTCTTTTTACTTGATATCCTAATAAATTAACGACGTAATTCTTTGATACGTGCTGATTTACCGTGACGATCGCGGATATAGTATAATTTAGCACGACGTACTTTACCACGACGTACTACGTCAATTTTTTCTACACGTGGTGTGTGAACTGGGAAAGTTCTTTCAACGCCAACGCCGTTAGAAATTTTACGTACAGTGTAAGTTTCGCTAATACCAGTACCTTGACGTTTAATACATACGCCTTCAAATAACTGGATACGCTCACGTTCACCCTCTACAACTTTTGCGTGGACACGTAATGTGTCACCTGCACGAAATTCTGGGATGTCACTGCGTAATTGTTCGCTAGTGATTGATGCAATTAATGGATTCATTTTATCCTTCTCCTTATTCCAAACACTCATATGAGCTAATGTCACAGCGGAATGTCGTAATAGTTGTGAGTTTTTACTCACCAAAACATCATAGCACAAGCCTATGTTGTTGTAAAGAAAAAACTAAAACAAGCTAAATATAACGTCGTTTTGTATACTGACGTAACTCGATTTTACGGTCATTTATCATTTGCATTAGTTGATCAGAAAATTCTTCTAAAACAAGACGTCCCCCTTTGTAAGTGTAGGCACCCACTTTACGGATTTGTTCTGGGTCCATGACAACTTTACGATGCGAGATTTTACTAAAAAACTCCTCGACCATAAAAGTAGGTAAATAATAATGATTCTGAGCACAAAATGATTGCAAATAAATAAAATCATCAATGGTAATCATGACATTATCTAAATCTGATAATATTTGATAATCTGGTACATCGCGAATCGCGTTTTTTAATAAAACATCTCGCTTTTGAAGAATTTCTTGTATCTTATGATTAAGTAAGTTGAGTGCATCTATTTCGCGCATTTTTTCTTTCATAATTTCGCGACGGTCAAACTCCTTCATCATCGTATTGAAGGTAAATCTCATTCCAATAATAGCAATTAGCGCTCCGAGTAACACACCGATAAATCCTGCCAAATTCTTCCCCTCTTTTCATTGATAGATGTCTATACTATACCACATTTTCGCGAATGAGTGAAAGATGAACCGATTTGATTGACCTTTGTTGACCTTTGTTTTAAACTTAAGATATGAAGTATACGATGCTTTGTGCTAAAATAAGAAAGAAACTTTTATAGGAGGCTACAACATGAATTTAATACCTACAGTCATTGAACAATCTGCCAGAGGAGAGCGTGCTTATGACATTTACTCTCGTTTATTAAAAGATCGCATTATTATGTTGAGCGGTCCCATTGACGATAATGTCGCAAACTCAGTGATTGCGCAATTACTCTTTTTAGATGCACAAGATTCAGAAAAAGATATTTATATTTATATTAACTCACCAGGTGGAAGCGTATCGGCTGGACTTGCTATTTATGATACGATGAATTTTGTTAAATCTGACGTCCAAACAATCGTGTTAGGAATGGCAGCATCAATGGGAAGCTTTTTATTAACAGCTGGAACAAAAGGTAAACGTTTTGCTTTACCAAATGCCGAAATCATGATTCACCAACCTCTAGGTGGCGCACAAGGTCAAGCAACGGAAATTGAAATTGCCGCGCGTCATATCTTAAACACTCGCGAGCGACTTAATCGCATTTTAGCGGAACGTACTGGTCAACCTATCGAAAAAATCGCACAGGATACAGACCGTGATAACTTTATGACCGCTGAACAAGCAAAAGAATATGGTTTAATTGACGAAGTAATGGTAAATAGTCAAGGCTTGAAATAGTACAACTCGATATAAACATAAAAAAACTGACGCTTTAATAGGAACTGACCCATTAAAATGGGACACAATAAAAAAACACTTCTTGTTGAATTCAAGTAAAATGAATTTAACAGGAGGTGCTTTTTAGCATGGGAACAAGAGTATCGTATCCATTAGAAGTAAAACAAGCAGCAATAAAGATGAAATTAGAAGGCAAATCAACGAAAGAAATAATGGAGAAACTAAGTATTAAAAATAGAACACAAGTCCAAACATGGTGGCGATGGTATCTAAATAGTGAAGAACATCGATTTCTTCAACCTGTCGGGAAACAATATACATATGGTAAAGGACCCGAAGGCTTAAGTGAGGTTGATAAATTGCAACTTGAAAATAAATTTTTAAAGAATAAAATTTCTATTTTGGAAAAGTACAACGAATTGGAAAGGATGTGGCGCCACAACTATTTGTAGAATTAGTGGAAGAAATGAAGGGGGAATTGCCCGTTAGAACGATTTGCCAATTGTTTGGTATTGCAAAATCAACTTATTATCGTTGGAAAAAGCAATCATTTAAATCAGGGCTAACAGACACGGAAGAGTTCATTCAAAAAGTGTGTGTAGAACATCGATTTACTTATGGTTATCGAAGAGTCACCGAAGTGATAAGAAGAACTCAAATTATAAACAAAAATACCGTTCAAAAAATAATGCAGAAATATGGTTGGAATTGCCGTGTAAAAGTAAAAAAGATAAAGAGAATTGGCAAGGCTCATAAAATATGTGACAACGTATTAAACCGGAATTTTAAAAGTGAAGAGCGCTTTAAAAAATTAGTAACAGATATCACTTATCTACCCTTTGGCTCTAAAATGATGTATTTATCCTCGATTATGGATTTATATAACGGAGAGATAGTCGCCTATAGTATTAGTGATAAACAAGATGTAAATTTTGTATTAGATACATTAAATCAACTACCAGAAGTTAATGATTGTATTTTACATAGCGATCAAGGCTCTGTGTATACATCTTACACCTATCAGCAAGAAGTAACGAAAAGAGGCATTACCATGAGTATGTCCCGTAAAGGGACTCCTGCCGATAATGCCTGCATCGAATCGTTTCATTCCTCTCTAAAGTCTGAAACGTTCTATCTCGATAGACTCAATAATGAGCCTACATCTATTGTCATTCAAATCGTGATAGATTACATTAAGTATTATAATAAAACGCGAATTCAACAAAAATTGGGCTACAAGTCACCGATAGAATATCGGCAATCTGTAACCCAATAAGAAAGCTTTTTTGATACTGTCCCATTTTAATGGGTCAGTTCCAATATAAGCGTCAGTTTTTTTGCTTTTCTTCTCTTAGTTTATCAGCAAATTCATTAATTTTACGAATTCGATGGTTAATCCCTGATTTTGAAATCGCACCAGACGGTACCATCTCTCCCAGTTCTTTTAAACTAACTTCAGGATGTTCTAAACGTAATTCAGCAATTTCTTTTAGTTTTTCTGATAGGTGTCCCAATCCAACAGTTTGGTCAATATACTCGATGTTTTCAATTTGCTTAGAAGCTGCATCTATCGTTTTCGTAAGATTGGCGGTTTCACAATTGACTAAACGATTGACAGAGTTTCGCATGTCCCGTATAACGCGTACATCTTCAAATTTAAGCATACTGCTAGTCGCACCAATTAGAACGAGAAAATCTGAAATATCTTCTGCCCCTTTTAAATAAGTAATATACCCATTACGACGATTTAACGTTCGCGCATTGAATGAAAAATATGTCATCATCTCTTTTAATTCTTCACTATGTGCTTCGTATAACGAATATATCTCTAAATGGTAACGACTTGTTTCTGGATTGTTAACCGAGCCACCTGCTAAAAAGGCCCCTCTTAAATAAGCTTTCATTTTTTCAACATTTCCCATAATGAGCGGAGAAATTTGATTGCTTAACATCCCGTCTTCATAAATATCTAAATCCGCCAATATTTCTGACGTATTTTGCATGAGCCTAACAATATAAATATTATTTTTCTTCAATTTCATTTTTCGTCGTACGATAAATTCACATTGGACGTCATAATAATCTCGTATCAATGTATAAATACGACGCGCTATCGCAGCATTCTCCGTTTGAACATTTAAAACAAAATGACGATTGGAAAGCGACAATGCGCCATTCATTCGAATTAATGCCGCTAGCTCAGCTTTTGCTATTTCACGACTTACTTCTAATGTGGTCAGTTCTTTTTTGACATCGGAAGCAAAAGACATATAAATCCCCTTCCTTCCTCTTTAACTATACCTAGAACCGAATACAATCCGAAATAACTCTTCTACTACCTTGTCTCCATCATGAAAGGCACCGCCATCACGCAATTCTAAAAAGTCAGCGGAAATAACGCGACAACCTTGATTACGCAACCCTTTAAAATCATGAGCGACTTGTACAAGGTATTCGTCATACGTTTCACGATCCATATAATCGTGTGGAACAGGCTCAGTATTCACTAAAATTGTATCGACAAACGATTCTCCTAAATGATCGTGTAACACTTCAATATGATTGCAATCTGAGAAATGCTCTGTTTCTCCCTTTTGTGTCATAATATTGCAGATATAGACAACTTCTGCTGGTGACTTCTTAACAGCATCTCCTATTTCTTTAATCATCAAATTAGGCAAGATACTTGTAAATAAACTACCCGGTCCTAAAACAATCATATCGGCATCCATAATCGCTTGCACTACTTTACGAGAGGCACAAGGTTCTTCGTCATCTCCTGTATTCGTGACATGGACACGTTGAATTTGTTTGCCATTTTGACCGATTGTAGACTCGCCCATTGCAGTCGAACCATCCGTATAAGTCGCATGCAAGGTCAATGATTTCTCAGAAGCTGGATAAACTGCTCCTTCAACTTGCATAATTTTACTTAAAATTTGTATCGCTTCGTATGTGCTAGATTTCATTTCAGACAATGCCGCAATAATTAAGTTCCCAACTGAATGATTAGCTAAAAATTCATCACTCTCGTGAAAACGATACTGAAATAAATCTTCAAAAACTTGAGGCATCTCCGACAGTGAAACTAAAACATTTCTCAAATCCCCAGGTGGTGAAATATTAACCGATTTGCGTAATGAACCGCTGCTCCCCCCATCATCAGCAACCGTCACAATCGCTGTAATATCAGCACTTTGGTCCTTTAATCCTTTTAGAATAACAGGTAAACCAGTCCCACCACCTATCACCACGATTTTAGGCTTACGGATACGATAGGTCTTCATGAACGATTCACCGTTTCTTTACGTTTTCCACGGTCACGATGGGTAGTGTTTACGTGAAATTCAGTCGTTTCTTTTATATCTTGGCTCAAACGCTCTGTTAATGCCACAGAACGATGTTGTCCGCCCGTACATCCAATTGCAATCGTCAGACTTGTTTTTCCTTCTTTTTTATAACCAGGCAAAATCGAAATCACTAAGTCTTTAAACTGTTGATAGAACTGCTCTGTTTCTTCAAAAGACATCACGTAATCGTAAACGGGTTGATCCATTCCAGTGAGTGGTTGTAATTCTGGTATGTAATGTGGATTCGGTAAAAAACGTACGTCCATTACAATGTCAGCATCAATCGGCAGCCCATATTTAAACCCAAATGAAACGGCTTCGACACGGAATGTTTTAGTATCGGCACTTTTAAATTCATGAATGATTTGTTCACGCAATTGACGAGGCGTCAAATTAGTCGTATCGATAACGGTTGACTCCGCTTTAATATCAGCTAACATTAAGCGTTCGCGTTGAATCCCATCAGTGACTAAGCCATCCATCGCGAGTGGGTGGGTACGACGTGTTTCTTTGTATCTTGATACTAGTTCTTCATCTGAAGCATCTAAAAACAAAACATTCGTTTCAATCATTTTAGTGTTCTCTAATTCAACTAACGTATCTTGTAATTCTTCAAAAAACGAACGAGAACGTAAATCAATAACCAACGCGAGTTTCGTAACCTTTCCTGATTCTTTAATTAATTCCCAAAATTTTGGTAATAAACTTGGTGGCATATTATCAACACAGAAAAATCCCATGTCTTCAAAACTTTGCATTGCAACGGTTTTACCGGCACCACTCATTCCAGTGATGACGACTAATTTTAATGTTTCAATCATTTAATCATCTCCTTCAATCTTCTTATATAGTATAACACAGCCGGGCGTATCATGGTATCCATTCGATATAAAAACACACTGCAAACTCACTGACATACAATGAGTTCACAGTGTGTTGATAGATGGTTAAATGACTTCTATCCAACCTTCTGGTGCTTCAACATCGCCAAACTGAATACCTGTTAAGAGTTTGTAAAGTTGTTGCGTAACTGGTCCGACTTCTGTTTCTGAATAGAAAACGTGGAAATCATCATGCGTTTGAATCCCACCAATCGGAGAAATAACGGCCGCTGTTCCACACGCTCCTGCTTCTTTGTAATCATCCAATTGGTTAATAAATATTGGCTCCTCGGCTACCTCTAACCCTAAAGCATGCTCTGCTAAATATAACAAAGAATACTTAGTAATACTTGGTAAGATAGACGGTGACTTAGGTGTCACGAATCGATCGTCCTTTGTGATAGCAAAGAAGTTCGCAGCTCCGACTTCTTCAATTTGTGTATGGGTTGCTGGGTCTAAATAAATACAATCACTAAATTGTCTATCTTTCGCCTCTTTACCTGGCATTAAACTGCTAGCATAATTTCCTCCGACTTTTGCTGCCCCTGTTCCTTGTGGAGCCGCACGGTCATAATCCGATACGATAAAATTGGTCGGAGCTAACCCGCCTTTGAAATATGGGCCAACTGGTAAAACAAAAATCGAAAATAGATATTCTGTTGCAGGAGCCACCCCGATGTTATCACCGACACCAATCATATACGGACGGATATAAAGTGTACTACCTGATTCATAAGGTGGCACCCATGCTTCATTGGCTGCTACAACTTGCTTGACAGCTTCTACAAACTTATCCTCAGGAAATGATGGCATTAATAAGCGTTCACAACTTTTACGCATACGCTTTGCATTTTCATCTGGACGGAAAAGTTGGATTTTTCCATCTTTACGACGATACGCTTTCATTCCTTCAAAACAACTTTGTCCATAATGTAATGCTGGAGACCCTTCACTAATCGTAATTTGATTATCTGAAACTAAAGCACCATTATCCCACTGGCCATCTTTCCAGTATGATACAAAACGTTTATCAGTTTTAATATACGAAAATCCTAAATTTTCCCAGTCTAAGGTTTCTGGGGTCACATTATTTGTTTTTGTCATCGCAATTCCTCCTGTATAAAATGATATTTTATCTAGTGTATCATTAAAAACTCATGAGATACAGAGTTTTTTACATAATAACAAAAAACACTTTACAAATAACCATTATTTGTAAAGTGTTTTGACTTTTATTTTAAAACATTTTTGAGATACTGCCCGGTATAGCTTTCTTCTACACTGGCAATCTCTTCAGGGGTTCCAGTCGCTATCACTGTTCCGCCACCTGCACCACCTTCTGGACCTAAGTCAATGACGTGGTCGGCTGTTTTAATAACATCAAGATTATGTTCAATCACTAAAACCGTATTTCCCGCATCTACTAAACGATTTAAAACTTCTAATAATCGTTTAATATCATCAGAATGTAAGCCCGTTGTCGGCTCATCTAAAATATAAAAACTTTGGCCACTTTGTCGTTTGTGAAGCTCACTCGCTAATTTCATTCGCTGTGCTTCACCACCAGACAAGGTAGTCGCTGGCTGTCCAAGCGTAATATATCCCAGTCCAACATCGACTATGGTTTGCAGCTTTCGCTGAATTTTTGGAATTGATTCAAAAAATTCAACCGCTTCTTCAACTCGCATTTCTAAAACATCTGCGATATTTTTCCCTTTATAATGGACTTCTAACGTTTCAGAGTTATAACGTTTCCCATGACATACTTCACACGGAACATAGACGTCAGGCAAAAAGTGCATTTCAATTTTAATAATACCATCTCCGCGACAAGCTTCACAGCGTCCACCTTTTACGTTAAAACTAAAACGACCTTTTTTATAGCCACGAACCTTCGCTTCATTTGTCATCGCAAACAAATCGCGAATATCGTCAAATACGCTAGTGTAAGTTGCGGGATTACTTCTTGGTGTCCGACCAATAGGACTTTGGTCAATATCGATAATTTTTTCAATCGTTTCATAGCCTGTTATTTCACGATATTTACCGGGACGGGCACTGTTACCATTTAGCTTTTGAGCCAAAGCGCGTTTTAAGATACTGTTAACAAGCGTGCTTTTACCCGAACCAGATACCCCTGTCACTGCTACGAATTGTCCCATTGGAAAATCAACATCGATATTTTTCAAATTATTTTCTGATGCCCCTTTAACTTGGACGGATTGCCCGGTTGACGGACGACGTTTTTCAGGCACGGCTATTTGTTTCTTACCAGATAAATACTGCCCTGTTAAAGAATTTTCTTGTGCTTCCACTTCTTCAGGAGTCCCTGCTGCCACGATTTCGCCGCCGTGTTCACCGGCACCAGGTCCGATATCGATTAAATAGTCAGCTGCTCGCATCGTGTCTTCATCATGCTCGACTACGATTAACGTATTGCCTAAATCTCGCATTTTTTTCAGGGACTCAATCAGACGGTCGTTATCACGCTGATGTAACCCTATTGAGGGTTCGTCTAAAATATACATGACACCTGACAAGTTCGAGCCAATTTGTGTCGCTAATCTAATACGCTGAGCCTCACCACCTGAAAGTGTACCCGATGCACGACTTAATGTTAAATAGTCTAATCCGACATTTTCTAAAAATGTCAATCGGTCTATTAATTCTTTTAAAATTGGACGAGCGATGAGTTGATGCTGTTCGGAAAGTGTCAACTCTCTAAAAAATGTCAACGCGTCGGTAATCGACAAGGCCGTCACTTCACCAATATGCTTACCGGCTACTTTAACAGATAAAGCTTGCGGATTTAATCGATAACCATGACAACTTTGGCATTGTAACTCTGTCATATATAAACGCATTTGTTCGCGCGTATAGTCACTGTTTGTTTCATGATAGCGACGGTTAATGTTATTCAAGACGCCTTCAAACGGAACTTCCACATCTCGAACGCCTCCAAAGTCATTTTCATAATGAAAATGAAACGTTTGTCCGTTTGACCCTTTTAATACTAAATCTTTAGCGGTTTGTGGTAGCTCTTCAAAAGGCGTATCCATATCGATATCAAATGCTAGACATGCTTGTTCTAGCATTTGCGGATAATAATTCGAGCTAATCGGATTCCAAGGCACTAACGCTCCTTCACGCAACGTTTTCTTTTTATCTGGTACAACTAAGTCTGGGTCGACTTCTAATTTAATACTCAATCCGTCACAATCTGGACACGCTCCAAACGGCGCATTAAAAGAGAACAAACGCGGTTCCAATTCGCCTATCGTAAATCCACAGTACGGACACGCATAATGCTCACTAAAGAGTATTTCTTCTTGTCCCATCACATCGACTAAAGCATAACCTTCTGCTAAACGTAGCGCCGCTTCAAATGAATCAAATAAACGAGAACGAATACCTTCTTTCACGATAATTCGGTCGATGACAATCGCAATCGAATGTTTTTTATTTTTTTCTAATTCTGGGACTTCTGTCACATCATACGTTTCGCCATCAACACGCACACGAACGTATCCTTGTTTTTTAATCATCTCAAATACTTTTTTATGTTGCCCTTTTTTCTTAACAATAATCGGCGCGAGAAGTTGAATTTTCGAGCGTTCTTCCAACGCCATGACTCTGTCCACCATTTGTTCGACAGATTGACTTGCAATTTCCGTGCCGTCATTAGGACAAATCGGCGTCCCTACTCTAGCATATAAAAGTCGCAAGTAGTCATAAATCTCTGTAACAGTTCCAACAGTAGAACGTGGATTTTTACTAGTCGTCTTTTGGTCGATCGAAATAGCTGGACTAAGTCCATCAATACTATCGACATCCGGTTTATCCATTTGTCCTAAAAACTGGCGGGCGTAAGAAGATAAGCTTTCTACATACCGTCTTTGTCCTTCAGCATAAAGAGTGTCAAACGCCAACGAACTTTTCCCAGAGCCCGATAACCCCGTTACAACTACGAGTTGATCCCGTGGTATCGTGACATCAATATTTTTCAAATTATGAGCACGCGCACCGTGTATTACAATCTTATCATTTGCCATGCTATCTCCTCCTGAATCCTATCTTTTTCCTTTTAATTCTAATAATGCATCACGCAAGGTAGCCGCCCTTTCAAAATCTAATGCTTTGGCCGCTTCTTTCATTTCATGTTCCATTTCCAGCATGACTTTTTCTTTTTCAGATTTATCTAAATTCGCATAGTTATCTACTAAGCTAAATGATTCGTCTTCTTCTGCCACTTTTGAAATGCGAATTAAATCGCGAATTTCTTTTTTAATAGTTTTCGGTACAATACCATGTTCTTCGTTATAAGTTTGTTGAATTTCACGGCGTCGAGCAGTTTCGTCCATTGCTTTTTTCATTGAGTCAGTTATTTTATCAGCATACATGATGACGCGACCATTTTCATTACGCGCGGCTCGTCCGATTGTTTGAACTAACGAACGCTCACTTCTCAAGAAGCCTTCCTTATCGGCATCTAATATGGCGATTAAAGAAACTTCTGGCACGTCCAACCCTTCACGCAGTAAGTTAATACCAATAAGGACATCGTATTCTCCTAAACGTAAATCGCGAATTAATTCTGTTCTTTCTAACGTCTTAATGTCACTATGTAAATATTTGACTTTCATCCCTAATTCTTTCAAGTAATCGGTTAAATCTTCCGACATCTTTTTAGTTAAAGTCGTGACAAACACCCGCTCGTCGCGGTCAACTCGCTCATTGATTTCGCCGACTAGGTCATCAATTTGCCCCATAATTGGACGAACTTCGATTAACGGATCTAATAAACCAGTCGGGCGAATAATTTGCTCGACAACGGTATCCGTTCTTTCTAATTCATAAGGTCCTGGTGTAGCTGAAACATAAATAATCTGATTCACGTGTTTCTCAAACTCTTCTAAACGCAAGGGACGGTTATCCAAAGCACTTGGCAAACGAAAACCGTGGTCAACTAACATTTTCTTACGTGCTTGGTCACCGTTATACATACCACGAATTTGCGGTAAGCTTACGTGCGACTCATCAGCGACGATTAGGAAATCTTCTGGGAAAAAGTCTAATAAGGTGTAAGGCGCTTCTCCCGGTTCACGTCCGTCCATATGACGAGAGTAATTTTCAATACCCGAACAATATCCCATTTCACGCATCATTTCAATATCGTAATTCGTCCGTTGTTCTAAACGTTGAGCTTCAAGCAACTGGTCGTTTGCTCTTAACTCTGCTAATCGCTCTTTTAACTCTGCTTGAATTTTTTCAATCGACGTTTCCATATGAGCTGCATCCGTTACGAAGTGAGTCGCTGGAAAAATAGAAACATGTTTACGATCGGCTAATATTTCTCCCGTTAGCGCATCAACTTCACGAATACGCTCGATTTCATCTCCAAAAAACTCAATGCGCAAAGCATGTTCATCACGAGAAGCTGGAAAAATCTCGACAACATCTCCACGGACACGAAAACGTCCTCGTTGAAAATCAATATCATTGCGCTCAAACTGAATCGTTACAAGACGTTCTAATAATTCTTGGCGGTCAATTTCCATACCTTCTCGAAGTGATAAAACTTTCGCTTGATATTCGTTTGGATCACCTAATCCATAGATACAAGAAACTGAAGCTACCACAATCACATCGTTACGTTCTAACAACGAACTTGTTGCCGAGTGACGCAGTTTATCTATTTCATCATTCACGCTCGCATCTTTTTCGATAAATGTATCACTACTTGGAACATAGGCCTCCGGCTGATAGTAATCATAATAACTAACAAAATACTCGACTGCATTGTTAGGAAAAAACTCTTTAAATTCGCTGTACAGCTGACCAGCTAACGTTTTATTATGTGCAATGACCAAGGTTGGTTTATTTACTTCTTGAATAACATTTGAAATAGTAAAAGTCTTTCCTGTTCCAGTCGCACCTAATAATATTTGTTCTTTTTTATTGTTTTTTAAGCCTGTCACTAGCTGTTTAATTGCTTCTGGTTGATCGCCATTTGGCTGATAATTGGAAACTAATTGAAACTGTCTATTCTCTTCACGTTCAATCATAAGTCCGCTCCTTTTACTCTTAAATCGTGTTGTCTAATACTCTCTATTTTAACATAGCGAACATACTTTCGCTATTATTTCGGTTTATTTTACTCATCAAATAAGATAAAAAAAGAGTGGTTCACACCACTCTTTAAAATGTGTATTCTGATGTCTTGCCTCCACCATGTTCATAAGTGAGATTTTCCATTTCTTTAGGAAAAATAATTTCTGTATATAACGGAGAGATGGTGTCATAAAATCCAAGTGAGGCATACGACATGTCTTTTAACTGATAACTATACCCTTTTCTGACAGGTGTTTCCACCTCATCTGAAAACGTGATATATTTCGTCGAACGACTAATTTTATACAGTTTATCATGCGCTTTAAAATAATAAAGGTAACGTGTGCTCCCTAGATAAGTGATAACATCTTCTTCCAAAATCTCTGACTTATCATATAGACCAATTTCTTCTATTTTTGGTTTATCTAATAATTTTGCTGGATGATAATGATAATACTGATAACGAAATGCCTTTGGACGCCGATCGCGCATTGCCGGTGTTACTAAACGCGATAAATGATCATAGTCTTTTGTTGACTTTGTTCCAGATATCATGGCATAGATAAGTCCGCTTCCTGTTAATACTATGATAAACAACGTCAGGTATCTCATCTTCTTTTTTAAAGGAAGACGATACAGTAAAAAGAAAATTAAAACAAATAAAACCAATCCTGTTATAAGAAATAAAATGGGAAGCGTGATATAAATAAATTTTTCTGAAGCTAACCACTCATCTGCCGTCATATTAGCTTTCTCCTTTCGTACTTCCACGAATAATTAACTCTGGGTCAAACAAGCGGTTGCCTTGAGGTGCTCCTTTTTGTTCAATTTTATTCAACAGCATTTTAGCACAAGCTGACCCCATTTCCACCACATTTTGTTTAATCGTCGTCAATCTTGGATAGGCAATTTGATCTAAAAACACCCCGTCAAAACCGACTATACCAAAATCATGTGGAATTGTTGCTTCTTTTGCTAGTAATCCTCGCTGAATACCAAATGCCAAACGATCGGAACTGCATACAAAGGCGGTATTTTTTGAAAAGCTTGCAAAATTTTCATCGATGTATCGGGCTGTGTAGCGTGAGCGATTATCAAACTTTAAAATTTGAGGAAGCATATCCGCCTCTTGCATCGCATTAATATAGCCTGCTTCTCTAGAAAACTCAAAAGGCTCCATAACATCAATTCCGATAAAAATGATATGTTCGTATCCACACGCAAGCGCATGTTTCGTCGCCAAATAAGTGCCTTGTTGATTATTAGTATCAACAAAATCATAGCCATAGCGATTTTCTCCAAAAAGGATGACAGGTTTCTCGATACCATTTATCCAGTCATAATCCTTATCACGCATTCCTGTAATGATATAGCCATCACATTGTCCAATATCAAAACTGTTCTCTGACACAAGTTGCAAGGAATACTGATGATTATCTAATTCTTTTGAAATTCCCATCAACAAATTCATGTAGTATGGTTCAGTCGTATCCATCTCTTCTAAGATAAAAAGTTTAATCACTTGCGTGCGATTATGTGCCAATGCTTTTGCCGCCACATTAGGCTTATAATTGAGCTCTTTCATTGCCTGAAATACTAATTCTTTTAACTCATCCGTGACTTGCTCTGGATGATTAATCACTCTTGAAACTGTCATTTTTGATACATTTGCTCGTTTGGCAACATCGGTTAGCGTAACCATTTTGTTCCTCCTAGACCATTCCTTTAATAAGCTTATTATAGCGATTTTAAAAATAAATTGCTAGCTGATTTTAATTTTGGGGGTTGACAATGTAATTTAAGCATGAGATAGTAAGACACAATAAAATAAAAAAATCAGAAAAGAACAGTAGTGATGAATCTCAGCGTTCAGAGAATTGACGGTTGGTGCGAGTCAAACAGGATTCAATCATGAATTACATCTTTTTAACAAGCTGATTCGTTTCATCTCACGATAGCAGATGATAAAGATGACTTAAGGTGCACATTAAGTCAATTTAGGGTGGTACCGCGAATATCTCGCCCCTATCAATCGACATGATTGATAGGGGCTTTTTTTATTTTATTTAACACACTTACACATATTAAAAGGAGGCACATTATGACTAAAACCATTACATTCAAAGAAGCAGCATTTATATTTGTTACTATGTTAGGCATCATCGGGGTGAGCGTCATTTATCTTGGTTTGTCGCCGATTGTGCCGATTATTCTTACTTTAGCACTTCTCATTTTATGGGGAAAATGGCGTCGTCACTCATGGCAAAATATACATGACGGAATTCAAGAAGGCGTTGCGACAGGAATTATTCCCATGCTTATATTTCTTTTAATCGGTGCCTTAATTGCCAGCTGGATTGCTGCTGGTATTATCCCAGCTATGATGGTCGTTGGCTTTAAACTAGTAAACGTGAATTACTTCATTCCTTCCGCTTTCGTCGTCTGTGCGATTATCGGAACATCGATTGGAAGTGCCTTTACAACAGCTTCCACTGTCGGCTTGGCACTCATGGGGATGGGGATTAGCTTGGGCTTTAATCCTGCGTTATTAGCTGGTGCTATTATTTCTGGTGCGGTGTTTGGTGATAAAATGTCACCTCTATCCGACACAACTAACTTAGCTGCAGCCGTAGCTGGTACTGACTTGTTTAAACATATCAAAAACATGATGTGGACGACCGTTCCAGCTTTTATTCTTTCACTGATTTTATTTTTTATATTAGGTAATCAAACACATGCGACTCAAGGTACAGCTGAGATTAATTTATTGATCGATACGTTAAAAAGTGAGTTTCATATAGGATGGTTTTCAGCCATACCGATTTTATTAATGGTTGGTTCTTCACTTTTAAAAATGCCAGCCATTGCAACCCTTCTACTAAATATTAGTGTTTCAATTGGGCTGTATGTTATACAATCTCCATCAGCAACGATTAAGCAAATTGCAACTATCATCGAACAAGGCTTCGTTGCAGAGACTGGTGTCGAAAATTTAGACGCTCTGCTCAGTCGTGGGGGACTAAATAGTATGCTAGGCTCTATCGCACTCATCTTGTTGACACTTTCACTCGGTGGTTTATTGATGAAGTTTGGAATTATCGAAGCGTTAATGGCTCCTTTAGCCGAAAGATTAACATCTCCAACTAGTTTAATTTCAGCGACTGTCATAGGGGGTATCTTAGCCAATGTTTTAATTGGCGAACAATACCTATCGATTATTTTACCAGGTAAGGCTATGAAACCTTCTTTCGATAAATCTTCCCTTGACCCTACTGCTTTATCTCGCGCTTTGGAAGATTCTGGAACTGTCTTTAATACATTGATTCCATGGGGAGTTAGTGGTGTTTTCATGGCCGCTACGTTAGGCGTCCCGACACTTGTATACTTGCCATTTTGTTTCTTTAACTTACTATCTCCCATTCTTTCAATTGCTTCCGGTGTAACTGGAATCGGATTAAGTGAAAAAGAACCCATAACGGCTTAAAAAAAACTGCGACTCGTGAAAGTCGCAGTTTTTTTATTTTGGTGAAACACCCGCTAAACCATAATTTTCTTTTTTCATTTCTTCGATAACGACGGTAACCGCCTCTTGTTTTGCTCCCGTTGTTTTAACAACTGTTTCAGTTACTTCTTTAATAAGTGCTTGTTTTTGTTCAACGGTTCTTCCTTCTAACATTTGAACTGTTACGATTGGCATACTTAATCCTTCTTTCTTATTTATACTCTATCCTTTGGCAAATAGCTTTCTGGAATAGGTTCAAAGTGACTAAATAATGATATTTCCTGATTTAATAGATAAGTAACAAACTCTGTCATCTTTACTGTATCACAAAGTTGTGATGTCGCATCGCCTATTTTACCTTCCACAGCTACACCGTAATCTAAGAACGGTTGATACAACTTGTTATATTTCTCTGACGTACTTCCATAGTGACGTCGTTGTGGCGAATCGATGACTTGTCCATTTACTTTAACTTTCAGCGGTTGTCTTTCAATCGTCATTCGGTCGGGTACATCTACGATTTCTTCAATACCATGAATAAACGTATTACGATTATGATTAACCCCTATCAATAAGACTTTTGCTTTTCGGTCTAACATATGGCCTATCCAACCGTTTGGCGGTGCGGGTGTATCAAACTGTTCTGCGCCTTCCGTAAAGATATCTACTTCTGACGGTTTCCCGTAGGCCGCTAGCGAATGTGTCGGATGCCACGAGCGTTTTACGCCTTCCCGATGTCGAAAAATTTCAGGCATAATCCCTATACAAGGTTGTTCTGTTTCCGGGTTAAAAATAGGGTTTTCTTCATTAATTTGTCGCCAAGTATGCGTCGGTACAAGTAACAGTCCTTCATTTAAATAGGTCATCAAAGCGTCAATTAATGTGTCAACGCCATTTTCCATAGGCCCAACGGCTTTCACTGACGTATGAACCAAAACGGTATCTGTCGGCAATAAACCAAGTTTTTCAAAATCTTTTTTCAATGATTTAACTGTATGCAATCATTATTCGCTCCCTATCTTTATTTAATCAAACGTACGCTCTTTCTTAACGCGTACCGTCCGTTCCATTTCCTTTAAACCAACCTGTTTTACAATTAATTGTGACGAGATAAAAAGGCATTTCAGCTTTTGGCCATGGCTGCAATAGTGGTGACTCGGCATTCGTAGCATATAAATCATAATATCCCTGTCCGTCACGTATTTCTTTTTTAACCAAGGTATAACCACCGTCAACAATATATCCACGACGTAAACACTCTGCAAGCACTTGCTCTTTCACTCCAGGCGCCCAAGCCCATGCATCGCTAGCATTTGGGTCGTCTTGTGGATTCACTTTTTGCTTCTGAGCTTTCTCTGCTTCTAATTTCTTTCTATTTTCTTCTTCCTCTTTTTTCTTAGCTGCTTCTTGTTCTTCTTTCTTTTTAGCTTCTTGTTCATCAAACGTTAAAATAATTTGCTTCATCGAGTCATTTAACGACGTTTTAATCTTAGGATGAGTCACCTGTTGAACAAGTTGATTCGCTTCGTCAATCTCTTTCTTCGTTAGATTTTCTTTCGGTTGCTTATCATCATTCATTAAGGCTTTCACAGCCTTCTGCGCTTCCTGTCTAACTTTCAATTGTAGCTTCGTTTCTTCTAACGCATGATTGATCATTTTATCAAACTCATCTTTTTCTGAATTAACTGGACGTGTTAGAATTTCATCCACATTTTCTTTTAAGATTGCTTGATCGTTAAGGGTATTACCTACAATATAATTGTTTTCGTAGTACTGATTAATACTCTGTTGTTTTTTAAATCGGTCATGAATATCGACGGACATTTTGGTCAATTCTTTTTGATACGCATCATTATCAACCGCGTCAATACGTTTATCCGCTCTTAAAATTTTATCTTCCGTTATCCCAGCATTGAGAAAGATATGCTGTTCATCAAAGTATAGCTTTTCAAAAGCCAGTGTCGTTTTTTGATAGGCCTGTTCAACCTTTTCAAGACGTTCAGCTTCTTTTGCGTCAGCATATTTTTTCCCTAATAATCCCGCGCCGACCAACGCTAATAAAATGACCACTATTACGCTCCATTTGCGTGACGATTTTTTCTTTTCACGTGCGGGATGAACGTTTGGTTTCTTCTCTTGTTTCTCATTTTTAGTACTTGGCGCTTCTTTATCACTTGTTTTTTGAGCCGTTTCATCTTTCA
The DNA here is from genome assembly GCF_023299185.1 of Vagococcus lutrae. Classification (NCBI taxonomy): domain Bacteria; kingdom Bacillati; phylum Bacillota; class Bacilli; order Lactobacillales; family Enterococcaceae; genus Vagococcus; species Vagococcus lutrae. The sequence goes on from NZ_CP097017.1 coordinate 526,249, forward strand.
TATCGGAAGATTTACTGGTTGATTCTTGATTATTTTCTTCATCTATATTTAATAGCTTAGCTAATTGAGGTTCACGACGGCGCCGTTTTGGCGTCTCAGAAATATTCGTATGCTGATTTACTTCTCCACAATGGGGACAAGCATCTAGTGTTTCATCATACGTTTCATGACATTTGGTACATTGAATCATTTTAGACATGATTTACTCTCCACTTCCTTTTTTAATCTGTGTTCTATTTTATCATAAAATGACAAGAGTGCCTATTACGATTGTATCTCGATATGATGACAGAAAAAATCTGCTAGTGATATCACTAGCAGATTTTCATTTATTGGATATCAAAACCGTCAATCGAAAGATTCGTAATATAACCTTGTACTTCATTGTCTACCAGTTTCGCTGAAAAGTGCACCCTATCAGACGCTTGTAAGAAAAGAGCAAGCGTATTATCGGCTTCACTGGCCGTATAAATACGATTATCATCCAACACAAACTTAATAATAACACCATCACTTGTTTCAATAGGTGAAGTCAAGCGAACAATTTGTCCACTTATTTCAGTCTCTGTTACTTTAGAGGTAGCTGTCACATTACTCCGTTTTTCTCCCAGTTTTAAACGATAAACTTGCAGCGCTTTATCAACTGTATCTTCCATTGCCAAAATATCGGTATCCGTCGCGTTAACATAAGCAATTTTTTTGAAAATACCGTTTTTATCAAGCATGGAAACAACCCATGTAGGAACGCCGTCAATATTATATAGAAGAGGCATATTTCCGACTAGTTTTTTCTCTGGATAGACTAAATTTACAAGGCTGAGAAGACCCTCACTATCCATCATATTTTTCTTACTATAATAGGTTAATTCTCCTGTACGTGCATTGATATAAGAATATCCGATAGCAGAATCATCGCTATTAGATGGGGAAGTAAAATCAGTAAAGTAAAGCATCTCACCTTTTTCATTAAAAATAGGTGTCACTTCGTCTTCAGTCCCGTTCGTTGTCGCAAGTTTTACTCCTTTTTTTGCAAGCTGACTGTTCAACCAACCTTCTTCATACTTACCATATACACTATTCATCTCACTAGCCATTTCTGGAGAGATAGGCGCATCTATAAATTTTGGCACATCTTTCAAATCGTATAAAGTAACCTTGCCTGTCTCAGTATCAAGGACAGCGATTTTCATCTTTTTATAGTTCGGGTTTTCTGAAATACCTCGAGGACGGTACAAGGTTTGCACATAGTAAGCCTTACCGTTGTCATCGATTTCTAATTGTGGTACACCCATTGATTTATAGCGAGCACTTGCAAAGTAAATTTTACGAGCGGCGTCTTTAAAAAAGTAAGCACTCGGAATATACGTCATTTCACGCTTAACCGGTACCGGTTGTTCATAAACATCCGTAGCAGACATTTTTAAATAACCTTCTGATGCGCCTGCTTTTAACCATCGCCATATACCTTTAAACTCTAATGGTGCGACATACACGACGTCACCGGCTATTTTTTGAACTTGCAACTCCCCTAATTCATAAAACTGTTGATTATCAAATTGATTCATCGATTTTTTCATCTTGTTTCGCACGGTTTTTGGTGGAATCGTAACTGGCGTATCATCTTTATCTAGCTCAGGTGTATCTTGACCCTCCACTAGCGTTAGTGTGCTATACACATGTTTCTTACTGGCAATATCATACGTAAAAGAAGCCCCTAATAATAATACGAAGCTCCCTACTAGAATCAAAGCCAGTTTGATTGATGAATGATTTTTAGCTGATGAAATGACATCCGCATTTCTTTCCGCTAAATAGACTACGCCTACAGCGATAAGGCCGATAATAATATTATGACTTAAATAATTTAATAATGACTTACTAGGTAAGACCGTCCATATATATACCATTTGTAATAGAATAACGGCTATCGTACTGCTAATCAGCCATTTTCTCTGATTCTTATTCACCTTAAATTGTTGTTTTACAAGAAAACCAATACAGATAATAAGATACATAATACTATTCAACCCAATTTGACCTAACATCATTTGACTCTCCTCCTTTATACCTTAAGATTAAAGAAATGCGCACAAAACTGCAATACATCGTAAGTCTTATTTTGCCTTTTTCTTAAGCTTCTCTTGTTTCTGTTTAAAGTTATTATCATTTTATGATGGATGTGATATGATAGACTCTGTTAAATTATTGTTTTGTGATATTTACGATCGGAGGAACTAACATGAGTATGAGAAGTCAACTCGCGATTTTAACTGGTAAAACAACACAGTGGGTGCTCAAAACTTTTTTTAAAGGTGGCAGCAGTTTACCAGGTAAATTGGCTTTAAAAATAGATCCGCACGTTTTAAATAAACTCGCTCAAAATTATGAAATCATTGTTGTAACGGGTACAAATGGTAAAACTCTCACGACTGCTTTAACAGTCAATATTCTAGAGCAACAATACGGCCCAGTTCTAACTAATACTACTGGTGCGAACATGCTTCAAGGTATTGTTTCGACATTTTTAAGTCAACCAGCAGCCAAACGCGAAAAAAAATATGCTGTGCTAGAAATTGACGAAGCTAGCTTAACAAAAGTTACGGAGTATTTGACCCCTTCTCTCTTTGTCTTTACTAATATCTTTAGAGATCAGATGGATCGGTATGGCGAAATTTATTCTACCTATCAAATGATTGTAGATGGTGCAGCTAAGGCTCCAAATGCCCCAATTTTAGCAAATGGTGATTTACCCATCTTCAATTCTATTGACACTGTCAATCCTAGAGAGTATTTTGGCTTTGACCATCAAGAAGATGTAGAGCAAATGGCTCACTTCAATACAGACGGAGTCGTTTGCCCAAACTGTCATCATATCTTACACTACAAAATGATTACCTATAGCAATCAAGGTAAATATTACTGTCCACATTGCCACTTTAAGCGACCTGAATTAGATGTGAAATTAACAAGCATTGATGCGATGACCAATCAATCGGCCGCATTTACTATTGAGAATGAGCCTTATCAGATAGAAGTCGGAGGCCTATATAACGTTTATAATGCCTTAGCAGCAACCGCTGTGGGACATCACTATCATGTCTCACCAGAAAACATTCGCAAAGGATTAGCGCATGACCAAAAAGTATTTGGGCGCCAAGAAGTCATACAGATTGAAGACAAAGAATGTACACTTGTTTTAGTTAAAAATCCTGTGGGACTTAATCAAGTCATTGACTTAATGGCATTAGCACCACAACCTTTTTCACTCGTCCACTTACTAAACGCTAATTATGCTGACGGGATAGATATTAGTTGGATTTGGGACGGTCATTATGAAGAGTTAAGTGAGATGACAATTCCTCACGTAATAACTGGCGGTCAACGCCATGAAGATATTACCTTACGTTTAAAAGTCGCCGGATTTTCTAATGAAGATATTACCGTACGACCAGAAATTACAGAAGTGATTAAAGCAATCAAAGAATTACCAACCGAACGCGTCTTTATTTTAGCTACTTATACCGCAGTACTAGAATTACGTAAAGAACTGGCGCAACAAGGCTATCTCGAAGGAGGTATGGCGTAATGTCACAGTACAGTTTAAACGTCTGTCATTTATATGGAAACTTATTAAATACTTATGGCGATAACGGTAATCTACTTGTTCTAGACTATCTAGCTCGTCAAGCGAATATTGACTTTCACTCTGAAATCATTAGTATCGATGAAGAGCTAGATGAAACTCAGTACGATTTGTTCTTTTTTGGCGGCGGACAAGACTTTGAGCAAACTATCGTGTCACGCGATATTCCACGTAAAGCCAAAGCCATTACGCGCTTTATTGAAAATGACGGAGTCATGTTGGCGATTTGTGGTGGTTATCAGTTATTAGGTCACTATTATATGGGGGCTGACGGTCAAAAAATTAAAGGAATTAGCGCTATTGATTATTACACTTTAAGTCAAGATAACAACCGTTTTATTGGAGATGTTCGCATTGTCAATGAGGTCTTTAATGAAGAATATGTCGGCTTTGAAAACCATAATGGCATGACTTTCTTAGGAGAAGGGTTACAACCACTCGGTCGAGTTATTGAAGGATACGGTAACAACGGTCAAGACCAAACAGAAGGCGTACATTACCGCAATACATTTGGTTCTTATTTCCACGGCCCTATCTTAGCACGCAATTTGAACCTTGCTAAGCGAATATTAATCACCGCGTTAGAAAAAAAATATCAAGAGAGCTTTGAACATCTATTTCAAGACAAATAAAAAAGTGCCATACGGCACTTTTTTTATTTGTCTATCTGATTTTCCATTTCTGGTTCAATAAAAATATCACGAGTAAAGCCTTCACCAATGACACTCTGAGCATCGTTAATCGTCACAAACGCTTGTGGGTCTACTTCATTGATAATCGTTTGAATTGGGATTAATTGTTCACGACTAATGACCACATATAAAATCTTTTTCGGTTCACGTTTATAATAACCCACTCCATCCATCATCGTAATACCACGACTTAACTGCGCATCAACTTCAGCAGCAATCTCTTCATACTTATCTGAAATAATCATGACCGTTTTCTTCGGATTTGATCCTTCTAAAATAAAGTCTAATAGCTTAGTCGACACACTCAACGAGATAACAGTCAGAATCATATTTTCCAAACCAATAACTATGACAGATGGGACAACGACAATCAAGTCAAAAAATAACAACGCATAGCTTGTATTCCAACCAAAATGCTTATTCATAATTTTAGCTAAAATGGCACTACCAGCTGTGGTGCCGTCACCTTTCATGATTAAGCCCATACCAACTCCCATAACAGAACCAGCTGCTATAGCTGCTACAATACCTTCTTGAGGAATGAAGCCCCAGCCTTCTGTTATTTTTAAAAAGAATGACATAACACCAATGGCATAAAATGTAAAAATAATCGTTTTTCGGTCTAAAAACTTATAACCTAGTGTCAAAATAATCGTATTTAAAAATATATTTGTCAGAGCCGGTGAGATACCATGAGTATAATATAGAATCATCGTAACCCCAGTGACTCCCCCTTCTCCTAAATCATTAGGCAAAGCAAAAACATTCACTGCTAAAGCAAATATGAATGCTCCCACTGTCATTTTTACAAGATCCCAAAATAATCGTTTTTTATCTATTTTCATCTCATCACTCCTCTTCTTCACGCATAATCTACCTTACTAAAAGCTTGGCTTTTATGCAACCCTCTTTTCACAAAATATGCATGAAACGGTTATCATTTTAAGATTGATAATATAATTTCCACTATTATCACAAAATAAAAAAACTAGAAATTTCTTTCTAGTTTTTTCACTGAACTAACTTTTTATAGAAGTGTTACATTTGTTTCAAATTCTGGACTGTTAGCAATTGTGTCGTGTACTGGACATGTGGCATTAATAAATTCAACAAACGCTGCGATTTCTTCTTCAGTATTGTCAGCATCGATGAAAAAGTTTGATGTCATTTTTGAAAAACCAATTTTAGCATCTTTATTTTTACCCATGAAACCGTCTGTGTCTAAGACACCTTCAAGTTCCACACGAATATCATTTAATTTAATCTTATGCATTCTTGCAAAAGAACGTGCCACAATAACTTTACATGCTCCTAATGAACATAATAACGCTTCCACTGGTGTCATACCTTCATCAGTACCACCAACATTTTTCGGTTCATCTAATACAAACTCAAAGTCACGCGCACGACACGCTACTTGAAGTCCTTTAATTGATTGTGTTTCTGCTTTGTAAATTTCTACTGCCATCTATATGACCTCCTTCAATAATTAAGTAAAGTTTATCACAAACTAAATCGTTTGCAATAGATTTGCTCAATTTTTAGCAAATTCTTACAAATAAAAAGAGCAGCTCACGCTACTCTTTTCAAAAATTAATGATAGAAGTCAAATTTTCCTTTTTTAAACATAACAGATGGGCTACCAACTTGTAAAAGAGACTTATCAACAATACCTTTTTTCATTGCTGAAGCGATAAATCCTTTAAAGTTTTTACCAAAGGCGTTACCAATTGCATTATTATTACCAATAGAAGCAACTGTTCCTTTTGATTGGTATACGAAATCTGTTAAAGGTTGATTTTTTAATGTTGCTTCAATATTATCAGCTACAACATCTGCTTGTGCTAATGCAATTTGAGCGGTTGTTGGATATGGACGTCCTGACGCCTCATCCATCACTGCACTGACATCCCCAATCATAAAGATATCTTCATGCTCTGGCACTGTCAACGTACTATTGACCATGACACGTCCACGACGTTCGTCAAAACCTGAAGCACCGATAACGCTAGAACCTCTAACGCCTGTTGTCCAAATGATGGTATGTGCATCAACTTCTTTAAGTTCGTCATTTTGTTCATATACGACAGATGTTTCTTTGATTTCTTTAATAGGTGTTCCAACGATAAACTCAACACCGCGTTTTTCAAGAACATCCACACAGTAATCTGAAAGTTCTTCAGTAAACATTGGTAACAGTTTAGGCATCGCTTCAATACACGTAATCTTAACTTGGTTAGCTGGGAATTTATATTTATCCGCTAGCTTAGGAATACGGTTAGTAATTTCACCTAAATACTCGATACTTGTAAAGCCTGCTCCACAAACTACGACACTTAAGTCTTTTGGATCTTGACTATGCTGATAATTAGCTAAGTTTTTATCCAATTCAGCTAAAGCACGTTCAGCTGTTGGAATATTAACTAGCTCATAAGCAAACTCATCCACACCTGGGATTCCGAAGCTTTCAGACTCAAAACCAAGCGCAACGACTAAATAATCATAGCTAATTGTTTGACCAGAAGCCAGTTTGACTTGTTTTTGGTCCTTTTCAATTAATTCTACTGTATCTTTGACGAAACGTACTTTTTTATCATCAATTACTTCCACAACATCAAAGCAAATCTTATCTGCTTTACTTGTTCCAGCTGCTACTTCATGTAATAAAGTAGATTCATAATGGTAGTCATTTTTGTTGATTAATGTTATCTCAATATCCAAGTTCTTCTTTTGCAATTGCTTAACCGTACGCAAACCTGCATAACCAGCACCTAAGACAACAATATGTTTTTTACTCACAATGATTCCTCCTAAATTTAAACACTTAACTCTTAAAAAATATAATATAAAATAGAATATAATATCGCTTCACATATTGTAACGCATTTTACAAAAAAAGAACAGTGTTCTGTTACATTTTTTCTGTAATCTGTTATAAAGCAAAAATAAAAACACGATGAATACCTTTTATCATCGTGTTTTTTCTTGATATAACAGTTTTGTTTCAAAAAGTGATTAACTCATAAAAAGTTTGTGAAACTTTTACATTAACCTCTCGTTTTTTCTTTTTTCCAAAAGAGTGTTAAAACAAGCGTTATCGATAAAATAAAGACAACCGTATAGTAAGGATAATGTGGATTTAAATCTATGAGCGTACCCGATAATAGAGGTCCGACAATATTTCCCACACTAGTTAAAGCGGAGTTCAACCCACTTACCGCTCCTTGATGATTTCCTGCATTTTTGGATAAGAAAGTTGTAATGGCAGGTCGCAATAAATCAAATGCCAAAAAGATGACAAATGTCGCGCCCACTACGACCCAATAGTTCGTTGTAATCACAATAGCCACCACAAATACTACGCTTAGTATTAAACACAGACGAATTAAACCAATCTCACCAAAGCGTTGGACTAATTGGTCGAAAAAGACAACTTGTGCAATCAATGCTAACACTCCACTACCTGTAACAACCATAGCGATATCGTTCATTGTAAAACCAAAGTTTAAATCAACATAGATACCGTACATTGACTCAAATGCAGCCAACCCAAACGCATTTATCAAGATGATAATAAAAGGAAAAAATAAGACCGGATCAAAAAGTGTCTGTAATAATGACGGCGCCGGCTGTTGACTATCGTGATGATGTTCTTTAACAGGTTCCTTTAATAAAAATACAGCGAGTAAAAAGCCAAGAAATCCAAGAGCACCTGCTGAGTAAAAAGGTAATCGCACGGATATATTTCCTAGAAACCCACCAATTCCGGGGCCTATGATAAATCCACCACTAATTGCACCAGAAACCCACCCCATTGCTTTAGGACGTTCTTCTATAGAAGTCATATCTGCTACAAACGCCATAACCGACGGCATGATTAACGCGGCAGACACACCACCTAAGGCACGTGAAAAGTACAGAATCGAAACATCTTCTGCTAAACCGAAAATAACTTCTGATATGGCAAAGAGCAACATGCCGATTGCAATCATCTTTTTACGTCCGTGCTTATCAGAAAGTCGACCCGCGATAGGTGAACAGATTAACTGTGCAATAGCAAAGATAGCAACTAATAGACCCATTGTACTACCAGACAGTCCCATCAGTTTCTTCATCGCTGGCATAACTGGAATAACTAAACCAATCCCTAAAAATACTACGAATAAATTGGCGATAACAATCAATATCATCCGTTTATGTGAAACTTCATTATTATTCATTTATTCACCTTCTCTTTTTTGTTTATCTTTTATATTATGCCGATTTTTTGATTGTTTGACAAGAGATATTTTTTCATGTTGAATAGTAAAAAAGACAGCGATAAAAATCAAGGTAAAAGAAAAGAGGTTTACTATGTACCCGAATACCCTTAAATTCATTCAACAGCTCATTCATGAAGGAACTATTCCAGGGGCTGTATTTAATATCATTGACCAAAATAGAATGATGCAAAAAGCTCTCGGATCCCGTCAAGTTCTTCCGGTAAAAGAAGAGATGACATCGGACACGCTATTTGATATTGCTTCGTTAACCAAAGTAGTCGGCACTACTACCGTAATTTTAAAACTTATTGAAAATAACCATGTGGCTCCAACTGACACGCTAAAGCAACACCTACCTGAGTTTCATGATGATAGCGTGACAATTCAACAACTATTAACTCACACGAGTGGCATTAACAGTTTTATACCGAATCGTGATTCACTAACAGCCGATGAATTGATTAGCGCATATATGAAACTCCCTATCGATAAAGAAAAACAAAATGCAGAAGTTGTTTATACAGACACAGGGACTATTTTACTTGGACTTATGATTGAAAAACACTATCAAAAACCGATTCAAGAAGTTATTCAAGCAGAAGTTTTAGTTCCATTAAATATGAAACAAAGTACATTTTACCCTCAAGAACATAGTCTGCCAATCGCTCCTACTGAATATTCTTTTGCACGGGGATTAATTAAAGGAGAGGTTCATGATCCCAAAGCCGCTTGTTTACAAGAACGTTGCGGAAGCGCCGGTCTATTCTCTACTATCCGAGATTTAACTAATTTTGTTTCCATGCTGTTTGCAAATGGTAAAACACAAAATCATCAACGTTTTTTAAACGCTCAGACACTTCGTTTATTAACAAAAAATTGGAATGATGACCATTTAAAACCTCGAACTTTAGGTTGGGATTTATTGCCGACAAACAATCAAACTCATGCATTATTTCATACTGGATATACTGGTACCTTTATGATTGTAGATTTAGAAACTAAACAAGCATTTATCTTTCTTTCAAACCGTGTTCATCCTTTGGATAATCGGCCGCTTTACATCGCGCGACGGAATGAGCTTATTGCCACGTATTTATCAGAAAAAAACCAATAAAACATCTAGCGAGATGGAAACGGCCTTTATCGAATTGGCAGTTCCATTCGCTAGATGTTTTTTTATAATTCATCAGTTTCTTCTTCAGATGTAAAGTCGTCAACAATGACTTGTTTTAATGGTCGGTCCATTTTCATGCGGTTTAAATCGAGAATGAGTGGGACATGTTCGACTACAACATCGCTATACTCTAATCCAAACCAACTAGTAGGAGCAACGGTAATGCTTTTAATAGCTAATTTCGTATGCATAATAAATTGTTCATACGCTGTCAAACCAGAATCTACACGAGACAACTCTTCTTTGATTAAGATAAAGGAGAAATCTCCGACAATCCTGCCAGGCATAATCGTGTATTTCTGCGGTTGTTCTTCAATCATTCCTTGTTCCATTAAGTCGTTAACAATTTGACGTAAGTACTTATTTACGTCTTGACTCATACGAAATCCTAGATGAAGCTGCACGTTAACCACACAGTCTGTTCCCATCATATCGACGTGATATTCTTTAGTAAAAGGTTCATCCGTTACCAGTACATTAACAAACCAGTATACTTTCGCACGTTTTGGAGATTTATCAAGAATGGAATAGACTATCTCTTTACCAATGCGATGTCCTTTAAGGTTACTTGTCAAAAAGACAGCATTCGTTTGATATAAAGGAATCGACTCATCATGACTAAGCTCTACCAATTGATCCACGTAATCCGATAAATCAACACTTTCTGACACTTTATTTTGAATTAAACGACTTTGTTGCCAAACTACCATGACAAATAAAATCATTAAAGCCATCAATACGGCCACGAAACCACCATGTAAGAATTTCGTTGCACTGGAGATAAAGAAAATTGTTTCAACAAACATAAAGAAAAAGAAAATGCCGAATGAAATAATTTTCGGTACAGCTTGTTGTAAAAGATAAAACAATAACAAAATAGTTGTCATTAACATCGTAATCGTAATCGCTAGTCCATAAGCTGCTTCCAATCGAGCCGACGTTTTAAAGAAAAAGACTAACGATACACAGCCAACAAAAAGCAACCAGTTCACAACGGGAATATATAATTGTCCTTTATTATCAGTTGGATAGACAATTTTTAAACGTGGTAACAATCGTAACTTAATCGCTTCTGAAACCAGTGTATAAGAACCTGATATCAAGGCTTGTGACGCAATGACTGCTGCAATCGTTGCAAAAATAACACCGATGACAGATAAACTTTGAGGCATCATTCTGAAAAAAGGATTTAACATTTCTATCCCTTGATAATAAGGGTCTCGATGAACAGATAAAATCCATGCTGCTTGCCCAAAGTAATTAAGTAACAAACAAATCTTAATATACGGCCATGAACCTAAAATATTTTTTCTTCCAACATGACCCATATCAGAGTACAAAGCTTCAGCTCCCGTAGTAGCTAGAAACACACTCCCTAAAATAAATAAGCCCGCTTTGTTTTCAGGACTAACCAAAATCTTAAACGCGTAATATGGATTTAGCGCACGTAATACCGTCCAGTCGTTTGAGAAGTTGTACAACCCTATTAAGCCTAAAAAAGTAAACCAACCGAGCATTACCGGTCCAAACGCTTTTCCTACTTTTTCAGTCCCTATTCGTTGAATCATAAATAAAATCGTAATAATCGTGATAGTAATAATAATAATAACATGTTGATTCTCTCCAAAAACATTATAAAAAGCAGGGATTCCTCGCAAACCTTCGATAGCTGTCGTAATCGTAACAGCTGGGGTCAAAACACCATCGGCAAGTAACGCTGCCCCACCTATCATCGCTGGTATAATCAAATATTTACTCATCTTTCTAACCAGTGTAAATAAAGAGAAAATACCTCCTTCTCCATGGTTGTCAGCACGCAATGCTATCAAAACATACTTAATTGTCGTTAATAGCGTCAACGTCCACACAATCAAAGAAACTGAACCAATAATAAAGTTCTCAGAAACTTCTGACAGGCCTCCATTTCCTTCAATAATGGCTTTCATGACATAGAGTGGACTCGTTCCAATATCGCCATAAACGACACCCATAGCAACGAGTGCGCCACCAATCTTAAATTGATCTCGCTTTTGCTTTTGTTCTTGTAACACTTATTATGCCTCCCATCTCTCTTCAAACATGAAAAAGGCCGGTTTTGACCTTTTTAGTCAACCGGTAACTCTGACAATTTTGATGGAGATAACTTTATGAATAGAAACAATTATAGTATTTTTATATTAATTGTCAATGCTTTTCGCGAACTTTCACACCGAAATAAAAAAAGCTAATTTAACGAGGGTTTTTATCTACTGTCTTCAGCTTATATGTTAAACTGAGTACAGTCAAATTATTCTAAAAAGGAGTTTTATCTATGCTTCGTTTACGACAATTTTTTCATGACAAAAAACTTTATTTTATCATGTTTTTTGTCCCAGTCATTATCATGATTATTTGCTATGCAATTATCGGCATCTACCCGGGTAGTAAATTAACTGTCATGGCCAGTGACTCTTTTTCACAGTTTTCAAATTTCCATGCGAGTTTTCGCCGTGTTCTAATTGAAGGTGATAGTTTATTCTATACATGGTACTCCGCTCTTGGTTTAAATTACTGGGCACTGATTTCTTATTATTTAGGAGGTATTTTTACTCCTTTAGTTTTGTTAGTACCTAATCATTTAATGCCCGACACCCTATACTTTCTGACCCTTTTAAAAATAGGCTGTGCGTCGATATCCTTTGGTTATTTCACACAAAAAACATTTCGACTATCCGATGCCAGTCATTTATTCTTAGCTTTTTCATACAGCTTAATGTCTTTTATCATCGGTCAATCAGAATTAATTATGTGGCTGGATGCTTTTGTCTGGCTGCCACTTATTTTTACAGGTATTCATCAAGTGACAAAAACTAGAAAAAGTCCTTTACTATTCTGGTCATACTTAATTTTATTTATTAGTAATTTTTATTTTGGTTTTATGATTGGTTTATTTTCGTTTCTCTACTTTTGTCTGTTAACTTGGAGCGATTGGGAACGGCGTAAAAAATACATTCTCGACTACTTCGTCACCGCCTTTTCTGCCGGCATCGCATCTATGATTATGATTTTACCTACTGTTTTCGATTTAAAAAACAATGGTGACGAACTTTCTAAGCTTCACTGGGGAAAGACCGAGGCGACTCAACTATTTGACTTATTTGCTAAGCAATTAATTGGCATCTATGATACAACTAAGTACGGCTCTATTCCCTTTACCTATGTAGGATTGCTCCCATTTTTAGTTGTTATTATATTTTTAGTTCAACCTAAAGTAAATAAACGTGTCAAAATAAGTGCCATCTTGCTCCTTACACTGCTGATGACAAGTTTTTATTGGGAACCGCTAAACCTAATGTGGCAAGGTTTTCACTCGCCAAACATGTTTCTATTTCGTTATAGTTTTCTTTTTTCATTTACCCTGTTATTAATCACTGCCTATACACTAGAACATCTTGAACGAGAGACGCTTAACTTGCTTCCTTTTTTATCTGTGGCATTTATTCCCATTATTGGTCTACTATACATGACTGTTTTTAAAACTGATTATCCATACATTAAATGGTATCACGTTGTTATCACTGCTGTCTTTTATCTCATCTATGCTGTCTGTCTATATAGTTATGCTAATACTGCACATGACACTCATACAAAAAAGAAGTGGACACTCGTGACACTCGCTATCATCGTCATAGAATTATCCTTAAATAGTTTCTTTATGACACAAGGTATTTTAGCTGATTGGAATTACCCTTCTCGTAGCCTATATAGCGAACCTTATAAAAAAACAGCTGAAAGTGTAGCCCGTATCAAAAAGCGACAAGGTTCTGAATTTTATCGAATGGAACAAATGACACCTGTCTCTGCCAACGATAGCTTAAATCATGGCTATCCTGGACTTAGTCAATTTTCTTCAATACGTAATACGAGAAGTGCGGAGATTCTCAATCTATTAGGATTTCGTTCACGTGGCGCCCATGCCAATACACGCTATCAAAATAATACATTACTAATGGATAGTCTTTTTGGTGTCAAGTACAATCTGACTAACGATACCCTATCGAAGTATCAGTTCGACTTAGTTGACCATGTTGATTCGATGTCAACCTATCAAAATCAACGTGCATTAAACTTAGGTCTTTTAACTGATAATCAAATACATACTTTTCAATTACCTGAAAATAATCCCTTACTTGCACAGGAAACACTACTCAATCAACTAGCAAGTACGGAAGAGCACTATTTTAGTTATCAGTATCCTTTGCCAACGCAACTTGATAATGCAACTATTACGTACGAGAATAGAAAATGGCAAATTAAAGAAAAACAAACCAATATTGGTAAAACGCTCTTTTTTACTATTACTGTTCCAGCGAATAAACAAGCCTACTTTAATTTATCTCCTTCTGATTTTAATCAGATTAAAAGTTCGAGTGCAACCATCTTAGTCAACGGTCGTAAAGTGAAATCGCAAATCAGTACAACAGGTCTTTTCTATGATTTAGGCTATTACGACGAAGAAACGGTCGTTTCATTCTCCATCGAATTTTTTGGAACGCCAGCCATTACAATCTGGACGCCTTATATTGTCTTATTGGATATCCCCTCGTTCGAACGCACATGGGATAAACTAAGTCAGCAACAAGTCGCGTTCGAAATGGGTAAGCGTTCTGCTACTGCTTCCTTTACGAGCGACAAAAAACAAACGTTATGGACAACAATTCCTTATGACAAAGGATGGCGCGCCTTTATCAATGAAAAAGAAGTAGACATTAAACCTTTTCAAGACGGTTTCATTACTATCCCGGTAGAAAAAGGAAAACAAACCCTTAATTTAATCTTCTTCCCTCAAGGTCTAAAGACAGGTATCTTCCTATTTTTTGTAGGAATCTCTAGCTACTATGCATTCTTATACAGACAAAAAAATAGACAGTAAAAAACACGTGAAAAGCAAGAACACTATACTTGCTTTTCACGTGTTTTATTTATGCTTGCCATTTCATGACATGCTTAGCTAATCGATCAATTGCAATAAATAGAACTAAGCCTAAAATACTCAAGGTAAAAATGGCAGCGTACATTAACGGATAGTCCATCCGCATCCATGCATCCATGATAAAATATCCCATTCCTCTTTCCGTTCCATAATTTTCAGCAAAAAATAAGACGGAAATGGCTGTTCCCAGTGAAATACGACTAGTACTTAGCAAGGCCGAGAGGCTGGCTGGCCAAGTAATCCATTTAAATTGTTGCCAACGTGAAATATTTAATCCTTGATAAATGTGATAGTAATGCTCAGGTGTTTCTTTTACGGCGTCACGCACGGATACGATGACTTGTGGTAGGACGATAAAAATAATTAACAACCATTTAGAAACTTCACCCAGTCCAAAAAGTAACATAAGTATCGGTAATAACGCTAATTTAGGTATCGGATATAAAAAATAAACGACAGGATCGAGATAACGATTAACTTTTTCAAAACGCCCCATCAAAATACCAATCAGACCGCCCAATGTTAAAGCGATAACCATGCCAACCGCAATACGCCATAAACTCGCAAAAATATGTTCAAATAAGTTTAATTCAAGTAATCGTGGCCAAGCTGTGTAAACGACGACTGGCGAAGGTAAAACATCCTTGTTAATCATGCGACTTAAAACTGCCCATAAAACGTTCAAAACAAGGAAACTAATCAGAAACGCGATTCCTTTATTTTTGGATGATCTTTGCATCTCAGCGAATCTCCCTTCGTAACGTCTCAACTAACTCATAAAAACGCACATCTTGACGTCGCTCATTTAACGTCGCGTTATCTTTAGCTAAAGGATTGACTATTTCTCTAGTAACCTTTCCAGGTTGGCCGTTCATAACTAAGACTATGTCACTCAGCAATAACGCTTCTTCAATGTCATGTGTAATTAGAATCGTTGTCTTAGGATAGTGTTGCCAACTATTTAAGAAAACGGTTTGTAACGTTTCACGTGTCAATGCATCTAGTGCGGAAAAAGGTTCATCCATTAGTAAAAGCTGGGAGGGGATTAAAAGCGAACGCGCGATTGCTACACGTTGCTGCTGACCCCCACTCAATTGTTTAGGGTAGGCTTTCTCCAGTCCCTTCAAGCCCAGAAGATTTAACATTTCTTGATAACTTGTCTCAGCTTCACTATTGAATTGTTTTGTTTTCAAAACCGCTTTTAACGGCAAACATATGGCTTGTTCAACTGTCTGCCAAGGTAGTAACCCATAATTTTGAGGCATTAGACTAATTAAATGATTGTCAGGAGAATACGAATGCTCACCCATTTTAATTTGACCATCAAAATCCTTAATCACGCCAGACAAAATATTTAAAAGCGTACTTTTACCCGTTCCAGATGGACCAATCAACGCATAGACTTTTTGATTGGCTAGTTCAAGTGATACGTTTTTAATGATAAACTTATCCGCACGTCTTAAACTTATATCATCTAAATAAAGCGTTTGTTGATTATTTAAAATAGACATTGCTTAACACTTCTTCAGGTGATACTTCTTTCGTTAATAACCCTTCATTTTTAGCAAATTCAAAAACAGACTCAATATCCGATTGTTTAACTTGTTCTAAAGCACCATACTCAGGAATTTCGATGGTTTCTTTCATCGCTTCTGGGAAACCTACTTCTTTGACAAATAAGTCTATATAATCTGCTTTATCATGAGATTGAATATATGCTACACCGTCGTTATAAGACTCAAACATACCACGTATCGCATCGCCTTTTTCCTTGATGACTTCTCCATTAAATACAATGGCAAATGGGTTAATCCCTAAATCACGCGTAGAAGAAAGAACTTTCAATCCTTGTGACTTCCCTATCGTAATAAATGGTTCCGGTAAAATCGCACCAGAAACTTGACCGTTTTTCAACAATTCTAAACGTGTCGGCACTTGAGGTATTTCTTTTACCACAATGTCATCTACTGTCATGTCTTCGGCTTCAAGCATTTTGTTCACAGCATATGCTGTCCCAGTTCTCTCAGAAAACACCACTGGTTTTCCTTTTAAATCTGCCATAGATGTGACGTCGTCTGAAACGACTAAGTCAAACTGGTCGTGAGGAGCCCCTACGATTTTAACATCGTTACCTGCTTCTTTATAAATCGCTACACCGACTAAGTCAGTAATAATACCGTCTAACTCTCCTGCCTGAAACGCAGCATCGCGGTCCAAGGCGCTTTTAAATACTTTAACATCTAAATCAACGCCATTTTCCTTATCCATCCCCTCGTCATGAGCTAAAATGAACGGAATATTATCGGTCGAAGGCATGACGCCCAATCGAATTTTTTCCACTTTATTTTCAGAAGCACCTTTTTCAGCACTTTCTTTTGTTGTTGAATCTTGTTTTTGGCAACCAGCCAAGATGGTTAAAGCAGCAACAGTAGTCACAGCTAAAGCTAACCATTTTTTCATTTACATCATTCCTTTCTTATTTGGTACAGTTAACTATTTTAACTGATAATCGTGAAAAAGAAAACTATCTTTGCTTTTCTTCTTCCATTAAAACTTCTACTGGATTTTTCGAAAAGATATTATGACCAGTTATTAAACGATGTAGTTGCCAAGCAATCATCATCAGGGAGCGTCTCTTTTTATACGATAAATAAGCTGGATGCCAGTCCGTAACATACTGTGTTTTAAAACGTCTGATAGGTTGAAAACCGCTTTGAGGCGAACTATAACGATACAATAAATTGACTGTTTTTTCCGCAGCGAATGAATAATCTGATTTCCCAACATTCGCAAGTGGAGTAAAACCTAAACTAAAGTAATGAAAACCACGTTCTTTTATTTCGTGAATAAGAGCGTTCACTAAAAAATGACCGGTCTCTTCCGGTGCGTCATTTTTAATAAATAACAGCTCATACGACATACGACGATAAGAAAGTTGTTTCAACGTGACAAAGCCAACAATCTCGTCTTGCCTCATCGCCACACCGACACCACTTTCGATTAAAGCATCCATTTTTAAATGTGCGGACGAATAAAAAGATTGTTGATGCTGCTTTTCCCAATCTCTCACCATATGATGTAAATGATAAGCAACATCACGGATTTCGTCCTCACTTAGCAAATTAAAAGTCAAGTCGTCTGAGCAATTATTACCTGCCACAGAGTCTTCGTACGTCGCTAAATCAATCACGCCTTCTTCACCAATTTTAATAAATTCGTAACCGTGGTCGTGTAAAGTCAAAGCAATCGGTGAACTGACATTATAAAAAACAGCTTCATAACCTAATCGATCGACTTCTTCTAAAAAACGCATTAAAGCTTGATCGACATGCATTTGATTTCCCATTGGATTTCCTAAAACAAAAACTCGATTGGCTTTCAATTCAAACATTATTAGCACTTCTGTTTGTTGATCCTTTTCAAAGTAAAACAAGCGTTTATTTTGAATAAAAGGGGTATGCATATAAAGTGTACGCGACCATTTTTGTTGAAACAGATGCCACTTATCCGCATCAAACGCCTCACCAGGTTTCAATTGCTCGCCGCCTAAATAATGATACAGAATCAATAACGTGAAGAATGCTAAGAGAATTCCTTGCAAACCCTGAAACCACACTTCTTCAGAAGGGAAGTAAATATAGTGAGCGAGTTCATCTTTAACAGGGGTCGTTACGCGGTTAAAGTAACCGATGACAGAATATAAGATAAGCAACAGCCCGTATAATATACCGTCAGTTACTAATGCTTCCCAAGAATACACTAGTTGTTGTCGGTAAAACTGATGTCGAGATAAGAATAAACAAACTAACACAAATAAATAAAAGAAAACTAATTTAAAAGACATGGTTCGCGTTAAGGTGTTAACCACGCTAAACATTAAAATAATAACAGTCGGCCAATATGCTGCTTTTACTTTATTGGCTCCCCCTCGGGCTAGACCAATCAAGATAAAACCGACTAACATATTTAATGTCTGATCTAAAAAGTTAAATGAAAAGGAAAATAAATAGGTCATAAAACGATTAATCTGAGATACATTAGGGATTGTTCCAATTAACACCATGATAATGCCTGAAATATAAAGCAATACGACCATAACAGCATGAGCAAATTTTGACGTCAACATTTTCGGCATATCGTCAAAAAACTGATTAATCCGACTTCCTGTTTGATACAAGTACGTTAACAAACCTGTCAAAAAGGGTAAAACAAAATAGAAAAGACGATAAAATAAAAGCCAGACTACGGCTTGCTCACGCGAAACACCTAAGGAACCTAACCCCATAATCATTAACACATCAAATGTTCCCATTCCCCCAGGTACCATTGTTAACATCCCAATCAATGTAGCAACAACAAATAAAGGATATAAGTGTAAAAAGGATATATTGAGTTGTAAAAGCTTTCCTATAAAAAAGAAATACGCTAAGGCAAACGTCCATTGACCAGTAGAGCCTAACACTAATTCAAAAACATGATAAAAACGAAATTCTTTAAACAACGTCTGACGACGCAAGTAGATGAAAATTAACAAGCCTGGTAAATACAATGCTCCCGCTAACAACCACCAACGATAGTGAGCAAATACATGAGTGGAATGCCAAAAAACTAAATCGAGCCATGTTAAAAATGATAGGAACGACAGACCGGTTAACATGAACAACGCGACCTTAGAAACAATCGCAACGACCCGTTTAACATCATGATTTTTCCCATAAAACTTCCCACGCAATGTGGCTCCAATGACGCCACCAAATCCAATAAAATTGTTTAATGTATTAATCATCCATGCTGTCAACGTGCGTTCTTTAAAGGATAAATCAATTTCACCTTCATCTTCCAACAACTGGATGGTAACCCAGTCATAAGCTAATAAAGGAAGAACTGCAAGTAATCCAACCCCTATCATAGCTAGAAGTGTTTTTTTACTTTGACCGAACAGCAATAGTTTCAACTCTTGCCAAGTCATACCATGTAAAATGGCCGTCAATTGATTGACGACAAATAAACCAACGGATGCTAAAAAAACTAATTGTATCAAACGTTGATATTTTTTGATAAACTGAAAGATAGACTGTATAAAATGCTTCATTTTTATTCCTACTTTTCTACTTTATACTTAAATTCTCTTGTTATTTTAACATATTTTTTCAAATACTAATTGAACTGATTATAGAAAGGATGTTTACATGAAAATTGGAATCATCGGTGCTGGCAAAATGGCACAAGCACTTATTCATGGCTTACTAAATAACCACTACATAACAGCTGACCGTATATACGTCACTGGCTCGAGCATCAGCAGCTCTAAAAAGAAAGCTGAGTTATTAGGCGTGAGGTATGCGCCTTCTAATGCTGAATTAATTGAAACATGCGATTGGATTATTTTAGGAGTCAAACCTCACGCTATCATCCCTATCTTATCTGAAAATCGTGACTTATTTGTGAAGAATCAGAAAATCATTTTATCACTTGCTGCGGGTGTTTCACTAGCTAGTATGGAAGATGCAACGCACGAGCAGCAAAAAATCGTCCGCTTAATGCCTAATATGGCGATTGAAATCGGACAAAGCACAACTGCACTTGTTCCTAACAAAAAGGTAAATCAATCAGAATTGGATGATGTAACGGCTCTCGTCGAGACTGTCGGACAAGCATATTTAATCGACGAACCGATGTTACCAGCCTTTACTGGTATCGCGGGTTGTTCTCCTGCCTTTATCGCCTTATTTATAGAAGGACTTGCGCGTGCGGGTGTGAAAAATGGCATTGCTTATCAGGAAGCCGTTAATATCGCAATATCTGCTACCAAAAGCACTGCTATTTTAATGAGTGAAAAACAACTAGCACCAAATACACTCATACAAGATGTTTGTTCTCCTGGTGGCACGACCATTGAGGGTGTCACAACATTAGAAGATGAACGATTTATCCCTGCTATTGTCAAAGCAGTCGATGCTACTATTTCAAAAGATTATTTTCTTAGTAAAAAAGAGACGTAACTTAGATTACGACTCTTTTTTTATTTTTTCAACTAATAATAACGAAAAGATCAAATCAATTAAATACTGAGCAGAAAAAAGCGACGACATCGTATCAATCCCAAAATAGTGATTACGATCTAGTGACAAAACATAATCACCCGGCAGTAATTCCGTCTGACGAAGTGACCCCGCGATAATGACAACTGGCAGTTCGTTCGCTGTTAAACGCTGAGCGACTTGTTCCATCATCTTATTACGACCTGTTAAACTAATAACAATAGAGAGATGTGTTCTATCTGAAGCAATTTGTTCTACATAGCTACTATTATAGCCTGAGTGTGTTTGACAAAAAATACCCAATGCACGTAGTTTAAAAGCGAGTTGCTCTGCTAGGGTTGATGTAATCCCGCTACCGTAGATATCCACCATTTGAGCATGACTGATTTGTCGAGCCACTTCTTTTACAACCATTTCATCTAGCATCAGTTTCGTATTAATCGCTGTTTTTGTATACAAATGTGGCAATGTTTCGATAACATCAGCGTATGTCGAGTCTTCACGGAACGGGCGATTATCTCGAATCATATTATTAGCACGATGCCGCTCATTTAACTGTTCATTTAAAGCAACAATAAATTCCCGATATGTTTGATAACCTAGTTTTTGATACAGTCGTGTGACTGTTGCTTGCGATGTGTATGTACGTTTCCCCAGTTCTTCACTGGATAGACCACGTAAATCAGTGGTTTCCGCTAAGATAAACCGAGCTATTTCTCTTTCAGAGGGAGTTAGATTACTCTCCTGTGCTAATTTTTCTAAAATCATAGTACACCTCCACCTCGATTATACCTCATATTTCTTTTTTTGGCGTTTCTATTCATATTTAAAGGTTGAGAAATGAGAATTTTGATTAATCAAACCAGAATCTAGTCTACCTATTGATGTCTTAATCGTAAGGGCTTACACTAAATGTATCAAAAGAAAAACAATCACAAGGAGGATGTTTATGACACGTCATGCATTGAAAATTGCCACTATCGGTGGTGGTTCTAGTTATACACCAGAATTAATTGAAGGATATATCAAACGAAAAGACCAACTCCCAATTAAAGAAATCTGGTTAGTCGATATTGAAGAAGGTCGTGAAAAATTAGAAATTGTTGGGGCAATGGCGCAACGAATGATTAAAGCTGCAGGGTTAGATTGGGAAGTTCATTTAACACTTGACCGCGAGGCTGCTTTAAAAGACGCTGACTTTGTAACGACTCAGTTTCGTGTTGGTCTACTCGATGCTCGTGTTAAAGATGAGCGTATTCCACTTTCACACGGTGTTCTTGGACAAGAAACAAACGGTGCAGGCGGTATGTTTAAAGCCTTCCGTACTATTCCTGTCATTATGGATATTATTTCTGATATGGAGCGTTTATGTCCTAATGCTTGGTTAATCAACTTTACAAATCCAGCGGGTATGGTGACTGAAGCTGCTATTAAACACGCAGGCTGGAAGAAAACGATTGGTTTATGTAATGTTCCTATCGGTCATACTAAACAAGCTGCGGAAAAATTAGGAGTTCCTGAGGAAGATTTATTTGTTAAGTATGCAGGAATTAATCATTTCCACTGGCATCGTGTATGGGACAAAGAAGGAAATGAACGAACAGATGAATTAATTGACCTTATTTATGGTCCGCAAGTCGAATCAGAAAGTCATCTAAAAAACATTCACAATGTTCCTTTCCATTATGAACAAATTAAAGATTTAGGAATGTTACCATGTGGCTATCACCGTTACTATTATATAGAAGACGAGATGTTAAATCATTCCATTGATGAATTTAAAAACGGTGAAACACGTGCGCAAGTCGTTAAAGAAACCGAGGCTGCTCTTTTCGAGCTTTATAAAGATCCAATATTGGATTATAAACCTGAGGAACTAGAACAACGTGGTGGTGCACATTACAGTGATGCTGCTTGTGAAGTTATCGCGTCATTACAAAATGATAAACGTACAGATATGGTCGTTTCGATGGAAAATAACGGAACGATAACTGACTTACCTTATGACTGTGCGGTTGAAGTATCGGCTTCCATTACCGCTCATGGTCCTGAATCGTATAACTGGGGGGCATTCCCTCCTGCTGCTCGTGGATTATTACAAGGGATGAAAGGCATGGAAGAAACAACCATTCGTGCTGCTATTACAGGTGATTATGGTGCTGCTCTACAGGCTTTCACTATTAATCCATTAGTACCTGGTGGTCACTTAGCTAAACAATTATTAGATGAGTTATTAATCGCTCACGAAGATCATTTACCACAATTTAAAAAGGCTATTGAAAAAATTAAAGCAGAACAATCCGAAACTGTTCAATATGTTCATGATTTAATGAAATCTAACTAAAACAAAAACACCGCTTTTACAAGCGGTGTTTTCTTTTAGAGCTTTTCTCCTCTAACTTCTTCTAATTTATCTTTAACCATCTGAATTACAATTTTGGCTGCCTCTTCATCTTCAACAAAGTTTAAAGCATCGCCGTCAATTTCCATTTTCGGGCTTTCATCATAATTTTGATACCAAGCTTCATAACGCTTATTGAGTTCTTTATAGTAATCATAAAGTGATGGGTCATAACTTAATTGTTCGAATTCTCTTCCACGTTTTTCAATACGTGCTAGCATAGTTTCAAACGACACTTTGATATGAACCAACAAATCAGGGTGTTTTTTATGAGCAGCATATGGAAGCTCTTCCATCATATTTTTTAACAACTCATCGTAAACTTTTACTTCCGTGTCATTCGCGCGTCCTAAATCCGCATTCAAATGAAACAATAGCGAATCTTCATAAATGGAACGATCTAAGACATTGTTATCATGAGCAAGCGCCTGTTTAATACTTGCAAAACGCTTGTTCAAAAAGTAGATTTGTAGTAAAAATGCATACTTATTAGGGTCTGCGTAAAATAAAGGTAATATCTCGTTATTATCTACTTCTTCATAAAAAACCTCACTGCCTAATTCATTGGCAATCATTTCTGACAAACTGGACTTACCAGCTCCTATTGTTCCCGCTAAAACAATCACACTCATTTTCCTCCTACTTCCTTATACTACATCTTGTGTTATTAATATTCGACTGTTATCATACCTACTTTATCTAGTGATTGTCAATCTTATCGCCTACATTTATTCTCTTCAAAATAAAACAATCCATTAATAATCATTCTAAAAAACACTGATAATCTTTCTCACTTATGTTATACTAACAACTGATTTTAAATTTTAATTTAATATGTGAAAAATAACGCATATTACTTAGTGGAGGATAAATAATGCAAAATAAACTTAAGATTAATGATATGATTACCATAGGCGTATATACCGCAATATACTTTTTACTAACAGGGGTTGCGACCTTTTTAAGTTCGATTCTAATTCCTGGTTTTTCAATTATTTTATTACCTGGATTTGTAGCATTCATTACAGGAGCCGTATATTTCTTGCTCATTCAAAAAGTTCCAAAATTTGGTGCCGTTTCAATCATGGGTATTGTCATGGGGCTCTTTTTCTTGCTTGTCGGACATTTTTCACTCACCTTTGTGCCACACTTTGTTGCGGGATTTTTAGCAGATTGGGTCGCACGTATGGGACATTATAAAAACAAACGGATAAATCAAATTAGCTTTGTTATATTCTCCTTTAATATGATGGGACCTATCTTACCGTTGTGGTTCTTTAAAAAAGCTTATGTTAACAACTTAGTAGCGCGCGGGAAAGATGCAGCATATATAGCCGATACCTTTGCTTTTATTAATCAGCAAACTCTCTTTATCAGTTTAGGTTTTCTAATCATCTGCAGCATTATTGGAGCAATTATCGGAGATAAAATGATTCAAAAACATTTCGCAGCACTCTCATAATGAAAGGACTGGTTGTTACAATGCCTTCGCTTAATACACAAACTAAAATCGCTCTCGTCCTTTTTACTAATATTATGGTTTTTTTTCATCTACCCATTGTTATTGAAAGCAGTTATTTGATTCTCTTATTACTTATTCTAGCCAGTCAAAAAGAATGGCGCAGAATCTTTATTTATGTCAGCATTTATTTGAGTATTCTCTTATTATCTAGGCCCAACTTTTTATCACAGCTGCCCATTATTGGATCAATCATCGGATTTTATACCTTAACCGTACGACGACTGTTTCCTTTGACCATGATGGCAGGCTTTTTGATAAAATCAACGCCAGTATCTTCACTCATCTACACTTTACGAAAATGGAAAATACCAGAATTTATTATCATCCCACTCAGTGTTTTATTCCGTTTCTTTCCTACACTGAGAAAAGACTATCAACAAATTCGTTCGGCGATGAAATTTAGAGGCATTGCGGTAACAAATTGGGAAATGGTGCGCCACCCTTTACAGACACTAGAATATATTTTAATTCCACTACTAATGAACGCCTCTGTGACGGCTCTTGATCTTAGCAGTGCAGCTCTAACACGTGGTATTAATCATCCAGCAATATCGACTTCTATTTATCAGAAAAAAATGACTTTTTTTGATTGGATGATTATAACCATACTTATCATATTTTTAATGGGAGGCTTAAGTCTATGGGAATTTCTTTAAATCATGTCTCTTTTACCTATCAAAACGAAACGATCATTAGCGACTTATCTCTAGATGTTCAACAAGGGGACTGTATCGTGTTATGTGGGGCAAGTGGCTGTGGTAAAACAACCATTACACGAATCATCAACGGCTTAATCAATGAATTATATGAAGGGACTTTGGAAGGCGAAAGGTACTTAAATGATACGTCCTATAACGATTTATCTTTTTATCAGCTTCCTGAACGTATCGGTTCTGTTTTTCAAAATCCTAAAACGCAGTTTTTCACGTTAGAGGTTTTAAGTGAATTAGCTTTTCCATGTGAAAATATTGGAATGTCGCCTGACAAGATTCAATCTCGAATTGAAGACGTCGCGACTCTTTTTAATATCCACGACCTTTTAAACCGTGAGATGTTCTCATTGTCAGGTGGCGAAAAACAACTGGTCGCCCTCGCGTCTGCCTACATGCTTCATCCAGAATATCTCGTACTCGACGAACCATCCAGTAATCTTGATTTACAAACGATTGAACGCCTTACCGATATCTTGCACCGCTTAAAGAATATCGGTTGTACTCTTATTATCTCAGAACATCGTCTTTATTATTTGGAATCTCTCGCAGACTACTATCTATATCAAACGCCTGCTCGTGATTGGACTTTATATGATAAACCTTCTTGGGAAGATCTAACTAGTGATGAACGACAAACACTTGGTTTAAGAACAAAGCAACTTCCTGAAAAAATCACCCTGTCACCGTCGATAATTGCGTGCAACGATGATGTCGAAACACTTCGTATCAAACAAATCCCTGTAAGATGGCACGCTAAATCACAACCTTTGTTAACAACACAGACTCATGAATTTAAAGCTGGAACTATCATAGGGATTATTGGTCCAAATGGGGTAGGAAAATCGACATTTTCTAAACAATTAGCAGGGATTTTACCGTGTGACGCTGATAAAATAAGTTGGAATGCTAATTTTCTTTCAGATAAAGAACGATTACGGCAAAGTTATCTTGTCATGCAAGATGTCAACTATCAGCTCTTTACAGAAACAGTCGAACGAGAATTAACTTTAAAAGCGACACGATTAGAATTACGCGATGAAATCATTCAGAGCCTGAACCTAGGACACTTGCTAAAAAGACATCCAATGACGCTTTCTGGTGGCGAAAAACAACGTGTAGCGATTGCTTCAGCTTTACTATCTGGAAAAAAAGTGGTCATTTTAGATGAACCAACTAGTGGTATGGATTATCAACATATGATGCAGTTGAAAAATGCGTTGAATTTGATGAAAAAACATAATCTCTTTATCTTTATTATCACTCATGATATCGAATTTATTGAACAAACAATGAATCAATTGCTTGTATTAACCAAACAAGGAAGTTTTTTAAGTGATTCCGTAATTGACCGACAAACGTTAGAAATGTGGATGAAAAAATAGAAAGGAAACGGTGAATCAATATGGTGTTAAAAATTGGTGTAATGGGTTTAGGCACGATTGCGCAAAAAGCATACTTGCCGATTATGAATCAACTACAAACGAATATCGAGTGGCATTATTTCACTCGAAACAAAGAAACGAGAGAACGCTTAGCTAATCAATATCAATGGCAATTCGTCTATGACGATTTTCAGACGTTCTACGAAGCAGACTTAGATGCATGCTTTATTCATACCTCAACCTCTACACATTATACTTTTATTAAAATGTTTTTAGAAAAAGGGGTACATGTTTATGTTGATAAACCGATTAGCGAAAATTTAGATGAAGTCAAAGAACTTCTGGCGCTTGCCAAACAACAGCAATGTCTTTTATTTACAGGATTTAACCGGCGTCGTGCTCCTATGGTTCAACAACTTAAAGAAGTTCCCGATAAAAATATGATTATCGTTCAAAAAAATATTTTGGGAACATCTAAATCGTTAAAGGAAATTTTGTACGATTTATTTATCCATGTTGTCGATACAGGCTTGTTTTTAATGGAAGGAGCCGTTCAGCAGCACTATATTGATTCACAAATCAATGAAGCTAATCAAAGCTTAGAGCGAGTATGCTTGCATCTTTCAAATCAACAAAATACGGTCATTTGTATTACCAATCTCAATAGTGGCGCTCGTACGGAAAGTATTGAAGTACAAAGTCCAAGCGGTACGTATCATGTCCATAACCTTGCTCAACTAAATCATACTACGCCCGATGGAACGATTCATCAGACATTTCCTGATTGGACACCAACACTTGAAAAACGTGGGTTTGAAACAACAATAAAAGAATTTTTAACGTTAGTAAAACAAGATGCAACCTATTATGACGATTCGCTTGCTTATCATTCTCACAAATGGATTGAAGCAATCGTGAAGAAAGGAAATGAATGATGATGAAGGACTACTATGGCGAATTAGCCACGATTGTTTATCAACTATCAAAACCAATCGGTACAGCTCTTAATGGGGATATTGATTATTACTTGGAACGTATCCAAGCTAACTCATCAAAAAATCAACGAGTGTTAGAAATTGGTAGTGGTACGGGTAGGGCACTGATTCCTCTTTTAGAGGAAGGAGTGAATATCGAAGGGATAGAGTATTCAGATGAAATGCTTTCACTTTGTCGTAATGAACTCGCTCGCCGTCAACTAACAACTTCTTTATATCAAGGCGATTATATGACTTGTCAATTCCCACACTCTTTTGACACACTTATTATTCCTGTCGCAACGTTTAATCTTATTACGGCTCATAAAGGTATCCAACTTTTCTTAGAAAAATGCGTGTCGGATTTAAAACAAGGTGGCAGAATAATTTTTGATATTGATTTACCCTTTTATCCAGAACTTGGAGAACGTCAACGTTCACAATATGAATGGGATTCTCAAAAATCCATTTCGGTTGAACATGAAATAACCAAGATTGATTGGCTAACACAAGAAATACATCACCTCTATACTTATCAACTGTGGCAAAACCAACGTTTAATTGATACTCAACACCAACAACTAAACATTAAGTGGTACGGTTTAACAGAGATTACATTACTTTTAGAACAAGCTGGTTTCAAAAACATTGTTATCTCAGCTGACTATGAGTATGAGTTAGCACCTTCTGACAGTAATCAAACGATTACAATAGAAGCAACCAAAGCCTAATATTAAACACAAAAAGGAGCAGAAATCTGCTCCTTTTTTTAATCTGATTCATCATAAACGATATGCTCGATCCACGTTGCTTCCCCTTGCAACTCAACCCAATATTGACCTTCAGGTGTTTGTCTTGGTCTTACAAACACTGTCCCTCCAGCACTTTTAACTTCAATTAATTCTCCAAACTCTCGTAAATAGAGTAATGAATAAAGTAAGCCACTTGCTGCCATAGCCGTACCACAGGAAAAAGTATGCCCTGCCACTGTTTCAAATGTATCAACATATAATCTATCTTCATCAACTTTTACAAAACTTACGTTAATTCCATTTGGAAAATAACGATTACCTTGTGTCAGTTTTTCAGCAATAAATTGTCTCTCTGCTATCGACAACCCATCCGTTTCTTTGACAAACGTAACTAAATGAGGCGTTGGCGTGGCAATGGCTGTGAATCTTAACTTACGGGTAATGTCTTTTAAGCGTTTCTCAATAAAGGTTGTCCCACTCTCAACTTCTCGATTTAATGTTTCCATTAATAAACTCATAGGAGAAATTTCAACACGATAAAGATGGTCGCTAATATCATCCACTATTTTTTGGACGTGCAATGTCGCATGACGAGTCTCAATTAATTGGTGCACGTTCTTTTCTGGATTTTCATCAAACAAAAAATGTGCGACTCCTCTAATTCCATTTCCACACAGTAAACATTCTGTACCATCACGATGAAACGTCGTCATTTTTACCGTCGCTTCTTCTGTTGAATCTTCCAATACTATAAAACTTTTCATGTTTGGAAAATCTTGTGCAATTTTTTGTGCCAGTCTTGAAAACTCGTCTGTCGCTCTCTTCTCTTGACGATTGTCTAACATTAAATAATGATTTCCTGATGCTTTGATATGATGTAGTGTTATCAAAACTTGACGCCTCCCCCTATTCTCTTATCTTTATCGTACCAAATTCTAGGATAATTAACAAAAAAAGCTAAGTAGTTTCCTACTTAGCTTATATCTATAACAACGCTTTTATCAGTCCAGCAAGACTATTTTGCAGCGTTATAGCGTTTGTTGACTTCATCCCAGTTGACAACATTCCAAAAAGCTTTAATGTAGTCAGGACGAACGTTACTATATTTTTTATAGTATGCGTGTTCCCAAACATCTAAACCTAATACAGGGGTTTTTCCTTCTGTTAAAGGTGAATCTTGGTTTGGCGTTGACATAATTTCTAATTTTCCGTCATTAACCACTAACCATGCCCAACCAGAACCGAAACGTCCTGTTGCAGCTGCAGCAAAATCTGTTTTAAATTGGTCAAAACTACCGAATGTTTTGTCAATAGCTTCTTTAATTTCACCTGTTGGTTCGCCACCAGCATTTGGTGCCATAATTTCCCAGAAGAATGTATGGTTAGCATGTCCGCCACCATTGTTACGTACAGCCGTACGAATATCTTCAGGAACAGCATCTAACTCTGCTACTAATGTGTCAATATCTTTTTCGCCTAATTCAGGATGCTTCTCAATAGCCGCATTTAAATTGGTTACGTAAGTGTTGTGATGTTTTTCGTGGTGCAAGTGCATTGTTAACTCATCAATGTGTGGCTCTAATGCATCGTATGCGTATGGTAATTTTGGTAATGAATAACTCATGTCATAACCCTCCAAATAATAATTTTTGTAGATAACCTCTACTAATAGAATAGCATTTTTTAGAGAAAATCACAAAGTTATTGCTTTTTACATGAAATCCGCCTTACTTGAGTTATCATCCCAAAACGTTTACAATTAAAACAGAAAAGAATTAAAGGAGGGACTATATGACCTTAGTCCAATTATTTGTTACCGCGTTTAAAAAACCAGCTGATTTGTATGAAGGGCGCAAAAAATCTGGTGGAAAGGTTTTTCTATATTTACTAATATTAAGCTTGATTCTAGCACTTCCGGTCATTCGACAAGTGGTTCATGTTTTTAATCTTGTTCAAGACGACATGCAAAAAATTGCAAAAGAAATGCCAGAATTTAAGATAGAAAATAATCAATTGACGACCGAAAAAGAAGAAGACGGCTTTATCTATCAAACTGATTACATGGTATTCTCGTTCGACCCTCAGAACAAACGAACGCCTGAAGATATTCGAAAAGATTTATCTGGTAATGTGATAGGTGTCGGTTTACTTAAAAATGAAGTAGTCTTTGCCATTGCGGATGAAAACATCATTGCTTCGCAATTGCAAGTAAATCCGATGATTTTGACCTACGACCGTTTTGATAGTCAACAACTTAACAAAAGCTACTTTGAAAATCTTGCCACATCCAATCGTTCAACACGCTATGTGTCGGGTGTAACGTTCCTTGTGCTTTTAATTCCTGTCTTGGCAAACTTTGTCTTTTCACTATTAATTGTTACAATGATTAGTCATTTCTTTACAGGCGCTCGTCTTATGAACCTTACTTTTGGTGAAAGTTTTAAATTAGTTGTATTTGCTTCCACCATGCCTGTTTTTATTACTGCGGCGATTGATTTTGCCTTTCAATCTGTTAGCTCAAACTTTGTTATTATTTTAGTCACTTATGTACTATATCGTCAAATCATCATGCAACAGCGATTCAAAGATCATTTAAAAAAATAATTCTTAAAGGAGTTTGTTCATGAAAACAATCTTAGTACTTTATCCATTATCAGAAAAGTTAGTATCACTATTACAAGAGGTTGCGACTGATTATAAAGTTGTCACTGATACTGACGATCTAACTGATCAAGATTTACAAGCTGTTGAAATCATTATTGGTTGGAAAAAAGACGTTGGCGAACGTGTTCTTTACATGCCAAACAACTCATTAAAATGGATTCAATCTTTTTCTGCTGGCGTTGATTATTTTGATTTAGCAGAAATTGCACGACAAAATATCCAATTAACATCAGCAAGTGGCATACACGGTTCTCAAATTACCGAAACGGTTATGGGAATGTTACTAGCCAAAAGTCGTGGTATTCAACAATCCGTTTTACAACAAACTGCGCGTATTTGGCAAGACCCAAATGATATTATTGAGTTGGCACATAAAAAATTACTCATTGTAGGGACAGGTAAAATTGGGCGACACTTAGCTAAAGTAGCAGAAGTATTTGAATTAGACGTTTACGGAATTAACCGGAGCGGATACGACCTACCACACTTTATCAAGAATTATCCGCAAGAAGACTTATTAAACGTTGTAGGGGATATGGATATTGTCGTCAATATTCTTCCATTAACTGACGAGACATATCATCTATTCGACGCTAAATTCTTCAAACAAATGAAAAATGACGCTTGGTTCATTAACGTCGGCCGTGGCGCGTCTGTTAACACGAATGACTTACTTGAAGCATTACGTCATCAAGAGCTAGCCTTTGCTGGTTTAGATGTTTTAGAAGAAGAACCTTTAGACCAACATCATCCGATTTGGTCGGAACCTAACGTTTTGATAACACCGCATATTGCTGGAAATTCAAACTATTATGCAGACCGACTTATCGCTTTATTTACACGAAACTATCACTCTTATATGAAAGACGGGACTGTTTGCGAAAGTGTTGTCAATCTAACAGAAGGATACTAAATATAAACTTTTAAAACCCCCATGAAATCAATGGTTTAAACCATTGATTTCATGGGGGTTTGTTTAAGAATGATTATATTAATCACAATTATACATTATTGAACAGTGACGGCATATTTCCTCACATTATATACAGATTTAAATGTATTAGCATTAATCCAATACTTTCCTCCAATAGGATCCGAGACATGTACTTGATTCGACCCTCTATTATAGCCATCGAGTGTAACAGCATGATTATTATTCACCGCTGGTCCAAACGGCCAGTTCCCCCATCTTACAGGTTGGAAATTGATTGTGACCCAAACTACAACGGGATTATTGTTCTGAACTTCACTGAGTAACGTTTCAAAACTACTTCCTGAAATATTTACTACTCTTCCAAAACGATTCCCCCACTGAGTTAAAGGCTCTGGATAAATAGCAGAATACGTCCAATAATTTTCAACATAAGGTGAGCCAACAAAACCTGTGTTTGGATTATTATTAGGTGATTTGGGTATGGTGTCTAAAAAACGTCTTAAGGTCCAATCATTTAACAAACCTTTATACTGAAAAGCCTGTAACAACGAAGCTCCTTCACAACCGCTTGGCGCTCCTAAAGCATACTGATCGTAGTTATTAACATTCAGTAAATGATAGTCCTCGTTACTACCTTCACCTAAGGCCACAGCGTTCCATCCGGTGCCTTCAGACTTCCACCCTAAGGAAACCAAATGATTTCTTTCATAACTATTCAATGTATAATGGTGCCAACCACTATTAGGATTATATAAACGATATACAGGCAAAGAGTTTGCACCCGTATGAGAGTACCATCCAATGCCTTCGTAACGCCATCCTAATTTCACTAAATGATCTCTCTCATAACTGTTTAGTGTATAAAAATGCTCACCCGAGTTTCTATTAAACAATCGATATACAGGCATTCCTTTAGTTGGCGCTTTCCATCCGATTCCTTCATAATTCCATCCGACACGTCTAAGGTGGTCTCTTTCGTATGTATTTTGTGTATAGAAATGTTCCCCACTGTTTGGATTATACATTCGATACATCGAGATAGTCGCTTCACGTGGAGCAATACTCCTAAACCGACTCACTCCTTCATATAATTCTTCTTTTGGTATTACTGTAGTTTGCGCTTCTTCACTTCCCGCTTTGATAGGGTCTTCTAAAAGCACTTCTTCGCCATTTATAATAACCTTCGCTCTTTGAGGGTTAATATCTTCAGCTGTACTTGTCGATTCAGTTGTTTCAGGTTGTTTTTCTATACTATCACTAAGCCTTGTATTTTCCGTCGTATTTTCATGCAGTGTCTCTATTTCAGACTGTTGAGTTTCTTCCGTAGAAACCTCAGTCACCTCGACAGTTTCAGAGGTTTCATTAGTAGACTCTTCCGCTTGTACTTCAAACGACACCCACATTGATGATATAGCCAATGTACTTAGTACTATTAAAGAACCAACTTGTGTATTTATTTTCATTATTATTCTCCTTATGGCATAATTAAGTTAATAATACCATGTGATAATATATATGCAAGCATCATTAAATCATAAAAAAAAGGGCGTACAAAAATGTACGTCCTTTTTTCTATTCCGTATAGAAGTAAGTTGGCTCATCTCTTGTTTCATCGTAATCAACGGATAAGTCGTAATCACTGAAAAACCAATCATCATTTTCTGCCGTATAGTATGTGATACCTTCTTTTGTCACGGTTGCCATTGGTGTCTCTTCTGGCGATTCAGGTCGCATTGCCGTTGAAAAACCAGCATGAACATTTGTTGCACCACCGTATTTACCAAAGAAGTGTAAGTAATCTCCTTCAGCTAATCCTAGTTCACTTTTAAACCATTGATGTGCTTTATCTGATACTGTTAATTTCATCTCAAATCCATCACTTTCTTTTTGAATTACTCCTATCATAACATAAAATAAGGCTTATCGCGTTTTTCATGCTTGACCTGTTAATTCATTTTATCATCAAATTCTTCCACATCTTCTGTCGCTCCAACTACAAATAATGTATCATTAAACTTCACAATTTCAGTTGCAGCTGGCGAGACAATTAAGCCACGTCCTTCACGTCGAATGGCCACCACGTTTAAGCCGTATTTTTGACGTAGATTTAAATCAATAAGTGTTTTCTCTAAGTAAGCGTGGTTCGTCACTTTTACTTCCGCGATACTGTACTCATCTGAAAGCTCTAAAAAGTCTAAAATGTTTTTTGATATTAATTGATGTGCAACACGCTCTCCCATATCACGTTCTGGGTGAACAACACGGTCAGCCCCTACTTTTTCTAATACCTTTGCGTGATACTGGTCTTGCGCTTTTGCGGTAATACGACTGACGCCCATTTCTTTCGCCATTAGCGTGACAAGAATACTAGCTTGAATATCCTCACCTATTGCAACAATCACATGGTCGAAATTGTTTAAACCTAACTGTCTTAACGTTGCCTCATCTTGCGCATTTGCTACAACAGCATGGGTCGCAATATCCATATATTCATTCACGCGATCTTCATCACGGTCGATAGCTAATACTTCTTGTTTAGACTCGATTAAACTATTACAAACGCTTGAACCAAATCTTCCCAGTCCAATAACTGCAAAACTTTGCTTCATCTTTTTATCCTACTTTCTTTTCTATTAATAACTTCAATTACTTTACTATACCATGCTTGAACGCATAAATGGCTGCTTGTGTTCGATCTTCTACATTTAATTTTGATAAAATATTAGACACATGGGTCTTAACGGTTTTTAATGTAATGAAAAGTTCATCGGCAATTTCCTGATTACTTTTTCCTTCTGATATTAACAAGAGAATCTCATTTTCACGATTCGTTAATTCTTCATGTGGTTCAGGTATTTGAGCTTTCGCCATTTTGGCCATCATTTTACCCGTAACCTCAGGCTCTAAAACTGTTTCGCCATTATACGTTGCACGAATTGCTTGGGCTATTTGACTGGCTGTGGATGTTTTTAATAAATAGCCGGCAGCACCTGCTTCAATCGCTGGATAAACTTTTTCGTCGTCAATAAAGCTCGTGACAATTAAAATTTTGGCTTCAGGCCAATCTTGTAATATTTTTTTCGTTGCCTCGATGCCATCCATGACATCCATTACTAGGTCCATTAAAATAATATCCGGCTTTAATTCGAGAGCTTTTTCATATCCGATTAAACCATTTTCCGCTTCGCCAATCACTTCAATATCGGATTGAATCCCTAAGTACGATGATACTCCCAACCTAACCATCTCGTGATCATCTACCAACAACACTTTTATCATTTTGTCACTCCTCTACTATTGGAACACGTATATCGATACTTGTTCCTTTTCCTTTAAAACTAATAATTTTACATGTTCCACCCATACCATTCACTCGTTCACGAATATTTGACAAGCCATAACTCCCCACATGACTGTCTGTCGTATCAAACCCAACGCCGTCATCAATTACTCGCAATAATAACACGTGGTCGCGACGTTTTAAATAGACATCTAGTGACGTCGCCTTGGCGTGTCGTAGCGTATTTGATAGCAGTTCTTGTACAATACGAAACAGGTGATCTTCCATGCCGCTTTCTAGCGAAATATCTTCGACTTCCCACGTTAATTCGATATTGACTTTTGTTTGTAGCTCGATTAATAACTGCTGGATTCCTTTCTTTAACGTCTTTCCTTCTAAGGAAATAGGACGTAAATGGAGTAGTAGCGCTCGCATCTCCGATTGAGAATGATTGATAATATCTCCAACCATTTCAACCTGTTTTTGCAAACTATCCGTCGTTTCTTCTCGTTTAGCTTCTTCCAGCAAAGTTGCCATCATCATAGAGGCAGCAAAAAGCTGTTGGCTCACCGAATCATGCAGTTCACGAGCAATACGATGCCGTTCAGCTTGTAATATGAGTTCTTTTGATTCACCATCAACCATTTGGGGCTGACTGGAAATAACTTGTAAATCTTTTGACATCGTCGCCATCTTCTTGCGAATATCATCGATATAACTGTCAATTTCTTCCATGCCGTCTGTTTGAGCTAGCGTTTGAGTTCTTTTTAAAAACAAAGGACTATCATAATGATTTCGCGCTAATAATGCTAATTTCTCTTCTAGATTACCATACTGTGAACGTCTAAAAAAGTAAACAACGAGTGTGACCATTAAACTTACCACTAACGCAATCACCAAAATATAAATAAATAAAGGGATATGACTAATCTTAGCCGTAAAAAGTTCCTTTAGCCAACCTTTTTTACTTTGTGAGTAAAAATAAGAATATAGTGTTAAAAGTAAAATAATTTCTGTTAAAACAAATGTATAAAAGAATAACCACCAGCGATTCATCCGTGTCATCATATGCGAATCACCTCGATATCTCCAACTAGAGTACTCGTGACAATTTTTAAACGTCGAGTACTATGGTCATAATCATCACTAAATAGTTTGAGTGATTCATTTTTTAACGTATACGTTTGCTCATCAAAAATCACATTGCCATAGAGCGTGGAATGTTCAATCATTAGCCCAATTTCAATCGGTACTAAAACACGAGTTCTTCCTAATGCTTTACGTATCATGACAACATTATCAGCTTTAGGTAGCAACGTATTACCTAAGTCGATAATGGTATCTCCAGAAAACAGGGTAATGTTAATATCATCCCATTCATAGACTTCCGTACCAATTCGTTGATTACCAATCCAAGGGCGTTTAAAGCGACGACCATTTTTATCCTCTGGTTCGACTGTTTTAACAATTTTCATTTCTTTTCGTTGCCACGGAGAACGGTCAAAGGCATTTTGCATGGATAAACCGGTCACTTCGACTCCTTTTAATCCAATAAAAACAATCGCAAAAATCATCATTAGCCAAATTGCCGGACCAATTGTTAGCAGTGCTAACATTGTCATCAATAATCCGATGAGTAGTTGAAAACGATGAAAACTATTACGTGGCATTTTTTTGGACGCTATCGATATATTGATAAGACCAAAGATTAAAAATAGTAATTGCGGTGGATTTTGAATTAATTGATAAAGGCCTAATAAGGCTAAAAGACTTTCCACTATAAAAAATAGTTTCCAAGAGCTGCTCACAAGCATTCCTCCTTCATTTATTCTATTATACCTTTTTCTATTCTGACTACCAAGTTCACTTAAGATGGACATTACTCTCCGTCTTAAGTCTGAGAAAGATAAAAAAAGCGAAACAGTCATACTGTTTCGCCAGATGAATTAATCAATTTTTGTGATTTTGACATGCATGTCTCCACCAGGTGTATCAATCGTGACTTCTTCGTTTAACTTTCTTCCAATCAATGCTTTCGCAATAGGAGAATCATTTGAAATTTTCCCAGCCATTGGATCTGCTTCGGCACTTCCAACAATCGTATAAACTTCTTCTTCTCCGTCTGGTAATTCGATAAAGGTAATCGTTCGACCAATAGTTACTTCATTTTCGTCGGCACCATTATTATCAATAATCTCTGCAAAACGAATCATATTTTCTAGTGTTGTAATACGTCCTTCAACAAAAGCTTGCTCATCTTTAGCTGATTCATATTCAGAGTTCTCTGATAAATCTCCAAAACTTCTCGCGATTTTTATGCGTTCAACGATTTCTTTACGTTTTACTGTTTTTAATTCTTCTAATTCTTGTTCTAGCTTTGCCTTACCTTCTAAAGTCATTGGATATACTTTTTCTACCATAATGTCCAGTTAGCTCCTTTTTAACTTGTCTTAATAAATAAAAAGCGAAGAGCTTTTCTGAACACGTCGTCCAGAAAAGCTACTTCTTTACACCACACAGATTACCATGTTACCTAGCGTTTGTAAATAGCTAAGCTATCTAAAAATGAATTTTATTGTAAATTATCAATATATTGTTCTTTTAACTCTAAATGTTTCTCATATGTCTCAGCAAAATAAACTTTATGCGTCGTAATATCTGCTAAGAAATAATAATAATCATTTTCTAAAGGATTTAACACCGCATCGATGGCATCGGTACTTGGGTTGTTAAACGGTCCCGGACCAAACCCTTTATGAATATACAAGTTATATGGAGAATCTATTTCAGTATCTTTATTAGATAAATGCACTTTATGTTTATCCATCGCATACAAAATAGAAATATCCGATTGTAACGGCATGTCAGCAGCTATACGATTTAAAAAGACACCCGCAATATTTCGACGGTCTTCACTTTCGACCCCTTCTTTTTCCACTAGCGAAGCCAACGTCAGAACTTGTTGAACTGTTAAATCACTTTGATTAAACATCTCTTCTCGTTCAATATACACTTGATTCATTTGTTCGACCATCGCTTGAATAAGTGGTTTAACGCCCTTATCTTTATAGTAGTTATACGTTGCTGGGAACAAGTATCCCTCTAGTTTAAAACGAACATCTTGTGCTTCAGACGCACTTTGTAATAATTGAGGGTAGCTCGCTAAAAGTTCTTTAAAGAACGCTTCATCAGTAATTACATTTAAGATTTCGTCTTCTTTAAGTCCTGTCTTACTTGCGACTTCTTTTGCGATTTGATCAACGCTGTAACCCTCAGGTATCGTGATACGAGCATCTGCTAATGCTTCTGGCTCTTCAGTACCTCCTTGTTGCAGCATTTCTGAAATCTCATCAAGTGTCATGTTAGGGGCCATTTGATAATAACCACCTTTAAAGTCTGTAATATTTTCAGTTTTCACATAGTAAGTAAAAACTAAACCGCTTTTTATAATTTTCTGTTCTTCGAGAATATTTCCAATTCCTTTATTACTAGTACCTATTGGAATATTCACTTGCACCAAATGGTCATCTTTAGGATTTAAAGGTTTTAGCCCTGATTGCCAATATTTATAAATATATATTCCCAATACGGTTACGATTAAGACTAAGGATAAAATAACCACCGTTACAATCTTCCTTACTAGTCGATTCTCTTTTTCTCGAGCTTGTTCTCTGCGCATTATGGATCGCTCGCTTTCATTTTCTCTATATAATTTAACATTAGTTATATTTAATGTCATAGCTTTCCCTATTATACATGAAATAAAGCAAAACGAAAATCTTTTCTATAATATTCTTTCTTATTTTGTTTCAATAAGCGTACGGTCATCACCAAACCATTTTTTGCTAATCTCTTGCACTTTGCCTTTTTCTTTCAAACTCACAAAAGCTTTGTTAATATCTTCCACTAACCCTTTGTTTTTTGGATTCACGCCAACGGCATAATCTTCTTCTTCAAATTCACTTGGTAATATGTCATATAAATTTCCATCATCACTTTTACTAATGTAGTATTCTGCGTAGACACTATCAATAATAAACCCATCAACTTGTTTGTTTTTTAAATCTAAAAAAGCTTCAGTAAATGTCGGGTATCCTATAGGCTCTTCAGAAGTCGTATAGGATAATAATTTTTCAGGTTCTGCTAACAATGCCGCTTCTCCGCTTGATCCTTCTTGAGCCCCGACTTTTTTATTTTTAAAATCAGCGTAAGTCTTAATGCCACTATCTTTTAAAACAACAATGACTTGTTCATTTTTTAAGTACGGCATCGTAAAAGCAACTTTTTTCTCCCGTTCAGGCGTCACTGTATAACCGTTCCAAATCACATCTATTTTATTTGTTAACAGTTCGGTTTCTTTCATGCTCCAATCTACGGGTTGAATTTTTGTCTTCATCCCTAACTCTTTCCCGACTTCTTTCGCTAAATCAATATCAAATCCTACAATCTCATCGTTTTCATCACGGAATCCCATCGGAACAAACGTATCATCGACTCCTACTACCAATGTCTCTTTTTTCGTTGTTTTGCTTTCTTCTTTCTGACTGCCACACGCTGTTAATACCACTCCTGTCAATACAACAAAACTCACCATCGCTGTTTTCATTAATCTCTTTTTCATCATTTTTCCTCCTTAGTATTATTTATTAAAATCAAAAATTTGATGACAATATTCATTAGCAAAGGCAACATCATGCGTCACTATTATTTGCGTCATTCCTTGTTGCTGAATCAACTGCATAATCTGCCCTACCTGATTACGACTTTCAACATCTAACGCACTCGTCGGCTCGTCATAGCATAATACTTCTGGTGATAGCATTAACGCACGAGCAATAGCCACACGTTGTTTTTGTCCACCCGATAAAGAAGTAGGATACTGGGAGCTTTGTCCTTCAATCCCTAGCATCTCGAGCCACTCTTGCGCCTTAACTGCTGCTTGTTCGCGAGTCATTTGCTTTTTCTTGACTGGTACGAGCATTAGGTTTTCAATGACTGTTAAATGAGGGAAAAGCTGAAAATATTGAAAAACTAATCCTATCCGCTGAGCCGTTTCAGACTGATTCCCGTTTACCGACATCGTCCCACTATCAAAAGTCTCTAATCCACATAGACACCTTAAAAAGGTTGTTTTGCCACTACCTGATGGCCCCACAATTCCGTGAATTTCGCCTCTCTTTGCAAGAAAATCGATTTGATTAAAAATCATCTTCTCACCGAAAAGTTTCGATGCCCCTTTTACTTCTAAAATCACTTCCTGATTACTCATAAGTCATCTTCCCTTCAATATATCGAAATAGTAACGTAAAAATAAAGGTCATGCACAAATAGAAAAGACTCACACCGACAAAAGGAAGCATGCTAACTTCGCGCATGACAGCCGCTTTACCGACTTTCATAATATCAGCCAAACCAATCACATAGACAAGTGACGTATCTTTAATAAGCGTCATCACTTCATTCCCTATCGCTGATAAAGTCTTTTTAAAAACTTGTGGAATCGTTACATACAAGAGTGTTTCCCATTTGTTAAACCCTAATACAAAAGCCACTTCTCCTTGCCCAACCGGCACATCTGCAAATCCTCCTCTAAATATTTCAATAAAGTAAGCCGTATAGTTAATCGCAAATGCTATGAGAGCTGCTGGCAAGCGATTTACAATAACATCTGGAAACGCAAGCGGTAAGCCGAAAAAAACAATCATTAATTGTAACATTAACGGTGTTCCACGAATAACCCATACTAAGAAAGCTAATAGACGTTGTAACCATTTCGGACCCGTATAAGCAATATGTCCTAACAATAATCCTAATGGTAACGACACCACTAACGTCACGACAAAAACAAGTAGTGTAATCTGACTTCCTTTGATTAAACTTGGTAATACTCGCCATAATAATTCCATTTACATTCCTCCTAATCAATAAAAAAAGCCCCCTTAGTTCATATGAACTAAGAGGGCGACAAATAGACGCGGTTCCACCTCAAACACGTTACCACTTCACAGTGATAACCTCAGCAAGTCTCCAACAAGACCGTTTGCGATAACGTGCAACTGACGAACTTCCTTACTTTACTGTTTAAAAAATAGTTCAGGAAGATAGCTCCTAGATGTGTTCAACTACCGTTAATATCCTTTCTCACCAACCAAGGACTCTCTGATAATAAACTAATAATCTACTCGTTCTAGTCAAAGCTTTCTCATGTGTTTTTAATTTATAGAAATAATATCATGCGTTTTTTAGATTGTCAACACTTTTTATATGTTCAAATTCATTTATCGTTAGAGTGACCTCTGTCCCTTCATCTAAAATCGAGTGAATTGACACTTGATGATTTAATTTTTCACAAAGCTGCGCGACCATATACAAGCCCATTCCAGTTGCTTCCTTATGAGACCGACCTTGATATCCTGTGAAGAACGGACGAAAGACACGTGGTAAATCTTCTTTGCGGATACCGCTTCCAGAATCAGTGATTTTTAATTGTAGCGCCTGACCTCTACGCATCAAACTAAACGTAATATCAGTCCCAGTGCCAGCCGCATATTTAATACTATTGCCTATGATTTGATATAAAATAAAACGAAACCATTTGGCATCTGTTTCGATTAACGCGTCGTCTTTAAAAAGTATTTTAGGATAGACGCGATGTCGAATAAAATTTTGCTTATGGTCATCAATAGTGGCTAGAATCATCTCTCTCACTGAAACTTGCTCAATGATGAAGTCCTGTTCAAATGATTCCATTCGCGCAACGTTTAGCGCCATTTGTAATCCCTCTTGTAACTTATCAATCTCTTCTAACATACTCTCTCTTTCAACTGGTGTTTCTTCTAACATCAGTTTTAACACCGCAATCGGAGTCTTCATCTGATGAACCCATTGATTTATAAAGGTTAGATGTTCCTCTCTTGCATTACGCATCGTGGTCACTTCACGATAATAATGATCAAACTGATGATTTAACAACTCTACCACTTCTTGGGAAAGATCACTACTATCCGATGTTCGGTCATTTTTAAGACCAAAAACACGCTTCTTCTGAAACATTTGATACAAATGCTTTTGAGAAAAATATTGCCACACTAAAAAAATGATTAATAAAAACAAACCTAAAATAGCAGCATATATAAAGACCGATAGTCGATGAAAACCATCTAACCAAACAATCAAAGCGAACAAGAAAGCATAGCAAAGAAACAATAAAATATAACCAATATGATGTTTTAAAAAAAGTTTCATTTTATATATCCCCTAAATCAAGTCGGTAGCCTTTTCCACGTACGGTTATAATCGAATTGGGTAGACCGATATCATCAAATTTTTTTCTCAATCGTGTGATATTCACTGACAACGTATTGTCATCAACAAAATACTCGCTATCCCATAATTTAGTTAGTATCGCTTCCCGAGAAGCAATGTGCGGATAATTAGATAACAATAATTCAACGAGTTCGCCTTCTTTTTTAGTGAGTAATTCCTTTTGGTCATGAAACATTAACTCCAAACGCTCAGGATAATAAACAAGCTCACCTCGTTGAATTACTCGCTCATCTTGTCCAGGTGCATATTCACCATAGACACGTCTAATATGGCTTTTTATTTTGGCTAACAATAAATCATAGGAGAAAGGCTTGGTAATATAATCATCTGCTCCATATTCTAATGCCATGACTTGATCCATATGACTCTCACGTGCAGATAAAAATATAATCGGACATTTTGATTGTTGTCTTATTTTTCTCGTCCAATAATACCCATCAAAAAAAGGTAAGTTAACGTCCATTAAAATTAACTCTGGTTGTTCCTGTTCAAAAAAAGCCATCACATTTTGCAAATCTGAAGGCACAACGACCTCATACCCATATCGTGTTAAATGGTCTTCAACTAAGTTGACTAATTTTTGGTCATCTTCCACTAGCATTATTTTCATCTTTTCTCATCCTTCAAACTCTTTTCTATCATCATACGCCAAATCTTCTCAAAATAAAAGAAAAGCCAGAAAAATCATCCCATATCATCAATAAGTTGAATCATCATTAACGATTTATTTAAGAGAATGAATTCTGGCACTGATATTTTAACTATTTAGAGGTAATATTTCTTAGAGACAGTTAAGTCATCATTTAATTCATAAACTAAAGGTGAGCCCGTTGGAATCTCTAAGTTCAACACTTCTTCTTTACTTAAATTGTCTAAATATTTCACTAAAGAACGTAACGAATTACCATGCGCTGCAACTAAAACTGTTTTATCATCCAATAAAGCAGGCGCTATCGCATCGTCCCAAAAAGGTAGTGTCCGCTTAAGCGTTACTTCTAAACTTTCTGCTTGTGGTAATTGACGTTGGTCGACACTTGCATAACGTGGATCTTCTTTTAATTTATCATAATCTGCCCCTTCTAAAAGTGGCGGTAAAACATCGTAAGAACGACGCCATATATGAACTTGCTCATCTCCATACTTTTCAGCCGTTTCTGCTTTATTTAATCCTTGTAAAGCGCCATAATGACGTTCATTCAAACGCCATGATTTATACTCGGGGACAAATAATTGGTCCGTTTCTTCTAAAACAATATGGGCTGTCTTAATGGCTCGTTTTAACACGGAAGTATAAAGCACATCAAAGTGGATACCCGCTTCTTTAATCTTTCTTCCGGCTTCTTGCGCCTCTTTGACGCCTTGTTCACTTAAATCCACATCTTCCCAGCCTGTAAAACGATTAGCTAGATTCCATTCACTTTGGCCGTGTCGAATAAAAACTACTTTTTTCATGTTTATTCCACCTTTTCTAAATTCATTTCTTACTCTAGTTTAACGGCAATTAAAAAAAAATGCGAATAAAAAGAAAAGAGAATCTCATTCGTGAGATTCTCTTTATATAAGCCACCTGTCGGACTTGAACCGACGACCCCTACCTTACCATGGTAGTGCTCTACCAGCTGAGCTAAGGCGGCAAATTATCAATACAAATAATAGCATACCTAAAATAGTTGATAAAGTCAAGAGTCATTTATCATCATATTAAAAAGAGAGGTACCTTTTCAAAGGTACTCTCTCTTTAATCATAGCTACTCTTCGTTATTTAACAAAGCATCTTCTGCTGCCATTTTCGCTTCAATATCACTGATACTATAAACATTTTCACTAGCAACGCCCACTTCTTTTGGCTCCATATTACGGTATTTAGACATAC
The DNA here is from genome assembly GCF_023299185.1 of Vagococcus lutrae. Lineage (NCBI taxonomy): Bacteria > Bacillati > Bacillota > Bacilli > Lactobacillales > Enterococcaceae > Vagococcus > Vagococcus lutrae. The sequence goes on from NZ_CP097017.1 coordinate 570,854, forward strand.
CTGTACCGGCTGGAATAATCTTACCGATAATAACATTTTCTTTCAAGCCTAATAAGTGGTCTTGTTTTCCACGAATCGCCGCATCTGTTAAGACACGTGTCGTTTCTTGGAATGACGCAGCAGATAAGAAACTATTTGTTTCTAATGATGCTTTTGTAATTCCTAGTAAGACCGGACGAGCTGTTGCAGGTATGCCACCTGCGATTAATGTTTCATAGTTTTGATCTTTGAAATCAGAAATGTCAACTAATGTACCTGGTAACACATCGGTATCACCTGGATCCATGACACGAACTTTACGCAACATTTGACGGACCATTACTTCAACGTGTTTGTCACTGATTTCTACCCCTTGCATACGGTAAACTTTTTGCACTTCACGTAGCAAATAGTTACCAACAGATAACACATCACGAATTTGTAATAATTCTTTTGGTTCAATTGAACCTTCCATCAATGGTTCACCACGTTTAATGGTATCTCCTTCAGAGACTTTTAGACGGGCTGTATACGGAACTGTGTATGTACGTGTATCCGTCTTACCTTGAATCGTAATTTCTCGTGTACGTGTAGAAGCATCTTCACTAATTTCTGAAACAATCCCTGTCACTTCTGTTACGACAGCTTGACCTTTAGGATTACGTGCTTCAAAAATCTCTTGAATACGCGGTAGACCTTGTGTAATATCATCTCCGGCTACCCCACCCGTATGGAACGTACGCATTGTTAACTGTGTACCAGGTTCTCCGATAGATTGAGCCGCAATCGTTCCAACTGCTTCTCCAACTTCAACTTCTGAACCAGTGGCCATATTACGGCCATAACATGTTTTACATACACCATGTTTAGTGTTACATGTGAAGACCGAGCGAATCGTCACTGTTTCAATACCAGCTTCGATAATCGCTTTCGTCTTATCTTCATCTAGCATGTCGCCTTTTTTAGCAATAATTTCTCCTGTTTCAGGATGAATGACTGATTTATGAGCATAACGACCTAAAAGACGTTCTTCTAATGTTTCAATAATTTCATTACCTTCACGAATTGCAGAAATTTCTAACCCACGATCTGTACCACAGTCGATTTCACGGATGATGACATCTTGCGCAACATCAACTAAACGACGTGTTAAGTAACCTGAATCCGCTGTTTTCAAGGCCGTATCGGTCATCCCTTTACGAGCACCATGCGTTGAGATAAACATTTCTAAGACAGTTAAACCTTCACGGAAGTTAGAGGTAATCGGTAACTCCATGATACGTCCGCTTGGCGCTGCCATCAATCCACGCATACCGGCTAACTGAGTAAAGTTGGAAATGTTACCACGAGCTCCTGAATCACTCATCATGAAGATAGGGTTCTTCGCATCTAATGTTTCCATTAGCTTCACTTGGATTTCATCTTTGACTTTATTCCAAACTCCAATAACGCGCTCATAACGTTCGTCATCGGTAATTAAACCACGACGGAATTGTTTGGTAATATTCTCTACTTGTTGATGTGCTTCTTCAAGCATCGCTTGTTTTTCATGCAAGACACTGATATCCGCAGCTCCAACAGTAATACCAGCAAGTGTTGAATGACGATAACCTAAGTCTTTCATACGGTCAAGCATACGAGATGTCTCAGTAATTTTAAAACGCTTGAAGACTTCTGCAATAATATTACCTAAATGTTTTTTCTTGAATGGTAAGACTAATTCTTGCGCTTCAATCGCAGCCTTAATATCTGTTCCTGGTTCTACAAAATACTTGTTAGGTGTTTCCACCACTAAGTTGTAGTCAGTCGGTTCATTTAAGTAAGGGAATTCTGGCGGCATAATTTCATTAAAGATGACTTTACCAACGGTTGTTAATAAAATACGCTCTTTTTGCCACTCTGTAAATGGTTTTTCCGGCATAGAAGATGTTTGTAATCCAATACGTGTATGAAGATGAACGTAGCCATTTTTCCAAGCTAGAACTGCTTCATTCAAGTCACGGAAGACCATTCCCTCGCCTTCTTGTCCTTCTTCTTCCATGGTTAAGTAATAGTTACCTAAAACCATATCTTGGGAAGGTGTTACAACAGGTTTTCCATCTTTAGGGTTCAAGATATTTTGAGCCGCTAACATTAATAGACGTGCTTCGGCCTGTGCTTCCTCATTTAAAGGAACGTGAACCGCCATTTGGTCCCCGTCAAAGTCAGCATTATAAGCTTCACATACAAGTGGATGTAGACGAATCGCACGACCCTCAACTAATACAGGTTCAAAGGCTTGAATACCTAATCTATGAAGAGTAGGGGCGCGGTTAAGAAGAACTGGATGTTCACGAATAATGTCTTCTAAAACATCCCATACGTCGTCTTCTTGGCGTTCGATTTTGCGTTTCGCATTTTTAATATTGCTTGCTAATTCACGTTGAACTAATTCACGCATCACGAAGGGCTTGAATAATTCAATTGCCATTTCTTTAGGTAAACCACATTGATACATTTTCAAGTTTGGTCCAACAACAATAACGGAACGACCTGAGTAGTCAACACGTTTACCAAGTAAGTTTTGACGGAAACGACCTTGTTTCCCTTTTAGCATATGTGAAAGAGATTTTAATGGACGGTTACCTGGTCCTGTAACAGGACGGCCACGACGACCATTATCGATTAACGCGTCAACCGCTTCTTGGAGCATACGTTTTTCGTTTTGAACGATGATATTTGGCGCCATTAAATCTAATAAACGTTTTAAACGATTATTACGGTTAATCACACGACGATATAAATCGTTCAAGTCACTTGCCGCGAAACGACCACCTTCTAATTGAACCATTGGACGTAAATCAGGTGGGATGACAGGAATAACATCCATGACCATCCACGCTGGTTTATTACCAGATGTACGGAAGGCTTCCAAAATATCTAAACGGCGAATAGCACGTGTTCGTTTTTGACCAGAAGCTGTTTTTAACTCTTCTTTTAACTCGGCCACTTCTTTATCTAAATCAACGTCATCTAAAAGACGCTTGATAGCTTCGGCCCCCATACCAGCTTGGAAAGATTGTCCGTAATGTTCACGTTTTTCACGATATTCACGCTCAGTCAATAATTGCTTTTTCTCCAAAGCAGTATCACCAGGATCAGTGACAACGTAAGAAGCAAAATAAATAACTTCTTCTAATGCGCGAGGACTCATATCTAGAATTAAGCCCATACGACTTGGAATTCCTTTGAAATACCAGATATGTGAAACAGGTGCTGCTAATTCAATATGTGCCATTCTCTCACGACGCACTTTTGAACGGGTTACTTCAACACCACAACGGTCACAAACGATTCCTTTATAACGAATTCGTTTGTATTTTCCACAGGCACATTCCCAGTCCTTGCTAGGACCGAAAATGCGCTCACAGAATAAACCATCACGTTCTGGTTTTAATGTTCTATAGTTAATTGTTTCAGGTTTTTTTACTTCACCGTAAGACCAGCTTCTAATTTTTTCTGGAGAAGCTAAACCAATTTGCATACTTTCGAATTTATTTACATCGATCAAAAGGTGTTCCCTCCATTTCATTCTTTAACAACAGGTTGTGACTGATAGGTAACTAGTCTTTTTTCTCTGCTTGTTTGGCAGCTTGCTCTTGTGCATATTTTGTTAGGGCATCTACGCTAATCAGATCATCTTCGTCATCCATGTCACGTAACTCAATCTCTTGTTCATCCGCATCTAAAACGCGCATGTCTAATCCTAATGATTGTAACTCTTTTACTAACACACGGAAAGATTCTGGAACACCTGGTTTTGGAATTGGTTCCCCTTTTACAATCGCTTCGTACGTTCTCACACGTCCCACGACGTCATCAGATTTGTACGTTAAGATTTCTTGCAAGGTGTATGCTGCACCATATGCTTCTAATGCCCAAACTTCCATCTCACCAAAACGTTGTCCACCGAATTGTGCCTTACCACCTAATGGCTGTTGTGTTACCAATGAGTATGGTCCAGTTGAACGGGCGTGAAGTTTGTCATCAACCATGTGCGCTAATTTCAACATGTACATCACACCAACTGAAATACGGTTATCAAACGGTTCACCCGTTCTACCGTCATAAAGAATGGTTTTCGCATCTGACGCCATACCTGCTTCTTTAACTGTTTCCCAAACATCTTCTTCCGTCGCACCATCGAAAACTGGTGTAGCAACGTGAATACCTAATTGACGAGCAGCCATACCTAAGTGTAACTCCAGTACTTGCCCGATATTCATACGAGACGGTACCCCTAATGGGTTTAACATGATATCAACGGGCGTTCCATCTGGTAAGAACGGCATGTCTTCCTCAGGCATAATGCGAGAAACGACCCCTTTGTTACCGTGACGTCCCGCCATTTTATCTCCTTCATGAATCTTACGTTTTTGTACAATATACACACGTACTAACATGTTTACACCTGGTGATAATTCATCGCCAGCTTCACGTGTAAAGATTTTCACGTCATGAACGATACCGCCGCCACCATGTGGCACACGTAATGATGTATCACGTACTTCGCGTGCTTTTTCACCGAAAATCGCATGTAATAAACGTTCTTCAGCGGATAACTCTGTTACCCCTTTTGGTGTCACTTTACCTACTAAAATGTCACCATCACGTACTTCAGCACCAATGCGGATAATTCCCATTTCATCGAGGTTTTTCAACGCATCTTCCCCAACGTTTGGAATTTCGCGTGTAATTTCTTCAGGTCCTAGTTTCGTGTCACGGGCTTCTGATTCGTACTCTTCAATATGGATAGAAGTATACACATCATCTTTAACTAGACGACGACTCATGATAATCGCATCTTCATAGTTATAACCTTCCCATGTCATGAACGCGACTAACACGTTTTGACCTAACGCCATTTCTCCTTGTTCCATAGATGGTCCGTCAGCTAAGACATCGCTTGCTTCTACTTTTTCACCTAATGTGACAATCGGACGTTGGTTATAGCTCATACCAGCATTTGAACGTTGGAATTTCGCTACGTTATATTTATCAAGTGTACCATTTGAACGACGAACACGGATTTCATTTGCATCCACATATTCAACCACACCGTCATGTTTACAAATTAAAGCAGAACCTGAGTCATGAGCGGCTTTATATTCCATACCTGTTCCTACTAAAGGTGAACGAGGTTGAACAAGTGGCACAGCTTGACGCTGCATGTTCGCTCCCATTAACGCACGGTTGGAGTCATCGTTTTCTAAGAAAGGAATACAAGCTGTCGCAACCGCTACTACCTGTTTAGGTGAGACGTCCATGTAATCGACTTTTTCAGTTGAAACTTCTAAGTTATCACTTTGGATACGAGCCATTACAACATCGTTCACAAACGTACCGTCTTCATTTAATAGTGAGTTCGCTTGCGCTACCATGTAGTGGTCTTCTTCGTCGGCTGTTAAATAGTCGATATGTTCTGTAACACGGCCAGTCTTACGGTCGACACGACGATAAGGGGTTTCGATAAAGCCATATTTATTAATCTTCGCATAACTTGATAAGCTGTTGATTAACCCAATGTTTGGTCCCTCAGGCGTTTCAATCGGACACATACGTCCATAGTGAGAATAGTGAACGTCACGTACTTCATACCCTGCTCGGTCTCGTGTTAAACCACCAGGCCCTAAGGCAGAAAGACGACGTTTATGTGTCAACTCACCTAATGGGTTTGTTTGGTCCATGAATTGTGATAGCTGAGAAGAACCGAAGAATTCTTTAATAGATGCAACGACTGGACGAATATTAATCAATTGTTGTGGTGTCAACGTGTCTGTATCTTGAATCGACATTCTTTCACGTACAACTCTTTCCATACGAGCTAAGCCGATACGGAATTGATTTTGTAATAATTCACCTACAGAACGAATACGACGGTTTCCTAAGTGGTCGATATCATCTGTATAGCCAATCCCTTCTTGTAAGTTTAAGAAGTAACTAATGGAAGAAATAATATCAGCTGGTGTAATAGTTTTTACATCATCTGTAATTTGTCCATTTCCGATAACATTGACGATCCGATCCGGATCTTTAGGTGATACAACTTTAATGACTTGAATCGTCATTGGATCTGTAATAGCACCATCTTCTGATGGATAGTAAGTCACGTTGTTTAAACCATTTTCTAAATGAGGCATTAACTCATTTAGCACATCATGTGTCATTTCAGTTCCCTTTTCGACTAAAATTTCACCTGTTTCAGGATCTACTAATGTCTCACCTAAAATTTGATTTAACAAGCGTGTTTTTAAATGTAATTTTTTGTTTACTTTATAACGACCAACTGCCGCTAAATCATAACGTTTTGGATCGAAGAAACGTGTGTATAACAAGCTTCTTGAACTGTCTGCAGTTTTAGGTTCTCCTGGACGTAGACGTTCATAAATATCCTTCAAGCCTTCTTCTGTTCGAGAGTCAGAAGCATTTTTATGAATATCTTTTTCTAATGTTAGACGTAAACTTTCATTTTCACCTAACATTTCTATAATCGTGTCATCTGAGCCAAAGCCTAACGCACGCACTAAAACAGTGAATGGAATTTTTCTCGTACGGTCGATACGCACGTAAGAAATATCTTTTGCGTCTGTTTCTAATTCTAACCAAGCACCTCTGTTAGGAATGACGGTTGTTCCAAAACTCTCACGACCATTTTTATCAATCTTACTATTGTAATAAACACCTGGTGAACGAACCAACTGAGAAACGATAACACGTTCCGCTCCGTTGATAATGAACGTTCCCATTTCTGTCATTAGGGGAAAATCACCGAAGAAAACATCTTGTGATTTAATCTCACCTGTAACTTTATTATCTAATCTTAGAGTGACATGTATAGGAGCTGAGTAGTTTGCATCATGTGCACGTGCTTCTTCCACAGTATACTTTGGTTCTTTCAATTCGTACCCTACAAATTCTAACGACAGTTTATCGTTAAAATCTTTAATAGGTAAAATGTCTTCAAACATCTCTCTTAATCCCTCTTCTAAGAACCACTTATAAGAGTTTGTTTGAATTTCAATTAAGTTCGGTAACTCTAACACTTCACTGATACGTGCGAAACTTCTTCTTTCGCGATGTTTTCCGTATTTGACAATATGTCCAGCCAAGCTCTTCACTCCTCTAAAATTTTCTACCCGTGCTTTATATTACGTTTATGTTACAAATGTTAAGTTCAGTTAACATTTGCACAGTGCCTAGTTTTTAAGGCAAAAAAAAGACAAAAATAGAATTTTCTCTTAAATTTTGAGTTTCTATTTTTGCTTTCTATTTAAAAACGCCGAATGGACAATATTTCACTCAGGTTTTATCTGTTTATAAGCTCGGTTTTGCAACTATTAATTCTAATCTTTTTTTATACGAATGTCAAGCCTTTTTTAAGATAATGACAAACCAGGTTTAGCATTTAAGTCTAGCGTGCCCAATTGTTGCTTTTTCCATGCAATATATCCTGCTGCACCAATCATCGCAGCATTATCGCCACATAATCTTAATGGCGGAAAAATAACCGGGACTTCTGGATATTCCTGAGCCATTTTTTCGGTCATAGCAGCTCGCAATCCTCGATTGGCTGCAACGCCTCCAGCTACAATTAATTGTTTGGCTTGATAATCACCACATGCCCGAACGGTTTTATCGACTAAAACATCGATCACACTTTGCTGAAAACTTGCAGCTAAGTCAGCATGATTCAATACTTCTTCACGCTGCTGAGCGTTGTGATAGAGATTGATAAATGAACTCTTTAATCCACTAAAACTAAAATCATAGTGTTCTTCATGTATCATAGCACGCGGAAAGTTAAAAACATCTTCCCCTTCTTGCGCTAAATCATCTATTTCTTTTCCACTTGGATAGTTTAAGCCCATCACACGTCCTACCTTATCATAAGCTTCGCCCGCGGCATCATCCCGTGTTTCTCCTATCAACTCAAACACACCATCTTCAGGCATGAGCACGAGTTCAGTATGTCCACCACTAACTAATAACGCAACAAGTGGAAACTCAAGCGGTTGGACAAAGCGAGCCGCATAGATGTGCCCAGCCATATGATTGACAGGTATGAGCGGTAACTCATGGGCGAACGCAAAGGCTTTCGCTGCACTCACACCGATTAACAATGCTCCAACTAATCCCGGACCTTCTGTTACCGCCACCGCTGTTAAGTCTTCTGGTGTAACCTGTGCTGTTTCAAGAGCTTCTTCTAAACATAATGTAATTTGTTCCACGTGATGACGGCTAGCGACTTCAGGAACGACACCACCAAAGCGCTGATGGCTTAACACTTGTGATGCCACAATGTTGGATAAAATTTCATTCCCATTAGCAATCACAGCGACACTTGTTTCATCACAGCTACTTTCTACTGATAATATCAACGTGCGCGGATTCACTTCTTCTTTTGATTCTTGTTTCATGTTTTCACCTTATTCAATTTAATTTCCATTATCTCACCATCTTCAGTCGGATGAGCATAGTATTGTTTTCGTGTACCAATAACATTAAAACCAACTTTTTGATACAGGTGTTTAGCTGACCAGTTCGTAACACGTACCTCTAAAAACATGCGACTGACCTCAACACTTTGACAAAAGTCCAAGCTATATTTAAATAAAGTTTGTGCCACTTTCTGCCCCCGATAACTAGGAAGAACCGCAATGTTCATTACTTCTGCTTCATCCGCTAGCACGTGTATATTCAAAAAACCTATTACTTGTTGTTGATCGTAAGCAAGCCATAAATGACTGTATGGGAGCGACCATTCTTGTTCAAACTGGGAAACATTCCAAGGCGAGCCATGCGGATATGCTTGCTCACTCAGTTCTAAGAGTTTTTCACTTAATAATGGATGCGAAGTAACTTTTAAATCTATTTTTTGGTACATCATCATAATTCTTCCAATCTTTTTTCCATAAATACCGCGTCTTCACCGTCTACATAATAACGATTTTTAATGGAACGGGATTCAAAACCAAAGCGACGGTACAGTCGTTTAGCGTTAAGGTTGCTTTTACGCACTTCTAAAGTAAGTGTGTCACACTGATACTCTACCGCCTTTTTTATTATCATGGATAGCATGAGCGAGCCGATTCCAATATTTTGAAAATCAGGCAAAATCGCAACATTCGTAATATGCCCATTTTTCTCTTCAAAACGAACGCCAAAAAAACCAATAGGTGTCTCTTGAAAACGGAATAATTGATAGTAAGTCGGATGAATTCCATTTAACTCCGATAAAAATACTGTTCTACCCCATGGAGCTACACCTTCATATACCGCTTTTTGAATCTTTATCAAATGCTTTATATCGGTATAGGTTACGTCTTTTATTTCCAGTCCTTTGAGTTGATTAAACTGTAACTGTTGTGCTGCTATTTGATAATCCTTCTTTGCCAATATACGTATCATTTGTTTAAATTTTCTTAACATAATTATCAATCTGTTCCTCATGTGTTTCTAGCCATTTTTCTTCTGCTTCAACACGCTTTAAATAGGTCGGTACAAACTGATGAACATCCTTAACTTTAGACTCATTGATAGCGACTCGCGCCATACTCGCAGCTGAAAGAACATTATCAGAAAACTCATATGTAACGTCGTCATTTTGATAAGCGTTTCTAATGGTATCGGCAAATAAGCTAACGTCCTCGCCTATAAAGATAATCGGTGTCTCACACGCTATTAGTTCTTTCAACCAGCTCGACAGCCCAACATGTCTATCTTCTAAAACCGTTGTTAACTCACCATCAACCCAACGGTACGCACCACTATAAACGTTTTCACGTCGCGCGTTGATTAATGGAACGATTAAACTATCAGACTTAGGCATGGTATTAGCTGCTATCGCTTTTAAACTTGATACCGCAACTAGCTCACAGTTTAGTGTCCACGCTAATGTTTTAGCCGTCGTCACTCCTATTCTTAAACCTGTATAGGAACCTGGCCCTTTAGACACTACAATCCGCTCAATTTCATGAGGTTTCATGCCTATTTCTTTCATCAACCATTCCACAGCAGGCATTAAACGTGCGCTATGTGTTTTCTTAATAGTGGAACGATATTCAGCTAACAGTTTAACCTCTTCTAGAATTGCTACTGAAAAAGATTGATTGGCAGTGTCAATTGCTAAAATTTTCATCATTTACTCCCCATTCTCCGTGCATAATTCTGCTATATTGTAGCATACTTTAATGAAACTAAAAAGAGAGGGGCCTTATGCCATGCTACCTAAAAGTCTGACTTTTTAGGTGTCACTGCATGCAAGCCACTCTCTTTTTACAAAGATTTCAATTTTTAAAGTAAGGTACTCACTGATTCACGTATCATAAGTTTTGGAGCAAACATTGTTTTTTTGGTAATAGTTTTTTCTTGAGTCATCAGTGCGAGTAACTCTTCCACACTTTGTTCCCCCATCCATTCTGTCGGTACTTGAATGGTAGTTAAAGCAGGCGAAAGATACTTAGCCACACTAATATCATTAAACCCTATGATGCTCATATCCATCGGTACCGAAATATTAGCTTCTTCGAGTGCTTTTAACGTCCCTATCGCCATAGCATCGCTTGTTATAAATAGTGCACTTGGTTTGCTAGCTGTTTGTTTTAACCATTCTTTGATGACTTGATAGCCACCATCAACCGTAAAATCTGCGACTAACTCAACCACATCAATCGCGTGTTCTTGTTGACTTTGCCAACGATGAAAAGCTTGCAACCGGCTATCCGCGATGATTTCTTGATTATCTTTCGTTTTTTCCTGACCAGATAAAATCCCAATTGAGTAATGCCCATTCGCAACTAAATAATCAAGTGCTTGTATTACCCCGAATTCAAAATCAACGACCAACGAATGTTCTTGATAGGACATGCTATCAAAATCAACAAAAAGTTTTGGTAAGGCGATGCGTTGGATAATCGCCATCTCTCGTTTTGAAAACTTGCCTAGAGCGATTATACCGTCAGCCGTCATATTCTCAATAGGAAAATCCGATAGTTGACACACGGACAATTGAACCCCAAGCATTTTCGCTTTTCTTTCAATCCCCATTCGAATCGAGAGATAGTAGAGATCTTCCAGCTCTTCTTGCTGATTGTACCACTGTATTAATAAAATTTCGGGCATTTTTTTAAGCGTCTTTTTTTGATGTTTAGTGTAATTGAGTTCCTCTGCCACTTCAAAAATACGTTGCTTCGTTTCATCACTGACTGATAGCGTCTTATCATAATTTAACACACGTGAAACTGTAGCTGGCGAGACTTGCGCTTGCTTTGCTATATCTTTAATAGTCGCCATCTTCCCACCACTTTCTACAATTTATCAATAAATCGCTTGAATCCAGCTTGTCCTTCTGCTGTTTGTTTATAGACACCAGCATCTTCAAGAACGCGTTCAAACTTTTTGCCTACTTCTTTTTGGATAATTTCCGTAACGTTTTCTTTCGTTACGTTATAAGTTCCTTTCATTTCACGCGCCCAATCTCGATGAATCTCTGCAACGTCAGTTGTTTCGCCAAGTAGATATGCCTCTACCTCACTTAATTCTTGTTTTAAACGCGGAGGTAAGATAGCTAAGCCCATAACTTCAATCAGCCCTATATTCTCTTGCTTAATATGTTGTACATCACGGTGTGGATGAAAAATCCCTTCTGGATGCTCTTCCGACGTATTGTTGTCACGTAAAACTAAATCAAGTTCATACTGATTATCACGCATTCTTGCAATCGGGGTGACCGTATGATGACGCGTACCGTCTTCTGAAAAAGCACGAATTCCTAAATCTAAATCATCATGATTTTCCCATTGCTTCATAATGTAGGTAGCTGCTTTAACCAAATCTGTTTGACTTGCACTTTGTAAGCGAATAACAGACATCGGCCAATTCACTACTGCAGCGCTCACTTTAGGGAATAGGATTAATGGGAACGTCCAAGCATTTTCAGCTTTAGCCATTGGAAATGTATGACGTCCGCCTTGGTAATGATCGTGCGCCAAAATCGAGCCACCTACAATAGGCAAGTCAGCATTTGAGCCGACAAAATAATGAGGGAAAACCTCGACAATTTTCAATAGTCGTGCCACCGTTTTCTCTGAAATCGTCATCGGACGGTGTTCTTCTGACAAGAAAATGCAATGTTCATTATAATAAGCATAAGGAGAATACTGCATTCCCCAACTCTCACCGTCTAAATTCAAACGTAAAATACGATGATTTGTACGTGCCGGATAATCAACATCTCCTTCGTACCCTTCATTTTCCATACACAACATACACGTCGGGTAGGCGCGTTTCGCTTGACGTTGTTCCGCGACAATCGACTTCGCATTTTTTTCAGGTTTAGACAGATTAATCGTAATTTCTAAAGTCCCATAGCGGCTAGGATAATCAAAAACAATGTTTTTTTGAATGGCTTTAGTTTTAATATATTGATTTACCTGACTCAGCTCATAAAAATAATCAGTTGCCACTTTAGGATCATCATTATACTGCTGTGCAAACAAGGCGTTTAGTACAGAAGGCGGTGGTGTTAATAAATCACCTAATCGCCCCTCCAACATTTCCCGTTCATACGCGATATCATTAATTGTTTGCTGTTCTAACGCTACTTCAACTAATTGAGAAACGAGCGTATCGATATCCGCATTGACAGTCGTCTCACCGCTATTTTTTTCCAGCTCTTTCACTCCAACAAGCGCCATAGTACGGTTAGTTAAATAAACACGGTCCATTTCCATCCAACCACCATACTTAATCGCATAAGATACAAATTCATAGATTAATTGACTGGTTTTCATACTTATGCCTCATACCCTTTAGGATGCCCTTGATGCCATTGCCAAGCAGATGAAAAAATCGTTTCAACATTTGTATGCGGCGCTTCCCATCCTAATATTTTTTGTGCTTTTTCCGGTGATGCAATCAAACTATCTGGGTCGCCTGCACGTCTTGGACCGACTTCAGCTGGAATAACTTCACCCGTAATTGCACGTGCTGCTTCCACCATTTCTTTAACCGAAAACCCTTGACTGCTCCCTAGATTAAAGACATCACTTTGACCTCCGTCAAATAAATAATTAATAGCTAAAATGTGAGCCTGACATAAATCGACAACGTGAACGTAATCTCTAATATTAGTACCATCAGGCGTGTCATAGTCATCCCCATATATCATTAATTTTTCGCGTTGACCAAGAGCGGTTTGTAAAATAATCGGAACTAAATGCGTTTCAGGTGTGTGATCTTCACCAATAGTGCCATCTAGTTTTGCTCCGGCAACATTGAAATAACGCAAAGCGACATATTTAATTCCATACGCCTCATCACACCACTTCAACATCTTCTCCATCATCAACTTACTCTCACCATATGGACTTTCTGGGTTGGTTGGTGTTGTTTCTTTGATAGGAGATTCTTTAGTTTTTCCATAGGTCGCAGCTGTTGATGAAAAGACGATATTTTTAACATCAAACTCATTCATCACTTCTAATAAAACCTGTGTACCTTGAACATTATTATTAAAATACATTAGTGGGTCTTTCATTGATTCTGGTACAATTGAACTTGCTGCAAAGTGAATCACACCTCTAATACTTTCCTTTTCAAATACAGAAGTTAAAAATACCTTATCACGAATATCTCCTTGATAAAATCTTGCTTGTGGATGAACAGCTTGGCGATGACCTGTTAACAAATTGTCAACAACAGCCACGTCGTATCCTTGTCCAATCAATAAATCGACAGCGTGGGATCCGATATAACCGGCTCCTCCTAGTACTAAAATAGTCATTGTCTTTCCTCCATTTTTAACTTAGTCGTTTCGCTCCGTCACCAATTTTAGCTTGATAAAAACTTGCTTCATAGCCTATCTCTTTTTGATACTGACGACCAACGTTTTCTACAAACTGATTATAAGTGTTTTCTGGCACAATCGCAATGGCACAGCCACCAAATCCTGCTCCCGTCATCCTTGCACCGATTACCCCTGGTTGCGCTTGAGCTGCAGCGACTATCGTGTCTAGCTCTTTTCCGGTTACTTCATAATCCTCTTTTAAAGAACGATGAGAATCATTCAGTAATCGTCCAAATGTTAATAGATCGTTTTCTTTGAGAGCTGCCGTCGCCTCTAAGGTACGTTGATTTTCACTAACAGCGTGACGAGCTCGTTTAAGTAAGTTAGGCTGTTCTTGTAACAGAGGAGTTAATTGATGAAACGCTTCATTATCCAATGCGCCTAAACTGTCAACAGCTTTTTCCTTTTGTAAAATAGCAAGTGCCGCTTCACACTCACCGCGACGCTCATTATATTTTGAATCCGCTAATTCACGACGTTTATTAGTATTCATAATCGCGATAACATAGCCATCTAGATGAACAGGTACTTTTTCATACTCTAGTGTTTGGCAATCAAGTAATAAGGCATGATCTTTCTCCCCCATACCAATCGCAAATTGATCCATGATACCAGAGTTAACACCGATAAACTCGTTCTCCACTTTTTTACCAAGTAAAACGAGGTCTAACATCTCAATAGATAAGTTAAACAAATCGCGGACGATAACACCTGTCAGCAATTCAATAGATGCCGACGAACTTAACCCAGCGCCATTAGGGATATTCCCGTAAAAATAGATGTCCATTCCTACAGGTATGCGATAATTTTTTTCTATAATATAACGAATCATTCCCTTTGGATAATTGGCCCAATTATCATCGGCTTTATAATCTAAATCATCTAAAGAAAAAGTTAACACACCGGTTTCTGGTATATTCTCAGAATATACATGAATTTCTTGGTCGTCTCGTCGACGCGCCACGCCATAAGTTCCCATAGTCAAAGAAGCAGGAAAAACATTCCCGCCATTATAATCCGTGTGTTCACCAATTAAATTAATCCGACCAGGTGAAAAAAAGACGCCTTCAGGTTCTTGTTGAAAAACTTTTTGAAACTGTTGCTTGATGTGATTTTCCATTTTAGTAAACCTCCTAGTAAATATTTAGTAAATTTATTATAATAGATTATTACTTTGATATCAAGTATTTATAAAACGATTTCATAAACAATAAAAAAAAGAAGGAGCCATGCTCCTTCTAAATGACGTGCTTATTCAATTTCAGATAACTTCTCAGCTGCTGCATCATCTAGGATAACTGTCACGTTATCATGTTTTTGTAAGGCACTTGCTGGGCAGTCTTCTGTTATTTCGCCTTCAATCATTCCTTTAATAGCGTCTGCTTTCGCTTCACCATAGGCAATTAAAATAATTTCTTTCGCTTTTAAAATAGAACCAATCCCCATAGAGTAGGCTTGAGTTGGCACATCTTCTGCTGAAGCAAAGAAGCGTTTGTTCGACTCAATTGTAGACTCCACTAAGTCGACCTTACGTGTTTCACTATCAAAAGGCGTTCCTGGTTCGTTAAAGCCAATATGACCATTTGTACCAATCCCTAAGACTTGGATGTCGATTGGATTGTCCGCTAAAATTTGATTGTAACGTGCACATTCAGCGTCGGCGTCTTCTGCTACACCGTTAGGCACATACGTTTCTTTAAATGGCTTAGCGTTATATAAATGTTCATTCATAAAATAACGATAGCTTTGCTCATCTTCTCCATCTAACCCTACGTATTCATCTAAGTTAACACCAATCATATCAGAAAAGTCAACATCACTGTTCACCATTGCTTCATACATCGTAATAGGTGTACTACCTGTTGCTAACCCTAAAACTTTAACGTCACGTTCTTCCATACCCTCTCGGATTAATTCAAACGCTTTTTTACCACCTTCAACTTGATTTTCTACATGAATTAATTTCATTTAGCTTATCTCCTGTCTTTTTTGGTATAGTCCAATTATAAATTACTTTTAAACATTTGACAAGATATCTCTGATTTTTTATCAAAAGAAATTAACTTCTAAACAAACCAAACGCAACCGTTTGACCTTGATCGCACGAAGTAAACCCACATGCCTCATAGAAATTCCTGACATCAGGGGCTTCCTCTGTTAACAAAACTAATTGACGCACATCAGAATAACGCGATAAAATAGCTTTCATTAATTCCCTGCCAATCCCTTGCTTTTGAAAATCTGGGTGCACTAATAAATCTTGGATATACACGATCGTTAACCCATCTCCTACGACACGTATTAATCCTACTAGACGGTCATCTTGCCAGGCCGTCACAACGTGTAACGAATGACTTATTGCCCGTTGCAAAGTTGGCATATCTCTTGTATAAGCCGACCAACCCACCGCTTCATATAATTCCTGTAACTCTTTTTCTTCAAGCACCTTCGTAACTTTAAGCATCATTTTTTCCTCCACACTTTTTCTCTATTTTAACACTATCTCAGCCGTACAACTCTAAAAAAAGGAACCTCGACTATGCGAAGTTCCATTTTTTCTTATTCAACTGTGACACTTTTTGCTAGATTTCTTGGTTTATCAACATCAAACCCTCTTGCTAAAGTAGCATAATATGCAATAAGTTGCGTTGGTAAAACACTGATGAGTGGCGTTAATAACGGATGAACAGTTGGCAATACAATGTCATCGTTAGATTGAGCTAATTCATCCATTACTATAGTGGCAGTACGGGCACCACGGCTTTCTACCTCTTTAAGATTACTTCTCACTTGTTTTTCTGTGACTTTTTCTGAAATAATCGCTATTACAGGTGTCCCTTCTTCAATTAACGCAATCGTACCATGTTTTAATTCCCCTGAAGCAAAACCTTCACAGTGGATGTATGAGATTTCTTTTAATTTCAGCGCGGCTTCTAACGCCACCCCATAGTCAGTGCCACGACCTATATAAAAAGCATGAGCCTTATCTGTCAACATCTCGTCTACTAATTCAGCAATGACGTCTTGACTTTCTAGAAAACTCTCCATAGCCTGTGCCACAATAGACAATTCGTGAAAGACGTCAAACATTAACGCTTGTTCGTACGCCGCTTGTTTACCCATTGCTTCACCTAAAATAGCTAACAACGCGACTTGGGCTGTATAGGCTTTCGTTGATGCCACAGCAATTTCAGGTCCTGCATGAAGTAACAACGTGTGACTCGCTTCACGCGACAATGTTGAACCTTTGACGTTAGTAATCGTCAAACAGTAATGCCCTTCGTTCATCGCTTTTACTAACACTTGACGGCTATCTGCCGTTTCACCACTCTGACTCAAAAAGATAAACGCAGGACGTTTTGGAAGCAGTGGTGTATGATAGCCAAATTCACTTGCCACGTGAACTTCGACCGGAACTTTTGCAAGTTTTTCGATTAATACTTTTCCAACCAATCCAGCGTGATAGCTCGTCCCACACGCGACAATAAAAATCCGATCAGCGTTTGATAATTGTTCAACTATCGCTTGA
The DNA here is from genome assembly GCF_023299185.1 of Vagococcus lutrae. NCBI lineage: Bacteria > Bacillati > Bacillota > Bacilli > Lactobacillales > Enterococcaceae > Vagococcus > Vagococcus lutrae. Next base: position 588,247 of record NZ_CP097017.1, read on the forward strand.
TCAATTGCTATCTGTCCATTTTCATCACGATAATGAGCTATCAATTGACGCATAACAAGTGGTTGTTCTTCTATTTCTTTTTGCATGTAGTAAGAATACGTCCCTAAGTCATGTGTCACTTCTGACGGCTCATAATGAATCATCTCGCGTATCATTTTTGTTCCTTCTAGATTTTCAATCACAACTGCATCTTTTGTCACAGTCACAATCTCTTCATCCATGATTTCATAAAAGTCTGTTGTATAATCTAGCAAAGCCAGTGCATCGCTACTGACACCATTAAAACTTTTACCCACCGCCACTAACAACGGGCTCTTATGTTTCGCAACAAGCAATTCACTTGGATTTTCTCGGTCGATTATGGCGAATGCATATGACCCTTCAATATTAGCCATCATTTTAGCTAATGCTTGTTTTGGACTTAGACAGTCTAGTGCAACTAATTTCGCTAACCAATTTACCATGATTTCAGTATCGGTTTCGCCTTTTAACGGAATATCATCGACATACTTTTCTTTGATTGCCAAATAATTTTCAATCACACCGTTATGAACTAACACAAAACGACCATCATGAGATGTATGCGGATGAGCGTTGACTTCCTCTGGTTTGCCATGAGTCGCCCACCGTGTATGACCGATTCCACTTTCACCTGATTGTATAGATTGTTGCTCAACCGCCTCTTTTAAATTTTCAACACGGCCTGTACGTTTGACAAGGACATCTGCTTGTTCTTTATGATTGTTCAGATAGATGCCCGCGGAATCATAGCCGCGATACTCTAAATTTTCTAACCCTCGAAGAATCATAGCCTTCACATTTTTCTGACTTACTACTCCAACAATTCCACACATTAACATTCCAACTTTCTTTATTTAATGTGTTTCCAAACGCATGTACTTTAAGTTTAGTCTCATCTCACGATCAGGTTTCTTAAAATACTAAAGAGCGCGTACCCTGAGAGCCACCCGCCGACATATCGATTAACTCTCTCCTCGTCTTCTGTTTGCACAGAGCTGGCGCTTAATTGGTATACACCAATACAACGTAAATCCTTTTGGAAACATATTGAATATTAACGCTTTACGGAATATAAGTCAAGCATTATTTTGAAATGGTATAGTTAAGAACCTATGTAAAAAAAGTCTATCTGAATGTTCAGATAGACTTTGTGAAGATTTCTATTGATGTTTCTGCATTTTTTTCTCATAACGACGATACAACCAAAAAGCAAAGCTAGCAAAGATGATAGGACCACTAATCATCCACACTGTTTCCATTGGCGCAGCATGAGGTGTTCGCAACATTGGCTCAATAATCGTAAAAATATTTGCAAAACCAACTGTAATCATGACCACCCACGTCACAAATTTTGTTGTCCGTTCTGTTTTAAAAATCGCAAAAGAATGGTCTAGTTCCGTTCGCTTTTTAAAATATGGAAAAGCTCCAGCTAAGAAAAGATAAGGTAACGTCATAGCAACGTTAGTCATTAATGTTAGGACATTATAAAATTCTTGTGCACCTTTTCCCCCAAATGAGATTAAGCCAATAATAAAGATTACTAAAGCCGCTTGTACCCACATCGCATATGCAGGCATGCCATTTTCATTAACTCTCGTTAATTTTTCCGGCCAGATTTCTTTTGGCGTCCCTTGAATTAACGTTTTTAATGGTGAATAAATTAAAGTAAAGAAACCACCTGTATAAGCTAAAAACATAGATAGACCGGTTACGCGAGCAAATAGACGCCCAATATTTGCAGCTGTCTCAGCAGTTGTCCCTAAAGCATGACCTAGCTCTGCTCCAAGATTATGCATTAATATATATGTGATATTCCCCATGTTAACTCGGTCACCTGATAGGACCATATCCCAGTTCGTGCTCACACCCCACATTAGTAAACTCACTGCATAACCTACTGCAATAATTAAAGCACTAATCATGACTCCTTTAGGAAAGTTCTTTTCTGCTTTCTCCGTTTGGTCAACAAGACTTCCTACTGCTTCTAGTCCACCGTAAGCAAAGATAGCAAAGATAACAAACCCTAGAATAGAAAAAGCATTACTAAAATCCGCGTTGGGCGATTGTATAAAGCTCTGCACTCCTTCTATCGGTTGAGCAAATTGTCCGCCGTTTAAAATTAAAATAATAACACTTACCACTAATAAAACGACATTTAATAGTGTTACAGCAATACCACCTAAAGAAGTAATTTTAGTTATTTTATTTAACCCTTTTGACGCAAAAAATGTTACAAGTAACATCCAAAAAATCGCAAGTAATCCTAAACTTTGTGTAGCATTTAAACCAAAGAAAGCAAAATCTTGTGTCTTATCTGCCCCAAAAATCAACGTCGTAAATGGAATCCAGACTTTGGATGAAATACCAACCATCCAAATAATGTATGAAGTAAACCACATGAACGTGCCAATAAAGGCATATAAAGGGTTCACCGACTTCTCCATCCAACTATAAATACCTCCCGCCTCATTTTTAAATGAAGCACCGTATTCCGCCATCATCAACGCAAACGGAATAAAAAAGACAATCGCTGCGAATATATACCAGGGAATCGCAGCATAACCCATACGATAAAAAGCGATGGGCGCATTGGCAAAACCAAATACGGATGTAAAAATCATCAAAATAAGTCCGATTAATGTCAGTTTTTTTGTATTACTCATTCTTAACACCTTTCTTTTTAGTTATTTTTTGTTAGACATATCCATTAATAGCCTAACCTTTAAAAATAACGTTTTCAAATCTTTACTCGTGTTATGAACAAAGTCTCATAGTACCCTATCTAAAATGAACAATCTTTCATTGAGACTTAACGACTTCATCAGATATATCACATAAAAAAAGATACTCTCAAAAATGAGAGTATCTTTTTATTTCGGCTCTATAATTTAAAGGACTGATGAATCAGAAAGTGATTCATCAGCCCTTTTTTAATTTTCTTGATTTTAGGTATTAAAAAGCATACCGTTCTCCTATATGATTAATTTACCACAAAAAAACAAACGGGAGGCGATATGCTCATGTCTAATGATATCAAAAAATTACTTCGAATCATAGAGCCAAATTTAATCACATCTGACATTTCTTACGAAATGGTAAAAGGACAACAAACATGTGTGGTCAACGCTACTTTTTCACCCCCACTAATGCCTTGTCATCATTGTGGTTCAACGGTGTATAACGAAAGTGGAAAGCAAGTAGTCGTAAGAAATGGTAAGAAAAAAGCGGTCGTGCGTTTTGATCAATTTAATCATTTACCTTTAATTATGAACGTCGCAAAACAACGCTATACCTGTAAAAATTGTGCTCATCATTGGACCGCTACCCCTTATTTTGTCGAGAAAGGACACTCTATTTCAAGACATGTGATACTTAAAATAATAGATTTATTAAAAGAAAAAATCTCATTCACTTTAATTGCGAAGTTATGCCATGTTTCTATTACTACCGTCATTAGGGTATTACGCTCAATAAAAAGTTATTTACCAACTCCCTATCAAACGTACTTGCCGGAGGTCTTAATGGTAGATGAATTTCGTTCCCATTGTTCTTCAGAAGACACCATGAGTTTTATTTGTGCAGATGGTATAACAGGAAAACTTATTAATATACTTCCTTCACGGAAGTTAACGCATTTGACTGCTCATTTCAAAAAGTATCCGAATCCTAACGACGTCAAATTATTAGTCACAGATATGAATGCCGCTTACTTTCAATTGACGAAGAGTGTTTTTACGTCAGCCAAGATTATTATTGATCGATTTCACGTGGTTAAACATTGTAATAAAGCCTTTCAGGACTTTCGTATTAAGGAAATGAAGCGATTGAAACAACAGCATAACCACTTAGGTTACCTAAAATTAAAAGCCAACTGGCGTCGCTTAACGAAGGACCGAATGTCTATCAATCATTCAGAATATAAAACATGGCGCAGTTTCCGTGCACCCCATTATCCTTATCAAACAGAAGCCATGATGATTGACCGTCTTTTGTCTTATTCTGAACCATTAAAAGAAGCCTATCACTGTTTTCATGATATGATGGATGCTTTCAGAAGTAAAAATCACGTGTCATTTATCCAACAACTAAAAGGACTACCTGAAACATTGGATTCAGAATTTCGTAAGAAACTTCACAACCTTTTAAACTATGAAGAAGGGATTCGTAACTCTCTTCTATATCCTTATTCAAACGGTAAGATTGAAGCTAAAAACACACATATTAAAACTTTAAAACGGGTATCCTATGGATTTAAATCATTTGAGAACATGAAATTAAGAATATTCATGATGAATCGCCTCATTGAAGTAAAATAAAAAAGATGAATGGAACAAGTTCCACTCATCTTTCGACTTCATTTTGATTCATCAGTCCTATTTGACAAAGAGCCTTTATTTCTTGATTGGCGCAATTTTTTGCCCTTCAAGCTCTTTAATTTTAATTAGTCGTGTGACATTATCACGTTCGCCTTCTTCTAATTTCATCTGAATATAACGAATCGTAACTTGTAGACGCGGTATCGTCAAATGCTCTAACGCGTTAACACGACGTCTTACCTTTTGAATCTCATCAGCTAGTAACACACATCGCTGTTCTAATTCAGTCAAACGTAAAAGATCTGGCAACAAGTCAGCCATTTCTTCAGACGCTTGTTTCAACGCAAGGTTATTGACGAGAAAAGCCGTCCCTTCTGCTTCTTCTTTTTTAAAGGTCATATTCGGAACAGAAAGCCCCATCAAATTTTGCTCTTCAATGTCAACGGATGCTAACGGTTTTTCTAGAAAAAAGGTATTGCGCATCATTTCTTCAGGAAACACTGATTTGGCAAAAGTTGTATTATCATAAACAGAACGCAAACGTTTTTCAACGTCATCACGCAATTCATTGGCTTCCCGTACCATCGAAATAAAACGGCGCATCAATTCATCTTGTTTGTCTTTTAAAAGCTTATGCCCACGTTGTGACGCTTTTAAACGCTCTTTTAACTTCGTCAACGCCATCCGTGTCGGCTGTACATTTAGGCGTTTCACCTTAAATCAGCCCCTCTTTTGTTAAATGCTTATCTAACATGTCATCTTTAATTCGTTTTAGCTCATCGCGTGGAATCATCGACAACAATTCCCAACCTAAGTCTAACGTTTCTTCAATCGTACGATTGGTTGTAAAGCCTTGGTTAATGTATTCTTTTTCAAAGCGTTCCGCAAAACGAGCGTGAATTTGATCTGCTTTTGAAAGGGCTGTTTCCCCAAGAATTGCCGCTAACTCTTTCGCTTCTTTTCCACGTGAGTACGCTGCATATAATTGGTTCATCGTTGCTGCGTGGTCATCACGCGTTTTCCCTTCACCTGTCCCTTTATCTTTCAAACGAGATAATGACGTTAAAGCATCAATCGGTGGGTTAACCCCCGCTTCTTGCAGAGAACGGTCTAAAATAATTTGTCCTTCTGTAATATAACCAGTTAAATCCGGAATTGGATGCGTAATATCCCCTTCTGGCATCGTTAAAATTGGAATCTGAGTTACAGACCCTTTCTTTCCACGAATACGACCTGCACGCTCATAAAGAGTAGCTAAGTTGGTATACATATATCCTGGATAACCACGACGTCCAGGCACTTCACGACGTGCTGCAGAAATTTCACGTAACGCTTCACAATAGTTTGTCAAGTCAGTCATAATAACCAATACGTGCATCCCTTTTTCAAAGGCTAAATATTCTGCTGCAGTCAATGCCATTTTCGGTGTGGAGATACGTTCCATCGCAGGGTCACTCGCTAAGTTTAAGAACATAACTGAGTGTTCTAACGCCCCAGTTTCTCTAAAGTCATCGATAAAGAAATTGGCTTCTTCAAAGGTAATTCCAATGGCCGCAAACACAACCGCAAAGTTCTCATCACTGTTCAACACTTTCGCTTGACGTGCAATCTGTGCCGCTAACTCTTGGTGAGGTAAACCAGCTGCTGAGAAAATAGGAAGCTTTTGTCCACGAACGAGTGTGTTCAAGTGGTCAATGGCTGACACACCTGTTTGAATAAACTCATCAGGATAGTCACGTGCCATCGGATTGATAGGTTCTCCGTTAATATCTAAACGTTTTTCAGGAATTAACGGTTCGCCACCATCTTTAGGCTCACCCAACCCATCAAACACACGTCCAATCATATCTTCTGAAACAGAGAGCATAAAAGGATGTCCCATAAAACGAGCTTTCGACCCTTCTAAGTTAACCCCAGCTGCCCCTTCAAAAACTTGGACAAGTGCTCGATCATCACTGACTTCTAAAACTTGTCCACGACGAATCGTGCCATCTTGCATTTCAATTTCAACTAATTCATCATATTTAACACCTGAAACATTTTCAACTGCCATTAACGGACCGACTACTTCACCGATACTACGATATGATTTAATCATCTAAGTCACCTGCCTGTTTCTTATTGATTGCTTCAAACACGTCCTCTAAGTCAACGAAGATTTGTTTGTAGGCTGCCTCATCTTCTTCTGGCAAGTATTTGCTACGTGCAATCTTTTCTCTTACTTTGGCTGTTTGTTCCATAATTTCATCAAAGTAGAAGCCGTTTTCTAGAGTTTCATTTGCTTTTTGAGCCAATGTGTAAATCATTTTTAACATCGTATGTTGTTTATGTAAGGATGTATAAGTATCCGTATCATCAAATGCGTTTTGTTGTAGATAGTCTTCACGCAATGATTTCGCATATTCTAATGTTAGACGGTCTTGACCTGATAATGAATCAATCCCGATTAACTGAACGATTTCTTCTAAACGATTTTCTTCACTTAAAACTTCTGTTGCCCATTGAACCATTTGACTCCAGTCATCCGCAACATGCTGATCAATGTATAATCTACCTGGGTTTGAATATAACGAATAAGACGTCAACCAATCAATCGCTGGGAAGTGACGGCTGCGTGCTAATGTAGCGTCTAAACTCCAGAAAACTTTTACAACACGCAAGGTATTTTGTGTAACCGGTTCTGCAATATCTCCACCTGGAGGAGAAACTGCACCAATCGCTGTAATACTACCTTCACGCTCATCAGAACCTAAGACAGTCGCTTTACCTGCTCGTTCATAGTAATCAGCAATACGACTACCTAAGTAAGCTGGATATCCTTCATCACCAGGCATTTCTTCAAGACGTCCTGACATCTCACGCAATGCTTCCGCCCAACGTGACGTTGAATCCGCCATGATTGCCACGTCATAACCCATATCACGGAAATACTCGGCAATTGTAATTCCTGTATAGATAGATGCTTCACGAGCTGCTACTGGCATGTTCGACGTATTCGCAATCAAGACTGTTCGCTCCATAATCGAGCCGCCCGTATTCGGGTCAATCAATTCTGGGAACTCATTGATAACATCCGTCATTTCATTTCCACGCTCACCACAACCAACATAGACTACGATGTCAACGTCTGACCATTTCGCGATTTGGTGCTGAACGACTGTTTTCCCTGCTCCAAATGGTCCAGGTACAGCCGCTACCCCACCTTTTAACACTGGGAATAATGTATCAATGACACGTTGTCCAGTAATCATCGGCTCTTTAGGGACTTTCTTTTCTGCTACCGGGCGTCCTCGACGAACTTCCCATTTTTGTAGCATTGGCACTTCTTTTTCTCCATTTGCTGTCTTAATCACACAGACAGGCTCGACAATAGTAAACTCACCAGAAGAAATTGAAACAATTTCTCCTTCGATCCCGTGCGGCACCATAACACGATGCTCGATGACTGGAGTCTCTTGAACCGTTCCTAAAATGTCACCTGTTGCGACTTTATCGCCAACCTGCGCTTTAGCTTCAAATGCCCATTTCTTGTCATGATCAAGTGATTTAACCTGTGTCCCACGCACCATGTAGTCACTATTTGTCACTTCCATAAATTTATCAAGTGGACGTTGAATACCATCAAACATTTGCGTTAAAATACCAGGTGCTAACTCAATCGATAGTCCTTCACCTAAACTGACAACCGGTTCACCCGGCCCAATTCCAGATGTTTCCTCGTATACTTGAACAGAGGCAATATCGCCACGCATTTCAATTAACTCACCAATCAGTTGATTTTCACCAACTAAACATACGTCTTGAATCTTTGCTTCTTCCATTCCTTTAGCCATAACTAAAGGACCAGAAACTTTAATAATTGTACCTGCTTTCATTTCTACACCTTCTCTATCATTCATTCGTGTCTATAAAATATTTGTACCGACTGCTTGCTCGACCATTTTTTGAATACGTTCTTTGCCAAAACTTTGGCGACCTGTATCCGCAACGGCGGGAATAGGTAAGATGACCGGCACAATATCTTGGTCATATTGTGAAAGAACCTCGGGTACTTTGGCTAAATAATCTTCTGATATATAGATAATACCGTAACCTTCTTTAGCTAATAGTTGAATTTGACGACGAATTTCTGATGTTTCCTTAGGAGAAAAAGTAGCAAACCCCAGTGTTGAAAATGGGAAAACAGCATCCTCACTACCCACTACTCCAATCTTATAATTCATATCGACGTCTCACCCTCTTTTCTATCTGATCCTCTGCTAATCCTGAACGTTTAGCAAATAATATCAATCTCAAATTTTTTATTTCCATTTGCTTCGCTACCATATATCCTAAGTACTTTTCCACGCCAAATGGTGAAATCATCGCACCCGACAAGCGTTTCATTAACCAATTATCAACCGCTTTATCAAATTGATCTAATCCACCCGGCTCAACTGCCTGTTGCCAAAGTCCATGATAATCCGTCGTAGCAAAAAATTGACCGGCTGCTTCAACTGGCTCTTGATATAACATCATCCAACTAGACTCGCTAATACTGCCACCTTCTATAAAGGCTAATTGCGCAATATCTTGTTGTTCTCTAGGAAGTTGCAATAACACTGCGATGTTATGTAAATCAATCCATGTTTGCACAAAACTAGTAACTTCTGTACTATTTGCTTGATTAGTTAAACGCCGAATATACTCAAAGTAAAATTGGTCGACAATCAATTCGACGCGTTGAAGCGAACGCCACTCACCAAACGATGATATCGCTTGATAAACAGCCTCTCTAACTTCGTCTGGTAGACGTCCTTGCTTAGAGGTTTGAACGAGTGATTCTATTTCTTGAATCGTATATCGTGACCCCTTTAAACGCAACTCACGCAATGATTGACCTGTAATTTTTTCTTTCAACACACATTTTACGTTATGAAACAACTCGCTCGCCGCGAAGATATCCGCTAAATAAAGTTGATGTTGATTAATTTCATATGCCCAATCTAACAAATCCACTCTAATACGAGCAAAGATATCTGAAAGCGACGCTGCTTGATTATCACGAAAATATCGTGCATAAGAAGAGTCTAACATGACTTGGATTGCTTCTTCATAACTATTTGCTTGAATCAAACGTTCCACTGTCTCTTCAGATAAAAGTTGAGACTCGCGCACTGATACTTGGACATTCGTTTGAATTAGTGTGTCCTTTGCCATCTCAACCCCTCCTATTCAAATAACTTCGCTAAAATTTCGCCACCAATATCTTTGTTAATTTCATTTAACAATGAGCGATATAAAAAGTCATATTCAATAATATCTTGAACTAAAACAAAACCACCTTGATAAGGAATCGTTTCTTCCGACAATGTTAAGTGTAAATCTTCGTATTTACTCGCGACTTGATCTAAATCAGCCTGTGTTAGTTTCGCATTATTACGTTCGCCTAAGACGACTTCACAATCTCCAGTCAATAGTGATTTTTTTACTGCGGCTTCAAAAAACTGAAACAATTCTTCTTTTGTAAAATCATTCATCCGCTGCTCTGCTTCGTCAAACAAAGAAATAAATAACTCTTGACGAAAACTTGCTAACTGTTTTCGCTCTTTCATATCTTCATGATTCATCGCATTTTCATGTTGGTGATTCAGATTACTTTTGATTGTTTCTTTACTTTTTTGGAAGTCTTGTTCTAAAATAGCAGACTGCTCATTTAAAAACGTTTCTGCTTTTGATTTTGCTTCATCTAAAATGGTTGCAGATTTTGATTTTGCTTCTTGTAAAATCAAACCTGTAATTGTTTCGATGTTTTCCATATTTATTTACTCCCAACTTCTATTATTGATTAAGCTCCTAATACTAAGAAAATAGAAATAACAAATCCTAAAATAGCATAGGTCTCAACCATCGCTGAGTAAAGGATACCTTTCGTTGTTTCTTCAGGTTTTTTAGCTAAAATTTGCATACCTGCAGCTGAAACGCGACCTTGACGCATACCTGACCATAATCCTGTGATAGCAACTGGTAAAGCCGCACCCATTAAATGTAAACCATGTACGATATCAGTTGGTTCGCCAATTTGGTTGAAAATAAAGAATCCAATAATAAAGCCATACAATCCTTGTGTACCTGGTAGTAATTGTAAGATAAGTGACTGAGCAAATTTTTCAGGTTGTTCTGAGATTAAAGCGGCTGCCGCTTCCCCAGCTGTTCCGACACCATAAGCTGATCCAACTCCTGGTAATCCTACTGCTAATCCAATCGCAATCATTGTAAAAAAGTATCCCATGTTTTCTTGTAAAAGACTCATTGTTCATTCCTCCGAATTTTAAATTATTTCGTTTTTTCTTGTTTTAAATAAATGTGTTTCTCTGCTGCTTTAAAAGGCGCGAATTTTCGACCGCCACCTTCATAAAACTTGCCGAAAAACTCAACGTACTGTAAACGCATTGAGTGAACATACGCACTTAAAGTTGATAAGAAAAAGTTAAGCGCGTGCATTGCTAATGCTAAAAAGATCCCAATTGTAAACTGAGCCCAAGTCGGCAAGAACGCTAAAATGGTATTAAACGCAGAGGCGATACTACCACCTGCTAATCCCAATGCCATTAAACGTGTATAACTGACAATGTCTCCGATATAACTGGTTGCGCCATATAATTCCCATAACCCTGCAAAAAATCCACCAATACGTGATTTCTTTGTTGTAAATACGGGCATGAAAACTATTAAAAAGACTCCTATCACAATTAACGCCAATCCTACTGTGACTAAAGCTGGCATTTCAAAGGCAAACTTCCCAAGTGCTAATAATGACACACCTGTTAAAGCTAAGAACCAAGAAATACTACCCGACAATGCCCCACTCATATCATTTTGTCTTAACGAACCATATGCACCAATTGCTAACCCTGTTAAAATTTGAATGATACCAAACACAACAGAAAGTATCAGTATTTGGATAACATCTTCGGTTGGTGATAAGACATGAAACGGTAACTCTACACCAAATGCTGACCCATAGATAATTCCCCAAACAATGGTTGCATAAGATAATAAGTGGAAGAAACGAATACTACGAGCTAAACCACGGTCGAGATTAAAGAATCGGTTTAAGATAAATGTTCCTATCCACAGTAAAGCACCATATCCCACATCCGCTAACATCATGCCAAAAAAGACAAGTTGAAACGGTGTTAAAAATGGCGTTGGATCTATCTGACGATATTTTGGATAACTATACATCTCAGTAAACATCTCGAATGGTTCGACCAGTTTATTATTAGTTAAAGCAACTGGAATCTCTTCTTCTGCTACTTCTTCTGTAATGTTTTCAATCGTCAAATAGTAATGTCCTGACGGAAACTTACGACTTAAAAAGGATTTAAATGCTTCTTCTTCATCCGCAATTAACCATCCTGTTAAAACTACTGTCGCCTCCGTCTGACTTAATTTCTCACTTTCTTGATGACGAATTTGAAGCGTTTCAAAATACTCTTCCGCTAGATCAAGAATCTGATACTCTTTCGCTAATTCTTTTAATCGTGACATGGTTTCCTTTTCACGTTCAACCAATTCACGTTCTTCTTTTTTTAAATCTTGCAACGTTTCATAAGGTAAACCACCTTTAGGTAATGCCTCTGTTTGAAAAGCATACTGATACTTCAATCCATCCACTGTTTCCGCATCTTGTTGGTGATACAACAAGAAGTAAGAGGTAACTCCTTCTATATCAGATAACTCTTCTATATAAATAGGTCGCTTCTCTTTTTCCACCGCTTGCATAAAATCTGATTTGATAACACTCGAAACCGTCCCAATTTCAGCTTGCGTTTGCTTAAGTTGTGGAATTTCATCGAGCGGCACGTCAAGTTTTAACCACGGTTGCAATTCGGTTTGTTTTTCTTGATTTTTCTTACGCAACCCTTGCAGCTGACTACGCTTTTGGTCGAGTGCCAAAATATCGTCAGTCACTTGCTCGAACTTGTTCTCACGTGTTAACGCAGTCAGTTCTTCCATTGTAAATTCGGAACGACCTTGACGCGTTTCACTCATCGTCTTCTTTGGTTTAAAAGGTTTTATGACCATCTGTGCACTATGTAATTGTTGTAGTTTTCGTGTCGTTTCTGCTAGTTGAGTACGATCTGTTTCAAATAAAGTCGCATTTTCTTCAAGCGGACGTAACTCGACGCCCTGAAACGCTTGAATAGCTGCCATCATCTCAGCACGATCTTGTTTCAACACGACTAACGACACTTGCTTCATTTTAGCTACGGCCATATCGTGCTAACACCACCTGTACAATGTAATCTGTCATTTCTTCGCGATTTTTTTCAAACGCTTCTTTTAAATGAACTTTCTCTGTTTCTATATGCCCAATAACTGCTTCTTCTTTCTCAGCAATATCTGAGCGCAAATCACGTTGCAATGTTTCTTCGTAATCTGTCAATTGTTGTTGATAATTTTCTTTAATATTTTTGAGCTGTTCTTTAACACGCTGTTGAATAAAATCTGCTTCTTCTTTCGCATCTACTATTATGCGTTTTGCTTCTGCTTCCGCTTGATAAACTTTATCAAACACTTCCTTAGCCAAATGACTCCCTCCTTTTACATCCGATTCAGATACAAGACAGACAAGTTCCATCTATCTGCTTAAGTGAATCGCCTATTCCCTAAGATGAGTTCAATCTTCATCTTATCACTCACTGCACCTTACCGTTTCATAACACTCCTTTTTCTATGTGATACTTTGATTATATCTTGGTTAACTCTTAAAGTAAATACCACATATGAAGTGTATGTTGTTGGTAACTTTAGGTTTTTTCAGTGAGAGGCATCTCACTTATAAAGCAGAAAACGACTCATTATTTCAGAAATATTTTAGAAAATAAGTCGCAGTCGCATCTAATTTCACTTCATCTTTTTCTTATATTACTCTTTTAAAATTAACATATAATTTCACTAATTACAAACATATTGGCAATAATGGCGTGCCTTATCGAGCACGTCTCATTTAATAAATCAAGAGTTTTTTTTACTTTTTCATTCTCTTATATATAGGAAGAAACAGGGTTTTTTTTAAGCAACCCTCTTTCAAAAAATTAAAAATAAATGAGAATACGATTGAATAATTTGGTTAGGTTTTACGAAGTTAACCTCTCAAAATAAGACAGTCAGAAAGAGTCGCCTCTAACTGACTGTATCTAAAACTATTTACCTTCTACTACAATGGGTAAATGATCATTTAATAAAGGACTATCTGGTGTTAAGTTTGCTTTTTGTGTTTTCCCTGTTTTCCAGAATAAAACAACCATCGCAGCAGTTAAGACTGTTGCTAGTACATAGGTCAATGTTCCTAAACCTAAGCGGAAGCCAATCGGTTCAGCCAAAATATACACGACACAGGCGTACAACATGAAAATACCTGGAATAAATGTCACAAAGTAATTTCGGCCCTTTAAGAACAGATAGCGAGTAGAAACTAACAACGCAATGACTGCTGTTACTTGGTTCGCCCAGTTAAAGTAACGCCATAATAAGTTGAAATCAACTTGTGTTAAAGCAATAGAGATTAAGTATAAAGGAATTGTTACCATTAAGATTTTTTTCAGTGTATCTTGTTTAATATTTAAGTAGTCTGCTACAATCGTTCTTAAACTTCTAAATGCTGACAATCCTGAAGATAATGGCAACACAATGACTCCGACAATCGCTAATGTACCAAAGAAACTACCTAGTAACATATAAGATACTTTATTCACGACCATAGATGGTGTACCAGCATCAATCATACTGCTTAATGTTTGACCATCAAATAATGTCATAGAAGCTGCTGCCCAAATCATTGCGATAACCCCTTCGGCAATCATCATGCCGTAAAAAGTAAAGCGCCCTTCTCTTTCGTTTGTAACGGTACGTGAAACCATCGGTGATTGTGTCGCATGGAAACCAGAAAGTGCACCACAAGAAATAGTGAAGAATAAAATTGGGAAGATTGGCGTGCCTTTTGGATGCCAATTAGATAAAGCAGAAGGAGTCAAGTTCGGAATCGAACCACCATGTCCTACTAATAAACTAATCCCAATCGCAATCGTACTAATGATTAAAATAGCGCCAAACCATGGATAAACTTTCCCTAATGCTTTATCGATAGGTAGAATAGTTGAAATGAGATAGTAAACAAAAATCAACCCAATAATAACATTTAAAACTAACCAATCAGGTGTTAAGTTATCGATTAAGTTGGCAGGTGACGTAACAAACACTGTCGCGACCAAGATGAGTAACAACATAGCAAAGATATTTACCACATGTTTGACAGGTTTTCCTAAATACTTACTTGCTAATTCTGGTAAATGCGCTCCGTTGTTTCGAAGAGAAATCATCCCTAACATATAATCATGGACAGCCCCAGCGAATATACACCCAATGACAATCCAAATGTAAGCTACTGGACCATAAAGTGCCCCCATAATAGGCCCAAAAATAGGACCTGTCCCAGCAATATTTAATAATTGAATAATAGCATTTTTTCCTTTTGACATTGGGACAAAGTCAAAACCGTCACGTAAGGCTTCTGCTGGTGTGACACGATTAGGATCAATTTGAAAGTTTTTTTCAATGTAACGTCCATAAATCAGATAACCCGTTATTAGTAACGCAATTCCCCCTAGTAAAGTTAACATGATATTTCCTCCTTGTTTTTCTTTTGTAAACGTTTACTTATATAATAAGTGTACTAAAATAACTGGTAAATAGACGGTTTTTAAGATGAAATAACATTAATTGTCGTTGAGTTACTTTTTAGCACGGATGAGTTACATATCAATGTTCATAAAATCACAATAAAAACAGTACTTAAAAAATTTTCTTTTTTAAGTACTGTTTTAATTAGACATCTAGGCCTAATATCTCTCTAAATGTTTTTAAATAAGAGCGACTTACTGGTACTTTTTGACCGTTACTCATCGTCACTTGATAGGTCTGATTAAACCAAGGTTGAATTTCATATACTTCTTCCAAATTAATCACAAATGCACGATGCACTTGTAAAAAAGGAGGAGTTTCCAACTTTTTCATCAATCCTTTTAATGTTTTACTTACAGGATATTCTTTCTGGGCTGTGGCAATGATTGTTTGACCATTTACGACAGTAATCATGATAATGTCATCTTTGGCTAACAAGTAAATAGATTCATCCACCTTAATGGGCAATTTTGCTGAGGGCTTTTCTCGCTCTTCAATATTTTCCACAACATTTCGACGTTGGTCATGAAAATGTCGTTCAATTCGTGTCATAACTTCTAAGACACGACTTTGTTCAAAGGGTTTCAAAATATAATCAAATGCTTCTAATTCAAACGCTTTTACCGCATATTCATCATGTGCTGTGGCAAAAACAATCAAGGGTGGGTCGGCAAGTTCCTTTACTTGTCTTGCTAAAGTTAGACCACTTTCTTGGGTCAATTGAATATCTAAAAATGCCACGTCAAAGTCTGATTGTTTTAGCACATTCATCGCTTCTACGATACTATCAGCTTCAGTAATATGGTCAACACTCACAATATTTGAAAGTAAATAACTCAGTTCATTTCGTGCTAACGGTTCATCATCGACTAATAAAATATTCATCACATATCTCCCTTCTGAATCGGTATTCGGCAAGATACTGTCGTGCCGAGTGAGGATGTCTCAAAGTTTAATTGAGCAACTTCACCAAATAGTCCAACTAATCGCCGGTTTAAGTTTTCTAAAGCCGAGCCTGTTCCTAAATCTGAGCTGACCGGTTGTCTTCCAAGTGTTTTTAGACGCGTGTCTTCGATACCTAATCCGTTATCGGAAACCGATAATAATAAATGCTGTGTATCATGCGATAAACTCACTTCAATACGATTGTTTTCTTTACGCGTACCAAAAGCATGTTTGAAGGCATTCTCAACCAAAATTTGAATAACAAAAGGTGGTAGTAGCGTTTCGGCTAACCCATCCTCTATTTGAAAGTCAACGACATAACGATTAGGAAATCGCGCTTGTTCTAAATTGATATAGGCTTGTACTTGTCGCAACTCTTGTTTCAACGGTATTAAGACATCGCGCGTTCCTTGCAAATTTGAGCGAAAAAAATGACTCAATTCTAATAGTAATCGTCGCGCTTCTTCACTGTCAACACGTATTAAAGCTGAAACCGTATTTAAAGCATTGAAGAAGAAATGAGGATTGACTTGTGCTTGTAAGGATTTAATCTCCGCATCTTGTAACAACTTATGTTGAGCTTCCAGTTGCCCTAACGTTATTTGCGTTGAAAAAATCGTGCCTAAACCTTCTATCAAACGTTTATCTGCGGAAGTAATGTCCGATGCCTGTTCAAAAAACAATGTGAGATGCCCAATCGATTGCTCTTCAGATTTTAAAACGACTTGCAACAATGCTTCCTCAGCTTGCCAAGCATCGTCCACGATTCGCGTACAATCTTTAGATGACTCGGCGTAACGTGCAAGGATATGTTCGTTTCCTTCGAACGCCAACACACACTCGCCATTATCAAGCTGCACACCAGCCACGTCCATTTTTTCAATAAAAACTTTGGCAACTGACTCACAAGAATCACGATTAAACCCACTCCTAAAATAAGGAAGGGTCGCATTTGCCAAACCTAAAACATCACTTGTTTGAACTGCCTTAGCCTGTTCTTCTAGTTGTAACGATGAACGAATAATAGACAAAAATATGCCTGTTCCAACTGTATTGACTAAAATCATTGGAATACTAATGAACTTTACTAAATCAATACCATGTTCAAATGGACGGCTAAAGGTTAAAATGCAAGCCATTTGAACACATTCCATTAACATACCTACTAGCATCGCATACGTTACTTTCGGAAACTCATTCTCTTTTAAAGACGGCTTCCCAAACCAACCAGCACTCGCACCAATTAGTAAGGAAGAAAGTACGTAGATAAATGCTTGATTTCCCCCTTGAAAGTAACGCACAATCGCTGCAATAATGGCGACTACCATGCTAACAATGGGACCACCTACTAACCCTGCAATGCTAATCGTCAAAACACGCGTGTTTGCTAAAGCAGATTTGGAGGAAAGCGTGAGACTTGGATTGCTAAAGACTGGCACATTATTCATGATTTCAATACCGCGATAATTACTAATCACAGCAAAAATACCAAATACAATCATCAACATCACTTGCGTTTGCCAACGTTGTCGTTGTTTCATTTGTTCTCTAAAATACGAAATATTCATGAGTAAATAAGCTAGAATAATAATTAAGCCACCACGTTCTAGCATTAATACCGCTAAATTTAGCATCTTGTTTTCTCCTAACTTCACTGAAAAAAATGCTCATGACGCGTCATGAGCATTTTCCAACGTTATTTAGACTGATAGCGTTCTTTCGTCGCTTTCTTTTTCGCTCGAGTCTGTTGACGTTGAGCTACACGACGCTCTTGTTTTTCTTTTTCAGAAATAGCACGCTGAATTTTTTTCTTATAGCCCGGTTTAATTTTTTTCTTCTTTTTCTTCACCAGTCCCATAATTTGCGGATCAAGCTCTTTCGCTTGTTTCTCGCGCTTCTTACGACGATTACGATCATAAGTATCGACGATTTCACCGCGTTTGATTTCTTTTGGTTGAAACTTAATCCCAAGTTTTTCTAATTCAATAATCGCGCGTTCATCGCCCGGCTCATAAAGCGTGACAGCCGTTCCTTCCAAACCATTACGGCCTGTTCGACCCACACGATGAATGAAGAAGTCTAGTTCTTTTGGTACTTCTGCATTAATAACATGTGAAACCCCTTCAATATCAATCCCACGTGCCGCTAAGTCTGTCGCCACCACATATTGATAGTCCAAGTTTTGAACTTGACGCATCACTCGCTTTCGTTCACGAGGAGTAATGTCTCCATGAATTTTCGCTACTTTTAATCCTTGTTCTCTTAAAAACTCAGTAATCTCATCAACCCGAGTTTTAGTGTTAGCAAAGACAATCGCTAAGTAAGGATGACCTTGCTTTAGGACATCATAAATCAGCCAGTTAGCATCTTTCCCTTTGGTTGAAATCAACCAGTTATCAATCGTATCCGAAATAACTGTTTTCGATTCCACCACTTCGATATGAGGATTTTCCATGTATTTTTTCAAGAATGGTTTAAGACTCTCAGGTATCGTGGCAGAAAAGACAAGCATTTGCAATTTTTCAGGCAAGCGACCAGCAATTTGATCGACGTCTGCTAGAAATCCCATGTCTAGTGTCATATCCGCTTCATCCACGACAAAACTCTCAGCCGTGTGGACTTTTAACGCTTGCTCATTCATCATATCTAGAATACGTCCTGGCGTTCCGATAACGATATGTGGCTGTTGATTTTCAAGTTTAGCTAACTGACGCTGTTTATCTGTTCCACCAACATACAAACTAACACGTATCGTTTCTGGTGCATCTGCCACTAACTCGATTGCTTCTTGATAAATCTGATTGGCTAGTTCCCGACTCGGTGCTGTGACGACTAATTGAACCTCATCACGAGTAGCATCTATTTTATTCACTAGCGGTAATAAGAAGGTATGCGTTTTTCCTGAACCAGTCTGTGACTGTCCCACCACACTGCGCCCTTTTTGAATTAAAGGAATTAAGCGTTGTTGTACTTCTGTCGGTTGTTTAAATTGTTTCTTCTCGATAGCTGCCATTAGAAATGGCGCTAATTGATAATCGGTAAATGTGGACAACATTTCCACCTCTTTCTTGTAACGTTATTCTCGTAGCATTATAGCACAAAAAATGATTTTTACTAACTTATTTCACTAAAAAGATTAAAATAGGAATCACAACTAAGTAGATTAAGAATGTGTATGCTTGCGTCGTCGTCGTGAATTTGACATCAGCACCATACTGTTGAGCTAAAATTGGCATAGAATTTTGAGCAGGCATCGCTGACTGAACAATAAACACCTTTAACATTAAGGACGGAATTGGGATAGCTAAAGCAAGCAACCAAACAACAATTGGTGACACAAGATACCGACCAACTAAGACACCAAATGTTTCGCGATTCATCTGCAATGACTTAAACCCCGTTCGATAAATAATCATGCCTATGACAAACATGGATAATGGGGTCGTCAACTGAGCTAAATACTGAGAAAATTGATAAAAAGCGGTAATAAACATACTATCTGACGTAGCAGGTGTTGGTAATGCTAACATCATCCAAACAAGTCCTAAAATAAACCCTAACATAGCTGGTGACATTAGCATTTTCGTCACCCCAGCAAAGTTTAATTGCACACGACCTTGTTGTTCAAGATTATCTTGGGCAATTAAATAAATTCCTAACGTCCAAAAAAATGTTGTATTACAGATATAGTAGAGTAACACATAAGGAACTGCTTTTTCACCAAAAATCGCAAGATTAATGGGAAGCCCCATAAAAATGGTGTTAGACGCAGTAAACATCGTGCGAAACACACCTTGTCGCGTAGCCGGTACACGTGCCACTTTTACCCATATCGTACTTATGATGAAGGTAATGGCGATTGATAATATCGGCACTAACATACCTGATACAAGCGACATAAACTGGTCGCGAGTAAACTGCTTGGTAATATTGAGAAACATACTGAAAGGTAATGCAATATTTAGCACTAACTTGGAAAACAACCCCGTCGTCGTTTCATCAAACCATCCCTTCCGACTTAACCGATATCCGACTAACACTAAAGCAAACACAACTAATATATTAAAATATGAAGCTAACATACTTGCCCTCTTTTCTCTTTCTTTCTCTCCTATTGTAGCACGTCAAAAAAAATAGACAAAAAAAACAAAGGAATTCTAATCAGATTCCTTTGTTTCTACTATAAAGTATGCGATTGTTACCCTTCTTTCAAATAAGTTAAAGCATAATGTAAGTGATACTGACTTGCTAAAAGCAAGCTACGTTCATCAATATCAAATTTTTCATGATGATGAGCATAGTGCGTCTTTTCATTTTCGGCATGACGTGTCCCCACACGTCCATATACTCCAGGAGCAACCGCGAGAAAATCAGCAAAGTCATCCGCTCCTAAACTCGGCAACTGATTGGTTATCACATTTTCCGCTCCCACAATGTCACTTGCTACCTTCGCTGCTCTTTCTGCAGAGACTGCATCATTAATAAGTGGTGCTGCGGCATCGTAAACTTCAAATTCAATTTCTGTTCGATGAGCTGACGCTACTTGACGTGCAATCCGTTCGACTGCTTCAACTGCATGCTGGCGGTTTTCGTGACTAAAGGCTCTCACAGTCCCCTCTATCACCGCGGTATTAGCAACGATATTATAACGCGTACCGGCATCCAACACACCTACAGCGACTACGACTGATTCTAATGGATTAATTTCACGAGCAACGATTTTTTGTAACTCTACAACGATACTTGCTGCTGAAAGTAATGCGTCGCGTCCTAAATCAGGACGTGCAGCATGGCCTGAAACACCTTTCACTTTAATCTTGAAAATATCGCATGAAGCATTGGTAGGGCCTGGCACGGCTAAAAGTTTACCAACAGGTACGCTAGAGTCCAAGTGAATCCCAAAAACCTCATCCACCTCTCCTAATAAGCCACTTTTGACAAATTGACGCGCTCCTGCTCCAATTTCCTCAGCTTGTTGAAACGCGATTAATACCGTCCCAGAAAAAGCCTCACGATAGTCATTTAAAACAAATGCCGTTGCTAAAAGTGACGCCGTATGACCGTCGTGTCCACACGCATGATTTAACCCTTCATGTTGCGAAGCATACGACGTTCCTGTTTCATCCGGCAACTCTAATGCATCTATATCCGCACGTAATAAAATCGTCTTGCCATTATCTTGGGCACCTTTAATCGTCGCTAACGTCCCCGTTTCTCCCACTGAAATAAATGGAATGTCTTGTTGCGTGAGTTTTTGTTGAATCCACTCTTTCGTTTGGTACTCTTTTAAACTTGGCTCTGGATGCTGGTGTAAGTAGCGACGCCATTCAATGATTTGTGGCTCTAATTCTTCAAGTGCTGTCATTAATGTTGTATGTTGGATAGTCATAATAGTTTCCCCTTTCATTTTACCAAGCTGGAATTGAACTTCCTTTTGATGTTTTAGCAATTACTTTTTTTGTACTTTCTTGTTGATAAGCTTTCACTATTTTTTGATATGTTTCATTCTCTTTGTCTTCTTTACGAGCTACAATAATATTAATATAAGGATCAGATTTATCGTCTACTGGCTCCAAGAAAACAGCATCTTCTGTCGGTATAAAGCCTGCATCTACCGCTAATCCACTATTAATAATGGCGATTTTAGCATCTTCCAGTGTTCGAGCTACCTGTGCAGCGTCTAATTCAGTTATTTTTAAATTCAAGCGATTTTCAGTAATATCTTTCACCGTAGGAGTCTGAGTGCTATCTTTAGATAGTTTTATTAAACCTGCTGTTTGTAATAAAATTAATGCCCTGCCACCATTAGTGACATCATTAGGAATCGTGACCTCATCTCCTTCTTTTAATTCATCTAGTGATGTTAACTGAGTGGAGTAAATGCCTAAAGGTGCGATGACTGTTTTGCCGATACTCACTAAGTCCGTTTGATGCTCAGCATTATAATTATCTAAAAAGATTTGATGTTGAAACGAGTTTAAATCTAACTCTCCATCAGCTAAAGCCGCATTTGGTTGATTGTAATCAGAAAAACTAACAATATCGAGTGTAATATCTTGCTTCTCCAGTTCTTTTTGAACGTGCTCCCATACTTCATTATTTTCGCCAACCACTCCTATTTTAATAGCATCTTGCTTATTTTTTTCGCCTGCACATCCTACCAAAACTACTGCTAAAACAACCGTGATAATACTACCTAAAATTTTCTTCATCTTCCATTCTCCTATTCATGTGTTGTTTTCTTTATAAAATAATTACCAACTAATTGGCTAATAAACACTAAAATTAATAAAATTAACGTAGCAACCCACGTCACATCATTTTGAAAACGATTATAGCCTCGAGCAATCGCTAAATTTCCTAATCCACCGCCACCAATAGCTCCCGCCATCGCCGTCAGCCCAATCAGATTGATAATGGTCAAAGCGGATGAGCGAATAATTGCTGGCAATCCTTCTTTCAAATAAACTGTAAAAATAATCTCAACTGGACTCATCCCCATTGATTCCGCCGCTTCAACTAAACCGTCATCTACTTCCAAAAGAGCATTTTGAATTTGACGTGAGAAAAAAGGAACAGTACCAATGACTAAAGGAACAATTGAAGCTGTCGTCCCAATTCGCGTCCCAACAATCCACTTTGTAACAGGGGCAATAATTGCTATCATAATAACAAACGGAATTGACCGACAAATATTCACGCCCTTATCTAAGAGATGATAAACAGCCGGCTTTGCTAAAATTCCTTGAGGTGCCGTGACTAAAAGTAAGACCCCTAAAATAATACCTAATATTCCGGCAATCAAAGCCGTCATGCCTACCATGTAAAGTGTTTCAAGTGTGCTTTGAATAAACTCGTTTTTTAAAGTCACCACATTCGGTAACCACGCTGCTAATTTTGCTTCCATTATTTTTTACCTCCCTTTGTTTGATAGTCAATACGTCTCACAAATACACCCTCTTCAATTAAATAAGTCTTACTCTTTTCAATCGCATCCGGTTCTCCTGTTAAGACGACTAATAAATTCCCGACCAGTGTTTTTTGAATCACATCGATATCGCCGTATAAAATATTCGCTTTAACATGAAACCTTTCATAAAGACTCGCAATTAAAGGCTGATTGGTTTGACTGCCAACATAAGACAAATGAACAAGCTGGTCAGGAGATTGGACGTTTACCATACTTGGATGTTCATCAATGGTTTCAATCTGCTTTGCAAAGTGATTCGCCGTTTGGACAAAATCAACCGTTAGTGCTTCTTGAGGTTGGGTAAAGATTTGTAAGATAGGCCCTTGTTCAATCACACGTCCATCTTGCATGACAGCTACCCGATCACAAATATCTTTTACTACTTGCATTTCGTGGGTGATTAAAACGATTGTTAACTCTAGTTCTTCATTTAATTTTTTCAGCAAAGCTAATATATCTTGCGTTGTTTTCGGGTCTAAAGCACTCGTCGCCTCATCACATAACAACACATCCGGATCATTAGCCAAGGCACGTGCGATTGCCACCCGTTGCTTCTGTCCGCCAGAAAGCTGGCTCGGATATTGTGTCAAATGATCTTGTAACCCAACCAATGTCAGTAACTCTTGAGCCTTTGTTATCTTTTCACTACGCGAAAGCGAACTATTTTTTAAAGGATACAAAACATTTTCTAAGACCGTTCGTGATGGTAATAAATTAAAATGCTGGAAAATCATACCAATTTTCTTACGAGCCTGTCTCAACCCTTTATCAGAAAGTTCTGTTAAGGCTTGTTGATTGACCCACACTTCCCCCGACGTTGGGCGTTGCAATAGATTCATCACTCTTACCAATGTGCTTTTACCAGCCCCACTATATCCGACAATGCCGTATACCTCTCCTTTATTAATAGCAAGCGACACATTTTGAACCGCGTGAATCGTTTTTTGATTGGATTCAAAAGTGACATCGATATTTTTTAATTCAATCATTTCATTTCCTCCTTATAATAAAAAAAGCGCCCCTCTAAACAGACTAACTGTTTAGAAAGGACGCGCTTGCGTGTTACCACCTTTATTTTACTTATCATCACTGATAAATACTCTTCGAGTACGCTTAAAAAGTTATACTCTAGCACGATAATGGGTGCACCCAACATAGCCTTACGACGTCTGTCACTCGGTATGTGATACTCCAAGACCATTTTCAAAGACCGTCTATCGTGTCTGCTCTCACCTTACCAGACTCTCTGTTACGCTGCGACATCTTTTACTTATCTCTTCCTTGCATCTTATTATTAAAAATAAAAAAATTCGTCCTCGCACTTCAAATAGAAGTTGCAAGGACGAATGTAGATTCGTGTTACCACCTTGATTTGTTTATTTTTCTCAAAATAAACCTCGACCAGTACACCTATTAGGTAAACTGCGACACGATATCGTGTGTCCTATCCGTGAATGGCTTACGCATCCGCGCTCACCTTTCAACTCATCCGAGACCATTTTCAATCATCACTCGCACGATTCTTCACACCTACCAGAATCTCTCTTGGCTTTAAGCGACCATTTACTTTTCTCTTCACTTGAGTCTATATTGATTAAAATTAACTATACTGAGTTCTTTTAAAAATGTCAAGAGTAAATCAAACATTATTTTTGAGTTTTTATTAAAACACTCTTATACTAAGATTAACAAATGATTGAAAACAAAGGAGTTTTCTAATGAAACTAAGTATAAAAGAACGTCATATTGCTGAAATTCCCATTTTAGAGGTCGTTGCCGAAACTCTTTTAAATGAGCCCTTACCTCTAATTCTTTACTATCACGGTTGGCGCAATAATAAAGAGTTAGTATTAACTCAAGCACGCCGTTTAGCTCGTGAAGGCTTCCGCGTTGTTTTACCAGACGCCATGCACCATGGTGAGCGACGTGTAACAGAGATTTCATCCATCCCGACCTTTACTTTTTGGTCAAGTATCCAATATAACTTAGCTGAGTATCATGTGCTAGTTCGCTATTATGAAGAACGCGAATTGATTTTAGATGAGCGAATTGGTGTAGGAGGCTACTCTATGGGAGGAATTACCACGGCCGCTTTAATGAGTCAACATGCTTCTATAAAAGTCGGCACTAGTATCATGGGGACACCACAACCTTATCGTTATTATCGTTATATGAAAGATCACATCAACGCACGCGTACCATACGGCTATCCACCGGAAATGGACCACCTGCTTTCATGGATTCCACATTACGATTTGAGTTTACAGCCTGAAAAACTGGCGAATCGACCGCTTTTAATCTGGCATGGAACGGATGATGACCGTATTCCGTATGAACAAGCTTTTGATTTTTATGAAACCATTAAAACAAAGTCTTACGGTGAACAAACGGTCTTTTTAACAGGTAAAAATGAAGGACACTTAGTGACCATTCCACTTATGGATGAGATTACCACATTCTTTGTCAAACACTTATAAAAAAAACTCGTCTACATCATAATGTAGACGAGTCATTTTTATTTTTTAGGCGGTAATAACATTCTCAAACCATTAAATATCACGACTAAAGTACTTCCTTCATGTGTAATTACACCAATTGACAAGTTCATTTTCCCTAATATATTTAAGATGACTAATAAAATAATCACAGCTAATGAGAAATAAATATTTTGCCAAATGATTTTATCTAGTTTTTTAGATACGCGATGCGCATAGCTTAAATTAGATAGGTCATTTTTCATCAACACAGCATCTGCCACTTCCATGGCAACGTCAGTTCCATCCCCCATGGCAATACCGATATTTGCTTGCACTAAAGCCGGTGCATCGTTTACACCATCACCCAACATCGCAACTGAGCCGTACTCTGCTTGTTTTTGTTTGATAATTTCGGATTTATTTTCAGGCAGTACATTGCCGACCACTTCGTCCATACCAATTTGTCGTGCGACAGCTTCACCAGTCAAAGTAGCATCTCCCGTAATCATCACCGTATGTATTCCTTCTTTATTTAAGTAAGAGATAACTTCTTTTGCTTCTTCATTCGGTAAATCCATCATAGCAATTAACCCTTTAACTTCTTGATTAATCGCATAATACACGACTGTCTTTCCTTCATTCGCATATTGAATCTCATGTTCTTTAATTTGAGCGGGTACTTTCTCAAACAAACTCGGTTTGCCAATACGGTATTCATCGCCTTCGTGATGCGCGACCAATCCACGGCCGATTTCATTTTCCATCTCTAACTCAATCGTTTCTTCTATTTCAAAGTAACGCGTAATTGCTTCAGCTAACGGATGATTCGCTTGTTTTTCCATAGCGACAATCACATCAATATGTGCTTGGTCTTGATTATCAATAAAATAATAATCTGTAACTGACGGTTCACCCTTAGTCAACGTGCCCGTTTTATCAAAGGCAACAGCTTTCAGTTGAGCGATATTAGCAAGATAAGCGCCACCTTTAAAAAGAACGCCCCTTTTCGCTAAGTTAGAAATAGCAGATAATGTAGCTGGGACAGCACTTGCCGCTAAAGCACAAGGAGAGGCGACAGTTAGAAACACCATGCCGCGGTAAAAACTCTCATACCAAGACCAGCCGAATACAAATGGCCCGATTAAGATAAAAATGGGGACTATCGCTAAGACTGCTTTAACATAGATAGGTTCTATTTTTTGTATCTTCGTCGCTGCTTTAGGCATACTTGCTTGCGATTCATTAACTAACTGTAAAATTTTGGCAAATAACGTTTCATCCGCATTTTTGGTTACTTCCATAGTAAATGTATGATTTCCATTAATCGTACTCCCAAATACAGTATCCCCTACTTGTTTTTCTTGAGGAATACTTTCACCATTAATCGCGGATTCGTCAATACTCGTTGCACCAGAGATAATGACCCCATCCGTTGGTACTTGGTCACCATTTAAAACATGTAATTGGTCCCCAACTTTAAGCTCCTTAACACTGACGATTTTCGTGCTACCGTCTGGTTGGATAAGCCGAGCTTCTGTGGGATTCATCTTCATCAAGTTCGTAATTTCACGTTTACTCTTTCCTTCTGCATAATCTTCAAGAAAATGCGCTGTAGCAAAAATTAAAATTAAAAGAGACCCCTCTAAAAAATCTCCAATAAATGAAGCGCCAACTGCGGCAATTGTCATTAAAATATGAATGTTTGGGGTGAATTTTTTTGCGTCAACCGTTGAATGAATGGTATCTAAAATCCCCTCTTCAATCACATGATAACCCGTCAACAACATGGCGATAACAAAGGTCACATTTTGTTGCAAGCTTTTTTCTGGTAAAAACAACGCTACAATAAACACAATAAGGCCCACGATATACAATATCACTGGTAGTTTTCCATGATCGTGGTCATGGTGGTGTTTTTCTGTCATATAAATCCCTTCTTTCATTCAAATGAATAACCATTCATATATTATATTATAGAATATTGTTCATTTTTTCGCAAGTATAAACGCTTTAATCAAATATGCTATAATAAGGGAATGTTTAGAGAGGAGTCTTTGAGTTATGTCACCACATGATATTTTACGGCATTACTATGGATACGATACATTTAGAGAAGGACAATTAGCTATTATTGACGCTATTTTAGCGAAGCAAGATGTGATGAGCATTATGCCGACTGGTGCTGGAAAGTCAATTTGTTATCAGATTCCCGCACTCATCATGCCCAATCTGACATTAGTCATTTCGCCACTCATCTCATTGATGAAAGATCAAGTCATGGCTCTACAACAAAATGGATTACCTGCTGGTTATCTAAATAGCTCACAGACCTATCAGGAACAATATGCTGTCTTACGTGCCTGTCAGGAACGCCAAATAAAACTACTATATGTTGCCCCTGAACAACTTTTGACTGAACGTTTTTTAGCGTTTAGTTCAACCGTTCAAATTGACATGGTAAGTATTGACGAAGCGCATTGCGTTTCTCAATGGGGTCAAGACTTTCGCCCTCATTACCTTGATATTATGAAATTTGTGACCACACTGCCCAAGCGTCCAGTTATGAGTGCTTTCACAGCCACTGCTACGCCTTTGGTAAAAGAGGATATTATTAAAATTTTAGCGTTAGAAAATCCATTCCAAGTGACCACTGGCTTTGACCGACCTAATCTGTCTTTTGCTGTAAAAAAAGGCAAGCATAAAAAGGACAGTTTACTCCAATTTATTGCTGAACATTCTCAACAGTCAGGTATCATCTACTGTCAAACGCGACAATTAGTAGAAGAAATCAAAGATTTACTGATTGAACACGACTATGAGGCTACTTACTATCATGCCGGTCTTTCACATGAAGAGCGCAATCGAAATCAAGAATCATTTGTTAGAGATGTAGTCCAAATCATGGTAGCGACGAATGCTTTTGGCATGGGAATTGATAAAGCTGACGTACGCTTTGTCGTTCATTACAATATGCCTAAAAATATGGAAAACTATTATCAAGAAGCCGGTCGAGCGGGACGAGATGGCGAAGCTGCCGACTGTCTCCTACTTTACAGCGGGAAAGATGTCGTGACTAATCAGTTTTTTATCCAAAAACAAGCGGAGAATAGTCTGTTACCAACAGAAGAAGCCGAATGGTTTAAAAATCTAGAACAAAAACGATTGAAGAAAATGTCTTATTATTGTTTCACGCAAAACTGTTTAAGGCAATATATGTTGCATTATTTTGGTGAAAAAGCGCCTTATTATTGTGGAAATTGCTCTAACTGTTTAAATCAATCGGAAAAAATCGATGTCAGTACTTCGATAAAAAAAGTTCTTTCTTGCGTCAAGCGTCTACGAGAAAATTATGGGATTACCATGGTAGTAGATGTTTTAAGAGGAAGTACCAAGCAGCGACTTAAACAATTACGTTTAGATCATTTATCTACTTACGGTATTATGAGTGATACGTCTGAAAAACAACTTCGTCATTTAATTGATTTTATGTTAGCGGAAGGATATTTAGCCCAATCAAATGATGACTACCCTGTTCTGACACTTGGTGAGCGTGCTTCAGAAGGCCTGTTTGGAAAGGAACCTATCCAAATGATTGCCTTTAAAGAAACAAAACCAGTTATCAAAAAAGAACATGCTTCAGAACAAGACGTACCAAATCCAGCACTTTACGCTCGATTACAAATGTTAAGAAGAGAATTAGCTGATGAACAAAGAGTTCCTGCGTATGTGATTTTTAATGATGTCACATTAAAAGAAATGTGTCAGTCTCTTCCTGAAACAGACGCAGACTTACTTAAAATAACGGGTATTGGCGAAGTAAAATTAGCCAAATATGGCTCTCAGTTTTTAGAAACAATTCAAACTTATTTAGATGCATAAAAAAAGAAGCAAAAAACATGAAACAGATATCATGTTTTTTCGCTTCTTTTTTGGTTATTAAAATACAGCTACTAGCTTGCTATTTTTATGACGATTAATAGCGTTCAATATACATATCACGTTCCCATTCCGAAACATGTT
The DNA here is from genome assembly GCF_023299185.1 of Vagococcus lutrae. Classification (NCBI taxonomy): domain Bacteria; kingdom Bacillati; phylum Bacillota; class Bacilli; order Lactobacillales; family Enterococcaceae; genus Vagococcus; species Vagococcus lutrae. Next base: position 617,724 of record NZ_CP097017.1, read on the forward strand.
GACGATATGCCGACCATTCTTGTTGTTTAGCTTCGACAAAGTTTCCAAATATATGTTCACCCAGAGCTTCTTGGACGACACTATCTTTCCGAAGAGCTTTGACTGCATTATGAAGCGTAGACGGAAGGTCTGAAATTTGTGCTGCTTCGCGCTCTGCCTCAGTCATATCATAAATGTTTTGATTCACTTCAGCTGGTGGCGTCAATTCTCGACGGACTCCATCTAATCCTGACGCTAGCAATACTGCCATAGTTAAATAAGGATTGGCAGCAGGGTCGACCGAACGTAATTCTACACGTGTTGAAAGACCTCGTGACTCAGGTACACGGATTAACGGCGAACGGTTACGTCCACTCCAAGCGACATAGACGGGTGCTTCAAAACCTGGCACTAAACGTTTATACGAATTGACAATCGGATTGCATACTGCTGTATAACCACGAGCATGTTCGATTAAACCTGCCATAAACTGATAAGCTGTTTCACTTAACTCACGCTCGCCCTTCTCGTCGTAAAAAGCATTTTCATCTCCTTTAAATAAGGACATATTGCAATGCATCCCTGATCCGGCAATCCCGTGTAGAGGTTTTGGCATGAATGTCGCATGTAAACCATGTTTACGTGCAATGGTTCGTACAACAAGCTTAAAGGTTTGAATATTGTCACACGCTTTGACTACTTCTTCATATTTAAAATCTACTTCATGTTGACCAGGTGCACATTCGTGATGAGAAGCTTCTACTTCAAACCCTAAATTTTCTAACTCTAATACAATATCACGACGACAGTTTTCCCCTAAATCAGTAGGAGATAAATCGAAATAACCACCGCTATCATTTAAATCAAGTGTAGGACGTCCAAATTCATCTAGTTTAAAAAGGAAAAACTCTGGTTCTGGCCCTAAATTAAAAGACGTAAATCCTAAATCTTGCATATCTTTCACTACACGTTTTAAATTGCCACGAGGGTCACCGGTAAACGGTTCGCCAGTATGTGTGTAGATGTCACAAATCAAACGAGCGACTTTACCGCCTGTTGCTTCCCAAGGAAAAATCAACCAAGTGTCTAGATCAGGGTATAAATACATATCACTTTCTTCTATTCTAACAAACCCTTCAATAGAAGAACCGTCAAACATCATCTTATTATCTAGCACCTTATCCAATTGACTAATTGGAACCTCAACGTTCTTAATAGTTCCCAAAACATCTGTAAACATCAGTCTTAAAAAATGTACATTTTCTTCTTCGACTTGTTTTTTTATGGTAGCGATTTGCGTTTTTCTATCTTTCACACAGACTCCCTCTTTGCTTTTTATTTCATACTTTTAAAAAAATAACACCTATACCATTTATAATATAAACGGTCACGACATCATAGTTGTATGATTATTAAAAGAATACCATTGTAAAAAAAGGTTGTCAATCATATGAAAACCCTTGCATTTATTTTTCATGTTCCTAAGTCTCTTTTTTGGTCTCCCTTAACACTAGTCACGTCTCTAGCTGTCTGTTATAATTTCATTCAGTACCTAATAAACAGTGTAGAAAGGAAGTTTTTTGGTGCAACAAAAACGATATGAACAACTCAAGCTCGCTGAAAGAGGCGCGCTTATTAGTATTGTCAGCTATATCTTACTAGCAGCTGCTAAAATAATCATGGCAAAACTCTACCATTCCGCTGCGCTTCAAGCAGACGGTTTTAATAACTTATCCGACGTCATCGCTTCGATGGCCGTTTTTATTGGCTTACGCTTAGCTCGTCAACCAGCGGATGATGATCATCGCTATGGCCATTGGAAAGTGGAAACAGTCGCTAGTTTAATTACTTCTTTTTTAATGTTTTTTATTGGGATAGAAGTTCTCGTTTCAGCAATTAAAAATTTATTTAATGACAAACTTCCTGCCCCAAATCCAATCGCAGCGTATACGGGCATCGCTTCGGCAATTATTATGTTTGGGGTGTATAGTTATAATCATCGCCTGGCAAAAAAAGTCAGCAGTCATGCACTCGATGCTGCGGCTAAAGATAATTTATCAGATGCTTTAACCAGTTTAGGAACAGCGATTGCGATTTTCGCCTCCTCCTTTCACTTGATATGGTTAGACCGTGCGACGGCAGTGATTATTGGTATCATCATTTTAAAAACAGCTTGGGATATTTTTAGCGAAAGTGCGTTTTCTTTATCAGACGGTTTTTCCGAAACCAAGTTACAGCAATACGCTGCCAATGTTTTAATGATACCTGGCGTGAAATCGATTAAAGATATTCGAGGACGAACATACGGTGCGAATATTTTCATTGATATTGTCGTCTATATGGACCCTAATTTGACAGTGGCGGAAAGTCATGATATTACTGAAGCAATCGAAACGTTACTCTATGAAAAATTTAATGTGTTTGATACGGATGTTCATGTCGAACCATTTACATCACACACACGAAAGGACGTCTAAATCATATGAAGCAGGTTGCTATTATAGGGGGAGGGATTGTAGGAATGAGTTGTGCTCACTTCTTACAATCGTTATCGCCTGAACCAATAGAGATTACTATTTTTGATGATGGAAAAGGGCAAGCGACTAAAGCGTCAGCGGGTATTATTTCCCCTTGGCTATCCCAACGTCGTAATAAAGACTGGTATGCCTTGGCTAAAGAAGGCGCTAGGCTCTACCCAGAATGGCTAGCAGAAATGAACCTTAGCGACGACAAAACAATTTATCAACAAGTTGGTACACTACTCTTTAAAAAAAATGAAGCATTGTTAGACAAACTCTATCATCTTGCGCTAGAAAGAAGAAAAGAAGCGCCAGAAATCGGCGATATAGCTCGTCTCACACCGGAAGAAATCAAAGAAAAAATACCTTTAATCGAAACGTCTCAATCGGCTCTTTTTATCTCAGGTGGCGCTAGACTGGACGGTCAACGTTTAATGACGGCAATACGACGAGAACTAACGAAACAGACGGTAACATTTGAAGACACAGCTGTTTTAAACTTATCATACAGTGATAAGAAACAGTGGACTGTTCACCTTGAAAACCGCCAGAAAACATTTGAACAAGTCGTATTGGCTACTGGCGCGTGGTTGCCCCATTTATTAACACCTTTAGGATATGAGGTCGACGTACGTCCTCAAAAAGGGCAATTGCTTGTTTTAGATACAGATTTTCCTTCTAAAGACTGGCCGGTTATCATGCCTCAGGGAGAAGGCGATATTATTCCATTGCGTCATGGTGAAATTCTCATTGGCGCTACTCATGAGAATGAAGGCGGATTTGATTTAACCGTCGATACCGAGACAACCCAACCTCTTATTGATAATCTCATACGACTCGTTCCTCAACTTAAAGGAACACCGATTAAAACAGTTCGTATTGGCACACGTGCTTATACGTCTGACTTTCTTCCTTTCTTTGGATGCGTGCCTGGACAAGACAATCTTTTTGTCGCAAGCGGTCTCGGTTCATCTGGTTTGACGACAGGCCCTATTATTGGAAAAACATTAGCTCAAATGCTCTTAAATATTCCAACGGATATTGACCCTAGCCATTACTCACCTGTTCCTTATATCAAAAAAGAAGCTGATTAATCAGCTTCTTTTTTTGTTATTATTGAAGGCTTCTGATAGTCGTTCCAGCCAATTTTTCTTTATTTCTGGTTCTTTAGAGGTTTTTTCAGTCGGTAATGTCCATAATAATTGATCCGTTTCAAATTGATGGCTCGGTCGAAAATGAACTTTCAACTGTTTCTGATGGCTTATGACAGTATATTCATATGGTGCTAATTCACGCACCCAGCGTAAACCTTTTTTAGCTAACTGTCGCTGCAAAGCTTCAATCGGCAAAGTGAGCTGATTAGCTTCAGGAATATAAAAAATCACCACTAATTCTTGCGTCGGTTTTGTTTCAAGAATATCATAAACTTCTAAATAGTATTGGATGTAATAGTTATAAACCGACAATGCTTCGTCTAAGGTAAAGTCAGGTACAATTTGATGATACGCTACCGCTCGTTCTTGTTTTGCTTCTAAAAAAGGGAAAAAAGCATAGACATTTAATTGACCAAAATGACGCGCCTCTTGATAAATACCACGCGCCGAATCAAATATTCGTAAGGTAAAATGTTTAGCATCCTTTTTGGGACAGGGCTGCAAATATCTATTTTGATATTGTAACATCTGACGCTGATTTTTAAACTGCATAAATTCAGTGTACGGATCGCGTAGCAAACCTACTCCGTTATTATTCATAAATTGATCAAATCCAAGTTGGAAACGAAATAACTGTTGGCTTTTGATATTATAAGGATGTGACCAACTCAATGGATCTTTGTAGAGCGTGATTATTAACGTGCCATCGTCACAAACCGTTACATTATGAACAGCTTGGACATCTAGAAAAGCTTGTTTTGGAATGTCTTGAAAGTATTCAATGGTATACCACATTTTCCAACATGACGTATAGAGACGCTGAGGTGTTACAACGTCATAGCCAGGTAGTAAACTACAGTCCACGATTTTTTCTTGCTCGTCATTTCTCATCAGCCTTAATGATTGGTGACTCAAATCAAAAGAGTCTCGTAATGATAAATCCGCAATATTGGACGACAGATATTCTTCATAGGGACGAATAAAAGCTTGAATCCCATTATTAGCTAACTGCTTTTGAAGATAATCTTCAATTAAAAAAGCCTCTTTATAAAAGTCTACTTTCTTTAATAAAAATCGTTGTGTAAAACGATTGTCCACACATGTCAAGCTCGCTTCGACTTTTTCCGCATGATAAAAATATGTCACCGGCAAAGCCTCTTGCCAGTTTGTTTGGTTTAACTCATCTTTAAATGTTTCTAAATCTACTTGTTCCATACGCTCCCCCTCGACTTTTTCGAGGCGGCCATTAGAATCTATGATTTTTCCTAAAACGAGCCATTGAGCGAGTTGTTCCGTCAATGCTGCTTTTTCAGAAGATAATCGATGTTGTAGTTGGATTAAAAAAAGGGGTTGCGTCGTTTTCATTTTGATAGCCTCCTACTTTCATTATACCTTATCAAAATGATATAGTATAATCAAACATAATTAGAAAGAAGGATAACGATGGGAATAAAATACACAAAAACTGATGAACTTGACAAATTACTTTCTCAATACATTGACGATGTCGGACTTGATGAAGATGAAATTAAACGTCGCACTGACATTGCTGAGAAAGAAGCCGAACGATTTATCACATTAGAGCAAGAACAGATAAGTAAAAAAGAAAAAAATGAACAAACGAATTAAGTTGTATTAAACATACTTTTCTATGTTGATTTCGAGATCGAGTCACCTTTGACTCACTTTAAAAACAAAAGGAATGAGCTAGAACATTACTCCACACTCATAACTCAATTCGATGTAAAAAAGCAACCTTAAGAATTTAGGCTCTATAATTTAAAGGACTGATGAATCAGAAAGTGATTCATCAGCCCTTTTTTAATTTTCTTGATTTTAGGTATTAAAAAGCATACCGTTCTCCTATATGATTAATTTACCACAAAAAAACAAACGGGAGGCGATATGCTCATGTCTAATGATATCAAAAAATTACTTCGAATCATAGAGCCAAATTTAATCACATCTGACATTTCTTACGAAATGGTAAAAGGACAACAAACATGTGTGGTCAACGCTACTTTTTCACCCCCACTAATGCCTTGTCATCATTGTGGTTCAACGGTGTATAACGAAAGTGGAAAGCAAGTAGTCGTAAGAAATGGTAAGAAAAAAGCGGTCGTGCGTTTTGATCAATTTAATCATTTACCTTTAATTATGAACGTCGCAAAACAACGCTATACCTGTAAAAATTGTGCTCATCATTGGACCGCTACCCCTTATTTTGTCGAGAAAGGACACTCTATTTCAAGACATGTGATACTTAAAATAATAGATTTATTAAAAGAAAAAATCTCATTCACTTTAATTGCGAAGTTATGCCATGTTTCTATTACTACCGTCATTAGGGTATTACGCTCAATAAAAAGTTATTTACCAACTCCCTATCAAACGTACTTGCCGGAGGTCTTAATGGTAGATGAATTTCGTTCCCATTGTTCTTCAGAAGACACCATGAGTTTTATTTGTGCAGATGGTATAACAGGAAAACTTATTAATATACTTCCTTCACGGAAGTTAACGCATTTGACTGCTCATTTCAAAAAGTATCCGAATCCTAACGACGTCAAATTATTAGTCACAGATATGAATGCCGCTTACTTTCAATTGACGAAGAGTGTTTTTACGTCAGCCAAGATTATTATTGATCGATTTCACGTGGTTAAACATTGTAATAAAGCCTTTCAGGACTTTCGTATTAAGGAAATGAAGCGATTGAAACAACAGCATAACCACTTAGGTTACCTAAAATTAAAAGCCAACTGGCGTCGCTTAACGAAGGACCGAATGTCTATCAATCATTCAGAATATAAAACATGGCGCAGTTTCCGTGCACCCCATTATCCTTATCAAACAGAAGCCATGATGATTGACCGTCTTTTGTCTTATTCTGAACCATTAAAAGAAGCCTATCACTGTTTTCATGATATGATGGATGCTTTCAGAAGTAAAAATCACGTGTCATTTATCCAACAACTAAAAGGACTACCTGAAACATTGGATTCAGAATTTCGTAAGAAACTTCACAACCTTTTAAACTATGAAGAAGGGATTCGTAACTCTCTTCTATATCCTTATTCAAACGGTAAGATTGAAGCTAAAAACACACATATTAAAACTTTAAAACGGGTATCCTATGGATTTAAATCATTTGAGAACATGAAATTAAGAATATTCATGATGAATCGCCTCATTGAAGTAAAATAAAAAAGATGAATGGAACAAGTTCCACTCATCTTTCGACTTCATTTTGATTCATCAGTCCTATTTGACAAAGAGCCAGAATTTACTTCTTATAGGTTGCTTTTATTCTTAGTATTATTTTTCTGATTAAATCAAAACCGATTAGACCTGCTGCTATGGCACCCGCCAAAGCGGAGACTTTAATCCCATAAAAGATAGCTTGATCGTACTCTCCACGAATAAAGGCATACGTCATTTGATATGAGACTGCTCCAGGTACAAGTGCAACGATACCAGGAATGTTATAAAGCGTCGCAGGTGTTTTTAACTTAACGGCAAAACGATAACTCAAGGCTGCCAACATTAAGGCACCGAAGAAACTACCCGTTACCGTACTAAAGCCTAATGTGACCGCTATCCAATAAACAGACCATCCCGCCATGCCACTTAACCCACTATAAAGTAGCTTGCTTTTAGGTACGAGCAAAATATAAGCAAAGCCTACTGTACTAATAAAACTTAAAAGAGCTTGTTTAAATAATTCTACTATCATCTTTTCACCTCTACATTTTTAAAAAGGAAAACGCAGCCGCAATACCCGCCCCGATTAAAACAGCAATCATCAATGATTCCACAGCACGAGACATGCCTGATAAAATATCATCTTGCTGAATGTCGCGAATCGCGTTAGTAATTGCAATTCCTGGCACGAGTGGCATAATACTACCAATAATCATATTATCTGCGGACAGACCAAAGCCCCATTTTTCAAATGTCAAAGCAAGTAAACCAATCATAAACGACGCTACGAATTCATCCAGATACTTCGTTTTCAAATACTTTTGACTGATTAAATAAACCGTGTAGCTTATCGCCCCAACCAAAAAAGTTGGGACAAAATCCCACCAAGACCCTTGTCCAACAATCATCATTAAACACGCACTTAAAATCCCAGCACTTAACACTTTTAAAGACATCGGACGGTCATTTTTTTTGTAATCCAATATTTGTAACATTTTATTTAACTGTATAAGCGTTATTCTATCTTCTACAAAATAACGAGAATATTCATTTACTTTCGCTACTTTTTCTAAATTAGTGGTTCGTTTCGTAACATCCATCATCTGAACAGATTTTGTACTCTCAAGCCCCATAAGGACGATACCAGATGTAACAAAACTAATCCCTCTTTCATGATGGTGCGCCCCTGCTAGACGGTTCATTGTATCTTCAACACGGGCCATTTCTGCACCATTTTCAATCATAATTTTCCCGGCTAACACACATGTTTCCAGTAACAACCCTTTTTCATGTAAATCCATCCGAACGCCCTCCTTCACTTTCCCTATTGTATGTTTTTTTATCAATAGTTTCAAACTTTCTCATAAAATAATTAGAATCGGCATGAATTTTCCATCGGAATTGTATTTTTATTCATTTATAAAAATAAACTTGCATAATTATTCTTTTGTGTGTATAATACAATTTATCATCAAAGAAGGAGCGCTATTATATGAAAAATAAAACACTAAAAAAAGTCGTTGCCATTCTAGTAGGCATCTCATTTATGACACCATTTTTTACGCAAACTAAAGCGGCAGAAACCGACGCTGTTTTAGAAAATATTCAAAAAAAGGGGAAATTGACAATTGGCTTGTCCGCTGACTACCCTCCTTACGAGTTTCACGCGACTGTCGACGGAAAAGACAAAGTCGTCGGAGCCGATGTTTCAATGGGAGAAAAAATAGCCAAAGACTTAGGCGTAGAGCTCGTCGTGGAAGAACTAGGGTTTGACGCGTTACTTGGTTCAATGAAAACAGGTAAAGTCGACCTCATCATCTCTGGTATGTCCCCTACACCTGAAAGACAAAAAGAAGTAAATTTTACTGACCCCTATATTCGTATTCAACAAAAAATTTTGATACGAAAAGCAGATTCAGAGAAATTTAAAAACGTAACCGATTTTAATGGCAAAAAAGTGGCCGCTCAGAAGCAAACAACACAAGAAGCATTAGCTCAAAATGAACTCGTTGGTTCAACGGTTGTTTCTCTGCAAAAAGTAACCGATGTCGTCTTAAACCTACAAAACAACAAAGTAGACGGCGCTGTTATTGAAGGACCCGTTGCTGAAGCGTACGCACTTCAAAACCCACAGCTTATGGTATCTGATGTTACCTTTGCAGACGGAGAATCAGATATGGCAATTGCTGTTTCCAAAGATGCTCCTGCCTTACTAGCTAAAGTCAATGAAACTGTTAAAGAAATCAACGACCAAAACTTAATGGAAACCTACAAACAAGAAGCAGCTCAGTATATGTTCCATGATGACAGTAGCTTCCTTGAAAAATATGGTATGAATTACGTAAAAGGTGCTGGCTATACGATTTTCTTAGCTTTTGTTGGGGTTCTTTTTGGAGCCTTGCTTGGTACATTGTTGGCCTTAATGAAATTATCCGAAACAAAAGTTTTTCGCTGGATCGCTGCTATTTATATTGAATATGTTCGTGGTACGCCTCTCCTAGTTCAAATCTTTCTAGTATACTTTGGTAGTGCCGCTTTAAATCTTGAGCTAAACGCTTTAACAGCCGGCTGTATTGCGTTATTCTTAAATAGTGGTGCTTATGTCGCTGAAATCATCCGTGCGGGTATTCAAGCAGTTGATAAAGGACAGTTAGAAGCTGCACGTTCATTAGGAATGACTCAGCAACAAAGCATGAAAAAAATCATTTTGCCACAAGCAATTAAAAATATTTTACCGGCACTTGGGAATGAATTTGTAACCGTCATTAAGGAATCTTCCGTCGTTTCAGTCATCGGTGTTTCTGAGTTAATGTTCCAAGCCGGTGTCGTTCAAGGCGCAAGTTTTAAACCATTTTTACCGATTGTCTTAGTGTCAATCGTTTACTTTATTTTAACATTTACACTTTCTCGCGTAATAGGTGTAGCTGAAAGGAGAATGAGTACTAGTGATTAATATTAAAAATCTGCATAAGTATTTTGGGGATAACGAGGTACTAAAAGGTATAGATGCGACAATAGAGTCTGGAGAAGTTGTCGTTATCATAGGGCCGTCTGGTAGCGGTAAAAGCACCTTTCTACGTTGTTTAAATCTGTTAGAAACCCCAACAAAAGGTCAAATTTTATTTAAAAATCAAGATTTAACGGATAAACAAACAGATATCAACCAAGTACGACAAAAAATCGGAATGGTTTTTCAAAACTTTAATCTATTCCCACATAAGACTGTCATGGAAAACATCACGTTAAGTCCGATAGAAGTCAAACAGGTTGAACCAGAAGTGGCTAAACAACAAGCCTTAGAATTATTGACGCTTGTTGGATTGGCTGATAAAGCAGACAGCTATCCCAATAGTCTTTCTGGTGGACAAAAACAACGGGTGGCAATTGCACGAGCTTTAGCTATGGAACCAGAAGTCATGCTATTTGATGAACCAACATCTGCCTTGGATCCAGAGATGGTTGGAGAAGTTCTAAACGTGATGAAAAGCTTAGCTAAATCAGGAATGACGATGGCGATTGTTACCCACGAAATGGGCTTCGCTAAAGAAGTAGCTGACCGAGTCATCTTTATGGATGAAGGTGTGATCCAAGAACAAGGAACCCCACAAGCTATTTTTGAAACACCGCAGAATAGCCGTACGCAGAGCTTTCTAAGTAAAGTTTTATCTTAAAAAAAGAGTGAGGAAACCAACCTGAATAGGTTTCCTCACTCTTTCTATTTCTTGACAATCAACGCGACAGCCAAATCACGTTGTTGTTATGCTTCTGGTAGAGAAAATGTGTGACCGACTTCATCTCCTGTTAAGATACGATTTGCTCCCATTGCTAAAGCGTACATTTCATTTTCACCTGGGGAAACAATGACATTGCCGATGAATGAAACACGTTCTTTAACCCAGTCAGTTAATCGCTCGGAGTAAGCCAATCCTCCAGTTATCACAATTCCATCTACTTTACCACTTAGAACCGTAGCCGCAGACCCTATTCCTTTCGCTACTTGGTAGGCCATTGCTTCCAGAATATAAGCTGCTTCTTCGTCTCCATTTTCGATACGTTCTTCTACTTCAATCCCACTATTAGTGTTTAAGTAAGAAATCATACCGCCTTTTTTACGTGTTAATACTGTAATATCTTCTTCAGACATTTCATAACACATTGGAATTAATTCTTTGAGTGATAAACCACCACTTCTCTCAACTGAGAAAGGTCCTTCATCATCTAAAATTAAATCCACCATACGTCCTTGATAATGTGCACTGATAGAAGAGCCACTTCCAAGATGTACAACAATCAAGTTTAAATCTTCATATGGTTTGTTCATTTGTTCAGCCGTTTGTAACGCCACAGAACGCATGTTTAACATGTGTCCAATACTACGACGTTTAACGCCTTTCAGTCCGGATACGCGGGATAAATCCCAAAATTGGTCGACAGTAATCGGGTCATAAATCATCGCAATGCAATCTGCTTTAGCTTGATTACGAATACCATTCGCCAGTACTGCTCCCAAATTAGACGCATGATCAATATCAGCGCGGTTTGTCAGCCACTCGATCATTTCATCATTTACAAAGTAAGCTCCTGCATCAACGGGAGGTAACATACCACCACGTCCGACCACTGCATCTAATTTTGTCACATCTATGTCATGTGCTTTTAAAAAGTCTAAAATAATAGCCAAACGGTAATCATACTGATCACTCACTCGGGCATATTTTTCTAAAGATTCAGTAGGATGAAATAGATTTTCATTAACTACTTCCTTATCATTTTCATAATAAGATACTTTTGTTGATGTTGATCCTGGGTTGATTACCACAATACGATATTGTTCCATGCTAATAATTCCTCTCTATAATGAAATTGCTAAAAGTAATGAGTTTAATTTTTCTTCCATTGAAGAGCCACGAGAGGTTAAGACAATCGGTGCCTCTGCGCCAATAATTAAACCAGCCATTTTACCGCCTGCTAAGGTTGTCAATGACTTTCCTAATACATTACCTGTGACAATATCAGGAACTAGTAAAACGTCCATATCGCCGGCAATTTCACTATCATAGCCTTTAGCCTCAGCAATTTCTTTGCTAATTGAAAGGTCAAGTGAAATCGGTCCTTCGATTTTGACATCTTCATAACCAGTTGTTCCTGCTAACTCCTTAAGTTCCACTGCATCTTGTGACGCTTGTAATTTCGGATTAACGTTCTCACTTGCGTCTAAAATCCCTACGTTTATTTGGTCATAACCAAGACCGCGATAGACAGATAGGGCATTGTCAAGAATCGCTTGTTTCATCTTAACGTCAGGTGTTAATACCATTCCGCCATCAGAAACTAATAATAATTTATGATACGTTGGGACTTCGTTAATCGCCACGTGTGATAAAACACCTGGTTTACGAATACCCGTTTCTTTATTCACGACTGCTTTCAATAAATCACGCGTTTGAATACCACCTTTTAGCAAGACTTGCGCAGCACCTTCTTTAACTAAAGAAACTGCTTTAGCTGCAATGCTTTCTGGGGTCGTTTCATGGTAAATATCAAACAATGAAACATCTTCATTTAAGTCAGCTAACAACTGACTAATCGCGTCTTTATCCCCTACAAGTAAGGGACGGATATAGTCTTCATGATACAACGACAGTACCGCTTGTAACGTATGCTCATCAGCTGCGTTCGCAACGGCTACTGTACGCTGTTCATGACTATCCGCTTTCAATCGTGACTTTAAATCATCAAATGATTTGATTGCCACGTGTAAGCACTCCTTTTTATTAAGCTCTTAGTAACATCAATGCTGGGTCACGTAAAGCATTCTTAAAGACGTTAAATGCTTTCTGTGCTTCAACACCATCAACTAGACGGTGGTCAAATGCAAATGATGTGCGTAAGATAGGTTTCACAACGATTTCACGGTCTTCGTTTGGTACGACTTCATCACCGATACGTGCGATTCCCATAATACATGACTCAGGGTAGTTAATGATTGGCGTTGACCAAATACCTTCTGTATCTGGAACACCACCAATGTTTGTGATGGTCACAGAACTACCTGTCATGTCGTCACGTGTTAACTTACCAGCTAATGCTTTTTCACCTAAGTCTGAAATTTCTTGGGCGATTTCAAAAATGCTCTTCTTATCTGCATTTTTAATAACTGGCACGTATAAACCGTGATCAGTGTTTGTTGCAATTCCGATATTGATATTGCCACGGTGGACAATTTCTGATTTTTCCATGTCAACGTACGCATTCATTGAAGGATGTGCTTTCAACATTGCTACCATTGCTTTTACAACATACGGTAAGAATGTTAAGCCGATACCTTCTTCTTTCGCTACACCTTTATATTCGTTACGATGTGCGATAAGTTTTGTTGCGTCCACTTTGTCAAAAACAGTAACGTGTGGAATTTGTGTACGACTTTGAACCATACCGTTTGCGATTGCTTTACGCACAGGTGTCATTGGTTCGCGCCAGTCTTCACCTTGAGGTTGTGGAACTGGAGCTGGTTTTGGTGTTGAAGCAGCCGGTGTTGAAGCTACTTCCGGTGTTGTAGAAGCTGCTGGTGCAACTTCTGCTGCTCCCCCACCACTTAAGAAGTTATCGATATCTGTACGCGTTAGACGATTACCGTCTGCTGGTGTTACTTCGTTGATATCCACACCTTTTTCACGTGCATATTTTCTAACTGAAGGAACTGCACGCACTAGGCCTTTTTTAGCTGCTGGTGGTGCTGCTGGTTCTTCTGCTACTTTTTCTTCTGTTGCTTTAGGTGCTGCTTCAGTTGAAGCACCGCCTTCTTCTGAAGGAGCTGAATCATCTTCTGTTAAAATTGTTAAGATGACTTCATCAACTTGTGCCATCCCTTCAGGAACTAAGATTTTTTCAACTGTTCCTGATACAGGTGTTGTAATTTCCATAGTTGACTTATCGTTTTGAATTTCTACTAAAGGATCATCTACTTTAACTTCTTGTCCTTCTTTTACTAACCAACTTAAAATTTCTGCTTCAACCAGACCTTCACCTACGTCTGGTAATTTAAATTTATATGCCATAATATCTCTTCCTTTCCAGTAATCTTATCCGTTGATAACGCGTTTAACTTCAGCTTCAATATCTTTCGCATTTGGTAACCAAACTGACTCAGCTGAACCGAATGGGAAGTGACTGTCTGGCGCTGCAACACGGCCGATAGGTGCTTCTAAATCGTACATCGCATTTTCAGCAATTTCTGCCATAATGTGGTTTGCCAATCCTGTTAAACGTTGTGCTTCTTGAACCACAACTGCATAGCCAGTTTTCTTAACAGATTCTAAAATAGTATCGATGTCAAATGGTGCTACTGTACGTAAGTCGATAACTTCAACTGAAATACCTTCTTTTTCTAACTCTTTTGCTGCTTTCGTTGATTCATGAACCATTGAACCATAAGTTACGATTGTAACGTCTGTTCCTTCGCGAACCACATTCGCTTTATCTAAAGGAATTTCATACATTTCCTCAGGAACCTCTTCTTTAATAGAACGGTATAATTTCAAGTGTTCTAAGAAAAAGACTGGGTCATTATTTTTCACTGATGAAATTAACAAGCCTTTTGCATCATATGGGCCGCTTGGAATAACAATACGTAATCCAGGTGTTTGAGCAAATAAACCTTCTAAGTTATCTGAGTGTAATTCTGGTGTTCCAACGCCACCACCAAATGTTGAACGAATGGTGATAGGTGCTGATGCTTTTCCGCCCATACGGTAACGGTGACGCGCCATTTGTCCTGCTAATCCGTCAATCGCTTCCATTGTAAAACCAGAGAATTGTAATTCTGGGATTGGACGGTAGCCACCGATTGCTAATCCTAAAGAAATCCCTAAAATACCTGATTCTGCTAATGGTGTATCAAAGATACGTTTGTCGCCATATTTTGCGTGTAATCCGTCAGTCGCACGGAAAACCCCTCCGTTAATCCCAACGTCTTCACCGAATAAAAGTGTTTTTTCATCTGATTCCATAATTTGATCTAAAGCTTCATTTACCGCTTGAACCATATTTTTTTGTGCCATGTTAGTTAGCCTCCTTCTCTTTATAGAACGCAATTTCTTTTGCAATACGTGGTGTCGGTACTTCGTAGACACTTTCTAACATTTCAGAAACTTTCATCTTAGGTGCTTTATCAGCAGTATCTAATGCTTCGTTAACTTCTTGAGTTGTCGCATCGATAACTTCTTGTTCCATTTCTTCATTCCATAAACCTTTGTCGCCTAAATATTTACGCATACGGATTAAGCAATCTTTTGCTTGCCATTCTTCAACTTCGCCTTCTGGACGGTAACGTGTTGGATCATCTGATAATGTATGTGGTCCGTAACGGTAAGTTAATGTTTCGATTAACACAGGGCCGTTTCCAGCTAATGCGTAGTCTTTTGCCATTTTCGTTGCTTCGTATAGAGCAAGTGCATCCATTCCGTCTACTTGGATTCCTGGAATTCCAGCTGCAACTGCTTTTTGAGCAAGTGTTTTAGCTTTTGTTTGTTTATCACGAGGAACTGAAATACCGTATTGGTTATTTTGTACAATGAAGACAACTGGTGAATCAAATGCCCCAGCAAAGTTAATTCCTTCGTAGAAGTCACCTTGAGATGTACCACCGTCTCCGATGTATGTCATCGCTACTTTTTTCTCGCCATCTAAGTTATAAGCCATTCCAATACCTGCAGCTTGTAACATTTGAGAACCAATGATTGTTTGTGCTGGTAAACCTTGTAAATCTTCTGGGAAATGGTTACCTGCTACGTGTCCACGGTACCAAAGAACTGCGTTTGATAAAGGCATACCGTGTTTAACCAAAGGAATAACGTCACGGTAAGTTGGTAGTAAGAAGTCTTGTTTATCAATTGCAAACAATGTTGCTAATTGAGATGCTTCCATACCTTCTGATGGAGGTAGGTTCCCAATACGACCTTGACGACCTGCTAATACTAAACGTTTGTTGACTGTACGTCCCCAAACTAGGTCTTTCATCAATGCCACCATCTCTTCATCTTTAAGTGAAGATTTCAAGCCGTTGTTGACTAGCTCTCCTTTTTCATTAAGAATCTGAACGAATTTTACGTTTTCAGCATTCTCTTTAACGATCTGATCAAAATTAATTGTTTTTGCCATTTTGTTCATCCTTTCAAAAATGTTTTTTTATTAGTTGAAATCTAATTGGTAATCTTCTGGTTTTGTAATAGACCAGACTTTACTAAATAAGTAGTTGAACACAAAACCTAATGTTAGAGGGATAACTAAGAATGCTAGTGTGACTTTAATCATATTCCCTACTGTCCAACCACCTGGTGCTAATGTCATCGCATTAATTGGACCAATTAAACCACTGAATCCAAATCCAGCACTAAATGGTGTGCCTTCTAATCCCATAAATGCTGCAAAAGCACCTGAGATTGCTGCGTTACAAATAACTGGTAAAATGATTTTTGGCTTTTTAATAACGTTTGCCATTTGCATTTTTGGTGAACCAATAAAGTGAGCAAGTGATGTTGGCACACTGTTTGCTTTCCAACCAGCTACACATAAACCAAAACCTGCTGCACAGATTCCAATGTTAGCAGCTGCTGAACCGACACCGCCTAATGAAATAGCTGTAGCAATTCCAACTGTCGCAATCGGCGAAACAATCATCATTGAGAAGATAACAGCTAAAGCGATTGCCATTGGCACAGGTTGTAATTCGGTTAACATATTAACGAAGTTACCTAACATCATCGTAATTTGTTTAACGAATGGTAGTAGCAGTTGTCCGATACCACCTCCTACAATAACTAAAATCGTTGGAATAACTAAAATCGTAAAGGCTTTCATCTTTTCACCAATTAATAAGATAATAAGTGCTCCGATTGCAGCTGTTAAACCTGTGTTAATAACATCTCCTGTCCCTTGGAAAATAAATCCACCTTCAGGATTTAATGTTGCAACACCCGATCCAACGACACTTGCCATTCCTAAAGCTCCGATTTGAATAGGTGTGAATTTAAAATTAAGTGCTACTGCCACCCCCACAACAATCGGCATTAACGTTTGGGCGATTCCCGTTGCGGTTAATCCAAACTGCCAACCAATTGCTTTTGAAAGTTCACTCAGTAAAGCACCTGGTATTAAGGATACGACAACCCCGATGGCAACCCCATTCAGTACGTTCATCGCAAAATCCTTAGGTTTTACTCCAATATTCACATCTTTTCCTCCTTTGATAATCTTTATTTTTTGTAACTCTAAAAACCTATTTTATGATTGCTAAAACTAGCGGCTTCAAGTAAAATCAAACTTGAAGGTGTTACAAGAAAACGTTTCCTTTTGTTATCTATAGTGTAGCATGTACAAAAAATTTGTGAATTCAATTCTTTTTATACCCCTATAGATACACTCTATAAAGACAATAAAACCCTTATCTGGAAAGGACTTACTATGGATATTAGACAAGTAAAATACTTTATTGAAATCATTAATTCACAGAGTTATTCCCTTGCCGCTAAAAATCTGTTTGTCACGCAACCGACGTTATCATGGAATATGACGAAACTTCAAAATGACTTGGGTACCAAACTGTTATATCAAGTTGGAAATAAAGTACTTCCTACTTCGGCAGGCGAATTATTATATGAAAAAGGCTCTTCGATTGTGCAAGACTTTGATCAACTGGAAGCCACTCTGTTAAATCAAGCTTATCGAGAAGATGAAGAGTTAGTCATTGGTTCTAATGCTGTTATTTCACCCTTTTTCATGCCTCTTATCGAGCAATTTATGACTGAATACCCGCATATTTCCTTACATATTGTCGAAGAAGGCTCAATTAAAACACAAAAAAAGGTCTCAGAAGGAGACCTTGAAATTGGTATTGTGTCATACCCGATTAATTTTCCTAATTTAAGTGTTGAAAAAAACATGTTCCATTCATTCCATTATGACGCCTATGTGGTCATGCGTAGCGACCACTCTTTAGCTAAAGAAAAATCATTGAAATTTAGCGAACTCAAAGAACAAGCCTTTGTTTCCATGTCGAAAGACTTTGTTCTCTATCATGTGCTGCAAGACTTAGCTGAAGAATCTGGTTTTCGTCCTAATGTTCGTTTCATCAGTAACAACCATGAAGTCGTCTTACAAACGATACTCAATAGTCAAGCAGATCAGACCGTTGCCCTTATGCCGATTCAATTGCAAGACGAGTATCGCAATGAAAACTTAACTTGGGTTAAACTAGATAATAAGGTTAAGAAGTTCGATATCGTTGTGATTCATGAAAAAAATCGCACACTTTCACCTATTGCCGCCCAGTTTTTAGAATTTGTAACCAGTCATAAAATAAAAAAATAACACTCGACTCATGTTAACAGTTCCCTTAAGACTAAGGGGAACTGTTAATTAATGTTCGAGTGTTTTTAAAATTGACGAAATCTATCATAACGTCTTTCTAATAATTCGTTTATTTCTATGGCTTGTAAGTTTGTCAATTGAGCGATGATTTTCTGTTTTAAGTCGCGCTCGATTAACGCTTGTTCTAAAGGAAGTCCACTTGCTCCCTGTGTTTCTAACACAATCTCATCAATCACACCTAGCTCTTTTAAGTCATAGGCTGTGAGCTTCATTAATTCAGCCGCCTCTTCTGCCCGTTTAGCATCTTTCCATAAAATAGACGCAAATCCTTCTGGCGATAATATCGAATAAATACTATGTTCTAACATCATGATATGGTCGGCGACTCCTAAAGCTATCGCACCACCACTCCCGCCTTCGCCAGTAAAAATCGCGATGATAGGTACAGCTAAATCACTCATTTCATAGAGATTACGCGCGATAGCCTCTCCTTCACCACGTTCTTCTGCTTCGATACCACAAAAAGCACCGGGAGTATTTATAAACGTAATGATAGGACGACCAAACTTTTCTGCTTGTTTCATCAGTCGCAAGGCTTTACGATACCCTTCGGGATGTGGAGAACCAAAGTGACGCGCTACATTTTCTGCTAAGTCACGTCCTTTTTGAATCGCGACTACCGTACATGCAAGCCCGTTTAATGTCGCGATTCCACCTACAATCGCTTTATCGTCAGCATAGTGGCGATCACCATGCAATTCAATAAACTCATCAAATAGTCGATGAATATAATCTAATGGTGTAACACGTTGAGGATGACGGGCTAACGCTACAATTTCACTAGCTGTTTTAGCTTTCATAGAAATTTTTCACATCCTTCACTTGATGCACTTTTAATAGATAGGCTAATACTTTAACTAACTCGTTACGTTTAACTATTTTATCTAAAAATCCCTTTTCCAATAAAAATTCGGACGTCTGAAATGTTTCGGGTAATGTTTGACGAATCGTTTGTTCAATCACACGTCTACCGGCAAACCCTATCGTAATACCGGGTTCAGCGAGAATGATATCTCCTTGCATCGCAAAACTCGCTGTCACACCACCTGTTGTCGGATCAGTTAAAACAGGAATATACAATAAGCCTGCTTTTGAGTGACGTTTAACAGCTGCAGATATTTTGGCCATTTGCATAAGAGATAATATGCCCTCTTGCATTCGCGCACCTCCTGATGCTGTAAAAAGAACAACGGGCAAACGTTCTGTACGTGCGCGTTCAAATAACACTGTTAACCGTTCCCCCACTTCAGTCCCCATACTTCCCATCATAAAATGACTATCCATAACACCAAAAGCAACGTCATGGTCTTGAATTCGTCCACATCCTATCATGACCGCTTCACTTAAACCTGTTCTACTGCGAGCTTGTGTTAATTTATCTTCGTAGCCTGGAAAAGCAAGGGGATTTTCTTCACAGTCTGGGATTTCCCACTCGTGAAAACTATTCGCGTCTAAAATAAGGGACATTCTCTCCTGTGTTGTTAAACGAAAACCATATTGACAGTGCGGACATACTTTTAATTCGCCTATCGTTTGATGATACAGCGTTTTTTGACAACTCGGACACTTCACCCATGTGTTGTCTGGTACTTTCGGTTTTTGGGGCGTCTGTCTATCGCGCTGCGGACGCAAAGGTATATAAGCACGTTTTTTAAAAAGTCCCACAACGTCACTCCTCTCTAGTTACCACTCGTTCCTAACCACTTTGGTAAAAATTCTTCTTGTAAATAGGCAGTAGAATAATTTCCTGTCAGAACACCTTCATCAGCGAGTAAATCAAGCTGAAATTCCTGATTGGTTTCCACACCGTCTGTGACAAGCTCTAAAAGTGCGCGTTGCATTTTTTGAATAGCTTCTTCACGTGTATGACCATGAACAATCACTTTCGCTATCATCGAATCATAAAAAGGTGGAATTTGGTAACCATTATACATGGCGCTATCGACTCGTAATCCTAACCCCCCTGCAGGTAAGATTAAATGATTAATCGTCCCAGGCGAAGGAGCAAAATCACGCGCGGGACTTTCTGCATTAATACGACATTCAATCGCATGACCTGCAAAAACGACTTCTTCTTGTTTTAAAGTTAAAGCCTCGCCAGCTGCTATTCGCAATTGTTCTTTCACAATATCTACACCTGTTATCATTTCTGTCACAGGATGCTCCACTTGAATACGGGTATTCATCTCCATAAAGTAAAAATCATCCTGTTCATCAACTAAGAACTCAATCGTTCCCGCTCCCTCATAGTCAATCGAACGCGCTGCTTTTAAAGCAGCTTCGCCCATTTTAGAACGCAACGCATCTGACAAGGCAAATGACGGCGCTTCTTCTAAGACTTTTTGATTATTTCGTTGTAATGAACAATCTCGTTCTCCAAGATGAATCACATGACCATACTGATCACCTAAAATTTGAACTTCGATATGCCGCGCGGGATAGATGATTTTTTCGATATACATCGCATCATTACCAAATGCAGCACGAGCTTCAGACTGTGCATTGTGAAATTGACTTGAAAGTTCTGATGGCGCCATGACTTTACGAATTCCTTTACCGCCACCACCTGCAGCCGCTTTTAACATAATAGGAAAACCGATTTCGCTTGCAATTTTTTCGGCCTCTTCGACTGTAGCAACTACTCCTTGACTACCGGGAATAACGGGCACGTCAGCAGCAATCATTAAAGCTCTTGCATTAATCTTATTTCCCATTGCGTCAATTAAATCGGCAGATGGACCAATAAACTTAATTTGACAATCGCGACACATTTCCGCAAACAAACTATTCTCAGCTAAAAAACCAAAGCCTGGATGAATAGCTTGAGCGCCTGTTAAAATAGCCGCACTTAAAATCTGTTCCATATTTAAATAGGAGTCACTTGCTCGTGCCGGTCCGATACAAATCGCTTCATCCGCCATCTCAGTATGCATGGCATAACGATCGGCTTCAGAATATACGGCAACCGTTTGTATCCCTAACTCACGACAAGCGCGAATAATTCTAACCGCAATTTCTCCACGATTGGCAACTAAAACTTTCGTAAACATGTTACTCTGCTCCAATGATAAAGGTCATAAGAGCCGAACACACTTTTTTATCTTCCACGTAAGCTGCTGCCTTCCCTACTCCGATATTTCCTTTTCGCTTAATAATGTCCATTTCCATACGTAACACATCACCCGGTACAACTTTTTGGCGGAATTTCACTTTATCAATCCCACCTAAATAACCTGTCATCCCTTCAAATTCTGGACTTTTTAATAAGGGAATCGAGCCAGTTTGAGCCAGAGCTTCTAAGATTAAAACACCAGGCATAACGGGTTCCCCCGGAAAATGTCCTGGGAAAAACGGCTCGTTGTACGTCACATTTTTAATAGCCACTACACGTTTCCCGGGCTCCAATTCTAAAACACGGTCGACCATCATAATCGGATAACGATTGGGAATAATCTCCATAATTTCTTGTGCATTTAATTTCATCTTATTTCCTCCTAAATGATTTCTATTAACGGTTGTCCAAATTCCACGACTTCTTCATTTTCTACATGGATTGCTTTCACCGTTCCTGAACGGTCGCTTGTAATTTCATTCATTATTTTCATCGCTTCAATAATACAAACTACTTCACCTTCTGCTACCGCATCGCCCACTTTTTTAAAAGGTGGCGCATCTGGAGAAGCCTGTAAATAAGCCAATCCTACTAGTGGTGAAGTAATCATATGCCCTTTCACTTCGGCTGCTGGTTCGACTTCTGCTGATGAAGGTGATATTTCATTGGTAGAAATAGGTTTCTCTTGGCTTGGTATTACAGGAGCGACCGTTTGATTATCATGAGATGATAATCCTCGTGTGTCCTGATCCTTATTTAAATACAAACTTAACTCTGTATTTTTTAATTCCAACACGCGAATGTCAGACTCTTGGAAAAAAGTTAACAACTCTTTTAAATCTGAAAATTCCAAATTATGCACCTCCCCATTTTTTAAAACAAAGGACGGCATTATGTCCACCAAAGCCGAGTGAATTACTTAAAGCGTATTGAACAGCACGTGACACAGGCTTTTGCGCCGTATAATTCAAATCACAAAGCTCATCTGGTTCAGTTAAGCCGATTGTGGGAGGAATGATACTATCATTTAAAGCACCAATACACGCCATCGCTTCAATAGCTCCTGCGGCACCTAATAAATGTCCCGTCATACTTTTCGTACTTGAAATTGCCACGGTATGTGCTGCTTCTTTCATTGCATATTTAATTGCCGTTGTTTCAGCCCCATCATTAGTAGGCGTACTGGTTCCATGCGCATTGATATAATCAACTTGCTCAGGTGTTATACCGGCTTCTGTCATGGCTTGTATCATACATTCTCCTGCTCCTGAACCGTCTGGATTAGGACTCGTCATATGATAGGCGTCACAAGTTGCACCATATCCGACTACTTCAGCTAAAATCGTTGCGCCTCTTTTTTGAGCATGTTCAAGTTCTTCCAACACTAACACGCCACTACCTTCTCCCATAACAAAGCCACTTCTTTTTTTGTCAAACGGAATGGAGGCTTGCTCAGGATTTTCTGCAGGCGTCAAAGCCGTTAGCGCAGCGAAACCAGAAATACCAATTTCACAAATCGTCGCCTCTGCTCCCCCCGCCAACATTATATCGGCATAACCGTGTTTAATATGACGAAAAGCATCCCCTATAGCATTCGTTGCCGACGCACATGCTGTGACAACTGAACTACATATTCCTTTTGCGCCGATTGCGATAGCAATATTACCAGCCGCCATGTTGCCAATAGCCATCGGAACAAAGAAGGGAGCAACACGTTTAGGTCCTCTGTCGTGCATTTTAATGACTTGTTCTTGAATGGTTGTCATACCACCAATTCCAGAACTCACCATCACTCCCATTCGATAAGGGTTGATGTCCGTCATATCTATGCCGCTACTTGTAAGTGCTTGTTTTGCTGCCGCCACACCATAAATAGAAAAATTATCCATGCGTTTTGTTGCTTTTTTCTCCATATAGTCGGTCGGATCAAAATCTTTAACTTCGGCTGCAACATGAATTCCTGTTTCACTAGCATCAAATTTTGTGATAACATCGATACCATTTTTTCCTGCTTTTAAGCCCTCCCATAAAGCGTCGGCGGTATTTCCTAAAGGACTAATCGCACCTTGTCCGGTAATGACAACTCGTTTCATATCCATTCCTCCTATCCATTCATGACCATTCCACCGTCAACGTTCAAGACTTGACCTGTCATATAAGACTGTTTAGCTATAAACAAAGCAGCTCGTGCGACGTCTTCAGCTTGTCCAAAACATCCAAGTGGAATTTGTTTCATTGCTTGTTCCTTAACTTTTTCTGATAAAATCGCTGTCATATCTGATTCAATAAAGCCTGGGGCAATCGCATTGCAGGTAATACCACGACTTGCTAATTCTCGTGCTACCGACTTAGTAAAACCGACTACTCCTGCTTTACTCGCTGCATAATTCGTTTGCCCAGCATTCCCAATTAAACCAACTACACTCGCAATATTAATAATCGCACCAGACCGTTGTTTTAACATCGTCTTAGTAACGGCTTGAGTCATTTGAAAGGTTCCGACTAAATTGACGTTAATTACTTCGGTAAAATCTGTCGAATCCATGCGCATAAGTAAGCCATCGCGTGTGATTCCCGCATTATTAATTAAAATATCGACACGGCCGTATGTCGCAATTGTTTCTTCAACTATTCGTTTCGCATCTTCAGCTTCTTGAACAGCACCTTCCACGTACATCATCTGCGTGTGATACGGTGCTAACGTTGCATACCGTTCATCATTTAGAGGTTTACGACCATTAAAAACAACAAATGCTCCTTGCTTTAAGAAGCTCAAGCCTATTTCATAGCCTATTCCTCTTGTACTACCCGTTACAATTACGACTTTCTCTCTCATCTTATCCTCCTAAATCTCGTAGCTTCAGACATGTTTCTTCTAATGTCTGCTCATCTTCTACATGCATTACTTGAACGTGACGATTAATTTTTTTTACAAACCTTGTCAATGTTTTTCCAGGACCTAGCTCGATGAAAACATTAATATCATCTGCTATCATGTTTTCAATCGTTTGTTGCCAATGTACGGGGGACATAACTTGCTTAACTAATAATGCTTTCAACTCGCTTTCAGTCATTGGTCGCCCCGTCACATTGCTATAAATTGGACACGTCATCGGTGCAAAGACGAGCGTTGCAAGTGTTCTTTCTAGTTTTTGAGAAGCAGGTTGCATGAAAGGGGAATGAAAGGGACCACTCACATTAAGCATGACGACTTTACTACGTGGTTCTTTTTCTAAAAGCTCTTTCGCTTTAACAACAGCATGATATTCGCCAGTAATCACAGTTTGTAACGGCATATTATAATTAGCAATGAAGACCTCTTGCCTGTCTTTCTGTAAATACTGACAAACTTCTTCAATCTTAGACACTGCTATATTCATAACCGCTGCCATTGCACCCTTTCCATCAGGTACCGCTTCTGACATGAACTGACCACGTTTTTCAATTAAAGGTAAAACTTCCGAAAATGAAAGAGTCTCACTAGCTAATAACGCTGTATATTCACCCAAGCTAAGACCTGCTACTGCTGCTGGATTATTAAATCCTTCTTCTTGCATTAACCGTGTTAACCCCCAACTCATCGTTAACATAGCTGGCTGCGTATAAGCGGTTTGGTTTAAACGACCATCATCTGAAAACATGATTTCAGACATGTCATAACCTAAAATATTTGACGCTTCGTCGACCGTTGCACGGTATAAAGGTTTTGAAGCATATAACTCCTGACCCATGCCAGGATATTGTGCCCCTTGTCCACTAAATAAAAACGCATATTTCACTTGACTCACTCCTTTTACGTCCAACGCTCATAACGTTGTCTCATGACTGACACACAGTCTTCCATTAAATCATGGACTATTTTTTCGCAAGGATCCCCTTCTGACTTAACTAACCCAGCTATTTGTCCAGACATCATCGAACCCGTTTTTGTATCGCCATCGACAACAGCGCGCTTTAACGCACCTTTTCCTAAATCTTCTAGCAAATCCCAGTTTGGTTCTGCTTTACCTGCTTCAATCCGCTCGAGTTTCTCATACTCGCGTGTTAATTTATTACGTAGACCGCGAACCGGATGACCGGTCGTCAATCCTGTGACTGCCGTACTTAAATCATTGGCTTTAATAACTGCTTGTTTAAAATTCGGATGAATTGTCGATTCTTTAGAAACTAAAAAGCGCGTCCCTAACTGAACAGCATCTGCTCCGAGCATCAAGGCGGCTGCCATACCACGACCGTCTCCAATTCCACCCGCTGCAATCACGGGAATCGATACAGCATCGACTACCTGTGGGACGAGCGCCATCGTCGTACTTTTACCAATATGTCCGCCGCCTTCCATCCCTTCTACTACAACTGCGTCGGCTCCTTCACTCTCCATGCGACGTGCTAAGCCTACAGATGCAACAACCGGTATAACGATAATTCCTGCTTCTTTAAACTTTTTCATATATTTACCAGGAGAGCCGGCTCCGGTAGTAATCACTTTAATTTTTTCTTCGCAAACTAAATCAACAATCGCTTCTACATGCGGTGACATCAACATGATGTTCACTCCGAATGGTTTATCCGTTAAAGATTTTGCGCGGTCGATTTGTTCCTTAACCACTTCTCGTGGGGCATGACCGGATGCGATAATTCCTAAACCGCCAGCATTGGAAACGGCACTCGCTAAAGTTGCTTCAGCTACCCAAGCCATAGCGCCTTGAAATATCGGGTAGTCAATATCTAACATTTGACAAATGGGTGATGCTTTCATGATGTCACCTTCTCTTTTCTTCATAATTTTCATATAAAAAATAGCTTAGAAGGCAGTCCCTTCTAAACTACTTAACGGTTGGTGTTATTTCTTAGCTAATTCGTTATCTACAAATTTAACTAAATCCTCAACGGTGTTTAAACCTTCGTCTGTTTCGATTTTGATGTCAAATTCGTCTTCAATATCATTGATAATTTGGAATAAATCTAGGCTGTCTGCTTCAAGTTCTTCTCTAAAGTTTGTTGTTAATAATACTTCCTCTTCTTCTTTCCCTAATTGATCTACGATAATTTCTTGAATTTTATTAAAAGTTGCCATGTGTTGTTCCTCCAAATAGTATTTTATTTTTTATATTAGCTTGTTTTGTCTTAGAGTCGGACGAGCATACTTCCCCACGTCAAACCGCCGCCAAAACCAGTTAATAGTGTTAAGTGAGTGCCATCCAATGGAATCGTCCCGTTCGATACATAGTCATCTAATACTAGCGGTATCGAAGCACTTGATGTGTTACCGACGTTGGCTATATTACTCAAAAACTTTTCTTCGCGAATACCAGTTTTCTTCGCCATAGCACTTAATAAACGTGCATTTGCTTGATGAGCAATTACCCAATTAATTGCCTCTACATCCGTCTGTGTCACCTCAAGCAGTTCCAGCATTGTTTTTGATACATTGCGAGTAGCAAAATCAAAAATTGCCCGACCATCCATTTCGATAAAAGGACGAGTAGAATTTGCTCTCTTGAAAAATGGACTGTTATTTGCCAGACTTGGCGCTTGCAAAGCTGTACTTTTCGTCCCATCAGACGCTAGTATTTCTTTGATAAAAAGTGGCTCGGTGGCAGTATTTTCAATTAAAACTCCGGCTGCACCGTCTCCAAATAAGACGGCAGTTCGACGATCTTGCCAATCGACTAATTTAGACATGGTTTCACCACCAATGACTAACCCACACTTAGAACCAGTCCGAATTAATTTCTCTGCCATACTTAATGCGTAGACAAAACCGCTACACGCAGCATTTAAATCAAACGCCAACGCGTTCGTCGCTCCAATTGCCCCTTGCACACATGATGCAACAGACGGGGTTTGAAAATCAGGGGTCATCGTTGCCACGATGATAAAATCAAGTGTCTCCGCAGCAAAAGAACGTTTCTGAATAAGCTTTAACGCCACGTCTACACATAAATCGGTTGTCGATTGCTCAGTCACCACACGACGTTGTTTTATCCCCGTCCGAGTGGTAATCCACTCATCGTTTGTCGGCATTATTTTCGATAAATCGTCATTACTCAAGTAATGGGCAGGTAATGACTGTGCTGTTTGCGTAATTTTCGCATACATGTTCTTCCCTGCTTTCTTTTAATAATGACCTTTTAAAAACTGATGTAAGTTTGCTAAGCCTTTAATCAGTGCTTGTTGCTCGCTCTCATCCATATCTTTCAAGGCTGCTTCGACCATTTTTTTATGAAAATGTTGGTGCACACGGTAAAATAGACGACCACGATTTGTTAATTTTAAACGTACGATACGTCGGTCTTTTTCACTACGCACCCGTTCAACATAGCCTTTTTTTTCTAAATTATTAATCGCAACAGTCAACGTGCCTACTGTGATGGACAAGCGTTTGGCGACTTCACTCGATGTTCGTTCGTTGTGTAAACCAATCGCTTCGATTGTATGCATTTCTTTAATCGAAAGGTCATCAAATTGACTTTTCTGTAATTCTGATTCCTCAATGGTCAAAATATCATTAAAAACGGTCACTAAATATTTATTGACTTTTTCTAAATTGGCATCCATGGATTAACCTCACTTCATTTACTTTGATAATCAAATCATTTGATAGTCAAAGTATATAGGGTTTGTTTTTATTTTGCAAGTTTTTTTATACATTTATTTTAGATGAAGCGTTAAAACGTGATCATATCAACATTTACATAACAAAAAAACACGTCTACTTTAGAAGAAGTAGATATAAAACATGCAAAGGCAATAGAAAACCGAGTAATAAACAGGCAAGTTCATTACTCGGTTACTAAATATAATTCTATAATGTTTGAGACTTTTTTGAAGGTATAAAGTTCTCATTTAACAATTGCGCTTGTTGAATGACACTATCTAACTGCTTATCAAAATCCACTAGATTTAATTTATTCAAGTCAACCCTAAATCTCAAAATTGTCCCTTTTATATAACAATCATACCATTCTTCAGTTTG
The DNA here is from genome assembly GCF_023299185.1 of Vagococcus lutrae. Classification (NCBI taxonomy): domain Bacteria; kingdom Bacillati; phylum Bacillota; class Bacilli; order Lactobacillales; family Enterococcaceae; genus Vagococcus; species Vagococcus lutrae. Next base: position 646,095 of record NZ_CP097017.1, read on the forward strand.
ATTGTAAGTAATAGCTTTATCCGATGTAGCCAAACTTAAACTACCATCTGCTGCTAATATTAGGCTTTTTACCATTGCCAATCCAAATCCTGAATTCCAATAATCTTCAGGTGCATAACTATGATTACTTGCGGCTGTTATTCCTGGTGTAAATGCCTTCTGTATTGCATTTTTAGCAGTATCTAATTCAAGCCATTTTTCTTCCACATCAAATGGGATTGTTTCCTTTAAACCCACACCTCTATCTGATATTACAAGTTCTACAATTTTTCTGTTTGGCAAATACTGTGAGCCATAGTAAAAATACTCAGCTTTTGAATGATCAAATATATTTCTAATTAATTCTCTAATAACATAACTGAAAAGGTTAGTTATATTATCATTTGTCATTTTTGATTGCCCAATAACTTTATTAGTTATTTTTTCCGTTACAATATCAAAATATCTTTCAATGCTATAGTCATAATGTTCTATATATTCAAAAACTTCGTTTCTGTAAACTTTTTTAGGAGATAGATAAGTGAATCCTTCTTCTTTACTACCATTTGAAGAAATTCCCAATTCTTGAAATACACCTATGTTCAAACCATAGTCTATAACTGATGATGTATAATCTAAATCAATATATTTTAGTTCAATTCTTTCTTCTTCTAAATTTTTTACTGTCTCTAGGAAAACAACCGCACCCGCTGGGTCAATCCATTTTAATTTGTTAAAATTAAAACTAAAAGCAAGATTACCTTTGTGTTCTTTTATAAGTTCATGCAGTCTATTATTCATATTAATCATATCTAGATATTTCATATTTTTAATTTCAATAGTTATATTTTTCATGTTATCTCCTAAGTCTATTAGATATTCAACTGAGAGATTTAGTTCTAAAGTATCACACTTTATTAATCACTATTGACTCTCAATACTTCCCTAATTATTTGTGTTATTTGTTTATTGTTTAATTGATCATGAAAGTAAACTCTATAGCCATCTTCAGAAAGAACATCGAAAAACACCTTTGCACATTCTATTTTTGCATTTTCCGTGCCACGTATATTTGTTTTATCTTCAACATCTTTGGTTTCAACAACAATATTTAATTCTTTTTCACCTGTAGCTCGTCTAACAACATACATAAAGTCGGGGCTATACATTCCACCTGTTATTGTTGGAATAGCGATACTGTTTCGCGGTATCTTTCCATACACAATGACTTCTTCTATATCAGTAGTGATGTTCTTTTGCTCTAGCGGTGAATCATAAGCAAAAGCATCATAAAGATACTTGTCACTAGGTGTTCCAGGTGAAATTTTCGTTCCTATTCTACCTTGCGAAATGGTATCTCGTGGAGTCCCATCGGCATGAGAAAGAGCTGTTGATGTAACAGGTGTTTCACTTTTCGCATAATGGAAACGTCCTTGTAAATTTGTGTTCTTCCATTCATTAAATTTCTGAATAATAACACTGACAGAACTTTCATTAATATATTTCGAATCAAGTTCACCGTTCTTTTCTGCATATTCACATAAGGCCTGATGAATTGTTTTAATGGGAATATTAGTACTTCTCATAATTCTAAGTAAAAATTCATTATAAGGAATCGTTCTTGAAACGACATATTGCAAACCTGTTTTATCCGCAATTGTCATGGATGTACCATCACTTTGAATTACTTCACGTTGACTCGTCATCACAACGTCTGTAAACACACCTTGTTCTTCCAATATAGACAAAACAACATCCTGCATATCCTCATCTAAATCTTTATCATAAAAGAGTAAGTAGCGTTGATTTATTTTTTCCCATAATTCACGAATCTCGTTATAGGCACCTTTTCGAATTCTTACAGGTTGTGGCTTGTTTTTATTTATATCTTTTACTTTTCCAGATGATAAGCCCATTTCAAAGTCTGGGAATTCAGCGAAAAACTCGTCACGTTTTTCTATGTTAAGATTCATTTTTCGATCGATATATTTTTTATCATATAAAATATCAAATAAATCATCAGAAGTAATCGCTAACTTTGAAGCTACTTTAGCAAGTTGTTCTTCTGTAATCATTGCAGCTTGTGGAATTTCTCCATTAATTTGTTCTACAAGCCTTTCTGCAAAGTCCGCTTCAGTAAAGTCAACAATATAATTCAGTTGAAATTCCTCATTAGAAATACGGTTTCCATGTTCATCTACTGGAAGTCTGAGTCCACGTCCTACCTCTTGAAGCTTACTGTTTTCGCTACCACTTGAACGTAATTTGGCGATTGTAAAGACGTTAGGGTTGTCCCATCCTTCTTTTAAAGTCCACTTTGAAAATAAGAAACGTAAGGTATTCGGTGTACCATCTTTTTTCTTAAAAGATAATAATTCTTTCTTTCCATGCAAAATGGTTTCTACTTCATTTGCAATATCTTCGTCTGAATCACTGTTGTCTTGCGCAAAATATCCTGCATGACAGGCACTTATATCGGCTAAACTAGCTTCTAGATAGGTTTTATATTCCGTTTCATATTCTGTTAGTGTGGATAATTCTTTTTCAATTCGTTCTTTTAGTAATTGCTCAAATGTGTTTTTCAAATAAGGAACTTTCCCATCTTCACTATCTCGGTATGAAGCAATATCATCAATGAAAAATAATGCTAGTGTTTTTATTTTAAAGTTACGTTCGGTAAAATTTTCACGTTCCGTTTCAAAATGTCTTTCTAATGCCAAGCGCATCATTTGTTCTTGGTATGAAGTCATATAAATATCTACATCAAGTTCCTCACCCGTTTGTTTCTCTATTCCATTAGAGAATACGACAAACGCACCGCCAATAGTATCAATTGTAATTCCTTCAAAGGCTTGATGAATAACGGAGAGTGAATCTCCCTTTTTAAGGGTGAATGTCTTATTCGCTTCATCTTTCTTTTTATATTGAAAATTTACATAGTCATTTCTCTTTATTGTTGTAATTTTAACTTTTTCAGCCTGTTTTGATACAGGTTCAAAATGCTCCTTTGCCACACCTTTAATTAAATCTAAATTAAAAGATTGACAAGCATTTAGATCATAAAGTAAATTTTGATAATCTTTTCTCGTTGTTCTGTTCCTTCCACGACCACTCGTCATATCGGGATAGGTAGCACCAAAACGAATTATACTCTGTGGTTGTATTTCTTCTTCAATCACTTGATATGCTTTCTGATCACGTGAAAAACGATGTGGTTCATCAATAATCACAAATGGTTTTGTCGCTTTTAAAGCATCAAAGGGGCGATAAAATCCCTCTGCGCCATAGTCATAATCATCGCGACTAAGCAGACCATTTTTGCGAACTGCTAGTAATTGCATATTCACAAGCAATACATGAATTTTCTTTGTGTTTTGTGAAGAACCACGTACAAAATCACTGACAACACTCGGAAAATAAGTTCTCCCTTTTTTACGGTTTTTTGGCGATTCTAAGACACCAACTTCTATTTCCGTTCCATAACCACATACATCAGAAAAGTGTCTTTTCACATATTCATCTTGAAGAAAATGAGCAGTTCCAGCTTTTATTGCTAAAGAAGGTACAGCAATAATAAATTTGTTAATGCCATATCTTTTATGCAGTTCATACATCATTTGTGTATGAACATAGGTTTTACCTGTTCCTGTTTCCATCTTGATGTCTAAACTTAAATGGTTAGTCGGTGGTGTAAACCCACGATATTCTGCTGGTAAATCTGATTGAATATTAGTGATATTATGCTTGATTATCTCATCAGTTAAGTCGATGGATGGATTTTCAAAATACTGTTTAGGAGGCTCGATTTGAACACCATTAAAAACAGCACTTACAGCATCAACTGCTTTTTGTTGATGAGGTAAACTACGTTGTAATATTAGTTCCAATGATATCCCTCCAATTAATAACGTACGTCAAAATTAATACGTAAATTTTTCTCTGTGTCCTGTAGTCGCTTTAAATTCGTTTTTAGTGATTCAAGTTCTGTCCATGTAAAGCTGTATCCAAATAGCACAATGTTTTCTGGATTAAAGTTTCCATCTGTTTCATACTTCACAACAAGTTCTTCTATTGCCTCATTTGGCAGTTCTGGATGTACTAAATATAAATGCTTGTCTTTGAAATATGATTCATAGCCTGCAAAAAGAATTTTTTCCGCTTCAGCCGTGAGTCCATAACCATCATTGTTTAACCATGTGGTGATAACTGTATACACACCGAATTCATCAAGTATTGTATTGTTGATAATCATTTCATCTTTCTTTGGTGTAAATTCCACTAATTTATTTATCATTTCACTAGTTGGCTCATTTAGAGTGAAATGTTTAAAACCTAAGTCAACTCTAGTTTCAGGTTTTTTTTCTTTTAAATCATCTGCGGCTTTTTTAATTCGAGTTCTACCTAGTTCATCAATAGTTTTATAACCTTTTTTGTATGCAGCACTTGTTTTTTCTACTTTCTCAGGTATCTGAACCATAATGAACTTTCTATCTCCTCCATCTTCATCATTTAATTCCATCGTTGCATGCGCAGTAGTAGCTGACCCTGAAAAAAAATCAACAATGATTGAGTCACTATCAACAATGCTTAAAATCCTTTTCATAAATGCTAATTGCTTTGGATTATCAAATGGAGTATCATATTTTTTCATTAATCGGTCATCAGGTCTTTGGTCATCAGACATGATAGCTTTTGGACGTTGATTCATATTCTCAGATAAATATCTTTTAATGGTTGGTAAGCTACCATCAGTATGGAAGTGAATTTTATCTTCATTTATTAATTCTTCTAATTTTTCTTTGTTATATCGGTATCCGCCCGGAGGTATAGGATCTAACTCATTCGTTAAAGGGTTTAATATCGCTTCCATGTTACCATTTTGAACTCCACCTAAATCCCCCTTACGATACAATCCACTCTCATCGAAATACCAATAGTTTTCAAAGTCAACAAACCTTGGATATTTTGTTAGTTGTTTTAATTCACTTGTAATTTCTTCTTCTGATAGTCCTTCATTCTTTAGACGATTAACATAACTCATATATTCCTTCACGTTATTTTTAGGAACAGACCATTTATTTGAACTATGTTTTTCACTTAGAGAAGATATATTTTTACTATAAATTAAACAATAGTCATGGCTTGTAGATAAAAATAAAGCTTGGTTTTTAGAACTATTTGTATTTCGTATGATTTCACCTATATGATTGTCTTCCCCAAAAATTTCATCGCTAAGTAGTTTTAAGTTTACCATTTCATGTTTATCAATCGACATAAAAATCACACCCTCATCAGACAGCAAATCCCTAGCTAGCTGTAATCTTGGATAGATAAACATTAACCAAGCAGAGTGTGAAGCTGAGCCTCGCTTTGTTAAATCTAATATTCTTTGTGCTTGCACTTCACTTATACTTAATTTCTCTGTTAGTTCTTCAACTGTAAAATTAAAGTTGTCATTATACACAAAACCATCTGACCCTGTATTATATGGTGGGTCTATGTATATGCACTTCACTTTACCAGCATAAGATTTTAATAAATGTTTTAACCCGTCTAAATTATCTCCGGTAATATAAATGTTTTCGCTATCTTTATTTTCTTCTTTTTGATTATGTTCCTCATTAGGTACAATGACTGTTTCAGTTTCTAAAGTCACAAGGAGTCTAGCATAGTTTTTACCTAAAAATTTTAGCTCATAACCTTCATTTACAACATTAATATCTTCACTTAAATATTCTTTGAACCTTTCAATATCAAACGAGCCATCTTCTTTAAAACAAGCTGGAAAATTCTCTTTCAACACCGTTATTTCCTTTTTATTTGCCGATACATTTTCATTCTTTTCCCATGTATCTTTAATCATTCTTAAAACCGCCCTTTCTATTTATCAGATATAAATTCTAAAATATCTTCCAATCTACAATCTAAAACTTTATACAAATTTTTCATAGTTTTATAGATTATGTTTTTTCTTAAATTAAATCAGCCTAACGTCAAAAAATCTTTTAGTTCAACCTAAAAGAATTTAACTTATACCTCTCACAAAAATCAGTTTATATTTATATAATATCATTTAAGAGCACGATTATCATTTACATTATGAAAATGTATAATCAACTTCTTATTAGTCATAAATCAAATGGAAATATTCACAAAAATTTGTAAGCTCTACTAACGTGTTTTTTCTGTTCGCCACAATCGTGTTGTGTCCCGAAATGCTTTAATCAGTGTAGGTAATTCCTCTACTTGAATACGCGCAAAGTTCATGCGACAACTTTGGGTAGATGTCTCAATCAAATAGCTAGGCAACACAGCAACACCAAATGACAATAAAACATCCCAGTCTTCTTTAGTTAAAACGCGACCTTGATATGTCAACCATACGTAGTAACCCCCTCTTGGCCAAAAAACCTTCCACTCTTCACCTATTTCTTCAAAGGCTTCTTCTAAAAGAGCGCATTGTTTCTGTAATTGCTGTTTCGTCATTAATAGTTGATTATAAAAACTGGGTTGATTTAAGGCGTGACTTGCAAGTACCTGCGGAAAAATACTCAACTGACTTTCGGCAGAGTCTCTCAGCCTGACGACTTGCTCTAAAAGTCCGACCGGAGCATCTATCCAACCTAGTTGCACGCGCTGTCCCAGTATCTTAGACAGTGAGCCTAGATATATGACCATTTCAGGCGCCATTTGCTTTAAGAGTGGCACCTGCTGAGCGGTATCAAATGATAACAAACCAAAAACATCATCTTCAATCAAAGGAACACGATATTTTTGACACAGTTTGAGTAAAGCAAGACGTCTTTTTTTAGTCAACGTTGTTCCCGTAGGATTTTGAAAATTAGGATTAGTAATCACTAAACGAATCGAATGATACTGCCACTCTTCTGCTAGTTTTTCTACGACCATCCCTTCATCGTCGACCGGTATTTCAATAACTTTTAATGACATCGCCTTTAAAATCGACAACCCTCTAAAAAATGATGGTGATTCAATCGCAACAACATCGCCTGGTTTTAATAATGTCTGTAACAGAAGATACAGACTTTGCTGACCACCTGCCGTTAAAAGTAACTCCTTAACATCTGGTCGATAACCATAGGCTTTTTTCATTAAAGAAGAAATGCCTTGTCTTAAACTTTCCGAACCAAATGACTCAACTGGCTGCTGTAAAAAATCTTGCCAGTGAAAAGGCGGGAGCGTCAAATTAGGGACTAACGTGGAAGGCAACTCACCGGTAAACGTATCAATCACTTCATCATGAGACTGTAGATAGAGCTTAATATCATCGTATGTTGTATAGTCGCTATTTTGCTGATTTATCGTTGACAAGAGTTGAGCAGGTTGACTTTGTGCATATAAATTTTTTAAGTTTTCGGGCAGTCGAACATACGTCCCACTACCTTCTCGTCTTTCAACAAAAGCTAGGGCGTACAATTCATCATAAGCTCGCACAACCGTACTCCGATTGACACCAAGATCGCGTGCGAGTTGACGCTCAGAAGGCAACCGTGTGGCTGGAGCATATGTTCCTTGATTTATCTTTTCTATCATTTGATGCATGACTTGACGATATAATGGTACGTTACTGCTTTTATTAAGTTCTAACATAGAATCACCTCTTAGCTAGTATATCATAATTCAAAAAGTGGATGGGTCCAATTTTTGTGAATTGGTAGTACTCATTAAATTACAACGTGATACACTTATTAACATCATCAACTAGGAGGCGTTTATTTTGATAAAGAAAGTTTTAACGATTGCAGGATCGGACGCCGGCGGAGGTGCTGGTATTCAAGCTGATTTAAAAACCTTTCAAGAGTTTGGAACGTTTGGATTAAGTAGTCTGACAAGTATTTTAACGGTCGACCCAGTAGCACCTATTCCAAGTATTCATCCGATTCCACTTGAAGTAGTAAAAAAACAATTAGCCACGGCCTTTTCTGGCGGTGCTTTAGCCGCAGTCAAAATAGGGTTGTTAGGAAGTAGCGACGTGGTTACTCTCATCGAATCTTATTTAACAACTAACAGGCAAACGAAAGTCGTTTTAGACCCTGTTATGGCAGTTAAGGGTAATAATGATGTTCTTCAGCCTGAACTGGTATCTGCGATGATTGACGCGTTGATTCCTTTGGCAGATGTGATAACACCTAATTTAGTAGAAGCACAAATTTTGTCTGGAATCTCTCATATCGAAACGAAAACAGATATGAAAAAAGCTGCACAAAAGATTCATCAATTAGGCGCTAAATCGGTTGTTATCAAAGGAGGCGCTCGTTTTCCGGGTGAAATAGCGACTGATTTATTTTATGACGGGACTGCCTATCATTTTTATGAACAAGCAAAACTTGCGACTGATACTAATCACGGAGCTGGTTGTTCTTTTGCTGCAGCTATCACGGCTTCTTTAGCTCGCGATATTCCATTAAACAAAGCAGTCGGTTTAGCCAAAAACTATGTGCGAGAAGCGATTGACCATGGCTTATATTTAAATGACTTCACTGGCTATGTTTGGCACGGTGCTTATTTTCAAACAGACACACGCTTAAATGAACACTTAAATGAACAGGAGATGCCCCATGAATAATACAAATCGTTGGAAAACATCTGAAGTGGTCTTAATGGGACTGTTTGCAGCGCTAACCGTTGTGGGAACAAGTATCCGTGTCCCATTGCCTGCTCTTGTCGGTAATCCTTTTTTCCATTTTGGCCTCCCAATACTTTCATTAGCTGTTTTAACTCTTGGCTTTTTTAAAGGGTCACTAGCAGGAGGTATCGGGTTTGCTATTTTTGATGTCTTAAATGGCTTTGCCGTCGAAGCCCCTTATTTTATACTCGAAAGTTTTGTTGTCGGAGCAGTATTAAGTTACGCCTTTTTACGCCTAAAGCGATATGAACAAAAGGCATGGTTTATTCCGTTAGTAATGTTTATTGCAGCATTGGCTAAAATCATGATGACGTTCTTAAAGAATTTTGTCATCCAATTGGCTCTGGGAAGTTCTGCTTCTATCGCTGCTGTCGCTAGCTTCAGCACGCTTTATATTACCGTCATCAATGCATTAGCTGCCATTATCATCGTGACGCTTCTCTATCGTCCTGTCTCACACTTGACGAAGAAAATGTTATACAAATAGAAAAAAAGCAGAACGTTTAAACGTTCTGCTTTTTTGATTAAATTGTGTCGCCATTAAAAATAGAGTTTTTAACAATCACGTAATCAACTTTACGGATGGCTTCTAAATCATTGCCTCCTGCATAAGAAATAGAAGATTGTAAATCTTGTTGCATTTCAACTAGCGTATCTGCTAGTGAACCTTTATGTGTTACCCAGATTTTCTTACCTTCAACATTTTTCTTTTCACCTTTTTGGAACTCAGACGCACTGCCAAAGTACTCTTTGTAAACTACGCCATTTTCTTCTTTTGTTTCTCCCGGTGACTCTTCATGTCCAGCAAATAATGATCCAATCATCACCATGCTCGCACCGAAACGGATAGATTTCGCAATATCTCCGTGCGTACGGATACCTCCGTCAGCGATAATTGGTTTGCGTGCTGCTTTACTACAACGACGTACTGCAGCTAATTGCCAACCACCTGTCCCAAAACCTGTTTTTAGTTTGGTAATACATACTTTTCCTGGCCCAATCCCAACTTTTGTCGCATCTGCCCCTGCATTTTCTAATTCACGAACAGCTTCGGGTGTTCCCACGTTACCTGCAATGACAAACGTTTCTGGTAAATGTTTCTTTAAGTGTTGGATCATATTAATCACAGAGTTAGCATGTCCATGTGCGATATCAATCGTTACAAAGTCAGGCTTTAAATCTTGCTCGCGTAGTGATTCGACAAACGCATACTCATCTGCTTTTACACCAACGCTGATAGATGAAATTAATCCTTTTTCATGCATTCTTTTTATAAATGGAACGCGTTTTTCTTCTTCAAAACGGTGCATAATATAGAAGTAACCATTCTCCGCTAACCATTCTGCAATCGTTTCATCAACGATTGTTTGCATATTTGCTGGTACGACTGGCATTTTAAATGTGTGTTTACCTAATGTCACACTAGTATCACACTCGGAGCGGCTGTTTACAATACATTTGTTTGGAATCAATTGAATATCTTCATAATCGAAAATCTTCATCTTGATACCTCCTTTAATAGTAGTAGGAAAACACGAACATTCGTAATTAAATCCAGTTGTTCGTTATCATCCTTGACTAATTTACACTATTTATTTCAGAATATCAAGTGAAATGATTCGTTTTTTTATTTTTTTGTTATTTATACTTTCTTTTTTCGGACAACGTTTCTCAGTCGTTTTTTATATTGTTTTACAAAGCTATAGTAACATGGTATTATCTAAAAAAGTGAACAGAATTTTTGTTCCTTATTACTACGTTGAAGCGAAGGTGATGGTATGGAAGCGGATAAAATCGAAGTGGGACAAACATACACGTGCGAAAGTCCTTTACTAAAAAAATCATTTAAAGGAACAGTAGAAAAAATTTATGATCTTTCCGTTTTAGTGGATGTTTATGAATTTGAAGATACGGATGCAAAAAAAGTTGACGATCTAAACGGACGCCTTGTGGTACCTTTTTACTCAGTAAATCCAAGTTAAATGCAAAAAAAACTATTCCAAAAAAGATTGGAATAGTTTTTTTATTTTTGACAAACAAAAAACCAGCGACGACTCATCTCATGAGGGGCTTCGTCAGAGAAGTCCGCCATAATTTTAATTTTAGAAAAATTCGCATTTTCTAACATCATATGATAGTTCTCCAAAGCATAGGTACGTTCTTGATGAAGTTCATCATAACGTTCAAATACTTCAGTTCCTTCTTTTTTCACAAAAAAAGTAAGAAAGTGTTCAATCGAAAATTCCGTTTCTCCTGGATAACTATCCCATAAAAAGGCAAACTCTTCTGTTTGATAATGGTAGCTATATTCTGGAAAAACACTCGCTACTTGAAAGGTTGAATGAACATCGAAAATAAAACAACCATTAGGTTCAAGCGCATTGTAAACTGTATCAAAAACTTGTTGAACGGCTTGGCGGTCAGGCATATAACATAGCGAATCAGAAAAACAAGTAATAGCTTCATACGTGCCTACTTCTGATAAATCACGCATATCTCCTTTTACTAACTGAATATGGACATCCTCTTCTTCGGCACGCTCACTTGCCATCATTAACATCTCTTCTGATAAATCAAGCGCGGTAACATCATATCCTTCACGTGCAAATTCACACGCCAAGGCGCCCGTACCGCAAGCTAATTCTAAAATTCGCTTAGTTTCATCTGGTAGATGACGGCGTGAAAAAGCGAGCCATTCTTGATAGAGGCTCGCATCCATGACTTCATCATAGACAAACGCAAATGTTTCATAAGACATATTAAGATACCCACTCGTTTAAATTCACTAAAGGCGCGTCTGACCATAATTTTTCTAAATTATAAAATGAGCGTTCTTCATGGTGAAAGACGTGTACAATCACATCGCCTAAATCGGCAAGCACCCATTTACCACCATCTTTTCCTTCGATACGCCCGACCTCTGCTCCTGCTTCGTGGACTTTTTCTGATATACCGTCAATAATTGCGGCTACTTGTTTTTCACTATTACCATGACAAATAACAAAGTAATCAGCTAACAAGGACACGTTTTGAACGTCTAATGCTACAATATCTTCGGCACGCTTGTCATCAGCTGCTTTAACGACTAATTCTAATAAATTCTGACTATCTATGATAATCTCCTCCTCTTATAATGATTGAACGACCCAACGATTATACGTTTCAAGAGTCTTCGGGTAAATCATTTTTTCATTTTCTATTAAATATAATAAGGTATGCTTCGTCTCATACGCTACTGCTTGATCTAAATCTTTAAATGCTAACGTCCGACAATCTTCTACACCGGGAAATGTTCGCCCTTCTTCTACATAATCGGCAACATAAATAATTTTGCCCAAACGTGACATATCCGCCGCACCGGTAGTATGTGTGCGTATGGCTTCTAAAATATCATCGTCATTAATTCCTAGCTCATCTCGGACAAAATCAGCACCTAGTAACCCATGCCATATTTCATTTCCATAAGTTAAAAGTGACGCGTCGTGTCCTTCCGTCATGATTTTGCGACGATATTCTTCATCGGAACGTTCTTTTCCATAATCATGTGTCAATGCTGCAATACTGGCTTTTTCAATAGATTCACCATATATTTCAGCTAACTTTATTGCCATTTTTTCAACACGTTTGACATGATTGAAACGCTTTTCACTCATTTGACTCGCAACTTGTTCTAGTAACTCTTCTCGGCTATAAGGGACGACGCCCTCTTGGTAATGCGTTGTCATCTAAGTATAAACCTTCTTTCATGATATACTCTCTTACTAATTCTGGCACTAAATAACGAATGGTGCAACCTTGAGCAACTTTACGACGAATCTCTGATGAACTAATTGACATCTGAGGTACATCCACCCAAATAATCGGATAAGCTGATTCTTCTGGATATCCTGGTCTTTTAACACCGACAAATTTAACCAGTGTCAATAACTCATCGATTTCTTGCCAAGTGGATAGATAATCAACCATGTCCCCTCCAATGATAAAATAAAAATCTATCTCTGGATGACGACGTGTTAACTCTCTCATCGTATCAATCGTATAACTTTTTCCTTGGCGTTCGATTTCACATCGCTCAATCGTTAACTCAGGATTATCAACTATCGCCAATTCTAGCATTTTTAAACGCCATGAACTGTCAATCGTTTTCTTCTCATCGACATGCGGTGAAAGATAGCTCGGCATCAATCTGACTTCATCCAAACCTAATTGGTGTCGAACTTGATCAGCAATCGTCAAATGTGCTACATGGACGGGATTAAAACTTCCACCTAAAATGCCAACTTGTCGACGGTGAACGGGTGCGGTCGGTTCTAACTGTGTTTCAATCTTACTCGTTTCCATCGTGACACTCTTAGACATTCGTTTCATTCCTACCTGACTCCTTTAACCCATCTTTTTTACAAGCGGAGATAGTTGCTGATACTTTTCACGTGACGATGCTTTGTATAATACAATCACCCGTCCAATAATTTGTACCACTTCGCAATCAATAGCTTCAGCTAATCTAGCTGCGACATCTGACGCTTCTTCATCTGTATTTTGCAGTAAAGAAACCTTTATCAACTCTCTTTTTTCTAAAGCTTCGGCGATTTGAATCGTCATCGCTTCATTTAAACCACCTTTACCAATTTGAAAAATTGGTGTTAAATGGTGAGCTTCACTTCTTAAAAAACGTTTTTGCTTTCCTCTTAATGCCATATTATGGTCTCCTTTTATATCAAGCTTTTGCGTCGTATCACTTCTACCCCTTTAGGTGCATGTACGACAATAATACCTGCTTCTTTCACTGACAGCCAACCTAAACCAGAAATAACTAAGTCGGTTTGCGGTGTGGCTTTAATCTCGTGAGCGACTAGTTCTGGAAAATCTTCTAAGTGAGAAGCATGCGGCGGTTGAAGTAACGTCCCAGCATGTTTTGAATAAAATTCATCCGCTTTTTCTAACTTCGTGCGATGAATATCCAATTCATTCGACACATAGGCCGTAAACGCATTGCGTTCCCCTTTTACATAATCCACTCGAGCCAAAGCCCCCAAGAACAACGTCTGTCCGGCATTTAATTGATAAGTTTTCGGTTTCATTTCTTTTTTAGGACTGATAATCTTTAATTCATCTTTAGCTAAATAATGCGCCATTTGATGATGATGAATAATTCCCGGTGTATCGATTAAAAAGTGACCGTCTTCCAATGGAATTTCAATTTTATCGAGTGTCGTCCCTGGAAATTGTGAGGTTGTGATAACATCTTGTACGTTAGCCGTTGCTTTAATGATACCATTGATTAACGTCGATTTCCCTACATTCGTGACTCCTACTACATAGACATCTTTACCGCGACGATGCTTTTCAATGATTTCAAGTAAATCTAACATGTCCGCTTGTTTTTTTGCACTGACGAGTACTACCTCTTCCGGTCGTAATCCTGCTTCATGTGCACGCTCGCGCATCCACTGTGTCAGCTTTCCTCGTTTTAATGATTTTGGTAATATATCTACTTTATTACCAACTAATAAGACGGGATTATTACCAACAAAACGATGTAAACCAGGAATTAAGCTACCATTAAAGTCAACAATATCAATGACGTTGACGATTAACGCGTCTTCTGTGCCAATCGTATTTAATAGTCTTAGAAAATCATCATCCGTTAAGGAAACGTCTTGAATATCGTTATAATGACGCAATCTAAAACAACGTTGACAATACAGCTCGCCTGACTCTAATCCTTTTTCTAAAGCTGAAGGAGGGGTATAGCCAATCGCTTCTTTATCAGTTGTTTGAATGACAACACCACAACCAATACATCTTAATTCTTCGTTCATGTTAGCTCACGTCTCCACTTCATATCTGGATATTTTTCTTTTAATTTACGCATTACTTTTTTCTCAACCCAGCGATTAAATTTTGTCTTCCAAGAATCTGTTGGCACAACTGGTTTAACTAGTATTGAACGCATGCCGGCTGCATTGGCTGCTTTAATATCTGTCATGAGTTGGTCGCCAACCATCACTAATTCGCTCGGATGTAAATTTAATTTTTTTGCACCTTCTTTTAGTCCTTTTGAAAAAGGTTTTAAAGCGCGCGCTACAAAATCTAAATCGAATTTTTCAAGTGCTTTTGCCACACGTTGCTCATTGTTATTTGAAACCACCACCACTGGGATACCCGCATCCTGCATGGCTAGTAACCAATTTAAAAGTTCCTCAGTACCATGTGGATTGTCCCATGCGATTAAAGTATTATCTAAATCGGTTAAAATCCCTTTAATGTGATGTTTTTTTAACTGTTCAGGTGTGACATGATAAATTGCTTCCAAAAGCCATGTCGGTTTATACGAATCGATCATAAAGGCTCCTTTCATAAAAAACAGGAGTACTTAAATAGTACCCCTCCATTTATAACATTATATCAAAAAAGTTGACACATTTCATCTTTTCCGACCAAATTCTTTATAGGTCGCTGTTTTTTAATCTTCTTTAAAGCAATCTGGGTATCTCTTTTTTAAGTGCTCGATATTACTTTCAGCGACAGATTCTAAACTAATACCTGACCACTCAGCAATTTGCGACAGATACCATAAAACGTCGCCCAATTCTTTGGCTACTTTATCAGACGGCATTGGACGATTTTTAAATGTATAATCCTGAATTAATTCAAGCATTTCACCCGTTTCCTTGGCTAAACCTAGAGCGCAATTCGTTAAAACTTGCTCATCTCCATTTAGTGAGCGATTGGCTAATTTTTGGTATTCATTAAAATTCATTTGATTCATCCTTTTCTGTTATTCCATAATAAACGGTTCTATCGCAGCCCAAGCTGCTTCTTTTCCATGTTTCGTTTCCGCAGAAAATAAAATAAAGTCATCCTCTGATTGAAAATCTAAAGCTTTTTTGATCATACTTTCGTGCTTATTCCATTTCCCTCTTGGAATTTTATCAATCTTAGTCGCAACGACAATAGTTGGAATATCGTAATACTTTAAAAACTGATACATTTGAATGTCATCTTTTGACGGTTCATGACGTGCGTCAACGACACTAATAACAGCTTGTAATTGTTCGCGCTCTGTTAAATAAGTTTCAATCATTTGACCCCATTTAGCTTTTTCAGACTTTGAAACTTTGGCATAACCATACCCTGGTACATCTACAAAATGAAAGGCCTGTTCAATCAAATAAAAATTTAACGTTTGCGTTTTACCAGGTTTACTTGACGTGCGTGCTAAATTTTTGCGATTAATTAAAGTATTAATAAATGAAGATTTACCAACATTTGAGCGACCTGCTAGTGCTATTTCAGGGATTTGAGTGGCTGGATATTGTTCTGGACGAACCGCACTGATTACTATTTCTGCTTGGTGGACTTGCATCTTATTCACTCCTCTACGAATTCTTTCTTATTTTACCACAAATCTTATCGCAATGTATGGTCGTTTAAAAAAGCCTGCAATTCCTCCAAAGTTTGACGTGCTTCTGGCTTATCTAACATAAATTGATACTCATGGGGTAAAATGGCCGTCGTACGTGGATAAAAAACACCTGTCACAGGGACTTTCGCTTGTTCTAAACGAGTGACTAACCTTTTCGCCTGCTCTTCAAAAGACTGGTCATTGCCATCTGTGACAAAACAAGGTGGAAACTCAGACACGTCCTGTTGTAAAAGTGAAACATCCTGATAGACGGTCTCGTTAACAGAGCGAGCAGGACCAAAATAAGCCGCCATTAGGCGATGAACGAGCCACCGAAATACGCCTGTTGAAGTCGTTACGAACGGTTCTATGTCATAAGGGCCGCAAAATAACAACAAACTCTTTATTTGCTGTTTCGTAATGCTCGGCGTTTGTCCGAAAAGATTATCAGAGATAACATATCGCATATATTCGCTGACAATCTGAGCCCCTGCTGAATCCCCCGCTAAAATGAGCTGGTTAAAATCTATAGGTAAATCATGTCGATTTTCTTTTAGTTCAGTCAGTAAGTCATCCAGTTCAAAAAGTGGCGTCGGGTATTGGGCTTTTGGCGCTAAGCTATAATTCATTGAGATAACTATGTACCCAAAAGAGGCAAGGTGTTTAGCATAAGCTGTCACATCCTCTTTATCTCCGCCGACATAAGCACCACCATGCACCCATACAATACAAGGCATGGACTGACTCGTTTTAATAGGCATAACAACATCATAGTATTGTTTTGCCTGACCTTTTCCATAAGACTGATTGTTAATCGTTTGAACTTTAGCAAAAACTTGTGCTTCATTTGGACTTGATGTAGCAACTCCTCCTTTAAATAGTTGTTTGATTACCCAAGATATGGGACGTGGAGAGAAAAAAGCCCACATCACTCCCCCTACTATCATCAAAATGATTATTTTTTTATACATCTTATCACGCCTTATCGATTAATTTTGATTGCACATTACTTTTTCTTTTTAATCTATTCTATTATAATATAAATAAGGAGGTTTTTTTATGAAAATAAAACGAATTTTAACGAGCGGCTTAGTTGTGACTCTAGTGGCTGTCCTTTCAGGTTGTCAAACCAAACAAGCGCCTACTAGTACTGAAACAAGTGTAACGAACCAAACGAAGATATCCGAGACTGAAACTTCACGAGAAACAACAAGTGAAAACCTCGATTTGGGACAAGAAATAACTGTGTCACTTGATGACGTCATCGCACTCTATCAAGAAACCTATCCCGATACTCATTTGACGTCCATTGAGCTTGAGCCAGAACGAAATCAGTATATTTACAAACTGGAAGGCGTAGATGAACAAGAAGAATATGAGTTGAAAGTCGACGCGACCACAAAAGAAATTAAGAAACAAAAAAATGAAGCCCTTGATCGTGACGAACGAAATGGCGTCAAACTGAAAAATAAAGCAATAGACTTAACAAACTTAGCTTCATTAAACGATGTGACCGAAACAGCTAAAAAAGAAGCGGTCGATTATACTCCTGTCGAGTGGGAATTAAAACAAGAACTTGGTGTGACTTATTGGAAAGTCAACTTAAAACAAGCACATAAGGAAAAAGAAGTAAAAATAAATGCACAGGATTTATCTATTTTAAAAGTAGAAGATGATGATTAAGTAAAAAAGCAGTCACTTTCATAGTGACTGCTTTTTCTAGCTCTGTTTGAAAAAATCTAGCGCTCTTTCCCGTGCTTCTTTATGATCAACCATGGGAGCGGGGTAATCTTCTCCAATGATACATTGGTAACGTTGCTGTTCAGCTCGTGACATTTTAGCCGGTTCATGAATATATGCGTCAGGTACATGACGCAACTCAGGAACATAGCGACGAATGTACGTGCCTTTAGCATCATAACGTTCACTCTGTGTCGTCGGATTGAAAATTCTAAAATAAGGAACTGCATCCGTCCCAGTAGAGGCTGCCCATTGCCAGCCACCTGTATTGCTTGCCGGGTCATAATCAAGTAAATACGATTCAAAATGGCGGGCTCCCCATCGCCAGTCTATTAATAAATCTTTTGTTAAAAAAGAAGCAGTCAACATTCTCAAACGATTATGCATCCAACCCGTGGTTGCTAGTTGTCGCATGCCAGCATCTATAATTGGATAACCTGTCATACCCTCTTGCCATTGTTTGAACGCTTTTTCGTCGTGACGCCATGCAAGCGTTTGATACTCTTCTTTTAATTCTTCCTGTCGTTGTTTTGGAAACCAAGTGTCAATCATATGATAAAAATCTCGCCATGCGAGTTCTTTCAGAAACGTCTCTTTCCCGAGCGAGTCAGGTGCATCATTCGCTACTTGCCAAATCTGACGGATGGAAATCTCGCCTGTTTTGATATAGGGAGATAGGCTGCTCGTACCAAATAGCGCTGGTATATCACGCGTTTCTTGATATTGAGGCATCACTTTGTGAACAAAACGTTCTAATAAATCAGCAGCGCGCTCATAGCCGACTAAATGCGACATATCATATTTTTTCTCATCCACTATTCGTTTTAAAAGCCTATCACCTTTTTCGCTTAACGTTTGATTATCTTCCCAGTGCTTTTCTTCTTTAACGGAATGATTTTGCGTATAAGGACGCTTAACCTGTGCTTGCCACTGTCGATAATACGGCGTAAAAACACGATAAGGGGTGCCGTCTTTTTTTAACACAGCATGAGGACCACATAAATGTCGGTCTTGACATGCTTTCACCTTAATTCCAAATTTTTCTAACATTGCTGTGACTTCTAAATCTCTTTTGACTCCGTTTCCTGCAGTCGCTTCATTTAAAAAGACAGTTTCAATCGTCGGATAAGTTGATATAAGTTGCTGCCACGCTTCTAGCGGTGTTCCAACAATCAGATGCATCCGAATTCCTTCTGTTTTTAAGTATTCAATAAACTTTAATAAGGCTTGAAAAAAATAATCATGATTATAAGTTCCTTCTAAAAACTGAGCAGGATTTAAATTGAAAAACAACAAAATTTTCTCATCTTCTGCTTTATGCTTAAATGCTTCTAATATGGCTTGATTATCCATTAATCGGAATTCTTCCCTCAACCAAACAACCTGTTTCATCTTAATATCATCTCCTTAACCTCTCTATCATAACATGCTCACTACGTTGACGAACCATTTATTTCCAACTAAAGTCGGATGACGTTATAGACAATCTTTGTTATGCTTAGAGTAGTTCATTTACAGGGGGAATTATTATGAGTTATGCTGTTATTTCTATTATAACTACTTTTTATTTTTTTATTCGATATACGGAAGCCGATAAAAAAGGATTAGTTTTTTTGCTACTTTTTAATAATTATTTGGTTTTCATTTGCCAATCTATCGTCGGGTTCCCCAGTTTAAAAGAAGTTTATCGTATTCAACGACTGAATCTCTCCGTTTGGCATCCTAATATCAATTTACAGCTATTCGCTGATGGGCTTCATTTTGGTGAACTTACTAACTTATTAATGTTTGTCCCCATAGGATTTCTCATTGCGATACTTTGGCATTATTCTTTTTCTAAGTTCGGACAGATGTTACTAGTTTTTCTTATTTCACTCGTCATTGAAATCGGACAACTTTTTACTCTTTACCGTGTGACCGATATAACTGACCTCGTCATTAATACGTTAGGTGGCTGTCTAGGTATTTTACTTTTTAGCTATTATCAACGAAAAAAAACAGTGACCTCCCCTTTACCAAAAAGTCACATCTTAGAACCTTTTATATGCGCTTTTTTAGCATTTACTGTAAGTTTTTTCTTTTCTTAAAAATCAAAAAACGCTTTTCCGTATACGGAAAAGGCGTTTTTTTACTCATTATTAACTTAATTTTTCAATCAAGCTGACAAAGGCATCAACAATCGACTGAATATAGTCATACGTTCCTTGATTAACGATTAACCCTTCTTCATCAAGAAAATCTTGCACGTTACCTAAATAAGCTTCTGGTTGTTGTAAAGGTGTCATATTTAAGAACACTAAGGATTGTCTCAATTGATGATTGGCTCCAAATCCGCCAGGGCCACCTGTCGAAGCACTGATAACTAACGCAGGCTTACCGTCCCAGACACTTGCTCCATAAGGACGTGACCCAACATCTAACGCATTTTTTATCACGGAAGGTAAACCACGATTATATTCCGGTGTAACAAAAACAACAGCACTTAATGGCGCGATTTTTTCTCTAAAATCTTGCCAAGCTTGCGGAACCATTCCTTCTTGGTCTAAATCTTCATTGTAGTGAACTAACTCTCCGATTTCAATTATCTCTGCCTCATAACCTTCAGGAAACATGCCTAATACATTATTGGCAACCTTTCGATTAAACGACTCTTTTCTTAAACTTCCTACGATTACACCAATTTTCTTCATCAATGATGCACTCCTTTCTGCTATCTGTTCTTTATATCTTACCTTTAGTAAGTAATTATAGTATAACGCTTTTTAATCAAAAATGCTAAAATTTTGACTGATTAAGCAAAGGTTTTAAAACGATCTGTATCAGCCATATATTCTTTCGGCGCTGCTTCCGCTTCTTTTGAACCAAATGGCATTTGACCAGTAAGTTTCCATGTTTCAGGAATTTCAAACAACTCTGCTACTTTTTCATCTATTAGGGGATTGTAATGTTGAATCGTTGCCCCCACCCCAGCTTCTGATAAGGCTACCCATACTGAATGTTGAGCAATTCCTGTTGACTGTTCAGACCAGATTGGGAAATTATCTTTATATAAAGCAAATTGCTCTTGTAAATGTTGAACAACCGCTTGATCTTCATAAAACAAAATCGTACCATGACCGGCTGCAAATGAGGCAATTTTTTCTTTAGTTGCTTCAAAGGCATCTGGCGGTGTTAATGGCTCTAATTCACCTAAAACGATATCCCATACTTTTTGACTTGATTCGCCAAACAAAATAACTGCACGAGAAGATTGTGAGTTAAAGGCAGAAGGACTTTCTTTTACAGCTTCTTTAATTAACGTTTCTACTTCCTCATTAGTTAACGTCACGTTTTTCCCAATTTGATAGATAGAACGACGGTTTTTTAATGTTTCGATAAATGTTGACATATATATTAGCTCCCTTTTAATAGTTTTTTTTAGTTTATTCTTTATATATTAAATCCTATTTTGGTAATTTTGCGGTCATCTCTCCTTTATGATTAATGTGCTAAAAGACTCTCACTCCTAGCACAGTTTAGCGTCGAGTATCGAACGGTTTAATAACTGATTCGATATAGTCGCGCTTGGCTTCTAAAAATGGTGGTAATGATAGCGACTCACCTAATGTTTCATAAGGCTCATCTCCCATAAATCCTGGCTCATCTGTTGCTAGTTCGATCAGGATTGGACCGACACGCACATATAACGATTCAAAATAAAAGCGATTTACATAGCCTGAGTGACGTAAACCACTTGCTTCCAATCGTTGTTGCCACTGATTGAGCGCTTCACGATTTTTCACACGAAAGGCGACGTGATGAATCTCTCCATCACCCTGACGGCTCGTCGTGTCCGTCTGATTTTCAACCAAATGTATTTGACCACCATGTCCACCTTCACCGACTTCTAATAACGTTCGTTCATTTTCTTCAACAATCACACGAAAACCAAAGAGCTTTTCTAACCACTCTTGAAACACTTGTTTATGTCGCAGATGAATTTCAATCGGACCTAACCCGTAAATGGCATGTTCTTTAGGGACAGGTCCTGCTTGCCACGGGATACCTCCAGCGACGCCCTTGTTATCTTCGTCAGAAATCAGCTGATAACGCTGTCCATCTTCCTCCTCGAATAAAAGCACCTTCGAACCAAAACGTGTTTCTATCTCCGACGTTTTAACACCGAAAGAAGTCAAACGCTCTTGCCAATAAAGAAGTGACGCATTACTAGGAACACGAAAACTTGTCCGATATAAACTATCGGTTCCCGCTCGTCCTGCTACACTTTGCGGAAAGTCAAAAAACGTCACATCCGTCCCTGGAGTCCCTACATCATCTGCATAAAATGTATGGTACGTATGAATATCATCTTGATTAACTGTTTTTTTAACCAATCTCATTCCTAGCACCTCAGTAAAAAAACGATAGTTTTGATGTACATCATGAGTCATAGCTGTCACATGGTGCAATCCTAATAACGTCATATCTTCCATGTCTTTCATAATTCTCGCTCCTTTTTATCTCGATTTCGAAGCATTTTCCCAAAAAAATAAATCTAATAACGACTTATTTTTTTTAACGCTTCTAATAGTGTCTCTTGTTCAGATTTCGTTAACACGGAGAAAAGTTCCATAATCTTTTCGGCATGTTTAGGAAAAATTGTTGCCATAAGAGTCGTCCCTTTTTTCGTTAACTCGGCATACGTCACACGCTTGTCTTTTTGACAGAGTGCGCGATTGACTAGCCCTTTTTTCCCCAATTGGTCAATGACATAGGTTGTACTACTGCTCGCGATTAATATCTTCTCTGAAATCTGTTGAATAGGTTGACGTCCTTTATGATATAAGAACTCGAGGACGGCGAACTCCGTCATATTTAACCCATATTGTTTTACGTCTTGTTTAACTTGTTGTTCTAAATACCGACTCGTTCGCATTGTACCAATCAATAAGTTTAAAGGTAACTCATGTTTTTTCAATTGGAACACCTCCATTTATCTCGATTTCGAACTAATTATATCTTACCTTTTGTAAGATGTCTAGCATGAAGCTCAAAAGAAGCCTCCCTTTTATAAAGGAGGCTTCTTTCCCGCTTCTTCATAAGCCTTTTTAAGAAAAGCTTGCCAATCTGGAACCCCTTCTTCCAAAGACATTTCTATTTTGCCAGGTTGTTGATAATAACGATGTTCTTGTTCGCTGACAAAGAGCAAATCCTCCACATACGCTTCCTTGTCTTCAAAAGAACGATACCGCTCAACCTCACTAGGATCAAGATGCACAAAGACGCTAAACCCTTTGGGATGCTGTGCTGATATATAGTCTCCATCTTCTGAGCCTTGTCCGCCTCGATAAACGTCTGTACATTGTTCTGACAAGCGTTCGATTAAAAGACTAGCTAAAGCTTCCCGGTCACGCTCATACTCTGCTGCTTCATTGGACCCTATCATCCAACCACCAATATTGACCCATTCTTCACTCATGTGACAGCTCCTTTTTAAAGTAATCTCTTTTCAATTCGACTACGGCCATTGCCAAGTTTTTGTATCACTAATTGTGGCGAAATTCTAGCTTTCATCTCCGTCACGTGCGAAATAACACCTACCATCCGACCACTTTCTCCAATTTTTTCCAATGCCATCATTGATTTTTCAAGCGTTTCCTGGTCTAAAGAACCAAATCCTTCATCAACAAACAACGCTTCAATTTGCACGCCACCAGAATGAGCTTGTACGACCTCAGCCAGTGATAGCGCAATAGACAGAGCGGCAATAAAACTTTCTCCTCCGGATAGCGTTTCAGTCGAACGACGTTCATTCGTATCAAAGTCAAAGACATCTATTTCTAACCCAGTTTGAGTCGCATAACTGCCAACATCCTGATTTAATACAAATTGATACCGTCCATTCGTCAATTCAGAAAAATAATGAGCATTGGCATACTCTAATACTTCTATTAAATACGATTGCAAGACATACCGTTCTAAAGTTAAGCGATGCTCGCTCTTACCGGTTAATACTTGAACCAATTCCTCAAGTTCACGAGCCATCGTTTCATCATTGCCTAGCTTTTCTTGCAACGCTTCTAGCTGCTCTTTGATTTGTGTGAGTTGAAGAGAGTCTTTAACACCTGCTTGCCAGTATCGGTCTGCTTTAATCGTTTCTTCTTCTAAATCTGAGAGTTTTGCTTCCAAAAGAGTTAAATCTGGCCGTGATTGCTCCCCAATCTCTTTTTTCAACACTGCTACCTTTTCTTCTGTCGTCTTTAACATCGTATCAAAACGTGCCACTTCTGCTACTAAATTCGTAAGGACTTCTGAAGAGAATGAAGCTAACTGTTCGATAAACTCATCCCAATCCTTCGTCTTCATCTGTCCTTTAAACGCATCATTTAGTTTTACTTCAAGATGATCGGCTTGTTCAGATAATTGGCGAACATATTTCTTTTCTTCAGCTAAGCGACTTTCAACTTTAACCGTACGTGTTTGCTGTACCTCTTTTTGCTCTTTTAATTTTAATTGTGTTTGATCAAAGCTCTCAATCTTCTCAGTTAATT
Organism: Vagococcus lutrae; assembly: GCF_023299185.1. Taxonomy (NCBI): domain Bacteria; kingdom Bacillati; phylum Bacillota; class Bacilli; order Lactobacillales; family Enterococcaceae; genus Vagococcus; species Vagococcus lutrae. The sequence continues at coordinate 670,399 of NZ_CP097017.1, forward strand.
GTGCTACTTTTTCTTTTAAGACATCAGACGACTCTAAGGTAGGTTCTGAGTCTGCAATACTTTTCAAACGTGTTTGAATAGCACTCATATCAGCTAAGGCGTTTTGTTTAACAGCTTCAGCCTCTTGTTTCTTCACTAATAAAGCATCATACTCTTCATCTAGTGACGATACTTTTTCCGTTAACTCCTGATACTGTGTTTTTTGTTTACTCAATTTCTTAGCTATATCAGATAACACAGTCGCTAGATACTCTGTACTGCGTATTTTATCAGACCACTCTGCTTCAAACACAGCGCTTCCTTTTGAAACGAGCGCATCATAGGCGGTGTGATAAGCTTGTTCGCTAGTTGACACCTCTTCTATAAGTCGCGCGACATCTTTTTCAGCACGTTCACATTTAGCCGCTAAAGAGGATAATCGTTTTTCTAACAACTGACATACTTTTTCTGCCTCTTCTAATTCTTTAAATGCTTCTTTTAACGCCTCTTCAGACATCTCTTCTGCCTCATGTTCACGATAAGGATGTTCCTTACTACCACATACTAAACAGGCTTCACCATCTTGTAATTCCAGTCGTAGTTGGCGAAGCATCAAGTCTTGACGTCGACTTTTCTGTCTGTCATACGTTTCACGTGCTACCTCTAATTGTTCCATTAAATCTGTTTGTTGTAATAGCAATGTGTCATAGTCGTGTTTCTGTGCTTTTTGTTGTTGTGTCAAGTCATGCCAATGCTGCTCGCTCTTTTTTAATGTATCAAGTTGCCACTCCAATGATTCTAGGATGACTACGTGCTGTTCGAGATGGGTTAACTCAGCTAATTGTGTTTGAATGACTTCTTTTTCTTCTTTTAAACGCCTTTCGTTTACATCGTATTCCTCGATGATTTGAGTTATTTCGTTTATTTTTTTATCTAATAGTTTTTGTTCACGTTTCTTTTCAAATTGTTCTTCAGCCAGTGGTAACTTTTGTAACACGATTGTATGTTTCTCTTCCTCCCACTCTCTACACTCTTCTTGACATTTCTCAAGTTCCTGCCAGTTAACTTCAAGCTCTTCTCTATCTTTTTCAAGTGACCCTAACTCTTCGCTTAACGTTTCCTTCATCTTTCGATGCTCTGCTAAATCACGTGTCACTTGTGTTTGCTCGAGATAGAGCGGGCGATATTGCTCCAAATACGTTAAGTGCTCGACTTCTTGTCTTTGCTGCGCTTTTGATGCTTTTTCAGCAAGTAAGGCTTCTAACCGTGCTTCATCATTATTTAACTCGGCAAATTTTTGTAACAGCGTCTTAGCTTCTTCCACGACTTGTCGTTGTTTATCTTGCTGTTCTTTCACCTTATGATACTGTTGCTCCAACTGTTCATTATGTTTTAACATGGTTGTCAGTTTTTCTTTGACACTAAATAATCGTTCATCATCCGTCCGACACATATCAATCAGAGCTTGTTCCTCTTCATCCCATTCAATCTGCTCGAAGAGTGTCTGCCACTGTGTTTTTAAATGATTCATCTTTTTAGCTATCGTTGCCCGTTTTTCTTTCATGTTTTCTGTAAAAAGGTCATAGATTTCCGTACCAAACAATTGCCTTAAAATCGTTCCTTTTTCATCACTTTTTGCTGATAGGAACTGACGAAAATCATTTTGCGGTAATAAAATAATCTGACGAAATTGGTCAGCCGTCAATCCTAGTAACTCGCTCACGCGTGCATCGACTTCATTTTTCTTCGTAAAGGCCGTCCCTATTTCTTCGCCATCAAAGCCTGTCAGTTCGACAAACGTTTGGCGCGTTGGTTTTTTTACCAGTCGTTTTTCATTTTTAGCATCTAGCCATTGCTCTGGGTAACGAACGACCTGATAGTAACGGTCATGATGTTCAAAAATAAAACGCACACTCGTCTCATCGGTACCAGTTGCAAAATCACTACGCATTTCTTTAGGTTCGCGACTACTCGTGCCTTCACCAAATAAAGCATACGTCATCGCATCAAAAATCGTCGTCTTTCCTGACCCCGTATCACCACTAATTAAAAACAAGGCGGAATCATCCGACACAAACTCTGTAAAATCAATATCAGCCTGACGATGTGGCCCAAAATAATTCATCGTTAAACGTAATGGTTTCATGATTGTCCTCCTTCCTTTCTAAGCGAAATCAACGTTTCTTCCGTCCACTCTTGCTGCCTGTCACTCAGCGGTTGACCCGTCATCTCTTCATAAAAGGTAGCAATCATTTCTTCCTCATTCAACGCCGTGCGCTTTCTCATATGTTGAATTTCCATATCGCCACTTGTTTTTTCTAATAAATAATGCAATTCTACGATATCCCCATAAATCTCACTCAATCGCTGACGTGGATTTTGATCTAATGGGCGATTGGTTAATTTAATACTAAAAAAGGCACTTCCTTTAGTTGGTTGCTGCGTGTAAAATTCAGACGAGCATAGTTCTTCATACGTGCCTTTTAATACAATCAAATCTTTTTTCGGCTGAATCGGTATAAAACGTGTCGTAAGTTCCCCGTCTAATTCAACAATATAGACTCCTTTTTGATTCTTCGCTTCCTTTGTATTAAATTTAACTGGCGACCCACTGTAACGCATTTTATGATTAGGACTTGCTTGATATAAATGCAAATGCCCTAGCGCCACATAATCAAACGCTTGAAAATGACTCGCAGCAACCGCGCTCAATCCGCCAACCGTCGACGTCGTTTCGCTTGTTAATTCGTAAGCTTCATTGCCTTCTCCTTGCACATGAAAATGGGTCACTAACAGTTGATGCTTTTCTGGATGAAACTGTGTCGTCATCTCGTTTATCACTAACGGCATGGCATCGTTTATCGTTCTAATCTCATCCGGTTCTTTTTCAAAATAAATTCGAGCATCTATCGGATCAAAAAATGGGAGTAAAAACACTTGGGTTGTGGCCGTTTCAATCGGCTTCAAAGCGTCCGCTATTGTCGTCGCCAAATGCAAGTGTTGTCGCTCAAACCACTCGCCACCAAATTGCAACCGCTGAGCGCTATCATGATTACCACTTACTGCATAAATCGGAAAGCCGTCCTCCATATTTAGTAAGTAAAACATCTCATTGAGCGCTTTAACCGCACTGACTGACGGTATCGCGCGGTCAAATAAATCCCCTGCAATAATAATCCCGTCAACCTTTTCCATTTTCGCAATCTCTCTTATCTGTGTAAAAGCATGCCACTGTTCTTCTAATAAATCAAAGCCATTTAATTGCTTACCAATATGCCAATCGGCCGTATGCAAAAGTTTCATAACGTTCTCCTTTACCATATACTCTCTACTTGTAAGTTTAGCATATTTCCTCTATTAGACGACAAAAAAACCGCCTTTCCTAAGAAAGACGGTTTTCATTTCATTTATTCGACTTAGTACCAGCCGTTTGCTAACCAAAATGCTTGGGCATTTTCCCAAGAACCATAACGACCTGCTACGTATTGATCCGCAACACGTTCTTGGTTTTCTGGTGAGTAGTCACCATTTAAATAAGAAGCATCTAATTGATATTTACCAATATAACGACCATTTGTCGCATTGTAGTTGTTCGTAGATTCTTTCATTGCAATCCACTCTTTAGCAGATGAGCTGTTTGCTACATAGCTTGATTGTGCAGGAGCTGCTTCTTGAACTGGCGCTACTTCTACAACTTCTTCAGCTGCTGCAACTTCTGCCTCAGTAGGCTCTGTGTAAACAACTTGTTTATCTGTGTCTAAAACTAATACTTGACCAGGCATAATTAAGTTAGCATCTTTGATTTCATTTTTATCTGCAATCACTTTGTATTGAGATGCGTCACCAAAATAACGTAGTGAAATTGCTGATAATGTATCACCTGATTGAACAGTATGTTTTACTTCTGCTGCGTCTGCTTTCATACCTGCTGTGAAAAGTGCTGCACTCATAAGACCTAATCCTAAAATCGACTTTGTTAACTTCATGTTGAAAATTTCTCCTTTGTCATCTACATGTGTTTCGAGTAGATGGTTTATTTTTGCTACGGATACTATTAAAACATATCTATGTTACAAAACAATTGAAAAACCGTAACAACTTGCTATACTCTGTTACGAATCGTCACAGTTGATTATTTAATATAGGCAAACAAACAGTAAAAATCCTTTATTATTAGGAACTATCTCGCCCATCACAATTTAATTAACCTTGATATGCGAACACTCATTCTTTTTCATTTTTTTATTTAAAAATATTTTTTTTATCTTTTCTTCATTATTTCAAGCCTATTGTAACAAAATTGTTTCAATTATTTCGTCTTTTAAAAGGGTCTTTATCTATAAATAAGCTATTTTACACGAGATATCGTATACTAAAAGTAAAGAAAGGGGGGATAATAAAAATGAAGCTCAATAGCCGTCGGATAAAACGCTCGCTCGTCCATATGCTCTTTACCCTTGTTTTAATTGCCCTTTTTTTATTTATCTTGAAAAAAGTCATTGATGTCTTTATTTTCAGAATTTCTAATGAATCGGTCTTATTAGAAATTTTGCAAATTGACTTTCGTGAATTAGCATCCGTTGGCCTTTTCTTAATGGTCTTATTATTTGGCTTATTTATCATCTTTGTAATTATCATGAACTTAATCGCTCGCTTTACTTCAATACCAAAAAGCGAGACGGAACGGATGATTCTCTTTTTCGAAAAATTAATCGTAGCACTATTTCCTACCCTCCTATTAGCTGGCTCATTAAATGCGGCGTCATTTACAACTATCACAAGTATGATTTCATTCTTTGCTATTTTTTCTTTTGTGTTTAAATCTCATTTGTGGGAACACAAGAAACCAGAATAATTTTTTATAATAAAACAACCATCTAATTTGATAAAATTCAAATTAGATGGTATGCTCTATTTAGAAAAAAATCAAAATAGGAGGTTTACTATGTCGTCATCTCTCGAGCTATTCAAGGCTATCGGACACCCCATTCGATATGACATTATTGTATTGCTAAAAAAAGGGCCAATGACAGCAGGAGATATTAGCAGTCATTTCTCTCAATCGCCAGCCACTATCAGCCATCATTTGAAGCAACTTAAAGAAGCTAAAATGATACGCGAACGAAAAGACAAGAATTATATTATCTATGAATTAAATCTTAGCGTCATTCAAGAAGCTATGATTTGGTTTCAATCATTTATGTAGGAGTGTGTCACATGAAAAAATTAGTAAAAAAACATAAAGCTAGCCTTTTATTTTTCATCATCCCTTTTATGATTATCCTCATTCAGTTTTCAAATCTACCAGTCAAAATCCCTGTTCATTTTGATTGGAAATTTGAGCCAGACCGTTATGTTTCAAAAACAACATTCTTAATGTTTCCCTTCTTCTTATTTTTATTACAACTTTTTCTACTATATATAGAAGATAAAAAAGGTGAACCTCAAAATCAAACAATCATGACCTGGTTTTATTGGTTACTCCCTGTCTTAACCTTATTTGTCACACTGGGATCGATACAAGTTGCCTTAAATGATACATTTACTTTTATCAAGTTACTACCATTTTTGCTACCATTACTCTTTATTATCATTGGCAATATATTACCACAAGTACCCCAAAACTATACTTTAGGGATTAAAATCCCTACAACCCTTTCTAGCGCAGATAATTGGTATCGCACTCACCGTGTAGCTGGCAGAACATGGGTTATCGGAGGCCTACTAATGATATTTAGTTCCCTGTTTTTTCCAACTCTTTTAGCTTTATACTTTATCTTACTAGCCTCTATGATTTTTGTCCCAATTATCTATTCGTTATATATCGCACATTAAACTAATTCTACCTAAATATTGAAAGGAAGAAACGTATGTCATTACAGTCAGGCTTGGCACCCTTTATTTCAGAAAAAACAGAGAAACTCATATTAGGAAGTGCACCAAGTATTCAGTCTTTAAAACAACAGCGCTATTATGGTAATAAAGGCAATCAATTCTGGAAGATTGTCTTTACTTGTTTAGGAGAAAATGATCCGCTCGATTATTCCAAACGACTAGCACTGTTGGAAAAACACCGTATTGGCCTTTGGGACGTGTACGGTCAGTTTCAACGACAAGGAAGTATGGATCATCAGTTTGAAACGACCAAACTCAATGACTTTTCTTTTTTAAACACACATCCGTCAATCACCACAATTATCGCAAATGGCCATACAGCTTATCAAACTGCCTTAACGATACCTGAGATAAAAAGTTTTCCATTAATAAAGTGTGGCTCGACCAGCGGTGCTAATAATGGCCAACACAAAAAACGCCTGGCCGAATGGCAACAGGCGTTAACAATGAGCATTTAATTTATTTGGTCGAGGGGAATATTCATTGTCTTGAGTACTTCTCCTCCGCTTGCTGTTTTGAATTAATCAAATAGAACGAGTTTGTATTCAACTAATCAAGCATATCTAGACTATAAAAAACATATTTATTTTGGAGTTTCTATTTCTTTGATTTCAACTTCAATATTTGCAATTAAATTTTGAATTGTCTTTTTCAACTGTCTCAGTTTTTCTAGTGTTTGCTTTATCTCACCTTGCACTCTAATATCCGTAAAAACATTATCTAACCATAGGTCCAAAACTGTATCAGAAAATGTTTGACTTATGCGATTTGGTAACAGCATGTTAATATCTTCTAGCTCTTTATTCAGATGTTTCATTGACTTATTAAGTTTTAAAATATCTTCATTTGCCTCTTTAATTTTTCTTCTCTTTACCCAACTTGTTATAAATTCCCCTCCTAACATATCCCATACTCCCCAAGATTGAGCATTAGCTAGAGTATTTATAGCATTATCAATCGTTTTTATTGTTTTTTTGGCAGCCTCACGTGCTTCTTTAAGTTCTTTCAACCGATTCATCTCATTATCTCCTTTAATAACTATTGTAGATACCTTTGTTATCATCTCTTTTAACTTTTACTTGTTTAATATATTCTATACTATTTATTTTAAACTACTTTCTATTTATAGGTAACAAAAAAACACCGAGATAAACTCGGTGTTTTCAACTTATCTATATTCTTACAGCTTTTCTCCGTTGCTTGCAATGACATCTTTATACCAGTAAAACGAATCTTTACGATAGCGTTCTAATGTCCCTTCACCTTTGTCATCTTGATCAACATAGATAAAACCATAACGTTTAGACATTTGAGATGTACCACAACTGATTAAATCAATACAACCCCATGTCGTATACCCCATCAATTCAACACCATCTTTTATAGCTTCTTTCATTTGAGCAACGTGTTGTCTGATATAGTCGATTCGATAGTCATCATGGACTCGACCATCTTCTGTTAATTCATCCTTCGCTCCTAATCCATTTTCACACACGAACAATGGTAGCTCATAACGATCATATAATTTCATTAATGAAATGCGTAGACCGATTGGATCAATTGGCCAATCCCACTGTGATAATTCTAGGTGCTCATTTTTAATCGGACTGTCAAATGATCCTGCTAGCTTATCTGCATCTTCACGTGCTTCTGTTACGTGTGACATATAGTAACTAATCGCAACGTAATCAATTGTTCCTTCTTTTAAGATTTGAGCATCTTCTGGTTCCATCTCTAATTTAATCCCATTATCATGGAAATAACGCACCATATAGGTTGGATATTCACCACGCGCTTGAACATCTGGATAGAACATGTTTAGCTGATTTGATTTTAGCGCTTGTAATTGGTCTTCTGGTTTTGTTGTACGAGCATAAGACTCAATTTGGTTAATCATACATCCAATCTTAGCGTCTGGCATAATTTCGCGTGCCGCTTTCACTGCTAAAGCACTTGCTAAGAACTGATGATGGGAAGCTTGATACGTAACTTGCAACTTATCTTCTGGTTTAATCAAGTCTTCTAAAACACCTGCTCCTGTATATAACGAGTTTAAGTTCATGTTCATCTCATTAAATGTGATCCAGTATTTTACTTTTGATTTATAGCGTTCGAATAGAACACGCGCATATTTTTCAAAAAGTGGAACTAATTCACGACTTGCCCATCCGTTATATTTTTCTGTTAATGTAATCGGCATCTCATAATGTGACATAGTCACCAATGGCTCAATACCATATTTCGCGCACTCATCAAAAACTTTGTCATAAAATGCTAACCCTTCTTCATTTGGCTCATCTTCTAACCCTGTTGGGAAAATACGCGCCCAAGAAATAGAAAGTCGGAATGTCTTAAAGCCCATCTCTGCAAATAATGCGATGTCTTCTTTATAACGATGGTAAAAATCAATTCCCCAACGTTTTGGAAACAGATATTTATCTGGATTTGCTTTATATTCTTCTAACTCTTTTGAGGAAACGTTAAACGTAAAATTATCAACTTTTCCTGAAGCATATGGATCTTTGTATGCCGCATAGTCAGAAGTAGACATACCTTTCCCACCTAAGTTATATGCGCCTTCAATCTGATTGGCTGCTGTTGCGCCCCCCCATAAAAAGTCCTTTGGAAATCCTGTTTGTAATTCTTTCATTCTATATTCCTCCTATTTATTTAATCGCAACCAAAATTTCTTGATTGATTGCGTTAATCGCTGTTTTATTAGTTGTCGTAGGGACTACATCTAAAAAATTAGGTGTGTTTGTCACGACGACAGGTGAAAATAAGTTAATATTTTGCGCTTTTAGAAACGCTATATCAAAGGTTAACAATGAATCGCCTTGTTTAATCGCTGCTCCCTCTTCCACGAGACGTTCAAAGCCCTTACCTTTCAAATCTACAGTGTCCAATCCAACATGGATCAATAACTCCACACCTTCATCAGATAGGATACCTATTGCATGATTAGTAGGCGTTGTCATCGTAACCGTTCCGTTAAATGGAGCTTTTACTAAGCCTTCTGTTGGATAGATACCGATACCTTTTCCTACAATACCTGAAGCAAAGGTTTCATCTGGACACTCTTCTAATGAGACGACTTCCCCTTTTAATGGTGAAACTATCGAAATAGGTCCCTCTTTATCTTGAATTTCAACGACAGTTTTCGTCTCTTTTTCTTTTTCATTGGGGTCAGAGGCACCCGTATCAAATTTTAATACAAGGGTCATCACTAGACCGATAGCAAAACTAGCGCCCACTCCCATTAGTGCAAACAATAAGTTGTTTGATTGACTATCCAGGTACGTAGGAATTGCTAGCACTCCAGGGACGGTAAAGCTCATCGCTTTAACTGTGAAGGCTCCAAATATCGCGCCCCCAACAGCCCCTCCCATCATACTGGCATAGAAAGGTTTTTTCAGTTTCATCGTTACTCCATAGATAGCTGGCTCGGTAATTCCAAACACAGCTGGGATAAAAGATGAAAAGGCTAATTGTTTCATCTTGCTATCTTTTGTTTTGATAAACACGCCTAAAGTAGCTCCCGCTTGCGCTAAGTTTGCCACTAAGTTCATTGGTAGTAACATAATGTCATAGCCAAATTTTTCAAAACTTGCAAATGTTCCTGGGAAAAAGGCATAATGCATTCCAGTAATAACAATCAGTGGCATTAAGCCACCCATCAAAGCACCTGCTAATGGTCCAGCAACATCAAATAGTGTCGTAAAGAAACGCTCTAAATAAGAGCCAATCGTTGTGCCTAATGGTGCAATAAATGCTAGTAAAATCGGCGCAGTAATCAGTAATGATAACATCGGAACAAAAATAATTGACAGTGAGCTTGGCACCCATTTTTTCATGTATTTCTCCACATAGCTTAATAACCAAACGCCTAAAATAATCGGAATAACTGATGAGGCGTAATTATTCATTGGGATTGTGAGACCAATGAACTTTAGACTAGCAATCTCACCAGACGCTGCATTTTCCAAAAAGGTTGGATACATTAAAATACCTGCTAATGCAACAGCTAAAGATTGATTTGCCCGAAACTTACTTGCCGCTGAGAATGCTATGAGAAACGGTAAGAAATGAAACGCAGCATTTGAAATAGCATCTAGTACAGCATATGTTGAACTTTGATCAGATAATAAGTTAGTCGCAACTAAAATAGTCATTAACCCTTTTAGTAAACCGCTTCCTGTGATGGCAGCTAATATCGGATTAAAAATACCCGATATCACATCAAATATTCTGTCTAGTATATTTCCATTTTTACCTGAAGACTGGCTATCATTATCAAGGCCATCTCCTATTATGTGATGAATTTCTTCGTAGACATTGGCAACCTCATTACCAATAATGACCTGAAACTGTCCACTTTGAAATTGTGCACCGATAACACCATCTAGCGCCTTAATTTCATCTAATTTTATTTTATTGTCATCTTTCACATTAAAGCGCAGTCTTGTAATACAATGCCAACATTGGCTAATATTGCTTTTTCCACCCATTTTCTCAATAATCGTCTGAGCTAATTCTTGATGATTCATGTTTTCCTCCTTTGTCCTGAAAAAAATAACCTAAGCAAAAGTCTCTGATGATATATGCACTCATCTTGAACTTTCGCCTAGGTTAATGCCTTTCGTTGCACGCCTATTGCGATTTTTATTTTACTATTTAATTGGGATTTGTTGTGTTTCTTCTACCACTCTTTCGATATGAATAATGAGATAAATCATTTCATCATCACTCACATCAATGTGGTACTCTTTTTTCAACATTTCTCTAATCATAAGACCACAGGCATAGCTTTTTGGATATTGTGATTGAATAATTTCATATAATGTTTCGTTTTGACGAGTAGGTAACTGTTGTTGATGAAATTGTCGATTCATAAAGTAACGTATATGTGTGACAAAACGTGAATATGAGATACTTTCCTTATTTAATGAAATATCAAATAATGACTGAATCGTACGCACGATGCTTTTAGTAATCTGAGCAATCATCATTGTTTCATTCATCGAATCAAAATCGTTTTGTGCATTCACAAAATGCAACGCGATAAAAGAAGCCTCGCACTTGGGTAAAGTAACACCTAGCGTTTCATTGATCTTTGCTAGAGCCTTAAGCCCCATCTGATACTCTTGATAATACAGAAAGGGAATCTCCCACTGTAACGTGTTTTCATCTAACAACTGATTCTGATTGAGTCGCTCAATAGCAGCTTGTATGTGATCTGCTAATGAAAACAAAAGTGTCGTATTCAATGCTTTTTTTAACTCTGCTTCTCCCATATCAACAATCGTTTCTGTCAGTGTCAAAACTTCTGGTGATATGTCTGCTATCATAGCCGGTGTCGTATGGTTGAATTCTTTAGATCTAAAAATCTTTGTGATGTTAGCGTCACTAAGTTCATCACCTTTTTTCTTTTTAAAACCAATCCCTTTTCCAAATAATACTAATTCTTCATCATGTTGATCTGTCGCTAAAACTAAATTATTATTAAGGGATTTTACAATGGTATAAATAGCCATCACCTCTCATTTTAGCAAAAAAAAACACCAAACCAAAGTATCTCACGTACTAATTGGATTGGTGGTGCCTGATCGAGTCAGTTACACTCCTTCTATTTGATTTCATCTTAACACATAAAGAAAGCGATGTCAAACACTTCTTTCGTTTTACTCAATATAAGATGTGTCTCCGATAGATTGTACATCAAATGAGCCGTCTTTGTAGATGACTTTAGAAACACTTGCATTTGGTAAAGGACGGTCTGTATCTTCATCTGTCAGATCAGATAGAAACGCACTAATAGCCATACCATGAGACACAACTAGAATATTTCCTCCACCCTTTTCCTCTACTTCTTTCGCTATGTCTGTCAATTGACCTTGAACACGTTCACGTAATTCAACATAAGTTTCAAATTGACCTGTTTCGTCATTTTCGGCCATCGCATCCGTAATTTTCTCTAAACCTAACACTTTTAAATTCTCTTTTACATCTGCTTCATCTTTATACCCTAGAGTTTGTGCAGCTTGTCCCCACATGACCTCATCTAAGTCACCTTCAAACTTACCAAAAAACATTTCTCTTAAGTCACGTGATTCATTGATTACAGTATCTTTTTGTCCCAATTCTTCTAATACAAGTTGCGCTGTTTCCCTTGCACGACCAGCATCACTTGAATAAACATAATCAAAAGTTAAGCCTTCGTCTTTCAACCCTTTACCAAGTTCTTTGGCTACCTCGACACCTGGCTCTGTCAGTGGCGTGTCACTCCAACCTTGAACTTTTTTCATCTCATTAAAAATTGTTTTCCCATGACGTGTTACATAAAGAACTGTCTCTTCCGTTTTGTCATCTTTCACTTCTTCTTTCGGTGTCGCTTTTTGACAACCTCCTAAAACTAATATAGAACTTACTAAGACTAATAACGTTTTCCACTTTTTCATTTCAATCATCCTTTCTGATAATAAAAAAAGGCACTACTTTATAAAGCGACTTCTCGCTTTACTAAGTAGTGCCTAATTAAATAGTTACACATTAGTTTTGATGATCATCAACTACAATATACAATAGTATGAAAACGGTGTCAACCCCCTATTTTCTCACCAAATTAAAATATATCCACTTGTGATATAACCAATATGGGTATACAATAGTTTATACATACTAGAATTAGTTATGAAAGAAGTGACATGATGGCAGATAAAAAAGATCTCACTATTCCACTTAATTACTCAGGGTATTTAATCCTACACAGCTTACAAAAGCCAGCTCACGGTTATCAGATGATGCAATATATCGAAAGCGCAACAGCCGGTCAGTTGACTGTAGGACCCGCTACAATGTATCGAACTATTGCCGATTTTCTCGAACGTGACTACATCCAATTAGTTTCCGAAGAAGGCGCACGTAAACAATACGTTTTAACAGAACGTGGCAAAACATTATTAGAAAAACAAGACAAGTTTATTGAACTCCTATATAACATGACAAAGGAGAATCCATGATGAAAAGAATAAGAGTTTTTATTCCAGGTAGTTGGAAAGAACGAAAATATATCGCTAAAATGAATGCGAAAGGTTGGATGCTCACAAGTGTAAAAGGGTTGCGCTACTATTTTCAATCCCAAGATACTTCCACTTCTGCCGATAATCTATCGATTGATTTCCTTTCGACATCATTGTCATCAGAAGAAAACAAGGCACTTAGTCACGAATATAAACATTTTGTTGCACGTAAAATACCATTCTATCAAGCTACCGTGATTTATCTCTATGGTACTCATTCTCCGAATACGATTGAGCTGAGCGAACATACGAAGACAGAGTTAGACTTTTTAAAGCAATTCGCTAGCGATGTGCTTAACTTTAAAAATATAATGATTATCACATTCATGTTAGTCTGGACGCTCTTACTTACACTGTCCGAAACCAAGAAAATAAGTCTGCCTTTTTTCGTGATTCAACTTCCGCTTATCGCGTTATTCATCATTTGGATTTTATCTATTATCACACGCTATCAAACGAAGAAAAGAATTGCTTTTTTAGAAAAACAATCAGGTGTTTTTAATGAAGATTGGGCACCTACTCGGACTATTATCTTGCGTAATCTCTCTCAGCAACCTAATATCGATGCTTTCTCTTTTCTAGGCAAGTGGCGGTTTATCACAGCCAACAAAAAAGGCAATACATTTTATTATCAGCTACAAAGTCACTATTCGGAAGATGATATCAAAGCCACCATCATGGAGGAGCTAGGAGTAAAAGAACATCAGATTACAGTTGTCTCACAATTCGGACTCTTCCCGTTAGGTTGGTTTGGTTTTTCTTAAACATATAAAAAAAAGAGTGAATTTTTTATTCACTCTTTTTTTGTGTTTTATTACGATTCAACTTTATCTATCGCCGTTACCAAACGGACAAAACGCTGAAACTTTTCTAAGGTTTGTGTGAGCAACGTTTTGGTTTTCTCATCTTTTAATTGACCATTTTCATCAAAAGCTTCTTTGACATTACCTAACAAAAATTCATGTCCTGGCATTACCATCGCATGTAAACCCGGTGCATTTAAAATTTGGCGTAAATGTAACTGCGCTCGCGATGAGCCTTGTGCATAGTAGGATGCCCCTACAATCAACACTGGCTTATTTTCCAATGGATGAATTTTAAATGATAACCATTCAAGCAAACTTTTAAGAGCAGCTGGAATCGTATGATTATGCTCAGGTGTAGCAATAATAACACCGTCTGCCTGTTCGATCTGACGATGAATTGATTGTATCACCTCAGAGTTAGTTTGATCATGACTTTGATTAAAAAGCGGTACTTGATCTATTTCAATCAACGTTAAGTCAAATTTATCAGAATAATTTTTCTCAATATATTGTAATAAACGACGATTATACGACAAACTCGCATTTGAACCGACTATCCCAACTAGTTTCACCTTACTCACCTCGCTCCTGTTCTTCCCAAGAAAACGCTTGGGCATGGCCTTGATTCATTTTTCGTGCTTTTTTTAATGGCTCTATTAAGGAAATAAAGACTAAAAAATCATCGAAAATAGCTTCTAATGATTCAATTTGTTGAGCATTTTTTAAGCACCCTTCATCATCAAACGCTTGAAGCGAATGACTCACTAAAAACTCCGAGCTAGGCATAATACGTGCTTTTAACTCAGGGGCATCTAATATTTGACGTAAGTGCCATTGAGCACGAGATGACCCTAATGTCCCATAGGACGCACCAGTTAACATCACTGGCTTATCAACAAATGGATAGAGGCCGTATGAAAGCCAGTTTAAGGCGTTAATAAGTGCAGCCGGTACTGAATGGTCATATTCTGGACTACTGATAATAATTCCATCTGCCTCTTCAACTTTTTCTGCTAACTCTTTAACAACATCTGGCAATACAAAGTCAGCTGGTTTATTAAATAATGGTAAATCTTTTATTTCCATCACTTCAATTTGAGCTTTATCGGCAAAATGTTTGTGCATAAATTTTAGCAATAGACGATTTGTCGAAAAGTCTGAATTCGTTCCTACAATAGCAACTAAGCGTTTCATCTTTCTACCCCTCTCTCATCTAGTGTATGCTTTATATAAAATTAAATCAAATAAAATTCTATAAAAAAAGACACATGTTTCCATGTATCTTTGACCTATATATTTCACAAACTACTAAGATTTTTTAAAGCCCCAATAATGCATAAATTCACCTTTTACTTCATCCACAGGATAAGCAGTTAAAGAATGTTGTTTACGGGGGTTATCATTTGGATCTAACAGGCGAATCCCTCCATCAGTGTAATCAGTTAACACCATGATATGACCAACCGTCGTAAAATATCCAGGTTTAGCTGATACAACAACGGGATTACCTGCATCAAGGTATCTCAAAGCATTTTCAATATTGTCTCCTAAATCTTCAAATTCATAATCAAACTCTTTAGCAAAAGCGGGGAAAATGGCCCATGAAGTGCCTCCGTCAGTAAAATAGTCATCCTTAGCCCAGTCCAACACCACTGTTGGTTCAGTCAAAGCTTCCTTTAAAATGGAATCTACGATTGTTAAAGACGCAATCGCGCACCCGTTAATATCTAACGTATCACGCAAACCTCCTCCATAGTGTAAATCACGATAACGTTCGTCGGTTTGAAGGATTAAATACGGTGATTGTTGTTCCTTTTCTAATTGTTCATTCGTTTTTTGAGCATACGACTGCTGCGGAAAATCACGTTCAAATTTCAATGACTCAATCTGAGTTTTCTTTTTTGCGTTAGCTTCCGTTATCGCTCCCACCTTTTGCGCTAACGCTTGATTTTGCTTTTGTTCTTTTATCAGCATTCCTACACTAATAACGAGTAACACTGATACTATAAATAATTTTACTGAACATTTTAATTTTCGTCGCTTTCTATTTCCGTTATTCATACTTCTTCTCCTATCATTTAACTTCATTAGCAGGAATATTTTCTAAAGACCATGATAACACACTCTTGTATTGGCCTGCTAGCTGTTTTTCTGGTGTTATCCATATTTGTAACCCAGCTTTTTCATTCCAATTTTCCGAAACATTCGTCTGTTCGGACGAAGTATCAACTACTTCGACCACTTGCGCTTCATCGCTTATTTCTGAGTAATTCTCACCGTGTTTATATATCATCACATTATTTAATAAACGACCACTTTCATTGGTCATTGGTTTCAGTAAACGCAGTTTTAAAGACCAACCACCTCTATTAGGACCTCGAGTATCTTCAACAATCAAATCTCGGTCAACTCTAGGGACTAACTTTTGCGTCTGAATTGAGATTAAAACATTCCCAAAGTCTATTTGACTAGGCACTTGAGAGAGTTTAAGTTCGCCAGTCACTAGTACTCTCGTCGCCTTTTTAAAAGTAGCGTCATGAAAATCAACATTTTCTAGTGGTGTTCGATTATCGCTCCCTGTATAAGTACTTGGTTTTTCTAATAGTGCTTCTGCGTCACAACTTGTATCTTCGAGTACTATTTGGAGTAAATCTCCAGAATGTCGTTCTAAAGATTGAATATTTAATGACCAAGCGCCCTCAGCAGAGACAGTCGTTTCAAATGGTTGTAAAATTTTATTTTGGTATAAAAAAACTTTTGTAAAAGGTTCCCCTTTCCCACTTAAAATATCACGTGTCAACGGTTGCCTCACCCCACCTTCAATTGTCACAGGCTCTGGTGGGGTAACATCAAGTATGCTTTGACGATAACTTGACGAATAGCGATTAGCTTTCTGTAACACAATATCATAAATCGTATCTTTTTCATACAAAATTGTGTGTTTAGGTAAAAATATTTCCCCATATTGATTAGTTTTCACTGTCTTGGTGTCTGCTTCATTAATCGTAACATGTGCAAGAACTTGATTTTCCGAAGCGTAGACAGGTATAAAATGCGCTTGACCGTAACGATTATAGCCGTTATTATCAACCACATTACCTATTTCGACTTTTATCCCCAATTCACTATCAGCGTCAGTTATCACTTGTTTGACTAATCGAGGTGGCTCATTCATCGCGGCAATTCTTTGATAGTCCTCAAGATTGAGTTTTTTTAACCCTTCCTCGCTTGTTTCTGCATTGCTCGTATTATTATCAGAAACATTAAAATAATCAACCTCATTAAAGTTAATAGTCGAAGGCTGTAAAATTTCTTGTCTTTTATTCCATAATTCAACATCTGTTTCCGTTAACCGAATGAAACAATTGTCTTTCTTGCTCCCAACATTCATTGCGGTTCCTTTACTATTGAGATTGCGAAGATCAAAGTGTTGCGGATTGTCTAAAATAAATTCATTGTTTTTTTCTAGTAACACGTCCTCCACCAACAGCATCAGAATGTAACTCTACTAGCGGCTGAGACGTGTTGTTCACAATTGTCAATGAGGCTCCAGTATCCGACTGATATTTAGCTTTATTGGCACTAAATGCTATCACTGATTTATTGCCACTTTCTGTTGCTAAAATAACAGAAGCATTTGCTTTCACTGACATTGATGAACCGTCGTCATTAAAACGAACTGCATTTCCAGGCATCCTAATATTTAAAAAGCTCGCTTCTCAAACTGTGATTTCTTTAAAGTGGGAATAAATTGCTGGATAAGTACTTCCTAAGCGTTGCGTTTGACTTAGATTTACTTCACAATTTTTACCAATTCGAAAACCTTGCCGATTCCCAGTTGATTGTGCAGGTGGTACGACATCGTACCAAAATATAGAAAAATCATAGTAATTTACATTACCAAAATAATGAGTCCCCTCTTCCATCTCAAAATCACCTAAATAAAAGTTTTCGGCACGAGTGTCAATATGCATATTACCATAGACGCTAACTGAGGCTTGTGTTGCTCTCGCCAACCGTTGCACAGACGGTTCCGTGGTTACATTTCCAAAGCGAAATCGCCATTTTCTACTAGCAGCATAGTTAAGTCGCGTACCTACAATATCCTCACTCTCTGCTCCTGCATATCGCTGAGCCAGGGTAATATCATGCATGAAAAATTCTCGTTCACTATCCGGAAGTCCTAAATAAATTGATGACGTTTGAAAATCTAAACGATATCCTCCACCATCGATTTCTAGCGACGTCTTCCGTTGATATGATGATAGACTATGTGCTGTCATCTGTGGATTAATCACGTCTTGTGTTAATTTAATGACTCTAACTTCTTCATTTCTAACCGCCTTGACAAAATCCCCCAGGTTGCGACCATTTGAATCGCATTTGTTTTGGAATTTGTTAAAGCAGGAGAGACATTCTCTTCCGATATTTTTTCGACGGTACCTAGAGTATTTTCACTCTGTATTGTTGGAACATTTTCAGTATTATTATTTTCGTGAGCTTCATTAGTATCCGCTTCGATATCACTTTCAACTACATTAGACTCAGATGTCTTCGTCGTTTCTATTTTCAAATCGTTATTAATCGCCACTATTTTTAAGGTTAACTGAAAATATAAAGTGATTAAAAAAAGAGAAAAAATTACTTTCATTCTATTTGCCATATCATTCTCCTTTTTCATAAAATGTATATTTTAAGAAAGTTATTATAACTTAAAAAAGGAAAATGTCAAAGAAAATATATAAAAAAAAGAGCTCATTTTGAGCTCTTTTTTTTATATATTTTCTTTTCATTAAAAGCTTATTTATCAAGCATCAATTTTAATGCCTTTGCTGTATCATTTACCAGTTGTTCCGGATAATAACGGTTGGGAGTAAGTTCCGCAGTTAGCGGGCCCGTATAATGAACACGCTTTAATTCGCCTATCACTTCTATCCAGTTAACATCTCCCGCTAATAATTTGGTAAATCCAGTAGCATTGCCTGCAGACAATTTATAATCTTTAACGTGCACTTTTACAATTCGTGATCCGAGAGTTTCAATCCATTGATGTGGATAGCCAAAGTGCAATATATTCCCAATGTCAAGATAGACCTTTATGAAAGGATGATTGATTTCATCGATAAAACGTTTCATTTCTAAAGGTGTTAGTAAAAAGCGGTTCCAAACATTTTCGACTCCTAAATAAATATTTGCCTTTTCCGCATAGAAACTCAATTCCTTAAGTGTTTGTTGAGCTAATCGATAAGCTTCTTCATAACAATCCTCTGTCTTTATAACACCTGGAACTATTAACACTGTATCGCCTCCAAGAATATGACAAGCATCTATCATTCTTTTGGCTACTTCTTTTCCTTGCTCTCTGACTGTTGGATTTTCATCATTTAAGCGGTATTTCCAATGTAAATCTGTACTAATACTTGAAATCGGCAAATCATACATTTCAGATATTTCTTTAATTTTAATTAATCCTTCTGAAGTTGTCAGAGTTGTTAGAAATTGACTATTTTCTGTTGCAATGCCAAAACTATTAATATCACTATCATTAAATTCTGACATATTCAACTCTATCGTATCAAAGCCAGCTTGCTTGACCATTCGGAATGTTTCTTCTAATGAAAGACCACTAGGAAGTGACCAGTTATTTATTCCTAATTGCATCGCCATGCTCCTTTATTTGAGTTTGAAAAACATGTTGTGCCAATCTTATTAATATCTCATAATACTATCAATTCAAAATAGAAATCAAACAGTTATAGTTTATAAATTTAAGCTATTTTTTATAAAATGGCATCATCCTCTATTGACTACAAGTAGGACGATGCCATTTATGTTTAATACATTTGTTTAATTTTTTATAGTTTACATAAATTCTCCATAATTATTTCTATTAATGAATTGTCCATATTCTTAAATCGAATACTAACTATCCTTTCGATCCACTCAAGGCAATCCCCTCAATAAACTGTTTTTGGAAAATAAGATAAATCATTAATAGCGGAATGATTGCTAAAAATGATCCGGCCATCATCAAAGGAAAGTTAGTAGCATGCTGACCACTAAGTTGTGCTAACCCTGCTGACAATGTCATCTTATCATTTGATGTGTTAACAATTAATGGCCATAGTAACGAATTCCACCCATATAATATTGCAAATATAGAAAGAGATATCAACGCAGATTTAGAAAGTGGTAAAATTACTGTGAAAAATATTTTTATTCTCGAAGCCCCATCTAAAATCGCTGCTTCCTCCAATTCATCAGGTATTGTCATAAAAAACTGACGTAATAAGAAAGTCCCAAAAGCTGAGAATAATCCTGGTAAGAATAACGCAGGTATGCTATCTAGCAATCCTAACTTTTGAATAATCAAATATTGTGGTATCAAAAAAACTTGTCCCGGCACCATCAATACAGACAATATCAAAATAAATAAAGTATTTTTAAATGGAAAATCTAATTTAGCAAATGCATACGCAGCCATTGAACAAAAGAAAATTTGTCCAACCGTAATGACAGCAGTCGAAACAAACGTATTAAAATAAAATTTGCCAAAATCTAATACTTCAAAAATCTCAACAAAGTTTTGCCATTGCGGTATTGCTGGCAATACAGTTGGCGGCACAGCAATTGCTTCTGGTTTAGTTTTTAATGCTGTCAAAATCATCCATAAAAATGGAAATATCATGATGATAGATCCTAGTATTAAGATGGCATGGACAACAATCTTTTTTCCTATTGGTGTTTTCTCCATGATAATCCTCCTTTCCCCTCATAAATTACTTTACAAGAGGGAATTAATCGTTAATAGTGAACCCATTTTTTCTGGAACATAAACTGTATTACCGTAATTAGTAAGGTAATCGATAATAGGACAACAGATATAGCAGCGGCATATCCTTTATCATTAAACACAAACGCGTGACGATAGAAAAGATATGACAAAGATTGAACACTTTGTAATGCTGGATTGGTTTCACTATACATTAAAAATATTAAATCATAAACTTGTAATGCACCGATTAAGGAGGTAATCATATTAAAAAATATAGTAGGCGTAATCATAGGTAACGTAATAGAAAAGAATTTTCTAAACGTGCCAGCACCGTCAATCTCGGATGCTTCATACAATGACCTAGGGACACTCTGAAGACCTGCTAAATATAGAATAATAGATTGTCCTAATGAACTCCAAACTCCAACTGTTATTAATGAAATCATAGCCCATTTTTCATCAGTTAACCATTTAGGCCCTATAATTCCTATTTTTAATAAGAGTTGATTGATAACACCGTACTGGTTATTAAACATCCACTTCCAAATCATAGCAATAGCAGATGTCATAGTGACGGCTGGAAGGAAATAGATGACTCGATACAAACCTACTCCTTTGATTTTATTATTTAAAAGTGTCGCAATAATAATGGAAATCGCAATACCTATAGGAACTGTGAAAATTGCATAGGTTACCGTATTTTTTAACGCTTCTCTAACTTGAACATCTGAGACCATCTTCTTAAAATTTTCAAGACCTATAAAAACGGACCCTCCAAATTTCCCCCATTCAGTAAACGAATAGTATACATTTTGAATCATTGGAAAGAGATAAAAGATAAAGAGTCCAATCATTAAAGGCGCAATGAAAAGGAGTGCTGTGATTAAATCTTCATTTTTATACTTTTTTTTCATGATTACAGTTACGCCATTTTTCATTACTCACGAGCCTCCTTAGTTACTATTTTGAAAGCTGAGCGTTCGCTTTCTCAGCTACTTGTTTACAAGCTTCTTCAATCGTCAATTTACCAGACCATGCGTCATTAAAGATATCTTGTTCTAAACTAATAGCTGACATACTATTTTTATAGTTTGGAAGAGGAACTGCATACTCTTTCGCATCAACAAAAACTTGTAAATTTTGGTTTGGATAGGCTTTTACCCATCCACCTTCTGAACCGTCATATACTGGCAATACTAAACCACTTTCGCCTGCCATCTCCATAGCTTCTTTGGATGAAAGATATTCGATCCATTTCTTAGCAGCTTCTGGATGTTTTGTTTTCGATGACATAACATGAGCTAGCGGATTAGAAGTAACAGCCCGTGTTTTCCCTTTTGGTATTGGTGCAATGTCAATGTTTTCAAGACCATACTCATCAGCAAATACTGTCGGCACTCCGTATGACCCAGCTACCCCCATTGCCACTTTTTCTGCTAATAACATCTCATATATATTAGTTTCTGCTTGTTCATCAACAGGTGGTGCAAAGCCTTCTTCAGAAAAACTATGATAAAATTCTAAAGCTTCAATTGTTTCTGGTTTATCAAAACCAGATTTTGTTCCGTCTTCACTAAAAGGGGAGCCTCCATTTGAATAAATTAACTCATAGTATCCACCTTGCCATGTAACTGGTGTCGACATCCCGTATACTTTTTTATCTTTGTTTGTTAACTTCTCAGCAGCTTCCTTCCATGTATCCCAAGTCCAATCTTCATTTGGATATTCTACTCCTGCTTCATCAAACAATTTCTTATTGTAGTACAAAGCATGGGAGTCAAAATCTTTAGGAATACCATACAAACTGCCATCTTTTGAATATGCTGTCAGGTATTGATCAGCAAACTTATCTTCATCAAACTTAACATCGTCTAGCGGAGCCAGTATGCCTGAATCTATGTAATCTTGAGCATAAGGTGTATTCATCCAAAAGACATCCGGAGCATTGTTACCTGTAATAGCTGTTTCTAATTTCGTCCAATATTGTGCCCATGGCGTGATTTCAAATTTTATTTTTATATCCGGATTCTCTTCTTCAAACTTCTTAGCGATTTCTTTATAAACAACTTGCTGTTCTTTATCCCACAACGCATAAGAAATAGTTGTTTCTTTGCCCTTTCCTCCTGCTTTTTCAGACTCTCCTTTACTTCCACAACCGACGAGCAAAGATAATGCTGCTACTGAAACTAGTAATCCTAATAATCTTTTTTTCATATTTAAATCCCTCCCATTTTTATATAAAAGCCAAATAATATTTTGACTTACTACCAGACGTTAATAGGTACTTTCTTCAAACTTTTTGATAGATGTCAGATAAGCACTTGGACTAAGTCCAACATGATTTTTAAATGAAGATGAAAAATATGAAAGTGAGTCAAACCCTACAAATTTAGCAATCTCACTCATATTTAGTTTTTCTTCTCGAATTAAGTGTTTTGCTTTTTCCATTCTAATTTCTTTCAAGTAACTCATCACTGTATAGCCTGTTTCCTTTTTAAACATTCTTTTGAGATATGTTTTGCTTAAATAAAATGTGTTACAAATATCATCCAATGTAATGACTTCTGACATGTTTTTTTCTAAATACTTAATAATATCGTTAACGACATCATTTTCAAATTGGCGCTTTAACAAACCTGATTTCCTAGTCATTTTTTTATTCTCATCTGTACGTTTTAATAAGATGAGCAATTGACTCAAATACATATACATCATTTGTTCTGAACCAAACATCGCTTCTTCTAATCGATTGCTTGGATCGTATACTCTACCTAAGTCGCTCTTAAATACATTTTTTGCTTCTGCAATGAATTTCCCAATGATTTTCCGATGCTCATGGGTCGCTTTTATGATAACGTTTTCAAAAAAACTCATTGAAATTGATTCACAGACAAAGCTAATAATAACAACACTTGAAGCTACTTGTTTATTACCAGATATTGAATGAAACTCGTTTGGTTTATGAAAAATCATGTCATCCTTTTCTAATTGATAAGTTTTATCATCAGCTGTTACTTCTACCTCTCCACTATCCACATATACCAATTCCCAAAAATCATGTTTTTCTCCAGGAAAATGATAGTTCTTCGTGAAATCATTCTGATAGACGGTTAGGATTTTTTGTATATCAAATACATGTCCAGAGAATGAATCTTCTAAGTTAAGTAATGGATTTTTCATAAAAACTCCTCCTAACTCTAGGTTTATCTTATATTAATCACTATTGGTATTGCTACTTTTTATTAGATTTCAAACCGAATATTAAAAAAATTGGCCCTTATTCAAAACAATCAATAAAATCTATAAGTGTTTAGTTACGATATTTAACTCTTCTTTAAAATATCAAATATCACTCCATATTAGTAGTACTCTTTCATTTATTAATCATATTTTAACTTTCGTTCAATAAATGGTATACATTTTACTACGTTTTTAAAT
This sequence comes from Vagococcus lutrae, assembly GCF_023299185.1. Taxonomy (NCBI): domain Bacteria; kingdom Bacillati; phylum Bacillota; class Bacilli; order Lactobacillales; family Enterococcaceae; genus Vagococcus; species Vagococcus lutrae. The sequence goes on from NZ_CP097017.1 coordinate 694,371, forward strand.
GCTAAATTATTAAACAATTATATAAATACACTTTTCCTAATTATGAATTTTTATATAATTCACAAAGATACTTGAAAGACAAATTAGACCATTTAAGTTTTTAATACTTAAATTAAGTATTCTTTTTGTTCATCAACCATTTCATTGACCAAGTTATATAAGAAGTCTTTGATTAGTTACTATTGATTAACATCTATGGTTCTACCATGTTTATAATACGACATTTTGAAAAAATATACTTTAAAAAAATAAATATTCAATGGTCAGGCCAACAATATGACTAAATAAAAACAGGGTGTAGTTGCCATGAACTACATTATCCTTATCAAGCAGAAGCCTTGATGGTTGACAGTCTCTCATCTTATTTAGAACCGCTGAAAGAAGCATATCACTGTTAACCATCCACTAGAATGAATACCTGAAACATTAGATTCAGGGTTTCTTAATAAACTTCAAAATCTTTTAACTATGAAGAGTGGGTTCGTAACTCTTTGATATATCCTTATTCAAACGGTAAAAATTGAAGCTAAAAAATGGATATATTAAAATCTTAAAACTGGTACCATACGGGTCTAAGTCATTTGAGAACATGAAATTAAGAATATTCATGATGACTCACCTCATTAGAAGTAAAATAAAAAGATGAATGGAACAAGTTCCACTCATCTTTCAATTTCTTTTTGACTCAGCAGCCCTATTTAACAACGAGTCACAAAATTTACCTTTAGTTAAAAAAAATCTTATTGTTTAATTGAGATAAAATTTAAAAGTATCACTACGTCTACTCTACTTTGTAAAATAAACTTTTCGTCATGAAATCACATGAAGTTTCTGAATATTGATCCCAATGGTATTTAACATAATCTGTTTCAACAAGCTCTACAATATCCATAGCTTCTACTACTTTAGGATTCTTTTTATTGAACTCTAAAAAAGAAAATAACACTTGCATTTTTCGATCAACACCTACGAGACGCGCTAACATCTCTTGATAGTTTTCAATAGTCAATCCTTCTAATATTTTTTTTCCTTGTGATTTTAACGTTTCAAAATAATGGATAATTGTTTGTCTGATTTGTTCATTCATTTCATTAGGCAAGTAGCTTTCAATATTTTCTTCAAAGAAATTACCTGTCTCTTCCACTTCGGTCACCCCATTATTATTAAACTATATTTAAATACTGTATCATTTAATATTATTATAACAAAGTTGTATGAACAAAGACTGAACATGTGAATAAACTAATGTAAGCTAGACATCAAACAAATATTAATAATCTTTTTTAACTAACTGTATAACGATCGACATTTATTCTTATAACGAGTCTAAAATTACTAATACTTTAAAGGGGGAGATGTCCACAGTTTTAAATTGCTTTCATCAGTTCTTTGTCTAGCTTACGTTAATCTTTTAGAATAAACATCGTTATCGAACAGTACGCTCACCATGTATTAGTAACCTTTGCGTGTTTGCTCCTAATGGATGGCATGTAATCAGTGTTGCTAAATCTTTTCCTGGTTGAATCTCTAATATTTCTGTTTCATCAGGATAAATAATCGATTGATCATAAACTTTATAAGACAACGTTTCAGACATAGTATGAATATAAAAATATTCTCCTACCCCTACTCGATCGACATACATCAGCATTTCTTGTGTCCATAAACCTCTGTGTCCAGCCAAAACTGTATGAGTCCCTTCTCCTCCGATTGGTAAAGAAGAACCCTCTACTAAACCAATCCCTTTATCGAGTGCTTCATCTGTAGCATCTAAATAGATCGGTGCAACTAAATCTAACTTTGGTATCTCTAAAACAGCAAACATCTCATCACTATTTATTCCTAAACAATCTTTCATTTTTTTTACATTCTCTTGGTTAGAATCAAATGGATCCATAAAGCTTGAGGAATCTTTCATTATCTTAGCATTGCATTGTTTTACTCTATCCATCATTTCATTTACTTCCTCATCACTTAACGCATCATTACTAATCATGAATTCATGAAAACTTTTTTCGTTTTTAAAATGATGATAGTAACGCACGACATGCGGAAAAACTAATAAGAACACTCCTATAATTAAAAAAATCCAAAATAACAACGATGTATTCTTTCTCCCTTTTTTATTCATTTTTCTTTCTCCTTTTTGTTATGAGAACCATCAAAATGAATAAAAATAAAATTACGACTCCAATAACCATTAATCGATCTAATTTAGGTGCTCGTCTAGTTGATACTTTTTCTCTGGCTTCTTCATATGGTACTCTCTCGCCTGTCACTAACAAACGATGCGTATTAATCATATACGGTTCGCAAGTTAATAATGTAGATAACTCTTTGCCTTCAACTTGTTGTAACCAATCTGTTTCATTAGGCAATACGATGTTCTGTTCCTGAACTTCATACGCATAGGTTTCGTCTAAAACAGAAATAAAATATACATCTCCAGGTTCTAACTTATCAAGATGACGAAATAACGTTGCACTCGGTAAACCACGATGAGCGGTTAAAACAGAATGAGTCCCTTCACCACCTACCGGCAAAGCAGAATTTTCTAAATGTCCGACACCTTTACTTAAAACTTTTTCATTTGAACCATGATAAATTGGTAAATGTAGATCAAGTTTGGGTATATCGAGTACAGCCATAACCTCTCCAATATTTAATGCATCATAATAACTCTTACTTCCCGCTTTCTCTGTACCATTATCAAAAGGATCGATAAATTCTTGTTCTTCTTCTTTTATTTTTTCATTATGCTCTTTTGCACGTCGCTCGGCATCTTTTTTTTGTTTTTCATCCAATTCTTTCATAATTTCATCATAATTTTCAATCTGCTTCACATGTCCTGTTGTCGATACATAATTGGCAATAAATGGATACGAAAAAATCGCAAGTCCCATCATGAGCAATAAGATAATGACTTTATTGTTACGCATAAGAGACCTCCTTTATAACAAAAGAATTCTAATCACTAATGATCAGAATTCTTTCTTTTCAATTAACTCAATTCATTATACTGCTGGGTCCTCTTCACGACGGTTATATAAAGCGAATGCTAGAAGCATAAAGCCTAAACCTGCTGCAGTAAATAGCATTGTACCCATTCCACCTGTTGTTGGTAAATCCCAACCAGATTTAGAGTTTTCTACTGTTACAGCTTTATCATGTACTTTGTTTTCAACCTCTACTTCAAGTGGTTTTGCTAATAGACGATATGGTTTTACTTCACCATTTTCATTTGTATAAGTAGGAGCTTTGGTCTCGTGTAAGTAATAAGTTCCTGGTGTCAAACCTGTAATCGCAATTTCTCCATCTTTACCAGTTACTAATTTTTCTAAATTACCTTCATGAGTATTTCCATTAACCTCAATAACAGTTCCAGTAGCAACGACAACATCTTTACCTTCTTTGTCCGTTGTAAGTTTGAACTCTGCCCCTTCTAATTTTATAGAAGGATCTTTCTTATCTACCTTAATCACTTTTAATCCACCTTCTGTCGGATCAACTGTTACAGGTGGTGTCGTTGGTGGTTCTTCCGGTGGTGTTAACGGTGGATTGTTTGGATCTTTTGGTTTAGTATAAGAGCCTTTATCATTGTCAAAATCTAATTTCGCGGTATTTGGTATTCCTGTTTCCTCTGGTTTTAAAACAGCATCTTTTTTAATTTTTGATGTAAAACTAATCTTTATATCTTCTCCAGGTATCAACTTACTTAAGTCTTTCACTTCCCAGATAAGAGTCTGACCTTCTTGTGTAAATTGGATGTTATCTTTCTCTGTACCCACTACATCCCAACTACCTGCATACTCTAAACGATTATCTAATGTATCCGTAACTGCCAATAAGCCGTAGTTTTCAATATCCTTAGGTGTATTGATAGTTAAGTTATAGGTATAAGCTTTGTCTCGATCAACTTGAATATGTTGTTGTTCTTCTACATCTTTTTTTATTTCTGGTTTTTTGTAGTTAGTAAATTCCCCATTATCTGTTAAGTACTTATCTTGAGGAGTCCACTGCACTTCAATTTCTTGACCTGAAGCATCTTTGCGGATTTCAAATGCTAATTTTGACGTATTCAATGCCAATTTCTTATCTGTTGTTTTTTCTTGGAAATAATATTTACCAGCTGCTAATCCGGTTACGCCAATTTTTCCATATTCATTAGTAAATAGCGGACTAATATCTGTACCTTGAGAATCTTTTACTTTTTCTCCGTTTTCATGATATAAATCAAATTTAATACCTTTTAAGATGTTACCATTTTCATCTTTTTTGATAAGTTCGATATCTCCACGAATTGTTTCGTTTTTCGGATAAATATGTACATCATAATTTAAAGTATCGCCCTCTACATTTGTCATTGGAATATCTACTGTAAATACTTCATTGTTTAAAATGACATGGTCAGGACCAGCAGTTTCTCTTACTTCGTAACGTCCTAGTTCCAAATCATTTTCTTTTGTAAATATTGCTTTTCCTTCTGCGTTGGTCGTTGCTTCGATAGTAACCTTGTCATCTCCAAATACTTCTGTCCAAGTATCTGTCTGAGCATTATAGTGATGCGTCTTAGTCAGTGTAAATGTGACACCTTCAAGAGGTGTAATTCCCGCCGGTTTATATTGATCGGCAGTACCATCTCCTGGTGCTCCATTGTTCGGCAATGCTCTAGCATATAAGTCCTCATCTTCAGGTGGTTCCTGATCACCGAATTCATCTCCTAGGGGCTCTTGTTCGAACTTGTGGATCGTTAATTGTGGATTATCTGCATTGCCTAATAACGTATAAGCCTGTGTTAGACTTGGAACAAATACAGATAATACTAAACTTGCTACTAAGAATATTCTTAGCGATATACTTTGTACAATCTTCATTACGTTCTTCCTTTCTTTATGTCTTTTTATTTTGAAGAAGAAATACTTCTATTTCTTTAACTTCCATTAATTAAGATCTGAGCGTTTTGCTCGAATATATAATGTTAGCGATCCTAACATTACCATAATACCTAGGGCATAAAAGACTGTTGTTCCGATTCCTCCGGTATTAGGTAAATACCAACCTTGCTTATTATTTTCTATACTTAGCTCAATATTTAAATAATCCTTAGTTATCTCAAAAGAAATAGGTTTTGTTAACAATGAATATCCTTTTGGTGCTTTGATCTCATGTAGTGTATAATTCCCCAAATCTAATGGTTTTGAAATAACATGGCCATTGGAATCTGTTTCCAATGTTTCAATTAAGTCTCCATTCTCATTTCGCAATTCAAATTGGGCTCCTGCTAACTTTATTTGCTCATTGTCGGCATCGACTTTTAATAACTCTAATCTACCTGCATCCATATATACACCTACTTGATATGGTTCAACTGGTTGACCTGTATCTGTTGCAACCGCAAAGGAATTATATGCTGCTCGTGACGCGATATCTTCATCTGTATTAAATAATTGATCATTGTTAACTTCTGAGACTTTCGGCGCGGTCATATCAAACAATATCTCTAGTCCTTGACCCTTAATCCATTCTTTTCCTGGTAACAATTCAATCTTAAAGGAATGAATTGTTTTCCAATCCGTTATTGTTTTTTCTGTTTGCCAATTTGGATTGGTTGCATTTGAAGGGTTGCTTAGTGGAATAGTTCCTGAAGGATAAATTGTTTCTCTTACTAAGTCATCTCGTTTTGGATTTTTTGCTGTACTATAATATACAGCCACTTTCCCTTCCCATTCTTTAGGTATCTTAATAGGTCCGTTCAAACTCGGTGTGAATTGACTACCACGTGCAATATTGTCCGTCAAACCTATATCTCCTATTGATGGTAAAACATCAATTAATGTAAGTGCAGAAATATCTTTACCTGTAGTATTTGTCAATTGAAGTTTGTAATCGATACGCTCTCCAGGAAGTGTTCGAGCCATTTTATCCCAATCCCCGTCTAAAGATTTTACAAACTTCTCTGTTTGTAAATCGTATTCACCCACTAGATAATATAAATTTCCAGATTTTAGACGTAATTGGTCTTTTTTATTATCGTTATTCAAGTCTTCATCCATATCTTTTTGTAGGATAGTATCTGTGATAGAGGCATTTGTTGAATTTGGAACTTTCATCGACTCATTCTTTGTAAAACCGTAAATATCAAAATAAAGCATTTGTGGAGCATTTTTCGAGACGTTAACATCTAGCTCTGCTGTAACCTGATCACCTTTTCGAATATAACCATCATCCCAAGTTACTTTTACAAGCTGTCGACCACTATTGTTATAATCGTTATTTAAAATTTGATAGTTTCCATTAGTGCTATTATTTTTATACCCTGTGTAGCTAGCGTTTGGTTTATCTTTTAAAGTCACACCAGGTGGCAACAATACCAATGTTTCGACTGGCCCTTGTATTAAGCCTGTTGAAGCATTATTATTTTTTAATGTCAGCTTCATACGATTTGAACCAGAATCGACTTTATTATTTTGATGAGTTAATAATGAGACGCTTATCTCTGATATTGGCGCTTTATTATTTTTTACTTTGGTTATCTTTGCAGTTCGATCACCTGCAGCATCTTTAGAACCTTCATAGTATTCCGGAAAATCCTTTCTATAATCGAACTTATGGTAAGATCCACTTTTATAATTATTTTTATTAGTAGAACTTAATTTAGGATTAAAAGTAGACTCCCCAGTCATATCTAGTTTATTTTTTACTTCTCCGGTATACCCTTGTTTAACCGAAAAGTAATATCTTGCAGAATTATTATTAGTTAATCCTTGTGGTATTTGTCCTTTAAAATCATACTCGATTTTAGTTACCCGTTGATTAGGTTTTAAGCCCAATTCATTTCTTGTATATGTTTTTCCTTTTTCATGAGTTCTCAAAGTTATTTTTCCGTTTTTACCATTTTCAATATAATGAATCACAATATCATATTGCGGTTCAACTGGTAACGGGATATCTTCTTTATACTCCGCATTGGTTCTTGCAAATCTCCACACATCACCTGGGGTTGTAAAAGTTTCTAAAATAAGATTATCATCAATTGTATACGTAACCTTAAATGACTTTAGATCATGTTCTTTGGCATAATAAAAGCCCCATATATTATGTCTAAATTGTAATATTGCAGAATCGTCAACTGTAGGATTAGGATTCTTTGTTTTGTTATCACCGATTGCGCCATTGCCATCAGCAGGACCATAATGGGTTGTATACACAATATTACCTTTATCTTCGCCAGTACTACCTACAGAATCAACGATTGTTATATTTGCTTCTGCTTTAGCAGCAGGCGTTAAATACTTATCATCTATAAATGTAAGGTTAATATTTGATTTATTAATGAGCGTTTTATTTATTAATGTTTTATTATCATTGACCTTTGTCCAAAACTTTAAAGTAATATCAAATAATCCGTTTTTACTATTTAATTGCTCCTCAATAGATGGTGCTACGAATTCCCAGGTCAGTTTATTTTTTGAAATTTTGGGTTGATAATTGTAATTCGTATTCATTCTTTCAAAGCTTATTCCTGATGGTAAAGTGTCTTCAATTATAATCTTACTACCAGGTTTCAAATACATCTGCCCGGTTTCTTTATATGGGATATTAACTTTGACTTCCCATTCAATCCAACTATTTAAAGTTGGAATGGAAGCTTTGCCACCTCGTTCTGTTTTACTTACTTTTTTGCTCATTGTGACAGAATTAGAAGCATTAATTTTACTTTTTGCAAGATCTACTTGATTTTTCTCGCCTTTTGCCGTTTGTAAGATTAAATTACTCTTAACTTCTAACTCTTTGTTATTCTCTAAGTAACCATTTTCAGTACTCACTTTAATTATTTTTTCGTAGGTGATTCCAGATGGTAGCATGTCAAAGTGATACTCTAATTGATTGGTATCCTTATTAAAGTTTGGAATAACATTCTCAATCGCAAGTTCTTTTAAGTCTTGGGTAAAGGTAATATGTTTAGATAGCGGAAGGTCAACAACGACTCTAGCATTTTGATACTTAACTTGAGAGCCCGTTGTTTTAAAAATCAATTTAAATAATGCGTCGGTACCAGATTCGACTTTGGGATTTATTGCTGTGATTCTTAAGTCCCTTTGTAACTCCGGAGCAGTTTCTATTAAAGGCTCTTCTAGAACCTGCTCTTTTGCTGTTTCTGTCACTTCCACCGGCGGTATACTACTGAAATCTTCTGTTTCTTCCACCTGCGTCTTATACTGATGATGAGTAGAGGCTATTATTTCATTCTCAAGATATCCCGTAAGTTTGATTAATTGTACCTCGTGCGAAAGAGTCTTTAAAAATAACTTTAGATTTTTAATAGGCTCTTTACTCTCTATTGTGACCTCATGCTCCTTTTCGTTGTAAGAAAGATCTTCAACGTTCTCTTGTCCATCGACAGATGAAGAGATGAACTGTGTTTCAGAGTCTAACTCAATAACTGTTTTATCCCACTCCTTATTAGGATTAAAACTAACGTCAATAACATCTAACTTCTCATCTGTAACCGTGTCCATTTTCACATCAAAAAGGTGTTCCTCTGCTTTCACACTTAATAATTGAAATGGTCCTATTAAGTGTGAAGCAATTAATACTATCACTAAAAAAATATTAATTTTTCGATTCATCCTAAAACTCCTTTCTTTTTGTTTTTATCATAGCATGTAGCTAATGAACTTTTTCTGAACAATAAATTTGATATAAAAAAGGCTATCACTTTCGAATAGTTAATCGTCAGTGATAACCTAATATAATAATCTTGATAGTCCTTTATTACAATGTTCTAATAAACGTTACCATCATCATTTATCAAACTAATAACGCACTAAGCGTTTGAGGAAGAGGAATATCTAATTCTTCTTCCCAAAAAGAACGCGTCTCTCTTATAAATTTAACAGCTTCAACGATAAGTCCATGACGTTTATAATAATGATAAATGTAATCTATGTGTTTTTCTTCCAAAACCAAATCTTCCCAAAAACGCATCATTACTATTTTTAAATCAGGTAGAGCAATTAAATCATATTGTATAGCTTCAATAAGGTAGTGAATCACTTTTAAATGTAATGCCTCACGATATTCAGATGCCCACGAGTAATCATTATAATAAAAATATTTACCTTTATAAATTTTAACTAAACGATGACTATTTAGTTGTGATACTTTATTAGCTAGTATCTTTTCGATATATTTTATATCGTCTTTTATATTTATATTGAGGTAATATGCTCCTTTTTGATATTTAATAGGATTCTGGTTATAGAATTCCTTAAAATGTTTTCTTATTTGATAAATTGTCGTATGTAACATCATCGTAGTGGATTCTTTTGATTGATCTGGCCATAATAATTCAATCAATTTATCCTTTGTGACTCTTTTATCCTTCATATGATTCAGTAAAAAAAGAATCTCATAGGCTTTTTTGGTTCTTAACAAAACTTCTTGTCCATTTGAATTATAAATAGATCCCTCATCAAATACTACAAAATTAAACGACTTTTGATTTTCTGGACTAACCATATTTGACATACTTAGTTTTTCCATCATTTTATCAAATCTTTTTTTAGACACTGGCTTCAATAAATAGTCAATAGCATTGAGCTCAAATGCTTCCACAGCATATTCAGAATAAGCTGTGACAAAAACTATTTTCATCTCAGGAAATATTTCAGAAAGATAGTTACCTAACTCGATACCTGATAAACTTCCCATATTGATATCTAAAAATAATAAGTCTGGCTTTAATGTTTCTATTTCATTTAAAACGATTTCTGGATCTGAAATACTTTTGATTATCTTCAACTGTTCGTAATTTCCGATCAGTTTTTCCATCATCTTAATGGCAATTAATTCATCATCTACAATCATCACTCTCATGAGATATCCCACCTTTTTTCAAAAAAATCAAAATGTCTGTTCCAATATTCTTTTCAGACTTAAATATAAACTCTGCATCTAACACTTTTCTGATACGATCATAAGTGTTAACTAATCCAATTCCTGTTTTCTGAGAATTATCATGTAATACCTCCTCTAGTGTCCGATTGGTCCCTACCCCATCATCAGAAATCTGAATAATCACTTCGTTTCCTCTACTATAAATAGAAATCTTAATTGAACCCTTTCCTTTTTTGGGTAGAATACCATGACGTATCGCGTTTTCTACCAAAGGCTGTAATACAAGAGGGATAATTTTTATCTCTCTTAGATTCAATTGAGTGTCTATATCAAATACAATAGATAGTTTGTCCTCAAACCTAATCTCTTCAATTTGACTATAAGCCTTTACCAAATGTAGCTCTTGTTCTAATGTGATAAGCTGATCGGGTTTACTCAAATTATACTTTGCATGTAGCAGCTCAATAAAGGCATCCAAAACAACATACATTTTCTCTTCATCAAATTGAGATAAGCCCACTATCGTATTTAAAGTATTAAACAAAAAATGAGGCTCGATTTGTGCTTGTAGCCATGAAATCTCATAGGCTAAAGACTCTTCTACTGTAGATTGTGTATATAATAAATTACCGACTTTTTCTGTCAGTTCAATATAATCTAATGGGAAAACAATATGGTCATTAGCTCCACAATGATAGATATTTTTTATCTCTATTTCATAATCATTCGTCAATATGAGTATGACTGGCAATTCAATACGTTGATATTTTTTTCTAATAACCTCCGTCATATGATAACCATTTCGTGTCTTTAAAATAGCATCCATCAAAACTATATTAGGGTTAAAAGAACGAATAGTTTCATACATATTTTCATTTGATTCCATTGTTCTTACAATATAACCATCATTCATCAATGACTTCTTTAAAGTCAACAACTTCAAATAATCATCACTTATGACTAAAACTCGTCCTCTACCTTCAAAATTATCTTGTTCTTGATAATATTCCAAAAGACGAATTCTTTCTTTATAATGTTCTTTTTCTTTTTCAATTTCTGTGTGTTGAAAATAGAGATTGAACACCAGACCACAAGAACTTCGTTCAATTTCTAACCGACCATCTTGTTTTTTTACTAGTGTTTGAATCAAACGCACTTCAACTCCATAAGTATAATCAAATAATACTGGAGCTAAATTCGGCTCATGGAGTGTCATCTTAACAAATTGAACATGTTCATCATCTATATCGGAATTAATTAATATGATCTTAATTTTAATTTCTTTTTTAACTTTTTTATTCTCGAAATATATTTTTTTTGTTCCTTCAATTTTTTTCGCAATCGAATAGATTTGAAATAGAATTTGAATAAACATTTGAGGATTGGCAGCAATAGAATTGTTATTTTCATCCATATTTAAAATAGGTTTAATATGACTATACATCTTATCATGTTTAGATAGACTGCTGACATATTCAATTTTATCAATGACTGATATAAAACGTATATTTTCAATTTGATTAACATCTGACATTCGCGTCATTCCCATTAGATTTTCTATCAAATTGTTTACTTCTAGATTTATATTTTTCAACAGATGAAATTCATCTATAGGTATCGTTATCTCATCTTGATTAATTTTTTCTTGTTTAACCATACTATCTAATAAAATATTCATACTATTTAGCGGTACTTGTAAAGCTCTAGAAACCCTTCCGAGAAATATTTCGCGCGTATGATTCATATTCTCCAAATCATTGGTTAGTTCTTTTGTTTTCAAAAATAAGTGCTCGTAATTTTTTACCCACGCAATCAATACGAAAAATACAGATAAAACAATGTCAAATGGATAATGGGGTAGTGAATAATTTGATCCAACTACGAAACGCCACCAAATCATATGGTGAAACATTGAAAGTAAAGAGTAGAATAGAGCCCTTCTAGACGTCATATTAATATGCTCTAGTTCTAAAATATTCCAAATCGATATAATTAATACACCTATAAATATCCATAAATATAGTCCATAAACACGTAAAAATAAATCAATTGGTAACAATAGTAGTACTATACTGATCATAAAATAAGTTTTTTCAATTTTATCCAGAAGTGATAAACGATAATTTCTACTATTGTTCTTAACTAACTTCAGTAAAGAAGTTCCTGTCAACATTATTAAAAAAAGCTCTAGTTTTAACTTTTGTTGAGGAGATAAAGTAATATAGTAAAAGATTGCTTTTTCTCCCGTACTTAACATATATAAAAAAGCCAAACTTAAAAAGACTCCTGCAAAATGTAAATAATCCGAATTAATTTTAGCTATAAAAAATAAACTTAAAGAGAAGAGACCTACAATCAACAGTATTGTGCTTGTGAAAATTTCAGAATTTCGATTTAACACTGTCTTGTGTTCAATGTATTCTTGTGGGCCAAGTTTCATACTTCGAACTATACCACCTGCTTGATGAGGAGTATTAACGACTTGAACAACAATTTTAAGTTGATTTTCTCCTTCTTCCTTTTCAAAATTAAAAATACGTGGTGAAAATTCTCTTTGTTTCCCCTCATTTAGTTGGCTATAAATTAATTCATTTCCAATAAATATATTACTTAATCCCTTTATATTCCCAGTATATAAAGCTAAATGCATTTCTTCTTCAGGCACAGTGACTTTTAGATAATAGGTCCCCTTATATTCATCTTGATTCTTTGTAAAGTGACGGTTCCAACTTTGAGGGACCTCTATTGTTTGACTCGTTTTAATCTTATCTCTAGTAGGCAGCACCCACTTATCTTTATAAAACAGCCACTCTCCATCTAAATTGATACTATCATTCATTTCGTATTTATAATGAACTTTCCCATTTTTAACAAGTGGCTCATTTGGTTGATAACTCATAAACCAAATTAATCTAAAGCCAGTTAATATAAATAAAAAAAACAAAAAAAGATATTTCCTATTATTTTCCATTCACATAGTCCTCCCTAATAAAGAATACTATAATTAAACTAAAAAAGGACTTAATTGTGGATTTTTTATTATAAGTACATTATAAGCAAAGAAACTGAACAAAAAATGAAACTACGTTCATTTTTTGTTCAGTTTCTTTATTTTCTTATGTATATTTCATCATACGACTTCTTAAAATCTAATGGAAAAAGAACATTATAGTGTTCCCAATACTTTTGAGTGTTTAAAAGTAAAGCCTTTATCTGAACATATTCTTTCTGTCTGTCTAAATTTACTACCAGTTTTTCTAACAATGATAAATCAGTCAAATAGTCCTCTTCAAATAAAATTAATAATTGATTCAATATATCTTTTGACAATGTCTCAAGATGTAGCGCATCTTTCATCCATTTTATACACTTTGTATGTATTATTTTTCCATATTGTTGTGCCCATCTATATGAAAATCCCTCAAAGTATTTCCCTTTGTACAATGATAATAATTGATGTATCCGTTCCTCATTCGGCGTCAACTCAAGTAGAGATTCAAGCTGTTTAATGTCACTTTGAACTTCAATATTTAAATAATAGATGCCACCTTTATAACCAATAACATCTTTAATTCCAATTGCATTAAACTTTTTTCTCATCTGATATAGTATCGTGTGGAATGACCCATCTGCACTTGTTTGAGACGTCTGTGGAAATAAATCTTCAATAATTTGATCTTTAGTCATTATCTGATTGCTATGATGAAAGAGATAAAAAAATAATTCATATGCTTTTTGATTTTCAAGTAATATCATGTTATTTTTTGAGTCAGTTAAGTTTATATGGCCTAAAGAATGAATTCTTAAATAGTTTTCTTTCTTTATTTCTTCTTTCACAACATCACGCTCCTCTCATTATCACGATTTACTATACTATAAAAGAATGAACGAATCCTGAACAAATAACACCCTAGTTTCACACATGACGAAACTAGGGTGTTTTTGCTATTTATAAGAGGGATAATTATCTAACATTCCCCATTAAGTTTTGAATAGGTTTTCTAATAGTAAAAAGGATTATCCCTGTTAAAACTGCCACAGCACCTACAATCCCAAAATAAGCTGATTCATTTTGTGGTGTAAAGAATCGAGAGATTTGAGCATTGATAGCTTGTGAAGAGGCATCCGCTAACAGCCAAATTGCCAAAGTTTGTGCTTCAAAAGCTTTCGGAGCAAGCTTAGTGGTAACCGAAAGTCCTACTGGAGACAAGCACATCTCACCTAAAATCATAATAAAGAAGCTAAAAATCAACCATAATGGACTAACTCGTTGATCCGTACCAAACAAAATAGCTGGGAACATTAGTAAAACAAATGATAAACCTGCTAAAACTAATCCCAATGAAAACTTAACAACGGTTGAAGGTTGACGCTTACCAAGTTTTGTCCATATTGTTACAAAGACCGGTGTTAATAAGACAACAAAAACCGGATTTAAAATTTGATACCAACTCGCTGGAACATTAAAGCCAAATAATGTTTGTTGCGTACGTTCACTAGCAAATAATGCTAGGATAGATGAACCTTGTTCCTCCAATGACCAAAAAACAATCGCTGATATAAATAGCGGAATATAAGCACGCACCTTGCTTCTCTCTTCTAACGACACATCTTTAGAGCGTAACATTCTCGTAAAATAAAAAACAGGTAGACCTATCCCTAATACACTAATAAAATTAATAAAGAAATCAATCGTTAGATGACCCGTAACCGCCGCTCCTCCAAAGATAATTGCGACAATAATTAAAGCTACAATGAAAGTTTTAATTACTTTAGGACGTTCTGTTGCCGTAATAGGATTGCTAGGCTGCTTTCCAATTTCTTTTAAGGTATGTTTACCTTGGAAATAATAGACAATTAATCCAACTAACATTCCAATAGCTGCGACAAAAAATCCTAAATGATAGTTAACCGTTTGTCCCAACGTCCCTACAATTATCGGTGCTAGTAAACTTCCAATATTGATTCCCATATAAAAAATAGAGAAACCAGCGTCACGACGCACATCTTCAGGAGCATACAATCCACCAACCATACTTGAAACATTAGATTTTAACATCCCCGTTCCAATAACGATAAATATCATGGAAATAAATAATGCCGCAATTCCAAACGGTGTGGCCAAAACAACATGGCCCAGCATGATAAAGAGCCCGCCTAGAAAAACCGTCTTACGTGAACCAAGTAAGCGATCGGCCATCCATCCTCCAACAATACTCGACATAAATACTAGGGAACCATAAACAGACATAATCGCTACAGAGGTTGCTTTTGGTAAGCCTAGCCCTCCATTCGCAACGGTATCGTACATATAGTACAGTAAAATTGCTCGCATACCATAATAACTAAATCGCTCCCACATTTCTGTAAAGAACAGTGTTGCCAACCCTCTTGGCTGACCAAAAAATGTTTTTTCTTCGGATTTCATAAAAACCACCTTTGTTTTTTTGTCAGAAATTGCTTAAATTTTCTGAATTTTTTCTACAAATTATCTTCATCCGAATGAAAATAAAATGCAATTATTAAATTATACCCCCACTTTTTTTATTTTTCAATGGAATATCTTGCATAAATGATAAATAATAAAAACAAAAAATGTATGATTATACAAAAAGAGAACCATGCTCTATGTCGCATGGTTCTCTTTTTATCATCAAAACTATTTTTCCATAGGCTTACTAATAAACCACCAGTCACGATATTCAACGTCTTTATTGTCTTTCATCGTTTCACGTCGTTCTTGAGCAAGTTCTTCTGTTTTTGCTGGCTCAATCAATACATCAGAACCTAAAATATCGTTGTTTGGCCAATTTTCAGGCATAGCTGTACCGTGTTTATCAGCATATTGCAATGCCTTAACAGTACGGATAATTTCTGGCACACTACGGCCTGCTTCTTGTGGATAGTACATCATTGTACGAAGAATTCCCTTGTCATCGACAATGAAAACGGCACGAACCGTATCTGTTCCTTTTGCTTCATGAATCATTCCTAGTTTATTTGCGACACGACCAAGTGAGTCCGCTATAATCGGGAATGTAATTTCTTGACCCATATGCTCTTTAATCCACTCAGTCCATTTTAAGTGAGATACAACTGAGTCAACAGATAAACCTACAAGCTCCGTATTCATCGCTTTAAATTCTTCATGTGCTGCAGCTAAGCCAACAAATTCAGTTGTACACACTGGTGTAAAGTCGCTTGGATGACTGAATAACACAAACCACTTTCCTTTTAAATCATTTGGTAACGTCATCTCTCCATGAGTTGTTGTCGCTTTCATTTCTGGTAATGGTGCTCCTAAAATTGGTAATCCCATACTGTTTTCCATATACTACGCTCCCTTTCTCATTAGACTAAATAGTAATCAAATAATTAATTACCTTATATTATTATTTTAGTACAGCTTTCATATTTATTCAAGAGATACGATGTGATGATTATCACACTTAAAACCATAATTACCTTAAATATGATTTGCTATTTAATTATATAAAATCGTTATATTATCTCTATCCCTTATTTTATTTATATATTCTTTTATTCTAAATAGTCAATCATTCATTTTTATGTTAAAATTCATTTGTTAACTATCACACATATTGTTTAAAAGGAGGCGTTTACTATGATAACCAGCTTCTTGAAAAGAAATGAATTAGCAAAACTAAGGATGTTAGCTATTATTTTATATCAGAATAAAATTGAATTAAAAGAATTAAGAGACACGTTAAATTACAGCACTAGAACTATTGCAAGATTAGTAGCCGAGTTAAATAACGACATAGAAAAATCGACGCTTTCCATTCCCGATATTATTATCAATGGCAAATATATTAGACTCCATTCCAATCTTGAAGATGAACGTTTTTTTACAAGCTACACAAAAAAACTCTGTCTGTTTTATTTGAAACATTCACTAGAATATCAATTGTTTCATCAGATATTTTTTAAGAGAGAAACAAACTTATTAACCATAGCTTCTCATTTAAATACCTCTCAAAGTCACTGTTATCAATTATTAAAGCAACTTAATGTTATATTACATCCTTTTCACATTAATATTGACAGCAAACACTTTGATTTGACTATAAAAGGAGAAGAGACACAGGTGACATTTTTCCTTGCTTCAGCTTACGATATCTTTAATGTTTTAGAAGATCAGATTGTCTCTAATCAAAAAGAACTTTTTCATCCTTTCCTTAGTCATGATGGCTTTAATATTTGCGATTTCAACAATCAAGAAGTCTATTACATACGTCTCTTACAACGCGTGTATAAAGAACGCTATCCCTACCTATCTCATATACATCTCCACGACACAATTAAGCCGATACTAAAGACAATGGTTATCATTAATAATCCTTTTTCACAACAATATTTCCCTACTTCTGACAGCTTACTTTTTTATAATCTATATGTTCGCACAGTTATTCCATCTATCGATACTAGTAGTATGAGAAATCAAATCGGTGCGCTATTGACTCAATTACATTCAAACCCTATAATAAATTCACTCAATGCCTTAATCACAGAGTTATACCACTTTTTCCAACAGCATCAATTATCAGAATTTACACAATTACGAATAGATGAATTCCTTTATATGTTGACGCTACACACTTGTTATATTGATATTTTACACATAGATATAAAAACTTTACTCAAAGAAGATTTTCATACTCATATTTTATCTTTTTTACCAGATACACGTTCTCAACTCGTGATCGATATAGAAAATATCGTGGCATCTCATGTAACTTCCTTTCCATTATGGTCAAGCGAAACACAACAACAATGGATACAGCAAATGACGAAGGTCATATGTAGCCTCATCTTTCCATTAAAACAGCCACGATTAAATATATTAATCGAATCTTTTTCTTACTACTCTAATAAATGCGCGCTTCAACATCAAATTGCTAATTACTTTTCAAAGGATATGTTAGTTTTTGTGGATAATTATCAAGAGGCCGACCTGATTATTACCGATCAAGAAATACCAAACACGCGAAACATCCCCCATTTTTTTATTTTCGATCATTTTTCAAATGATTTATGGGAAAAATTACTCGCCATGATTGTCCAAGAATCGCATAAAAAGCTCATAAAATCAGTAGATACCACCTTTATTTAAATAGTCAAAAAGCTGCCTTTCTCATTAATATAAGAAAGACAGCTTTTTTGACACTTATTTAATAATACTGTTTTAAAAAATCGATTTCTTCTTTTGAAATACCATGTCCACCGTCTAAAAGCTTGACCTTAAAATTAGTAAACTGAAATGTTTGCAGACGTTTTTGCATTTGGATAATGGGGCCTGCAGGCGCTATATAATCATTGGCTCCCACTGTAGCCAATATCCGAGTATCACTAGACGTTGCTTGAAATTCATACTGAAAATCTGCTGGATGAAGTAGTATCACATTTTCAACAAAATTTGGCTGTATTTGTAAAATACTTAGTAAATAGTTAGCTCCATTTGAATACCCCATAGCGGTGACCTTCTCATAGCGAGAAACATCTATTTGCTCAAATTCTTGTAAAAACTCTTGAGCATACTCTTTCGATTTGCTTGCAGTCACTGGTTCTTCTTCAGGTAACGGAAAATAACGTCTTTTTCGACCTGTTTGCCAACTTCCTTCAAAACTTAAAACATCCGCATTGGGTGCGATTTCTCCTGTGATAGGTAACAAACTATAAATATTACCGCCTGTTCCATGAAAAGTAATGATAAGTTCACTACTCTCTTTATCTGCCGTAAACCATGCTTTTAACATACTACCCCTCCTGTTCCTTCAATTTCTTTTCAATAGCCTGACGCTGATTTTCTAAAAATTCTGGTAAAACAAGCGCCTGTTCAGACCATTTCACTCCCACATTATTTTTTTCTTGATAATTTAAAGTAGGAGGCGTTGCGATTTCAAATAAAATCTGGTTAGGATCTCGAAGATAAATGGAGGTGAAAAACTCGCGCTCTTTAATCTCAGATTGCGTGATGGCTCTGTCACTTAACTCCCTTTTAAGCCTCTTTAAAGATGCTATATTATCTATTCCTAAGGCAAGATGATGAATGCCTCCTGTACCTATTATTTCCAAAGGTGACACTTTATCTTCTATTAAATGAAGTTCATGAGTGACAGGATAGTCTTTAGGTCGATAGACTGTCACTGGTAAGTGAAGCAAGTGATACGCGGCTACTTTCTCAAAGTCAAAATAGGTTTCTAAAAAATGACCCGTTGCACTTGGATAGCGCAAACGCAAATAGACAAAAGCAATACCTTGTATCAGATGATTATTAGGAATATCCGGATATGAGGCAGCATGCTCATTTTTCACATCACTTTGCACAACTAATCCTAAACGTTGTCCATCAAAATCTTCAAACCTCAACATCTGATAATGATGATAATTTTCTACTCCATAATGCGTAACGCCCCATGTTTCGAACCGTTTTTGCCAAAAAGAAAGACTCTCTTCTTCTTTAACCGAAAACATGACACGCTCAATAGCATTCGTCCCAAATTGATTCGTTTGAAAATCTTTCATTTCAAAGACTGTAAATTCTGTTCCTTCTTGTCCGATATCATCACCAAAGAACAAATGATACATACTCGTTTCTTCTTGGTTAACTGTTTTCATCGTTAAATTTAATCCTAATATATCATGATAAAAATCATATGCTTTTTGAGCGTCACTGCTAAGCACAGATACATGATGAATGCCTCTCATCATCGCTTTTTCCTCCCTTACTATACTTATTCATTTTTTATTATTATGACATGAAAGAGAAAATAAAGCTTGTTTTATGCTTATTTTTTGTAAGCCATAATTATCAAACTATTTCAAACAAACTAGCTAAATGGAAAAACAGGTCTTATCTCATCGGATAAGACCTGTTTGTTTTTATTTTGAAACTTCTTGGCCAGCAATACGTCCAAATACAATAATATCCGTAATCGCATTTCCACCTAAGCGGTTGCTTCCATGTATCACACCTGTTAGTTCGCCTGCTGCATATAATCCTGGAATTGGTTGCCCGTCTTTGTTTAGGACTTCAGTTTTGTCATTGATGACTAATCCTCCCATTGTATGGTGGACAGAAGGCGCTGCTTTTTCAATATAATAAGGCCCCTTCGCTAATGAAACAAGCTCTCCACGATGGTTAAATTCTTCATCTTTTCCATCTTTTGCGTATTGGTTTACTTTTTTTACTGTTTCTTTAAGATTTTGAATATCAATGTCAAAGAATGCTGCCGCTTCTTCTAATGTATCTGCTTTGACAATCATTTTTTGTTTTAATAACTCTTCATACTCTGCTTCATGTACTTTCATCGTTCCTGAAATTTTGTTAATATCGTCATTCCAAAGTTGATAAGTATATCCCCCAGTTTGTTCTAAAATGGCATTCGAAATTACATCACGGCGTTCTAACTCTTCTACAAATCGTTTTCCTTCTTGATTGACTAAAATTGCCCCATCAAAACGTGTATCAGCTAACAACGAGATAACACCTGTTTTAGGATTACAGATAGGGTAGGTTTGAATATTTTCCATATTCGTTAAATCAGCACCCACTGCTTCTGCCATAATGATACCATCTCCAGTAGACCCTTCTGTTACTGTGGACATATAGCTTTCATCCATTTTTTCATTATATTTCTTTCTCATTTCGACGTTTGAACCAAAGCCACCAGTTGTTAAAACAACACCATTTTTAGCTTTGTACGTAATCATTTGACCTTCTTTGTTTTCAGCTTTTACCCCTGTAATACGATTATTTTCTTGAATCAATTCTTTAGCTGTCGTATTTAATTTTATAGGAATTTCTAATTTATCCGCTTTTGCTCGGAATTTGGTAATAACTTCTTGACCCGTATGCCCTTTTGGTATTAACGCACGCTTATATGAGTGACCGCCAAATTGAAATAATTGATCATCTAAAAACTCTACCTTAATATCATCTTTTAACCAAGTCGCAGCATCTAAAGCATTTTCCGTCATGACTTGAATCATATGTGGATCACCTAATTCATCCCCACCTTTGATTGTATCTTCCGCCATTTTTTCTGGAGAATCCCCTTTAATGCCTAATTTCTCTTGTACCCAGTTATTTGGTACATTCATTTCTGCTCCAGAAATTAAGGTGTTCCCACCAACAGCTGGCATCTTTTCTATTAAAACAACGGATTTACCTGCTTCTTTTGCTTCGATTGCAGCACTAAAACCAGCGCCGCCTGATCCTACTACTACGACATCAAAAGTTTGTTCAGTTGGTTCTTTTTCTGATTTATTTGACACTTTTTTACTTGCTACTAAAGTCATGCCTGATTTTTTTATCGCATCATTCACGGCTTCTAGGTAGCCTTCACTCGTCGCAGTCGACCCTGTCACGACATCAACTTCTGTTGAGTTTTGATTAATAATAGTTTGCTCTAATTCTTCATAAACAGGTTCAGCTAATACTTTATTTTCCCCATGATTTAAGACTTTGATATCTTCGATATGATTATCTTTCATCGTCACTTCTACTTTAATATCGCCGTGTTTACCATTTCCAGTGCCCTCAAATACTTGTTCTTTTGTTGCTTTAGTTCCACATGATGCTAATAGTACAATTGCTAACAAATTCGTCAAACTTTTGCCAATTTTTTTCATCAATCTTTTCCTCCATTCATGCTATACTATGTAAAAGCTATTCATTTACATTCATATATCTCTATTATAAGAGGTTTAAAAGAGATGTCTGTAAACAAATGCGTCATTTTTTACACAATCCAGTACATTGTTATTATTTTCACTAAAGAAGAAGGGTTCATATGAAAACAATTAAACAAAAAGTCCTATTAAGTACATCACTTCTATTTTTTGTGTTATTTATTTTATTATTTACATATGTTCATTTTGAAATGAAGCAATCGATTTTACCGCTCAATCAACGTTTAAGCCAACAAGTCGTCAATGCCAAAAGTAAAGAAGTAAATGATTGGTTCAGTGAACGACTGAGTGAAGTTGCCACGCTCGCTGAATTTGGTAGCCGTCACGATTTATCAACCAGTGATTTTTTTATAGAAACGAAGGCACTGGAACAGAGACAAAAAAAGACGTATGAATCTATTCGATTAGTTGACGATAAAGGAATCTCACATTCATGGATCACCCCACCATTCAATATCACGGAGCGTCCTTATTATCAAGCTCTATTAGATAACAATAAAAGCTCCTATATTATTAGCAATGCGCTTCATTCAAAAGAAGCAAATCAAGATATCATCATTATCTTATACCGCCTGCCTCAGAAAACATCAGAGCATATTCAATATATTGCAGCTGCGGTGAATATCATACAGATGGAAAAAATGACAGAAGAGTTAAACGTCTATGACGGTGTAGGCACTTTAATTAATACTCAATTTAATACTACACTTCCTGCTATTAAAAATGAAAAAAGTGACCTTTTTATCTTTCAATCGCATATCCCTCTTTTACCTAACTGGCAAATTAATTACCAATTAACAGAGAGGGAGTTATTAAAAACAGGATTGCACATGCAAAAAATAATGTTATGGTTATTTATAATCTTAGTCGGAACGATTTTTCTTTTCTTTTTGTTTCAATTAGATATTCTCATCAAACCCATCGAGTCATTGACTGACGTGATGAAGCATATTAGCAAACGCGAAACAGCTATACGTTCCACTATTATTAGAGATGATGAGATTGGGATATTGGCCAAGCAGTTTAATCATATGTTGGATGAGCTAGAGGCTAGTCAAAAAGAAAATACGTCGCGAGCTATACGACTATTACAAGAACAAGTAAAACCGCATTTTCTATACAATACGCTCAACACCGTCCAATGGTTAGCTGCTAGTGGTGAACATGAAAAAGTGGAGGAAATGATTCAAGCTCTAAGCGATTACTTTAGAACTGGATTAAATGATGGTCAGGAGTGGTCTACCATCGAAAATGAGTGGCAACATGTCGAGAACTATCTCACTATTCAACGAATTCGTTATGAACAGACTTTTCAATTTCAAGCTTCTATTCCGCAAAAATTGATTGAAACGCCTGTCCCACATTTTATTTTACAACCACTCGTAGAGAATGCCTTATATCATGGTGTCAGAACTTCACACTTATCTGAAGCTGATATTTTGCTTGAAATAGCAGAAAAAAATAATCACCTACTTATCATGGTTAAAAATACCGGTACACTACCTAGCCAAACTACTGTCAAAAAAATCAATGACTTTTTTAAACAACCTATTATATGTCGCGACAATGTTGGTTTTGGTCTCTACGGTGTCTACATGCAATTAGCCTACGCATATGGCGTACAAATTCAGATGCACGCTTCTGTTTCTGACACACACTTTGAAATAAAAATACAACTCCCAAAAAAGATAGGATAGGAAGGACAATAGATGGAACTATTACTCATTGACGATGAACCTATTTTTAGAAAAGGTCTAGCCAAACTTATTCAAAAAAACACAACCTATATCGAAACAATTTATCAAGCTGATTCTGCCAAAGAAGCACTAAATCAAGTGAAAGAGCGTCCCAATGTAACGATTGCATTTGTCGATATCAACCTTCCAGATATAAATGGTTTAGATTTAATTAAACAGTTAAAAACTTTCAATCCCCAAATGTTAGTTGTCGTCATCAGTGGTTATGATGATTTCGCTTATGCTAGACAAGCCATTCAACTAAATGTTTTTGATTATTTATTAAAACCCTTAGCCCCTTCTGATGTCAGGCTTCTTTTACAAAAAATCGAGCAAAAAATCCTTCATCAGACATCGTGTCAAGTTAAAAACGAGCAGTTGTCAGCTTTGTCGGCAGCAACGATTCATATCATCAATGAGCGCTATGCTCAACCTGATTTGACACTGACTTCTGTTGCCGCTCAATTATTTGTCGATACATCGTATTTAAGTAAGCAGTTAAAACGTGATACCGGTAAATCTTTCAATGACTATTTGACCACTTTTCGTATTGAAAAAGCCAAAGAATTACTAACTCAATCAGATTTACATTGGCCTATTCAAGAGATTGGGGAGCGCGTTGGTTATCCCAATCCACATTACTTTAGTCGCATATTTAAACAACATACTCAAAAAACTCCCACTGAATACCGACAAATTCGCTAAATAAATAAGCCCCTTATTATTGAATAGAACAATAATAAGAGGCTTATTTTTACGCTTTAATAATGACAGTTGGGCGACCTTCATCTTGAATATGGATAGCTAGTTCCTCTTCATTATATTTCATATTATCCCAAGTTGTATAATAAATACCCGCTAATCCTAACGATTCAAAATTTTCGATGCCAACACTTTCCCACATAATCGCAAGCGACATACCACGATAATCGCTTAAAAAACTAACAGGAATCTCCTCGTCAATTCCTTTTTCTTCTACTAAAACTTTTAACGACACTTGTGCAAACGGTCCGTGCTTATCTTCTACCTGCTCTTTAAATGTTAAAATATCCATTATTCTCCTCCTTTATACTCGTTAATAGTATAACAGAAGCGCTATCATTCTAATAAATATATAGCTTATTTTCTTTCTTATTTTGATTCAAATATACACAGAATATTATTAATAATCTATTTTTAAAAAACTCGACACTAACGCTTTATTTTTTGTTCACCTTAGCCGGACATTCAACTCCAGAACAATCACAACTCGATTCTTTCTTTATCCCATATTTATAAATAACAAGCGCTACTGAACCAAAAATAATACTTGCTAAGAGTATCGTTCCCATACGTCATCTCCTTACAATACTTGAATCCCTTCGATTACTTTAGTTTTAGACACTGTTGGCTTTCTCACTAATAAATACCCAACAATCATCACGACTAAAACAGCTAAAAATGTTTCTATATTAAACGACGCCTCCTCAATCATCACATGACCAAACTGATACACCACAAAACTTACTAAATATGCTAATCCCGTTTGATATCCAATAGCGAATGTCGTCCATCGCCAATCATTCATCTCACGACGAATAGCTCCTATTGCCGCAAAGCAAGGCGCACAAAGTAGATTAAATAACAAAAATGAATAACCTGCAATCGGAGTAATCTGATTACTTAACAACGGCCAATATTCTTTCCCTGTTTCAGAAACATTGTTGATTTGACCAAATAACACGCCAAATGTCCCTACAACATTCTCCTTTGCAATCAATCCTGTTATCGTTGCCACAGTCGCTTCCCAACTTCCCCATCCTAATGGTTTAAAAACAGGCGCGATACTACGTCCCATAGTAGCTAATAAACTATTACTTGTTTCAACCATTTGTCCTTGATAGTCAAATGAAGATAAAAACCAAATAATGACCGAGCTAGCAAAAATCACTGTTCCAGCCTTTTTCACGAAAGATTTTGACCGCTCCCATGTTTGTCTCACGCTATTTTGAACGCGTGGCCAATGGTAATCAGGTAACTCCATAATAAAAGGTGCTGTATCCCCTTGAAATAATCGTGTTTTCTTCAAGATAATTCCCGACAATACGATAGCAGCCATGCCAACAAAATAAGCTGACGGAGCGACCCACGTTTGATGTGGGAAAAAAGCACCTGTAATTAGACCGATGATCGGTAACTTTGCAGAACACGGCATAAAAGTCGTTGTCATAATCGTCATTTTTCGGTCACGTTCATTTTCAATCGTTCGACAAGCCATAATCCCTGGTACTCCACAACCTGTTGAAACAAGCATCGGAATAAAGGACTTACCCGAAAGACCAAAACGACGAAAAAAGCGGTCCATCACAAAAGCAATGCGTGACATATAACCACAGTCTTCTAAAAATGATAAGCATAAAAATAATACCATTAACTGCGGTAAGAATCCTAACACAGCACCAACTCCAGCAATAATTCCCTCTAATATAAGCGCTTGTAGCCAAGGAGCAATCTTCCACACTGTTAATATATGCTCAATTGTCTGAGGAACCCAGTTTCCAAAGAAAACATCATTTACCCAATCCGTCCCAAACGTTCCCACTGTTTGAATAGACAAATAATAAACTAACCACATAACCCCTGCAAAAATTGGAAAAGCGAGCCAACGATTAGTAACAACACGATCTACGTAATCACTGACTGAAAATTGATTGGAATTTTTCTGCACGCTACATAACGCGACGACCGTATTAATAAAGGCATAACGCTCGTTAATGATAATACTCTCACTGTCTTCTTTGAATATTTTCTCCGTTATTGTAATGATTTCTTCAAGTTCTACTCTCGTACTTTCAGATAAATTTATTTGTTTTAATACCTGTTGGTCACGTTCAAAAAACTTAATACTGTACCATCTTTTTTGTGATGACGGTATCGTCTCTGGAAGTATTGACGCTATTTCTTCCAAAGCAACTTCCAAACGCTTATCATATAATGGATAACTTGGTGCTTGGTTGCCATTCTTTAAGAGTTGCTCAAGATTATGAAGACTTTCGCTCACCCCTTTGTTTTTAATAACGCTCATTTTAATCACCGGCACACCTAAAGCATAAGCTAGTTTATCTGTATGAATTATGCTTCCTTGTTTCTCCAACACATCCATCATATTCAATGCAACTATCATGGGAATACCAAGTTCTAGTAACTGTGTCGTTAAATAAAGATGTCGTTCTAAATTACTGGCATCGATAATATTTAACAAAGCATCTGGCCGTTGCTCTATTAAATAATCTCGCGCCACGACCTCTTCTGGTGTATAAGGTGATAGAGAATAAATACCAGGCAAATCTTGGACGAGTAAATCAGAGTGTTGTTTGATTTGTCCTTCCTTTTTTTCTACCGTAACCCCTGGCCAGTTACCTACTGATTGATTAGCGCCTGTCAAAGCGTTAAACAAACTTGTCTTCCCACTATTAGGATTCCCAACTAGCGCCATCGTCTTTTTCTTCATATCCTACACCTCTTTTACGATAATTAACGCCGCCTCTGCCTTGCGTAAACTTAAATCATAACCACGAAGGTTTATTTCAATCGGATCTCCTAAAGGGGCAAAACTTTTTATTTTTAGGGCTGTGCCTTTTGTCATACCCATATCCATTAATCGACGTTTAACTGCGCCTTCAACCGAAAATTCAACAACTTGAACTATTTTTCCTATCTCAATATCTGATAGTTTTTTCAGGTGACCTGTCTCTTCTATATCTGCTTCACAGACCCGAATATCTGCTGCCAAATCTTGATCCAAGCCAATTTTTGTCCCTTTAAACGACAGGATAAGCGGTTGTGTCACATCATTTTTTAAAACAATCACCGGTGTTCCAACTCTCAGACCTAAATGACGTAAGTGCCGTTGATAGTGACGTGCCCCTTCAAATGAAACAAACTCATACACGTGATTAAGACGACACTCTGTAAGCTTTATCATACATACTCCTTTACAAATTTAATCTTTCACATGATTAATGATATTGATAATCATTCTCAACATCTATATCTTACACCGTCAGTAATCAGTCGTCAATCATAAATTGTGATAAAACAAACAAAAAAACCTTTCGCAGAACGAAAGGTTTTCAGTGTCTTCGTCTAAAAACTAATGACCTAATTCTTCTTGTTTAAAACGTTTTTCAACAGCTAAAAAGAACGGTAAGTAAAGCAACACATCTAATACAATTAATACGATTTGTAAAAGAGAACCACGCACGCTTCCAGTTGTTAGGAATCCACTAATAATTGGTGGCATCGTCCAAGTCGCAACTGTTCGTGTTAAAGGAACAAGACCTGTTGACATCGCAAAGTAAGCAACTACAACATTCACAATAGGTGCGACAATAAAAGGTAATAATAACATAACATTAAGAACGACCGGTAAACCAAACATCGTAGGTTCATTAATATTAAAAAGACCAGGCACAACGGTAATAGGCGCTAACACTTTTGTTTGTTGACTTGTTTTCTTTTTACGTGCTAGATAACCTAGTACAAGCACTAGACCAATCGTTGCACCACCGCCACCAATATAGATAAAGTTGTCCATAAAAGCAACTGTAAAGATATGTGGTAATTCTAGCCCTGCTTGATAAGCTTCACGGTTTGCATCTAAATTAGCAATCCATACTGGCTGCATAACAGAGTTAACGACATTCCCACCATGTATTCCCACAAACCAGAATAAACTATTCAAGGCTACAACAATAATCGTTCCAAAGACATTACTTCCTAACAACCCTAATGGTTTCCCTAAAACAACCTGTGCAACATCATGTAAATTCGGTAAAGAAAAGGCATCAAGCAGACCAAAAACGATCAACCAAAATGTGATTAACACGGCACCTGGAATAATCGCACTGAAACTTTTTGAAACAGCTGACGGAACAGTTTCTGGGAGTTTGATTCGAATATCACGGTTAATAAACCATTGATAAACATATCCATTTATCAATCCTAAAATAATAGCAATAAACAATCCTTTAGCTGCCATATAACCAGTCGGCATACCCGCCCCTGCATCAGATGTCACAAACGGGGTCACCGTAATAAAAGTAGACAATGACACAATCCCAGAAGAGATACCGTCAACTCCGTATTGATTGGTTAGACTATAAGCAATACCGAAACTGGCAATTAGTCCGATCAAACCAAAGCTACTATCGACACCCTTCCATAAATATCCAGCTACCCCAACTTTACCTAACCAATCTTCCCAACCAGGTACAGGAAAACTTGCAATCACCATAAACAGTGACCCAATAATGATGAGAGGCATTGCAAGAGTTATCCCATCACGGATGGCAATAAGTGCTTTATTCGCACTTAGCTTACTCGCTACTGGCAACATCTTTTCTTCTAAAAACTGATTAATTCTATCCATTTTATACTCCTCCTTTTTTATTAACGATTAATAGATCGAGCCATCATCGATGCTGTGTGTCGCATACCACGAATCGCCTTACTCATAGCAAAAATATTTTCAACAGGTGCTAGGCCAGCATAACCAGCGTCACCGATATGTTGAATATCTGCACCACAAATTTTATTTTCAATAGCAATATGTTCTAACGTCGACGGATTTGCGCTTTCTTGACTCGTTCCGATCGCGGTTAACACTAATGTATTTTTTTCATGAGCACGACGAATAATAGGCTTTAAATCCTCTTTATCAAAACCAGGTACCGTTCCTACAGCCGGCACTAAAATAATATCCGCTCCTGCTTCAATAAATGCATCCACTGTTGCTTCATCGATAATCTTCTCACTCGCACCTGCACCATGCATTTTTCCCGCAATAATCAAACCTGAAAAATGTTCCCGTGCCACTTCAACCGTTTTGATGATTTCTTTATTACTGACACCAGTACCTGGATTACCTGTGAAACAGACAAAATCGACTTTTAATTCTTCAATTTGTTTTATCGTTGTTAAACTCGCTTTACGCCCCTCAGCAATTTCTAAGCGACTTTCTATCATGGCAGCTTCTTCATCAACTGGCTCCAAGTTTACACCTACCGGGCGTCCTACTAGCTTATGCAGAGTTTCGACGAACGTTCCCTCTTCTTTAGGAAGTCCTCCAATTTCAGGTTGCATGACATCAATACCATTTAATAAAATCATATCCGCCCCAAAAGCACGTGCTAATTCCGCATTTGTAATATCATCCACAAAAGGCTCACGAAATACCACACTTTCTGACATAATCACACGGCCCTCACTTGCCAAAATGCTTTGCTTTAATTCCTCACGTGACATATTGAGAATTTCTGAAGCATTCGCACTAATTAATCGTTTCCCCATAATACCCCTCCTATTTAATTATAAAAAATAAATATAAATAATATATAAGCGTTATCATTTCTTTATTTATTTCTTTTTTATTATCATTAAGGCTATGATAAATAATTTTTTGTTATTTGTCAACTAATAAATAACAAAATATTCTATTTTTTATTTATAAAAAATAATCAATATGCTATACTTGAATAACTAGAGATGGAGGGATTATATGAAACTTACAAAAATCCAAAAAGAAAGACGCTTGAAAGTCCTAGAGGTTCTCTATAATAAATCACCTATTTCACGGATTGACATCGCAAAAGAAACAGGCATCACCCCTGCTACGATTAGTGACATTACCGGACAATTAATAGAAGAAAAACTGATTCATGAATTAGGAGAAGAAAGTGACTCCAATAAATCAGGACGAAAAAAAATCTTACTCACTATTTCCAATCAGCACAGTTTTTATATGGGCATCGAACTTTCTGAAAAATTCTTTTCTTTTGCTCTTTGCGACAATAACGGACATTTACAAGAACAAAAAGTGATTGAGCCAACGCGTCTTGAGAAAAATAGTTTAAATGATATCTTTTATCAACATTTTCAAGACTTTTTGAAACAATGCTCTCCTTATCAACCAGTTGCACTTGGTATCGCACTTCCAGGACATTTCCAAGCAGAACTTAAAAAAATACAGACAAATAATCCTTTTTGGAAAGATTTTAGTTTTGATAAGGTATTCGAACTGTTTAACAAACCTATTTATTTTAGTAATAACGTTGAATGTCTAGCAATTTCAGAACGTCTATTTAATCCGCAAGTGAAGCTAGAAAACTTTTCAATCTTACATGTTGGACGCGGTATGTTTTGTTCCAGTATTTATAACGGAAAACTATATGGGAATGAAAATATTCTTGTCGGAGAAGTCGGACATATCGTGGTACATCCAGACGGGGAACTCTGTGAATGTGGAAAACGTGGTTGCTTGCAAACCTATGCAAGTGAGGCATGGATTATCAAAAAGTCGGAAATTCTATATAACAATTCAGAAACTACTTACTTAAGACAACTATGTCCCATCAACGAAAAGCTATCAGTTGATACCATTTTAAACGCTTATCAACTAGGTGATGAGGGCGTCATTAATATTTTACATAACGCTATCAAATACTTAGCCATTACGATTAATAATATTGCTATGATGATTGATACCCATCATATTATTATTCATGGACAACTATTCGATGAACCACAATTGTTTACTCTTTTAAAAGAACAGGTAGAAAAAAATATTATCCTACTTTCTTCTGTTTCTAAACAAAAATTATCACTCAAACCTTATCATCCGACTAACGGAGCCATTGCTGCGTGTGGCTTATGCGTCGAACAAACACTATTGAGATAGAATAAAAAAAGACTGTTGAAAATAAAACTTCAACAGTCTTTTGTCGTGCTAAAAGCAACTGATAAAAAGATGTATGTTTGTTACGTCGTCTTTATAGCAAGTTTTTTAATTCTTCATAACCAGTTCTGGTATCATGCTCGGAATCTGCTTCTATTGTTTCGATTATATTTTTATGATATAAATCTGGATTTGCAGCATATTGGTCGTATAAATCAGTTTTCTTCACAGGTTGCTGATTTATTCCTTCGACCATTTGATATTCATCATGCGTCACTCTTACTATCCCTTCTATAGGGGTTACTGTCTCTTCATCATAGTGAAACAAATAGATAGGATGCCCTACGCCGGCCCCTGAATGAACATTAATATAAATTTCATCTTCATAAACTTGATAAAAATCGTAGAACATCGTCCTTTCAAAATCAGGTATTTCTACTGGAATAGCACGATCGTCAACAATCGTAGCGATTAATTTTATTTTTATATCAAGTGGTAAGGCATTATACGCGTTTAATCGTTCATCTACTTTTTCGACTGTTTCTTCTTGGGCTATACTTTCGCTTGATTCTATCACTAATGTATCTTTCGTAGATGAAACTGTTTCTTCATTTGTATCTGTCGTTTCAGAAACGCTGACTTGAGTAGTTTTCGGTTGTACATCAGTATGTTTGCTACAACCAGTCATCGCTAAGACACTTACGCCAATTACTAGCCATGAGTTTATTTTATTCATATTCATACTCCTTGTGTTATAAAAGTTAACTTTACTATATCAGATAAACTACTCACGGGCCATTAATATTCTTATATATCCTAGAGAATCCTGGTAAAAATTAACTTTTTTTCATTTTTCATCTATATAATTTAAAGAACTGATGAATCTAAATATAATTCATCAGTCCTATTTGACAAAGAGCCTATTTTACTAACCAACTGACCCTTCCATTTAAAGTAAAAGGCATCACTCAATCTTATTACACGTTTTAAATAGTGATATATCAATGTTCTTAAATTAATAAATATCATTGATGTTCAAATCAGCATATTTTCATCAAGGTCAAAATCAAGGTCAAAAATCGGATGTGTGAGATGTAAGTTTATATAAATTGAGAGATGAGAAATCATCTCTTTTTTAATATTGTTTAAATAAATCGAATAGCGGATCACTTAAATCATAATTAGCTGGTGGTCCATCCATTTCTAAAAATGCGTCGAAAAGAGCCCCTCCTTGAGAAGCAAATTGAATATTCCTTTTATCATCATCAGTAAGGGAATTAAATAACTTCGGACTAAGAACTACTTCATCAGATTGTTTAACAAAAATATTATTTAAATAGATTTTTCTTTCAAAATCTGTTAATACATTCAATTTATTTATTAATGGATTTAAAACATTTTCAAACTCTTTTAACCATGAAATAATACAATATGTTCTTCCATTTTCCGGAAATATTGTATAAAAAAAGTGCCCAATTTTCAAATTTAAATTAGATAAATCTTGAAGTTTTCTACCTTCAAAATCAGTTGTCGGACTATCAAAGGCAATGCCTGTAAATAATACTTCATAATCCCATTCCCAAATTATTGAACCAACTTTTGAAGAATAGTCTTCGCTGATTAGACAGGTATCTAAAATAGATTTATCGTATAAAAAATCCTTAATTGAATGCTCAACACCTAGGTAGTACTCATGCTTTTTACTACTCATAACTTCACCATACTGGTCCGTCTCTTGTTTAGCATGAAGATGACTACATAAACATCTATACATATACTTAAAACATTGTTCTTCTGTTTTTCTAAAATCTTTATCTTCAATATCAGCAAATAACATTTTATCATGGAATTGGCAAAATCCTGTAAAAGTTGTGACTTCACCCCTACCCCATTTTACAAATACTTCAAAAGGATTCTTTTTAGGTTTTAAAGAATACAATTGACCATCTACTGCCAATTTTTTTAATATTTTGTTATTCTGTATTGCGTGTGCTTTTATTATTTTAGTTACACATTCTTCACTATTAGGATGTAAACATTGTTTTATTCTTTTTTGTTTATATGCTTTGTTCATTAGTTCTTTAATACTATCAAAATCACTTTTAGTATAACTAGCCTGCTTAATTAGATAACAACATTTTTTGTACTTTTTCCCACTACCGCAATAACAAGGATCATTGCGACCTATTTTATTTTCTACTTTATATTTCATATCATTCAAACCCTTGCTCCTTCAACCATTGAGATTGTATTTCTCCTGATGTTGGCTGTCTACCATGCTCAGCTTCAAAACTTGCAGCAAACTCATCTCTTTTCCTTACGCTTTCGTTAGCCTCTTCATCGGTAATATTAGCAACATGATCGCGTAACGCCTGTTCATCAATATACGGAACTCCATTGGCATACTCATAAGCTTCAGCATGAGACATCCCCATACCTACTCCCTCATGATATTTACCATTCACTTCTTGTTCTAAATTCTTATATTTAGATTGTTCAGTGCCGTTATTAGCTTCTTGAGCTGCTAATATTTGTTTTTCTTCTTTCTTTTTAGCTACTTCTTTCTTCTTTGCTTCTAGTTCTTTTTTAGTATCTTCTAATTCCTTATTGATTTTTTCGATATCTAAATCTTTTTTCTTCAGTTCTTCTTTTAATTTTTTATTATCTGAATCAAGCGTTTTTATCCTGTCTAAAATTTCTTTGTTTTCCTTTTTTATTTCTTCCATACCATTATTAGTATCAACTACTTTATAAATACCAAAAGCTCCAAACACTACTAAAACAATTGACAACCCTATAAAGCTTTTTTTCCAATTCATTAAATATCACTCCTTATCATTATGATACCTTCTAAGTGCAAAAAAATACACCCTAGAAATAGGATGTATTCAATCACGGATTCAAAAATCTCATTACCACGGGTGATATATATAGATAGTTGTACAAACAAATTAACATCAACACATTGATAACAAATTACTTTTTTATTTTCTAATTTTCTTATAAATAGATATATTATCAGTCATCTCATAAATATAAACTTGATTCCCGTTTGCTCTTGCAGAATTCAATTCAGATATCTTCATACGACTAATTACTAATTGATCGCTAGGTGTTAAATAATATCTAAACCCCAAAAGAGATAATAACGGATTTAAATAAAGGAGGTCATTTGATATATATAGAATTCCTATAATACAAAATAATATCAGATTTAATAGTAATGATTTATTATCGTTACTATCAATAGATAGCATAGGCACAATATAAGTCATGATATAACTAATAATACTGTCTCCTGAATTTTCAATTCCATCAATAATCTTAACACTCCTAGTACTTTTTGAAAAAATTACCTTTATCATTATATATACTGAAAGTAATATACAGATAAAAATAAAAATAAAAAACCATGTCTCTGATACATTCAAAGAATGACAAAGGCCATCTTTTTTTATATTTTTAATACTTTCTTTTAATTTGTCATATTCTTTTATTATCAGTAAAAAATAAAGTGGAGCATAAGAAGATATGTACATTAATAACTTTTCTGTAATTTTCATTTACTCCCACCTACTCTAAGTTCTTTATAAAGATTTATCTATTCTTTTCTTGTTACCCACAATAGATTTATAAGCGGCATCCGCAATCAAAGTTATAAACTGTTGCCTTAATTTTTCATCATACTCTAATTGCTTACCATCAAACTTTATTCCTTTAAAATGTTCTGAAAACTCTTTGTCTTTCAAAACTTTATTAACATTTTTTATATTACCAAAAAAAGCACTTACTCTTGTAGGATCATTATTTAGTTTAGTTAACCTTCTAGCAATACGAGGATCATCAGAAGCTGTAATTTCAAGCTTATCAATATTTTTAATTGCGTTATGCGCCTTAATCGATTCTAAAACAAGCTTAGATTGCTTTATAAACTCAGTATCCATATCGCAACATTTCTCAAAAATTCTAATATTTTTTATCAAAATTTGATCATCACTCAAAATCATCGACATGTTTTTATTAAAACCTATATGATCTTTCTTTTCTACTTTCTTTAATCTATCATCGCTCAAATTACCTAATATTTTAGTTTTAGATAGTCTAGACAAACTACTTAGTTCACCTATATAAGCAAACCATTGATCATTTGAAAGTTTTACTTTAAAACCATAAGCAAAAAAATCTTCAGTACTATACCCTTTCATTGTTGTCTGATATTCTTCTTTTTCTATTAAATCCCAAAATATTTTAGTTCCATCAAATTTGTCTTTCTCTACTATCACGAAATTATTTCCTTGATGCTGCATCACTACATCG
Source organism: Vagococcus lutrae (assembly GCF_023299185.1). NCBI lineage: Bacteria > Bacillati > Bacillota > Bacilli > Lactobacillales > Enterococcaceae > Vagococcus > Vagococcus lutrae. The sequence goes on from NZ_CP097017.1 coordinate 729,753, forward strand.
TATTCCTCCTGAATTTTATCTCGATTACTTTTCATTTGAAATGCATTCGTAAAAAAGGTTATTAAATCAGAGGGAATACCTTTATCTATTTGTGGTCGATAAAGCAATATATTATTACCATTATCACTTTCTTTAATAAAAAACAACTCCACTGATGCTTCTATAGGTTTTTCTTTATCTTTTACCATAGCTATTGTTTTATCATAAATATCATTAATATCCATTTGCTTATTTGTCACACTTATCTCCTCCAAATAATTATATTAGCTTACCTTCTATTAAAACAAAAAAGACATAAGATAACAATGGTATCTTACATCTCAGCTAATATAATCTCAAAGGACTATATTGTCATTATATGAGAACTGACGTTCCCTGTAAAATGATAGGTAGAGATGTTTATATCTTTAATAAACTACAATTTAATCCAATCTCTTACTTCTTTAGCTATTTTATAGCCCTTGTTTAACGTAGAATTTTCTTCTAAATAATTTTCTCCTTTTTCGGTTATTTTTGAAAAACTCATACTATAAACTATGTCACTTGCATACATTGGTTTTGTAATATAGCCTTCACGACTGAGGAAAGTAACATTTTCAAAGAACTCATCTTCTGTCACACCAAAAATGTCAGCGGTTATATTATTCTCTTTAGCATCCATTTTTTTAAGAATTGCATATCTTAATTTCTTCTTATCCATAACTAACAAAACTCCTTTTATTTAAAATTATACACAATAAAACACACCCTGTTAATAGTGTGTAGAATAAATCATATTAATTCATCAATCTTTGCACTTGTTTGCCAATCTATACACTTTTTTCTATCATAAAACTTACGTTTACCTATGTGACCGCATGGCATACCTAGTTTTTCGTATGAAAGTACAGTATCTGTACTGACTGTTAAAAATTTAACAATCTGAATCATATTTAATGGCCTTTCAATATGATTTAACACCACTATTTTATCAATGTGCTCCTCAAGTTTCTTGTATAGTCTTTCGATTATTTCATCTTCATTAACAAACTTCATCTCTAATATCTAGATCATTCCTTTTAATCAATCATAACAAAATATTATTAGGCCAGCACAAAACTGTGCTCACCTTAAAGTTAAGGGCAGCCGAATTCTCGACCGATTGATTTTACATTGTAAAAAGCAATAATTTTACTTTGTAAAATAAAAAATGGTTCCATATACTCGTTTCAACCTTAACATTTCTTAACATTTTAGGCTTACATCTTTAGTATATAGGCATGAACGTTAGCATTTGTTAGCATATAAGAAGTTTAATCTCAGCATTTCTAAGCCTATAGGTAGCTTAACCTTATCATTTCTTAGCATGATAACGTAGTAATCCAGAACATTTGATAACAAAACAGTCTCTATAAGCAATTAAAAGTCATGTTTAGTCAAGTTCTCAAAACTTATATAAGATTTGAAGTGAGGTTTTGTGAGGTTGTTTACCTTGCCAAAACCTTACCTATAGATTTAAAAGTTAATATTGGTTAACACTTTTCCGTCAATTTACTTTGATTAACCTAGCCACAACCTATCGGATTACATGAAAAATTTCAAGAGAAATTTTTAAATCATTTAAATATTACTTTTAAAGCCGATTTTACTAATAAATTAGAGAATGAACTCGCAAGATGTGTAAGATACTTAGTAAGAAAAGAAGAGTTTGACTTCGGAAAAAAAGAGTTATTAGTAAAAATAGATATGGAATTTTTCGAAGGAGATATAACTGTTAAATTATAGTAAGCTGACATATCTTTCTTAATCAAAGTAGACAATCTCCTTACATCTCACACGTCCAAGAGAATACAGGAGGATGAACAACCATGGCACAATTTAAACAATACGAACTAAAGAACGGATCTAAGAAGTGGCTTTTTAAAACCTATCTAGGCATTGATGAGGTTACAGGAAAGCAGCTAACAACTACAAGGCGTGGCTTTGATACGCTAAAAGAGGCAAAACTAGAGGAAAAAAGGTTACAACATGAGGTTATTGAGAATGGGTTTAATCGTAAAAAGGTGATTACATTCCAAGAGTTATACGATACCTGGTTAGAACAATATCGCTTATCGGTTAAGCCATCTAGCGTGGCCATAGCTCAAAGATATGCTAAAAATCAGATACTGCCTGTCTTTGCTAAGATTAAACTAGACAAGTTGACTGTTTCTTTCTGTCAAAAAGTCGTAAATAGCTGGCACAAGGAATATAAACAATATTCATATCTGAGAAAACAAACATCTCAAATATTAAAGTATGGTGTATCTATTGAGGTTATAAAAGATAATCCAATGGCTAAGACTACACTTCCACGTAAAAAAGAAGAGGATAAAAAGATTAATTTTTATTCAAAGGAGGAACTCAATGAGTTTCTAGACTTCACACAAGGTATAGCAAACTATAAGATTTTTACTTTCTTTAGGATTTTAGGCTACACAGGAATGAGAAAAAGTGAGGTTTTAAGTCTTCGATGGAATGACGTAGACTTTGATAACCAAACACTTAATATCGGTAAAACGTTGGCTATTGATGAGTTTAATAAGGTAATTATCCAAGAACCTAAAACGACTGCATCAGTCAGACAAATTTATATTGATCAAGAAACAATAAATATCCTCAAAAGATGGCGAACTACCCAAAGGCAATATTACTTTGCTAGAGGTATTAATATTAGAGATGATAAACAATTCATGTTTACAGATACTAAGAACCATTTATACTATCCTCAAATAGCTAACGACTGGTTAAAATGGCTTTATCGTAAAAATAAGGATTTAAAAGTTATCACGCCTCATGGTTTTAGGCACACCCATTGTAGTTTACTTTTCGAGAGTGGTGTGAACATCCAAGAAGTCCAGGAACGACTTGGACATAAAGATATAAAAACTACAATGAACATTTATACCCACGTAACAGAAAAAGCAATTAAAAAGACTGGTGATGTCTTTGCTCAATTTATGGAAAATTGACCCCGTCAAGGTCAAATTCAAGGTCACTCTTGACTTAACACAAAATAAAAAGGCTAGAAACGTCTATACAACAACGTTTCTAGCCTACCTATAAATACTAACCAACAGACCCTTCCATCTCATAAGAAATCAAACGGTTCAATTCTACTGCGTATTCCATTGGTAGCTCTTTTGTAAAGGGCTCAACAAATCCCATGACAATCATCTCAGTAGCTTCTTCTTCTGACAGACCACGGCTCATCAAGTAGTAGAGCTGTTCTTCTGAGATTTTAGACACTTTCGCTTCGTGTTCTAACGCCACTTGGCTATTGTGAATTTCATTAAATGGAATCGTATCGCTCTTCGATAAATTATCCATAATAATCGTGTCACACTCGATATGAGAAATCGAGCCTTTACTCTTCTTGCCAAAAGTCACTTGACCACGATAGTTGACTTCTCCGCCACCTTTTGCGATTGATTTTGAGACAATCGAGCTTGAAGTATTGGGTGCGTTATGAATCATTTTTGCCCCAGTATCTTGAATTTGTCCTTTATTCGCAAAGGCAACAGTTAGCATTGTCCCACGTGCGCCTTCTCCTTCAAGATAGACACTTGGATACTTCATCGTCGTTTTCGCTCCTAAGTTACCGTCTACCCATTCGACTGTTGCGCCTTGTTCAGCACGCGCACGCTTAGTGACTAAGTTATACACGTTATCTGACCAGTTTTGAATAGTTGTGTAGCGACAATAGGCATCTTTTAACGTAAAGATTTCAACAATCGCAGCATGCAAGCTACTTGTTGAATAAGTTGGTGCCGTACAACCTTCAACATAATGCACGCTTGCACCTTCATCGACAATAATCAACGTTCGTTCAAACTGTCCCATATTTTCATCATTAATACGGAAGTACGTTTGTAGTGGAACGTCACATCTGACGCCTTTTGGCACATAGATGAACGTTCCGCCTGACCAAACAGCTGAGTTAAGAGCAGCTAGTTTATTATCCGTTGGTGGAACTAATTTTGAAAAATACTGTTTAAACAAATCTGGATACTCTTTCAATGCCGAGTCCGTGTCTGTAAAGACAATTCCTAGCTTTTCAAACTCTTCCTTCATATTATGATAAACGACTTCTGACTCATACTGAGCCGAAGCTCCGGCTAGATATTTTTGCTCTGCTTCTGGAATACCTAAACGTTCAAATGTTTCTTTGATTTTTTCAGGTACGTCCTCCCAGTCACGAGCTGGTTCATTACTTGATTTTTTATAGTAAGTGAGGTTTTCAAAATCAATATCAGATAAATCCGGTCCCCACTCTTGCATATGCATTTTGTTAAAGGTTGCCAGTGACTTCAAACGAAAATCTAACATCCATTCTGGCTCTTCTTTGACGCGTGAAATTTCGCGTACGATATCTTCCGTCAGTCCTTTTCCAGTACTATAAACAGACTCAACATCGTCACGGAAACCATACTGATAATCACCCACTACTGGAATTTCTGTTTCACTCATCTTGGTTTCACTCCTCTTCTTGGTGCAACTGACGAATTTCCGTCGTATCTTGTTGCTCGGTAATGCCTTTTTCTAGTGCTTTCCAGCCTAGTGTGGCACATTTTATGCGTGCTGGAAATTTCGCAACTCCTTTTAATAAAGCCGCATCCCCCAGTGCTTTTTCATTTTCGATTGATTGTCCTTGCACCATTTCTGAGAATGTTTCAGAAAGGGCTAACGCTTCTTCTACTGTTTTTCCGATAATCGCTTCCGTCATCATACTGGCACTTGCCGTACTGATAGAACAGCCACTACTTTCAAAACGAGCGTCTTTAATACATTGGTCTTCAATCGTTAGTTGTAATTTAATAATATCGCCACATGTCGGATTATGTAACTCCACTTCATGAACGCCGTCTTCTTCTAAACCGAAGTGACGTGGATGGTTGGAATGATCTAAAATCACTTGACGATACAACATGTCTAGTCTAGATAGTCCCATTTTGGAAAAACTCCTTTGTGGCAATGACTGCCTGAATAAATTGATCGAGATCAGCCTGTGTCGTATATAGGCCTAAACTCGCACGATTTGTCGCCTGCACATCAAGCCATTTCATTAAAGGTTGCGCACAATGATGACCCGCTCGTACGGCAACTCCTTGCATGTCCATAGCGGTTGCGACATCATGTGGATGAATGCCATCAATATTAAAGGCAATAACACCAGCATGTTCCGATGGTGATGTCGGGCCGAAAACAGTTACACCTTCAATCGCTTGTAAACGAGGTAAGACGTCGGCCATTAAGGCTTGTTCATGCTGCATGACCGTCGTCATTCCAATTGTTGTCAAATAATCAATTGCAGCACTTAATCCAATCGCCCCTGTCATATTTGGCGTTCCTGCCTCAAATTTCCATGGTAAGTCCGCCCAAGTACTCTCGTAAAGATGGACAAACTCAATCATTTCGCCACCAAACTCTACGGGCGACATTTGTTCTAACCACTTCTCTTTACCGTATAGGACTCCAATTCCTGTTGGTCCATACATTTTATGCCCACTAAAAGCATAAAAATCTACGTCCAGATCTTGAACATCCACTACCATATGCGGCACACTTTGCGCACCGTCTACAACGATAACGCCCCCCACTTCATGCGTCAATCGGGCGATTTCTTTTATAGGTTGAATCGTTCCTAAAACATTGGTCACATGTGCCAGTGCGACGATTTTGGTTTTAGATGAAAGTTTGGTTTGAAAGTCCGTCATATCTAATCGACCTTCTTCATCCAAGTCGATATAGACGAGATTCGCTTGTTTACGTTTAGCAAGTTGTTGCCACGGAACTAAATTGGCATGGTGTTCGGCATAGCTAAGTAAAATATCGTCCCCAGCCTTTACCGCAACATCACCGTAGCTTTGTGCCACCCAGTTTAAACTGGTCGTCGTTCCTCTCGTAAACAAGACTTCTTTTGTCGAATGAGCATGGATAAACTGACGAACATTCTCACGCGCTGCTTCATAAGCCTCAGTAGCACGTGCTCCTAATGTGTGAACACCACGATGAACGTTTGCATGGTCATGTTTGTCGTAGTAAGACATCGCTTCTAAGACTTGACGAGGCTTTTGCGTGGTTGCGGCATTGTCTAAATACACCAATGGCTCATCGTTCACAGTTTGATGTAATATGGGAAAATCGTTACGTCGTTTATCTCCTAGCATCATTTTAGCTTAACTTCCTTTCAATCACTTCTGCTAATTCATCACGCACGGCTTTAATTGGAATCGCTGTTAAAACAGAGCCTAAGAATCCACGAATAACCAAACGTTCTGCTTCCGTCTTTTCCAAACCGCGACTCATGAGATAGTACATTTCTTCCGGGTCGACACGTCCAACACTTGCAGCATGACCTGCGGTGACTTCATTTTCATCGATTAATAAAATAGGGTTAGCGTCACCTCTTGCTTGGTCAGAAAGCATTAAAACTCGACTTTCTTGTTGAGCATCTGCTCCGACTGCCCCTTTTAAAATATGACCGATACCGTTAAAGGTTAAAGTACCACGTTCACGTATGACACCGTGTTGCAAGATATGCCCGACTGAATGACGACCGCTATTGGTTACCCGTGTGTCAATCCCTTGTGTTTGTCGCCCAGCACTAATCGCCACAGCTTTTACTTCTGAATGTGAGCCTTCTCCCACTAAATCAGAGTCGAAATCAGCAACAACATTGCCGTCGTTCATAATACCGATAGCCCAGTCCACTGAGGCGTCGCGACCGACATTAGCACGTCGATTAATATAAGTTGTCACGTGTTCACCTAGTTGGTCAATCGCTGCAAATTTTACTTTAGCTCCTTGTTTGGCAATGACTTCCACGACAATATTCGCTGTCGCTTTTTCCGTGCCCTCTCCCACTGTTTGGAATCGCTCTAAGTAACTCACTTCACTGTTTTCTTCCGCTACGATTAATACATGCTTAACAAAATTAGTATTCGCATGGCTGTCTTGATAAAATAACGCTTCTACAGGCTCTTCAATCGCAACGTTTTTGGGAATATATAAGAATATGCCACTATTCATAAACGCCATATGAAACGCCGTTAATCTGTCTTCATCATAGTGAACTGCTTGTTGCATTAACGCCTTTTCAACCAAATCGCTGTGGTCTTGAACTGCTGTTTGAATATCAGTCAAAATCACACCTTTTTCTATTAGATGAGCGGGCATTTGTTCCACTAATGTTTGCGTACTGTGTTGCACAATCAAGGGATTATTTTCGACTTGTTCAAAGTCATAGACCGCTCCTGAAACTGTATCGTCTATCATAGTCGTCACTTCTGTTAACGGCCAACGATGAATTTTAACGCGTTCAATCATCGGTAAAGCCAATGTTTCGATTTTTTCTAACGCTTGTATACGGCGATTTAATAACCATTCCGGTTCACCTTGTGAAAGGGAATAGTCTTGAATCTGTGCCGTATAATCTGTCCACGTCACATCTTTCATCTACATTCTTCCCTTCTAGTCTTCTGATAATTCAATTCCTAGCTCAGCACTAATGCCAGCGTAGCCTTCTGCTTCTAAACGTTTCGCTAAATCAGCTCCACCTGTTTTAACTACGCGACCGTCCATCATAATATGAACCACATCAGGCGTGATATAGTTTAACAATCGTTGATAGTGTGTAATAATTAACGCGCCAAAATCATCGCCACGCATTTCATTAACCCCTTTGGATACTACTTTCAAAGCGTCAATATCAAGTCCAGAGTCAATTTCATCAAGAATCGCGAAGGTCGGTTCTATCATCAGTAATTGTAAAATCTCATTACGTTTTTTCTCTCCGCCTGAAAATCCTTCATTTAAGTAGCGCTCTGCCATTTCTTCTGGCATTTCTAACAAAGCCATTTTTTCATCTAATTTTGTGATAAAATCCATGACCGAAATCTTATCGTCTTCTTCACGTGTTGCGTTAATTGCCGCACGCATGAATTCCGCATTAGTAATTCCAGCAATCTCACTTGGATATTGCATGGCTAAAAAGATACCTTTACGAGCTCGTTCATCTACTTCTAATTCTAATATATTTTCACCATCTAACAGGACTTCTCCTTTTGTTACTTCGTAATTAGGATGTCCCATAATAGCTGCTGACAAGGTTGATTTCCCTGTTCCATTTGGTCCCATAATCGCATGAATCTCACCTGTATTCATTGTTAAGTTAACACCTTTTAAGATCTCCTTGTCTTCAATCGACACGTGTAAATCTTTTATTTCTAAAACCGCCATGCGTGTTTCCCTCCAAATATATTCATATTTTTTCACTATGTTCCTAGCCTCTATATTTTAGCCCAATTGAGAATGAATTTCAAATGATAAAATCGTTATCACTTGCGAAATCTAAAGGATAATAACATATCCTACCTTTTTGTTTAGAATCTTTCTAAAAATAGACGAACCGATTTTTTGACATTGCTTGTGAAACTGAATTAAAATAAGTTTATTATGATCAAGAGAGTAGGGAATTTTATGAAAATTGATATTTGGTCTGACTTTGCTTGTCCGTTCTGTTACATTGGAAAACGTCACCTTGAAAAAGCGTTAGAAAATTACGAAGATGTTGAATTAGTTTTTCACAGCTATGAACTCGACCCAACGACTTCTGTCGATTTCTATTCGGATGCCAATCAAATGCTAGCAGATAAATATGGGATGTCCTATGAGGAAGCCAAACAAAATAACGGTCGCGTGATTGATATGGCGAAGCAAGCTGGTTTACACTATGACTTTGAAAAAATTAAGATTACGAATACAGTCAATGCTCATCGCGTGGCACAATTCGCTAAAACAAAAGGGTTGGGAAATGCTTTTGTCGAAGCAACGTTACATGCTTACTTTAGTGAAGGGGCGTATCTTAATGATGAAGAAACGCTGGTTAAGTTAGGCACGTCAGTTGGCTTAGATGCAGATGACGTGCGCCGTGTATTTCAATCGGATGAATTCTTAACAGAGGTTCGTCAAGATCAAGCACAAGCGAAAGCTATTGGGATTACGGGCGTGCCATTTTTTGTTATCGATGAAAAATACGGCGTTAGCGGTGCACAACCGATTGCTGTTTTTGAAGAAGTGTTAGAAAAAGTCGGGGCAACACCTAAAAAAGCTGCGCCACTTCAGATGATGGGTGATACGCAAGCACCTGGCTGTGAGGACGGCGCTTGCGATATATAATTTTTGTATGAGAAGCCTTTTTAGAAAGGCTTTTTTTTTATAAAAACTAGTCAAATCTTTAAATTATGAGTAAATTCTCTTCAAATTCTAATGTAAAGTTGCCTTCCCCGCATTTTTATTATCATTAAATATCATCAATTTTTATATTTCATCTCCGTGAAATGATATCTTATAAAATATTAGAATCAGATAGTTTATTGAGATGTAAATACCTTCTATTGTGAAAATATATTCAAAAAACGGAGAGAATAATAAATCCAAAATTTATATTAAAACCATAAAAAAACCATCTTTTTAAGAAATTAGTGAATATAATTCATTAAAATGTTTAGGAAAATAAAAATAATGATAGATTAGATTTTTTAAACGTGATACAATTCACATAACTTATGAAAGGAGAAAATGATTAATAGTTTTTCACAATTTAAGAAAGGAGTTATTAGGTTGAAGTAAAGATACATTAAAAAGGAGAATGAATATGGAGAGAATAAATGTAAAAGTTTTTTTAAACAAAATTTTAAATGGCGCAGCAATGGGGATCGTTGTAGGACTAATTCCTAACGCTATTTTTGGAGAAATATTTAAAGCGCTTTCTGGATACCACCCTTTATTTGCAATGTTACAACAAAATGTGACGATGATTTCTTTTACTGTTCCAGTATTGGTGGGGATGTTTACTGCTTTACAATTTAAATTTACTGGAATTGAAGCCGCTTCATTAATGGGAGCGACGCTGATTGGAGGAGGCTCCATCCGATTAACAGATGGTCAGTGGGGGCTATATGGCACTGGTGACTTAATTAATGTGATGTTAATTGCTTCTATTTCAGCACTTTTTATTCTTTGGTACAATAACCGAATCGCCAATCTTGGGATTGTCATGTTGCCTATCGTAGGTGCGATGATTCCTGGATTTATCGGAATGTTAACTCTTCCTTATGTCGGTTATATTACAAGAGGGCTTGGTAATTTAATTGAAAACTTTACCAACTTACAGCCATTATTAATGACGATTTTTATCGCTGTTTCTTTTGCACTTATTATCGTTACCCCTCTTTCTTCTGTGGCCATCGCTTACGCTATTTCTCTGGCAGGATTGGCTTCAGGAGCAGCAAACGTCGGTATTGTCGCAACATTATTCACCTTGGCTTACGGTTCTTCTAAAGTCAATAGCAAAGGGACGACTTTTGCACTCTTCTTTGCAGGTCCTAAAATGTTAATGCCTAATTTTTTAGGAAACCCTATTATGATTTTACCCATCGTGATTAATTCTTTTGTAACAGGTATCGCTGCATACCTATTTAAAATTCAAGGAACAACGGCTTCTGCTGGCTTTGGTTTAACTGGTTTAGCAGGCCCCATTAATGCATACTCATTTATGGATCAAAGTCCATTAGTAAATATTCTTATTTTGGTCGTACAATATCTTATTGTCCCACTAGGAATTGCGATTATTACCCATACAATTTTTATTAAAATGAACTTATACAAAGATGATATTTTTACATTTGCTGGAGAAAACAAATAGAAAAAGGAGATTATCACATGAAGAAAATCATTGTATTTAATGTTAGAGAAGAAGAAGTTGACTTAACTAAGGAATGGGCGAAAGACCATAATGTTGAAGTCAAATTAGTTAAAGAACAACTTTCGTTGGAAAATGTAGTTTTAGCAAAAGGATTTGACGGTATTTCAACTAGTCAAAATTCTCCTGTACCAAATGACATCTACCCGATTATTAAAGAATACGGTATTCACCAAATCGCACAAAGAAGTGCCGGTGTAGATTACTATGATTTAGAAGAAGCGAAAGAACAAGGTGTTATTATTAGTAACGTTCCAAGCTACTCGCCTGAATCGATTGCGGAATTTGCCTTGATGTCGGCATTAACTTTAGTCCGTAAAAGTCGCTTGATTGAAGAAAAAGTTCAAGGTCATGATTTTAGATGGCAACCTTCAATTCGTGCAGGTGTTATTAATGAAATGACCGTTGGAGTGATTGGCACAGGCTCAATCGGGTTAACCTCTGCCAAACTATTTAAAGGTCTAGGCGCTAAAATAGTAGCATTTGATGTTTTCGAAAGCGAAGCTGCCAAAGAAATTGTCACATACAAAAATTCAATTGAAGAAGTCGTTGAAATGTCTGATATCGTCACTTTACATATTCCGGCAACAAAAGATAATTTTCATCAATTTAACCTAGAGATGTTTAAAAAATTCAAGCCGTCCGCTTATTTCATCAATGCTGCACGTGGCTCTGTCGTAGATACAGAAGAGTTAATCGAGGCGCTCGATACTGGGTTACTGGCAGGAGCTGCTTTAGATACCTATGAAAACGAAGCAAACTTTATTCCGAAAAACTTTGAAGGAAAAGAGTTAAATGATTCGTTATTAGAGCGTGTATTGTCGCATGAAAAAATCATCTTTACGCCACACATTGCACATTATACAGATGTTTCAGTACGTAGAATCATGCAGATTTCACTTAACTCTGTACTAGATATTTTAACTACCGGTGACACTGAGTTGCGTGTCAACTAATGACTCAAAAGAGGTCGTTTGCTTATGATAAGCAAACGACCTCTTTTTCATTCTATCACAATTGATTAAACTTTTAGTAAGTCATATTGTGATTGATATAAATAATGATAGCGCCCTTTTTGTGCCATCAACGTATCATGTGTTCCAGACTCTTGAATATTGCCCTTATCGATATAAAAAATCTTATCACAATTTTTTATCGTGGATAATCGGTGAGCAATAATAAACGACGTGCGACCATGCAATAGTTTCTGTAAACCGTCTTGTAACAATTGCTCCGTCTTCGTATCAATACTTGATGTAGCTTCATCTAAAATCAGAATTTTAGGATCCGCTAAAAGGGCTCTCGCAAACGATATTAATTGGCGTTGGCCTGCAGACAAGGTACTACCTCGCTCTTCTACGACTGTGTCATAACCGTCTTTTAATTCTTTTATAAAATCATGCGCTCTGACGACTTTAGCTGCTGCAATGATTTCTTCTCGACTTGCTTGTGGATTTCCGTACTGTATATTGTCTAAAATCGTACCCGAAAAAACAAATGTATCCTGCAGCATAACACCCATTTGTTGTCGCAGTGATTTTAATGTGACATCACGAATATCAATGCCATCGATTAAGATTTGACCAGAATCAATATCATAAAAACGACTCAACAAATTGATAATCGTTGTTTTCCCTGCTCCTGTCGGTCCTACAAGCGCCACACTCTGTCCTGCTTCAACATTTAGTGAGACATGATTCAGAATCGGTTGATTATCTTCATAACTAAACACTACGTCATCGAATACTACATTTCCTTGAATTTCTGGCATTTCAATCGCATGCGGAGCATCTTGAATCTCAGGCTCGACATCTAACGTTTCAAAAATCCGCTCGAGATAGGCGGTTGCTGTAATCAATGAATTGTAAAAATTCCCAATATTAATGACCGGATTCCAAAAGTTATTGATATAGCCGATAAAGGCAATCAACGTCCCCGTTGTCATATCTACCCCTATACTTCTTATCCCAATAAAATAGATTAAGGCAGTCGTCATCACCGAAATGTTTTGCACACCCGGCCATAGTAAAAATTGAACTCTGACTGCTTTTAAATATGCTTTACGGTAGTCTTCGTTTATCGAAGTAAATGTTTGATAACTCATTTCTTCTTGAGTAAAAGATTGCGTCACTTTTATTCCTGAAATACTCTCATGAATGTAAGCATTCATATTTGACTGTTTATTACTTAGTTCTTGGTACGCGGTTCGTTGTGCTTTCTTGACTAATAACACGATAATCAGTAAAACAGGTAATAGTAGCAATGAATAAAGTGTTAGTTTTACATCGAGCCACAACATCACACCTAGAGTCAGAACGAGACTGAAAACATCTGAAATTAAGTTAATCAAGCCGTTACTTAATAAATCACTCAAAGTATTGATGTAATTTACGACACGGATTAAGATTTTACCGTGCGGTCGGTTATCAAAGTAAGAGAATGGTAATGTTTGTAAATGACTAAAAATATCATATCGCATATCTTTTAAAATATTTTGACCGATTTCTGTAATATGATAAATACGATAACGCATGCTCCAGCCTATACCGATTAATGATAATAAGAAAAGCAAACTCATTAATACAAGTCCTTTAACATCTTGGTTAGGTAGATAACGGTCAATGGCTAATTTTGTAAAGTAAGGTCCTAACATGGCCAACATATTGGCAAAAATAATGACAAGTAAAGCTTTCGTGACGGGACGTTTATATGGAGCAATGTATTTACCTAAGCGTTGGTAATGGTGCCAATTAAACTCCTCTTGTAATGTTTCATCTTGATCAAAGGTATTGCGTGCCATTATAATTGCCCCCCTTCTTGACTGGATTGACCGAGTTGCGTTTGATAGATGTCAAAGTAGCGACCGCCACGCTCGACTAACGCCTGATGTGTCCCTTGTTCGACGACGCGACCTTTTTCTAATACGAGTATCGTATCAGCCTCTCGGACTGACGAAATCCGATGTGCAATGACAAACGTTGTCGTGCGTTTAGTCTGCTTAGTCAGTTCTGCTTGAATTTTAGACTCCGTCTGCATATCAACCGCACTTGTCGTGTCATCTAAAATCAAGACAGCCGGGTCTTTTGCCAAAGCACGCGCTAAGGACAAACGTTGTTTTTGCCCACCCGATAGCCCGACTCCTCTTTCGCCTACAATCGTGCGATACCCTTCTGGCATTTGCTCAATAAAGTGATTCGCATCAGCAATTTCAGCAACGTGACGAATTCTCTCATCAGATAGTTCCGGAGCGCCGTAAGTAATATTTTCTTCAATCGTACTTGAAAATAAAAAGACATCTTGCATAACCATCGCGATATTTTCGCGTAATTGACGTACCGGCCATTCACGAGCATCTTTACCGTCAATCAATACGCGACCGTGACTAGGGTCGTAGAAACGCGCAATTAAGTTCACTAGCGTTGTTTTTCCTGAGCCAGTTTCACCTAAAATACCGATGGTTTGCCCAGGTAGTGCTTCAAACGATACGTTTGACAGAATAGGGGTATCTGGGTCATCTGAAAAATGAAAAGTAACGTCTTCAAAAACAATATGACCTTGAAGAGGGTGTTTCTCAATATGCTTTTCTGCTGTAATCGATGGTTTTACTTCTAGCATTTCTCGAATTTTGACACACGAAGCATTAAAGCGTTGCGTATCATTAATTAACCAACCACTCATTCGCATGGGCATGTTTAGCATCCATAAATAGCCATTAAATGCAACTAAATCGCCGACGGTCATCTGACCACTTATTACGAGAAAGCCCCCTACTAACAACGTAATTAAGGTTAAGCTACCTGCCAACCCATCTAACCACGGCAAATATTTCATAGAAACACGTGCTGAAGCTAAATTTTTTTGTTTAAAGGCTTCGTTTGCTTCGTTAAATTTTTCAATCTCAAAGTCTTCTCTCGAGAACGCTTTGACTACACGATTTCCACTAATATTTTCTTCAACTAAGCTATTTAACTTTGAAAAACTTTGACGAATTTCTAAGAAAACAGGATGTGCTTCAGCTGACATCTGACGCGTTAAATAATAGATCACAGGGGTAACGGCGACTAAAGACAGCATTAACACCGGATTTATCCATGCCATTACTACGATAGCCATTACAAACCAAAAGACAGATTCGACAATATTGTACGTCACCCAACAAACAAAATGTCGGATGGCCTCGATATCCCCGGTCATTCGGGCCATAATATCCCCCACACGCGTTCGATTAAAAAAATCAAAATCTAATAATTGCAATTTTTGAAATAAATGCTGACGAACGCCAAAAACAGTATGCTGACCGATTGTCTCAAAAGTTATTTGATACGCATAGCGAAACACCGTGCGTAAGACGGTCAAGCCAATCATCCACATTAATAGTGGTATTAGTTTCTCCGTTTCCCCTGCTCCTATGACTCGATCAATCAACTGCCCGATAATAAGTGGGTTGGCAATCATCAGTAATGAACTAGTCACTAATAAAATAATACCTAAAAATATGGTTTTCTTACGGTCTTTGCTATATTGCCAAATCCACTGATAGTTATTCATCTTTTTTCCTCCTTTTATCACTTTGTCTTAGTTTAGATGATAGCTGGCATTATTTGAATAGACTATCTTTCTTAATCGAATGGATTATATCACTCGCTTCTTCGTCATCTCGCTCACTTTCTTCATCATGATGACGAGTAAAGTTTTTAACAGCTTTCACTTTTCTTTCTAGCAATTTAAGGTAAACTATAAAGAGAAGACAATTTGGAAAGAAATGAGGCTTTAACGTTGATACAAATCGATACCAAGACCTTCAATCCTGATATTTTATATGCCTTTGACTCTTATGATGAAGGAACAGCTTTAGGAAAAGAACATGCACATGATTTTGTCGAATTAAGTATCATCCTAGATGGCGAAGCAACTTATCATGTTCATCATCATCGCTATCATGCAACTAAAGGCTGTGTCATGCTTTACCATCCAGGCACACCACATCAGCATATACAAGAAGAACATACTTATAGTCACCAATTACACATTGGTTTAAATAACGTAACTTTTGAAGGGTTAAAACGAAACTATCTCCCTTTTGAAACGACTTTTATTGAATTAAAACACGAACAAGCTATCTTTCTTGATTTATGCCAAGCTATCTTAACAGAAAAAAATGAACGCGCACTTGGTTATGAATTAATGATTAAGTCGCTTATTATGAAGTTATTAGTCATGCTGTTAAGACAAGGAAACGTGATTGAGAACACAGAGATGATGACCTCTTTAACCGATCGCTCCTATCAAGATAAAGAACGGATTGTTAACAATATTATTTACTATCTAGAAACCCATCATGCTCAGGATATTACCCTGGACTCTTTAGCTGAAACAATGTATATCAGTCCCAACTACCTTTCAAAAGTATTTAAAGAAGTCACGAAAGATTCGCCGATTAACTATCTTATTCAAATCCGATTAAACCGTGCTGCTCTTTTATTACAGAATAATCAACTGACAATTAAAGAAGTCGCAAAACGCGTCGGATATGATGACCCTTTTTACTTTAGTAAACTTTTTAAAAAACACTACGGAGTCTCGCCGTCACACTATCAAACGGAGACTTTTTCTCCCTTTGACATTCCATCTACGCTACCGTCCGATTTATAAAAAAGAGGTCTGTTCAAAAGCGAACAGACCTCTTTTTTATTTAAATATATTGTCGCTCGATTTCTTCATAAAAGGCTGCGTCTATCAATCCGCCACCTAAACACTCTTCACCATCATAAAAGACAACCGCTTGTCCGGGTGTAATAGCACGCACTGGTTCACTAAAATAGACGGTTGCTTTGGTCGAATCATTTTCATCTAGTACCACTTTAACAGCCGTATCTTTTTGACGATAACGGAATTTAGCCGTACATTCAAATGTCTTCGCTTGCCAATCATTAACCGTAAAGTGAATGTCGCTTGCAGTTAAATGCGTCGCATAAAGCCATTCATGATGAAACCCTTGACCGACTATTAGCTCATTTTTTTCCAAACGCTTGCCAATCACGAACCACGGCTCATTTGACGCGCCGCCTCCGCCAATACCTAGTCCTTGACGTTGCCCTATCGTATAATACATTAATCCGGCGTGGTCGCCTTTCACTTCACCATCCACCGTCACCATTTTTCCAGGTTTTGCCGGTAAATACTGGCTGAGAAATTCTTTAAAATTCTTTTCTCCGATAAAACAAATACCAGTCGAGTCTTTTTTCTTAGCTGTGGCAAGTCCAGCTTCTTCAGCTAAACGTCGAACTTCTGGCTTCTCTAAATGGCCTAAAGGAAACATCGTCTTCGCAAGTTGTTCTTGAGAAAGCTGACTTAAAAAATACGTTTGGTCTTTATTGTGATCCACACCACGTAACATATGGCTCACACCATTTTCATCTCGTATAACCCGTGCGTAATGTCCTGTAGCAACATAATCGGCTCCTAAATCCATGGCATACTCAAGGAACGCTTTGAATTTTATCTCTTTATTACACATTACATCTGGATTGGGCGTACGTCCCGCGCGATATTCTGCTAAAAAGTATTCAAAAACGCGATCCCAGTATTCTTTCTCGAAGTTTACAGAATAATAAGGAATCCCAATTTGATTCGCTACTTTTTCGACATCTCGATAATCTTCTGTCGCCGTACAAACACCATTTTCATCGGTATCATCCCAGTTTTTCATGAAGATTCCTACTACATCATATCCTTGCTCTTTTAGTAGTAGCGCCGTCACAGAAGAGTCTACGCCACCACTCATTCCCACGACAACACGTGTTTGACTATTGTCTGTCATGTTTACACCATCATTTCTTTTTAGATTCTGAATCATCTACGATTTGAAGGTCGGATTTTTCAGTCTTCTTATTATACGTTCTTTTCAAAGTTTTTTCATCTTTTTAATACAAAAAAGAGAATTCTTATCATAAGAACTCTCTTTTCTACCAATCATTTATGATACGACTTCAAAACAATGACGATTAATCATTTCATTCATAATGAATTGAAAGTTTTGTTGTAATTCTAGTTGGTCGTCGTTTTCAAAAATATTTAATTGACGCATGCCATTCGCTGTCGTGATACTCATTTTAAACGTTTTTAAATCTTTTGCGACAGTTATCTTTAAACGAGGACCTTTACTATTTGCCATCATATCTAATGGTCGGTTATACTGCAAGTTGCCTTGTTTGGACTCACTAAACCCTAAATCTTTAAATGTATAAGTTTTCGCTTGATCACTTAGTTGATAGCTCACATCTGATCCTAATACTGTTGAAACTTTATCAAATGCCATATTATCACCTCATTTTTTCTATGATAGCTTTATTATAAGCAATTTTCAGTCAGAACTCTAGTCTATTTGTTGGCGTTTTCGACAAATCTTCACGAGGGCTGCTGCAAAGTGTTCGACATCTTCTTCCGTGACGCCTTCACCAAAACTAATCCGCACGGACTCATTAATTGCCGGATGTCCTTCGCCATACATGGCAGTTAAGACGTGTGACGGTTCGATATTCCCCGCCGTACAAGCGGAGCCAACTGAAATCGCAAAGCCTTGCAAATCTAATTGCATGAGTATTTGCTGACTTGGAATCCCTTCTAAATGAAGGTTTAAAATATGTGGACTTTTCGGCGCTTTCGCTCCATTTACGTGAAAAGCAACACGCGCTTCGGATAGAGCTGTGATGATTGTTTCTTGGAATTTTTGATAACGTGCCTGATTATCCATTTGAAGAGTCGGATTTAAACGCGTCAATGCTTGAGCGAATCCCATAATTCCTGGTAAATTTTCAGTGCCTGGTCGTCTTTTTAACTCTTGCTCACCACCATGCAACATAGCGTGTAATGGGGTCCCTGTACGAGCATAGAAAAGCCCAACACCTTTTGGTCCATTTAATTTATGGGCTGTGGCACTTAAGAAGTCTACTCCCAGTTCTTGTACATTTATTACTTCATGACCTAATGCTTGAACAGCATCTGTGTGAAATTTTGCTGGATGATCATGTAATAGTTGACCGATTTCGCGGATAGGATAACGCACGCCCATCTCATTATTCACCGTCATTATCGAAACCAAGACTGTTTCTGGTCGTAAGGCATTTTTTAATGCTTCTATAGAAATATTACCATGACAATCTACCTCTAAATAGGTCACTTCTATACCTGCTTGTTCATAAAACTCAGCCGTATGTAATACTGACGGGTGCTCTACTTTAGTCGTGATGAGATGTGGGCGTGAAACTGAAGCGTGTTTCAATTGATAAAACGCCCAGTTATTACTTTCCGTACCCCCACTTGTAAAAAAGATTTCATCCGCTTTAGCGCCGATTTGTTGCGCGATTTGTTCACGCGATTTCTCTAACCGTGCATGAGCAGAACGTCCGAAAGCATGGATACTAGACGGGTTGCCATAATCTTCCGTTAAACTCTTTACCATTGTTTCAATCACAGAAGGATGAACCGGCGTGGTCGCACTGTGGTCTAAATAAACTCTTTTCAACTTTATTCCTTCTTTCGTGTTTTATCCTTGCTTTTCCATTTTATCAAATTATCACTCACCATACTAAACATTCGGTCTAAACTTTTCTTAAAAATAGGACGTGTGAATAAAGCCGTCATCACAATACTTAATGCGACAATTACGAAAAATAGCCAAGGTTTTAATGTTAATTCTCCCATATCCATACTTCTAAGACTTTTAACAATGAAACCATGTAATAAATAAGCATACAATGTATTCTCGCCTAAATAGGTGAAGCGATATTTTTTTCGTGGAACCAATGTGAAAAAAGCAAAAATGGCAATAAAACTGATCAAGTAGACGAATAAACGGACGACCCCACCTACTTCAGGGTTTTCTAAAAAATGGTCGTAAGGCTTCGACCCAAAAAACCAATACTTATTCCAAACTTCTGCATAAGTCACTAGCTTGGCTAATAAGACAAAAAGAATGATCCCTACGACTCTCATTACTGGTTTCTTTGTTTTTTCAAAAAAAGAGGCCTGTAAATAAAAACCTAATAGAAAAAAGGGAAAAAAGACCATCGTCCGTGATAAACTCAAAAACTGATCGATGCCTGGAGCATAGCCTGCTAATAATCCGATTATAATCGCAATCGTCATCCCCATTAAGGGCGTAAAACGGTCAAATAGATACAACGCAACATTCCAAAAAAACATACTTAAAAGAAACCACAGTGACCAATGAGGGTTTAGAAATTGAAGCGATAGTTTGCCAGAACTTTGAATCATAAAATAAAAAAGACTGTAGATAAACTGAAAAACTACATAGGGTACTAGCATCGTTTCCGCTGTTTTTCTCAAATAACCTGGTCGACGAATATTTTTAGAAAAATAACCGCTAATTAAAATAAAGCCAGGCATGTGAAACGTGTATATCAAGTAATATAAATCTTCGATTTGAGAATAGTCTTCTACAAATGGTTGAATTAAATGCCCAAATATCACTAAAAATATCAAGAGTAATTTGGCATTATCAAAATAAGGATCTCGTACTTTTTCCGTCACACATATCGCCTCCTTTTTTTAATCATAACAAATAACCTTGACTAAAAAAACAAAAACGATAAGAACGGATGACCGTTTCCATTCCTTTAAACAGTCATCCGTTTTCTATTAAATAATCGTAGCTCCTAATGTATTCTTAAAATGCTTTAAGGCCCATTCATGACCGACAGGGTCAAAACTAGCGACGCCTTTTTCATGAATCACTATTTTATATCCTAAATTGTAAGCATCGATAGCCGTATGCAAAACACAAATATCTGTACAGACACCTACAATATGAACTTCTTGAATCTGTCTTTCACGCAAACGCACATCTAAATCGGTACCGCTAAATGCTGAATAGTGCCGTTTATCTAGCCAATAAACATTAGAAGCACGTTGATACTTTTCATACCATTGAGCGAGCTCACCATATAACTCTCTTCCGGCTGTTCCTATAATATTATGAGGAGGAAACAGCTGATTTTCAGGATGATACTGGTCATCTTCATCATGTCCGTCAATCGGAAAGACCACGTAGTCACCACGTTTAAAAAAGGTATCTGTAATGTCAACAATATCTTTTTCTAACTTTTGGCCATCACAACCAGTCGTTAATTTTCCATCTGTTGCAACAAAATCGTATGTGTAATCAATATTTAACAATGCCTTCATCTCGATCGTCTCCTTTTATTATGCGTGAGCTAACCAATTTAAAACCATTTCTGCCGAACGCTTACCTGCCGTAATAATAAATTCATCAAATGTTTGGGCTGCTTCCTCATCTGCGACGTCGCTAACCGCTCTGACCACTACAAACGGAACTTGTGCTTGTGTAGCCACCTGAGCAATCGCTGCGCCTTCCATCTCATTAACCAAAGCGTCAGGAAAATCAGCTTTAATTTGCTGAATCATCGCTTGACTATGGACGAATGTATCACCCGTTACTATCTCCCCTTGACGCACGGATAGCCCTGTTACTTCAGCCGCGCGTGTGATTGTTTCCATCACCGTTTCATCTGCTTCATAGTATAAAGGCATTCCAGCCATTTGTCCTTTTTTATAACCAAATGCTGTCACGTCGACATCAAAATAGGCTAACCGTTTAGAAACCACGACATCCCCAATTTTCAATCCTTCACCTATCCCTCCAGCAGAACCTGTGTTAACGAGCATATCGACTTGATAGCGGTCAATTAATAACGTGGCTGTCATGGCGGCCATACCTTTACCAATTCCTGATTGGACGACTACCACATCGTGTTCGCCGATTTTTCCAGAAACAAATGTATTCCCAAAAACTTCCACAGTTTCTGAAGCGGTCATCGCCGCTTTTAAAGCGATAAGTTCTTCTGCCATCGCACCGATTATTCCAATTTTCATCCTATTTCCTCCTATAAAAAAAAGACGGCTAAGAAAACCACGAGTAACATGAGGCCGACTACTAAAATTGCCTTCGTTAAGAAATGACTTCTTTCTCTGACTTGATTGGCATATTCTGAGCGCGACATTGTAATTTTGGGTTCTTTATTCTTTTCTTTTTTAAATTTTTTTGCGATTTCTGCTTCTTTTTCTTCAAATTCTTGTTGCAGTTTTCGTACACGAGACTCTTCTTCTTTTTGAAGTTCTCTGATTTTACTGCGTGTTAATAAGGGTTCCTTATTCCCCATTCATTGAACCTCCCATAGATTCTATTTCCCATTGCATGATAGCAATAATTGTTTTACTGTCACAAATCTCACCCGTAGCAATCGCCTGCTTGGCTTCATCTAATGTCAGTTGATGGATAGACAACCACTCATCGTCATCTCGTGGCAAAGGATCTGGGACTTGATACAACCCTTTTGCGATAAATAGATGCATCATTTCATTAGCAAAACCAGGTGAAAGAGAAAAGGTCATGTACGGCTCCATTTTTTCACATCGATAGCCAACCTCTTCTTCTAACTCTCGATGCGCTGTTAAAATCGGCTCCTCTCCTTCTCGATCGAGTTTGCCCGCAGGAATTTCTAAAATCGTTCGTTCAAGCGGTTTGCGATACTGTTTAACAAGTAATATACGATTGTCAGATGTAATCGCTATAATGCCGACTCCACCATTATGAAAAACTAATTCTCGTTGGCCAACCGACCCGTCTGGTAAACGTACTTTATCCACAGCCACATCTATTATTTTACCACTAAAGATGGTTTCTCTGGAAAGTGTTTTTTCTTCAAAATTTTCTGTCATGATGACGCCACCCATTTCATAGTTTGCTCATATAATACCTTTTTCTAGCAAATAATTCAAACACAGTAAGTCTGAGATGAAATCCAACTCAAGACGGATAGTTTTGTTATCTCTTTCTATGGTAAAATAAGTGTAATCAAGAAATGACTGAATAGGAGTGAGAGACATGAAAAAAAATAAATGGATGAAATGGTTGCTCTACTTTTTTGCCATAGTAGGTGCTTTGACAATTGTCGATGAGAGTTCGGGACTTTTAGATAGTCTTTTCCCTCTCATCATACTGGCCTTCATCATATACGGTATTAAACGTTGGTGGGATAAACGACAGCAAGCAAAACAAGCGGATGTCTCAGTGAACATGCCTCCGTTACGTCAAGATTTAACTCAACATTATCATGAAGCAGGCTTAGACGACCAGCAAATTAAGTTTTTTCGTGAAACGATGAATACAGCACGCGTACAAATTGAAACGCTTGAACAACAGATGAATCAAGTTGCTAAACTAAAAGCGATTAATTTAAAAACACAAGCAGTAAAAGCAGCACAAGGTATTTTTAAAGAGCTCGTTAAAGAGCCACAAAAACTGCATCGCGCTGACGGCTTTCTTTACAATCATTTACCTAATTTGGTAGACTTAACAGAGAAGTACATTACGATTAATGACCATGATATTAAAACTGCTAACACTTACGAAGCGCTTCAAAAAAGTGCCGAAGTGATTGAACAAGTTTCATCTCTCGTGGTAAAAGACTTCGAGCAACTCGTTGCCGAAGACTTAGCAGAGATGGACGTTGAAGTCAGTCTAGCTGAACAACAATTAGCACGTCAACATGAAGAAGCATCTACATCTCAGGCATTCGAAAAGCCTGACACGGCAAGCGATGAAGGAGAGGATGGTACAGATGGATCAACATACAACGGATGAATTAAAACAAACACAACCTGTTCACGATACACTGGATGACTTATTAAGTAACCCTTTTGCTAATACTCAAGATGCGGCAGGAACGTTAGCGAAACAAACATCAGAAGCGGCCTTACATGATGAAGCACCCGCTCCCCGTCTACTTGATCGCTTAGACCCTGAGCGACAAGCTCAAGCGCGTCAATTAGCCGAACAAATCGATGTTCAAGACTCACAATCTGTTTTAAGTTACGGTGCAGCGGCTCAACAAAAGCTAGGTGAATTTTCTCATTCTATGCTTCACCATGTACAAGCTCAAGACATTGGCCCTGTCGGTGATACATTAAATGAATTAATGTATCGTTTAAATGAAGCAAGTCCGCAAGAATTACAAGTGCAAGAACGCAATGTTTTCAAACGCATGTTTGGTAAAGTAAAAGAATCTATCTATGAGATGACAGCCAAATATCAGCAAATTGGGGCACAAATTGATAAAATTGCGGTCAAACTAGATCGTGAAAAAAATGGCCTCTTGAGTGATAACGTCATGCTAGAGCAACTTTATCATAAAAATAAAGATTATTTCGATGCGTTGAATATCTATATTGCGGCTGGCGAACTGAAAAAAGAGGAGCTACAAACAAAAATTATTCCAGAAGCCATGCAAAAGGCAGAACAAACTGGTGACCAAATGGACGTTCAAGTCGTTAATGATTTAAATCAATTTTTAGACCGTTTAGATAAACGAACACATGATTTAACATTAGCACGCCAAATTACAATACAACAGGCTCCGCAAATTCGCTTAATTCAAAATACAAATCAAGCCTTAGCAGAAAAGATTCAAGCGTCAATCAACACCGCCATTCCTTTGTGGAAAAATCAAGTGGCCATTGCCTTAACACTCTTGCGTCAAAAAGACGCGGTAACGGCACAGCGCCAAGTTTCAGAAACAACGAACGAGTTATTGAAGAAAAACTCAGAAATGTTAAAAATTTCAGCAATTGAAACGGCGGAAGAAAATGAGCGTGGTTTAGTGGATATTGAAACCCTACAACAAACACAAAACGACCTTGTTGAAACCATACAAGAAACCATGCGTATTCAACAAGAAGGAAAAGAAAAACGTCGCCTAGCTGAAATCGAGCTTAGACAGCTAGAAGATGATTTAAAAAATAAATTATTAGAAATGACGCATTAAAAAATAACGATTGGGACTTTACGGGTATCAGTGTAAAGTCCCAATCGTTTTATTTTTCAAATAGTAAGTCTAACACGTCTTGGGTTAAACGACGTCCCTTTCCTTTATATGGAAAGGCGTGCATGTGCATAGCCGGATTAAAGTTCGCTTCAATAATACCGTAGTGATGGCTATCCCTTGTAGCTGGAATCGTCTTATCTGGAATAATTAAATCAATCCCAGAAACCTTTGCTCCCAGCGCTGCAACTGCTTCAATCGCAATGGTTTTATAGCTTTCATCAAAATCATCCGTCATATCAATCGAGTCGCCACCGGTACTAACATTTGAATTTTCCCGTAAATAAACAACTTCCCCTTTTGGTAAGACATCAGAAATTTCATAACCTTGTTCCGCTAACATAAGTTTCTCAATGTCGCCTAATTGAATCCACTCTAATGGCGATCGATGATGTGAGCCGCGAAGAGGGTCTTGATTTTTTTCAGCAACTAATGCTTCAATCGTTTTCTCGCCGTCCCCTGTTACATTAGCCGGTACACGTAACATAATCGCTTTTACTTGATTATCAATCACAAAGAAACGATATTCTGTTCCAGGTAAAAATTCTTCTACTAGTACAGCACTATCCTCTTTAAAGGCAATAGCTAGTGCCTCTTTAAAATGTGCTTTTGTTGCTCCTTCTTTAAAAATCGTGATACCTAAACCATAATTAGTCGATTTCGGCTTAATCACAATCCCTAGCCCGTCAAATCGCGCAAAATCAGCCATAGCCGTGTCAATATCTTGATACTCTGCTCCTTGTGGCACGCGGAATCCTTCTTGCGCTAATAATTTTTTCGTCACGGTCTTATTTTCCATTATCAAAGGGACGATATAACTATCTTTGCTTGTCATATTGGCATTTTTAACGTATTCAATTTTTTTCGGTGTCTGTCGACGATCCGTTAATTTTAAAAACTGGTCTTGTTTATCTAGGACTTCCACTCCAAAACCACGCTGTAAAGCATCAAACATGAGTAATTGTGTGGATAACTCCATATCACGAAATCCTTCTAGTTGATAAGGCTTAGCGTGTGCTTTTTCGTAATATGCTCTTCCTAACTCTCGTGCTAACGTCGCGTTGGTCGTACCGGATTGGTAAGCTTTTGCCATACGTCCACTTAACGTCAACTCTGGCTGTGCTAATTTTTCGAGTTGGTCGTTAATTAAAACTTGCCAACGTTCACTATCATCCCACGCTTGCACCATGTCACTCATTCCTCTTAATAGTGCTTCCCCTTCCATTTTCATGGCAGTAGGATTTAATGGGTGTTCTAAAGCAACTTGATTATTATACTGCTCACCACGTTTTAATAACTCATCATAATCTGTATCCTCTTCCTTCATCCAGACTAAATACATCATAAACAGATGAAGAAACTCAATCGTTTCCTTAGCGATACCATACGGTGAATACGGATCATTATCAATATTTCGTAATTCAATATAATGAATACCCGTATGCTTTAAATCCGAAACATGTTCGCCACCACGTAAGCGAACGGCCGCGTAAAACTCTTTTTCTTCAGATAGGATCCCACGTTCAACTAAACATTCTATATCGTGAATATATTGCTCAATCGAGCGATATGAGACAAAAACATCGTCATGGTTGGTATAGCCGTATTTACTATTGCGAATACTGCGCACTAAGTCTTGCGGTCCTTCGCCGATATTTTCATCAAAATAACGCGCTTCTGCTTGAGGAGAGGCTCCAAAAAGATATGTTATAAGCCAACGATAACGCATATAGTGACGAGAAGCTTTCAAGTATAAGTCCGTTTTAAACTGTTCAAGCGAATCGAATGTCGTTTGAGCATGAAACAGACTACAAATAAATTCAGGGGAATATTCAAAGTTAAAATGAATCCCACTTACCATTTGCTTACGTTTACCATAAGACTTCGCTAAATAACGTCGATATAAGACGTCTTCAAATTTATCTAATTTAGCAATGATAATATCTTCTTCTTTTTCTGGCAACGCTGGCGGCATACTGAGTGGCCATAACATTTCATCTTTATTCATCGAGCGTAACGTCACTTCATGCAACGCACCTAAATAGGCTAATACTTCTTCTGCAGACGGTAACGCTGGCGTGATAATTTCTACTTGTGTTTCGCTAAAATCCGTTTGAATCGTTGGATGAAAGCGACGATTTCCTAACAAAGCAGGATGATCAGTTGTCGCTAGCTCTCCGTCGAGCGTCACACGCTGACTTTCTTTTTCTATACCAAAACGAGCATGTTTAAAAAGCCCTTGAATTGGGTCTTGATTCAATAGTGTTTGTAAATTATGGATCATTTTAAGACCACCTTTTGTTCATTTTCATTCCTTCATTATACCATTGACGAATTGAAATTGCTTATAATTGGTCTGTAACAAAAAAAGCTGATATTAATCAGCTTTTTCCTTCGTTAATAATTCTTTAAATAGACCATACATAAAGTCATTTGAATCAAAGACTTGTAAATCATCAATGCCTTCACCTAGTCCGACTAATTTTACCGGTAGTTTTAGCTCGTTGCGAATCGCTAAAATCATTCCGCCTTTGGCCGTACCGTCTAATTTGGTTAAGACTAATCCAGTCACATCGGTCGTCTCTTTAAATTGCTTTGCTTGAACCATTGCATTTTGTCCCGTCGTCGCATCTACTACGAGTAACGTTTCATGTGGCGCTTCGGGGATTTCACGCTGAATAATTCGCCTCATCTTGGCTAACTCATTCATCAAGTTCACTTTGTTTTGTAAACGTCCCGCTGTATCAACCAACAAGATATCAGCATTTTCTTCTTTCGCTTTAACCAACGCATCATAGACAACTGAGGCCGGGTCTCCTCCAGCAGAGCCTCGCACTACATCGACTTGAGCACGCTCTCCCCAAACGACTAACTGGTCAATCGCTCCCGCACGAAATGTATCGGCTGCTGCTAAAATTACTTTTTTCCCTTGTTCACGATATTGGTTAGCTAACTTGCCGATACTCGTTGTTTTACCGACACCATTGACCCCTACAAATAACATGACAGTCAAGCCATCCGGATTTAAATTCAAATCGTTTTGCTCATCCATGTCATTTTCTTCATAAATTTGAACTAATTTTTCAATAATCGCGTTTTGCAAGTCTTTAGGTGCTTTCGCATTACGTAATTTGACTTCTTGACGCAATTCATCTGTGATTTTCATGGCTGTTTCAAACCCAACATCCGACATGATGAGTGTTTCTTCTAACTCTTCAAAGAAATCTTCATCAACCGTTCGGAAACTTGCCATTAACTCATTTAAGACATCGGAAAAAGACTTACGCGTCTTTTCCAGCCCTTTTTCCATTTTGACTTGTTCTGGCGTGGCTTCTACTTTTTCTTCTCCCGTGAAGGCACGTTTCAGTTTATCAAAAAATCCCATGTTAGTATCCTCCTACTTTAAGACCCATGTTTCAATCGCGTGCGCAACGCCATCTTCTTCATTTGTTTTGGTCTCATATTGTGCTATTTCCTTAATAATTGGCGTAGCATTCCCCATTGCAACTCCAGTTCCTACAAAATCAATCATAGAATAATCATTCTCTTCATCGCCTATTGCCATCATTTCACTCGCATCAATACCTAGAATATTACCCAGTGCCTCTAAGCCGTTTGCTTTACTAACTGTTTTCGGAACAAATTCAAATAAATTTTGACCAGAGCGAACAATATTATATTTTTGATGAAACTGCTCGGGAATCGCTTGCTGTTTCTCTGTTAAATAGTTAGGGTCATCATTTGTCATCACCATTTTATGATAAGGTGTCTCAGCATCAAACTGACTAATGTGACGCTCTTCAAACGATAAAATACGATTTAAGCGACCATAGACTGACGGCTGCGTGGGAACATTGGGCATAACCCGATATACCGTCGCTCCTGACACAATATCTGTTGATAAGTCTAATTCTTGAGATAGCTCGTAGATTTCTTGAATATTTTCAAGTGTCATGCGCGTTTCTGATAAACGTTCGCCCGTATGATTTTCTTGTATTAATCCACCATTTAACGTGACCGTGTAGTCACCAGAATCTGTCAAGCCTAACTCTTCTAACATCGGCAATACTGATTTTAAAGGTCGACCCGTGCAAAGTACCATTTTAACGCCTGCTGCTTTTCCTTTTTGAATCATCTCTTTGTTACGTGCTGAAATTTTCTTTTCATTGTTTAATAATGTGCCGTCTAAATCGATCGCCACTAATTTGATAGACATATAACCCTTCCTATTCTATATATTATGCTGTGAGCGTTTCATCGACATCTGTCATCTTAACAGATACCACTTGTGAAACGCCTGATTCTTCCATAGTAATACCATACAATACATCTGCTGCTTCCATCGTTCCTTTACGGTGCGTAATAACGATGAATTGTGTGTCATTTTCAAACTCAGTTAAGTATCGCCCAAAACGTGCGACATTCGCTTCATCTAAGGCTGCTTCAACCTCATCCAGCACACAAAACGGTACAGGACGTACTTGAATAATCGCAAACAGTAATGCAATTGCCGTCAATGCTCGTTCGCCACCTGATAAAAGACTTAGATTCTGCAATTTCTTGCCCGGAGGTTGCGCGACAATCTCAATCCCAGTTGTAAGTAAATCATCTGGATTGGTTAACTGTAAATCCGCATGACCACCACCGAACATCTGTGGAAACACCACTCGGAAACGGCCTTGAATCTCATAAAAGACTTTAGAAAATTGCTCTTTCACACTGACATCCATCTCATCCATCGTTTCTAACAATGTTTCTTTTGCCTCTAATAAATCATCGCGTTGGGTTGTTAAAAAATCGTAACGCTCAGCGACTTGGTCATATTGACTAATCGCATTGAGATTGACACTTCCTAACGCGCTAATTTGTTCTTTTAATGTTTGACGTTGTCTCTTTTTATCAGCAATCTCTGTTTCATTTAATGGATACATTGCCACAGCTGCTTCATACGTCAGTTGATACTCTGTTTGTAAATAGTTCAAGCCACTATCCATAGCTATTTCTGCCTTAGAACATTGAACATTTAAATCACTGATTTTTTCTAATAATTGTTCACGGTCATGATAAGCGACCGTTAGCGTTTCATCGGCTGCTTTTAACTTTTTCATTAACACGGCACGTTGCTCACGCAACTCGGTTATCGCCACTTGCAACGCTTGTTTTTCTTCTGTCCATTGTTGCATTTCTTGTTGAAGTTGCTCTTCTAAAGCTGTTTGTTCACTACGACTTAACACCAAACCATCTAATAACTGATCTAACTGGGAAATAGTCCCTTCCAATCGCTTGCACTCTTGCTCATAAAAAGCAATCTGACTCTCACAATAACTCCGCTTTTCTTCACAAACAGCACGTTCTTGTTTCGCTTCAGCTAAATCATGATGATATTGTAAACGACGCTCTTCTTTCGTGACATCATCTTCATTAGTTTGTTTAAGCTGTTCTTCTAACAAACGAATCGTTTCAGAAACGACTACTTTTTGTTCAAGTAATCGTTGTTTTTCTTGTTCGTACTCTGTCATAAAGTCGCTAATTTCCTGTGTATCATAACGCGCCACTTCATATTCTCGTTTGACCTGTCCTAATTCTGCTTCGTAAAGAGCGACTTGATGCTCATGTTTTTGAACTATTAGGCGTTGTCTCTCTCCTACTTCTTTTAAGACTTGCACCTCGTTTTGATGTTCTAGCCACGATTCTTTTAATTGTGCTACGTTAGTTTCTTTGGCAATTTGTTCTTCTTTTAATTCTTGTAGTTTTCTTTTTAATGTTTGCTCTTCATTAGCAAGTCCCAGTAAACTTCCTTGGCTACCATACTTCGTTGCACCACCCGTCATCGACCCTCCAGGATTAATAATATCTCCTTCTAATGATACAATACGGTACTTAAAGTTTAACATACGTGCTAATTCATTGGCAGATGATAGGTCTTTGGCAATAATCGTACGACCTAGTACACTGGCAATAATTGCTTTTAAACGAGCATCTTCATAAGATACTAACGCTTCAGCCAATCCGATAAATCCTTCATGTGAGCGACATTGAGCTAAGACAGTATCTGATAACGTACGACCTTGAATGACTGTTAAGGGAAGGAATGTCGCACGCCCTTGCTTTTTACTCTTCAAATAAGTAATAGCCTTACGTGCACTACTTTCGTCTTCCACTACAATGTGCTGCGCAGCTGCTCCCAAAGCGGTTTCTATACCTAAAGTGTACGCTGGTGGTACTGAAATCAACTCGGCAAATGCTCCTATAATACCAGGCAAACGTTCTCTTTGTGTTAAGACCGCTTTAACCCCTTGATAGAAACCAGAATAGTTATCTTGTAGCTGAGAAACACTTTTATAGCGAGCTTGTACTTGTTGAACGTGTTTCATCGCATCATACATCCGTTGCTCACTCAAACGGTATTTTTCTTCCAGCTGAGTTAGTATCTCTACGGCTTTTTGATACGTCTCACGCTGTGTGATTAAACTCGCTTCCGCTTCTTGTTTCTGCCTTAACTCAGACGCTAACCTATTTTCTAATTCTAATTTCTTCTGTTCAATATCGGTTAATCGTGAAATGCCGTGCTCATTTCGACGAGTTTCTTGTTCATATTGTTTCTCTAAATGCTTTAAGTCGTTATTGGTATTCGCTTGTTGTTGCATATTTTCTAATAAATCGGAACGAATCTTTTCGACTTGTTCTTTACTATCTAACGCCAAATTTGCTTGCTGATTTTCCAATCGCTTAATAGTTTGATTAATACCGTCTAATTGTTGCTCAAGTGCTTGTTGCTCTTTTTCTAGGTTTAACTGTTGCGCTCGGTGATCGTTTAATAAGCGTAAGGCTTCCGTTCGTTGTCTCTGATTATCTTCTGTTGTTTGGGTTGCATTTTTTGACCGTTCTAGCCACACATTACGCTTACCCTCTACCTGCTCAAAGTGTTCCGTGGCAATTAATAATGCCCCTTGCTTATCTTCTAACTGTTTATCTAACTGCTGTTGCTCTTTTTCTGCTACGGCAATACGTCGTTCTTCTTCGTCGATTTTTCGTCTCAACGCTTCAAGTTCACGATCAATTTTTTCTTTATCACGAGAAAGACATGTCCACCGTTCTTTATTTTCCGAGATATCCCATGCCATTAAGCCGACATCCATCTGTTTAAACGTTGTTTGCCATTCTTGATATTGTTTCGCTTTTTCACGTTCAGCTTTTAAAGGCTCTAGCTGAACCTCTAATTCATAAATAATATCACGTACACGACTCAGATTTTCATCTGTCGCTAATAGTTTCTTTTCCGCTTGTTGTTTTCGCTGTTTATACTTAAGTACACCAGCTGCTTCTTCAAAAATACCTCGTCGCTCCTCAGGTTTGCTATTAAATATACTTTCAACTTTTCCTTGCGAAATAATTGAAAAAGATTCTTTTCCTAATCCCGAATCCATAAACAATTCTACAATATCTTTCAAACGACAGCGTTGCTTGTTTAAAAAGAAATCACTCTCACCAGAACGGCTTAATCTTCTCGTGACACTAATTTCGCTATAAGCAACGGGTAAATACCCACTTTCGTTATCTAGCACTAATGTGACTTCCGCAATATTTAAAGGAGAACGTTTTTGCGTACCTGAAAATATCACATCCGGCATTTTTCCCCCTCGGAGATTTTTGGCAGACTGTTCGCCTAATACCCATCTAATCGCGTCGGTGATATTACTTTTACCACTACCATTAGGGCCGACAACGGCAGTTAATCCTTGGTCAAATTCGATGGTGGTTCTTTCTGCAAAGGACTTAAATCCCGCTATTTCCATTTTCTTCAAATACATGAGTCAAAGACTCCTTTCTCAAAACATGCTCATCGTTTATTTAGAAGGGGTCAATTTACGAATGGCTTGTGCTGCCGCCTGTTGTTCAGCAATCTTTTTGGACTTACCACTACCCGTCCCGATGACTTCCCCACGCACTACAACATTGACAAAAAATTCACGCGCATGAGCAGGACCTTCTTCTTTTGTTAATTGATACTCGATTTTTACGTCACCGTTTTTTTGTAAAATCTCTTGTAAGGCCGTCTTATGATCTACTTCATCTAAGAACATACCTGCTTGTATTTTTGGAAAAATAACTTGTCCAATAAATTTTTCTAATGCTGGTAATCCTTGATCTAAGTATAAAGCTCCTAGAAAGGCCTCAAACAAATCACAAAGTAACGAGGCACGCTGTCTACCATTTGAATTTTCTTCACCCTTACCCAACTTAATAAATTGATCAAACTGACATTCTTTAGCAAACTTAGCTAAGCTATCTTCGCAAACAATTGCCGCTCGCATTTTCGTTAGTTTTCCTTCCGGCATTTGAGGGTATAGTTGATATAAATATTCTGAAATCACTAAATCTAAGGCTGCATCTCCCAAAAATTCTAGGCGTTCATTATCTTGTAAGCCTAAATGACGATGCTCATTTACGTAAGATGAATGAGTAAACGCCTGTTCTAATAAATCTGGCTTTTTAAATTCAATCTGATACCTCTTTTGAATCTGTTGACTCAATGATGACAACATGTCTATCTCTCCTCTATGATAATGTCTATCTTCCTTATTATACTTCTTTTTACAACAAATTAACAACATTCTATATAAAACAAAAAAACTGAAAGTCAAAGACTTTCAGTTTTTTTAAAATTAGCGTTTGTCTTCAGAAACTCCGATATCATACCAGAACTCTTTCGCATTATGAGACCAATCCAGACCTGTTACACGTTCGTGTACTGGTAAGACCTCATTTCTGTATAATGATGGAATAACAAAGGCTTGCTCTTTCGCATATGCTTGCCAATCATCAAATGCTTTCTTACGGAAGTCCGCATCAAATGAGTCATTTGAATCGATAGCATCTAGCAATTTGTCATTTTCATCATCAGCAAAACGAGTGTAGTTAAATGCTGAATGACGTCCATATAATCCTGTTGGTGAAGGGTCAGAACCTGTTCCCCAAGCGCCTTGGTAAACATCTACTTCTGGGTCATCATTCTTCAATTTATCATAGAACGCTTGGAAATCGATTAGACGTCCAGTTGTTAATTCTACATTCAAACCAATATCTTTCCACTCCTGTACGTAGTAGTCAGCTAATGGTTGAGCTGTTTCACCGCCCGACATTGAGGCAAACTTGATAACTAATGGCTCACCGTTTTTATCTTCTACGAAACCGTCACCGTCAGTGTCTTTATAACCCGCATCTGCAAGTAATTTTTTCGCTTTTTCTTTGTCTTGTGTGTATCCTTCTTGTTTATCGTTATGGAAAGTACCAAAGACTGGTGGAATTAATGTTGTCGCATTTGAACGTAAACCATTGTAGAATTTCTCACCTACTTGGTCATTGTTAACTGCGTATCCCATCGCTTGACGAAGGTTTTTATCTGCCATTTTTGA
Source organism: Vagococcus lutrae (assembly GCF_023299185.1). Lineage (NCBI taxonomy): Bacteria > Bacillati > Bacillota > Bacilli > Lactobacillales > Enterococcaceae > Vagococcus > Vagococcus lutrae. The sequence goes on from NZ_CP097017.1 coordinate 763,874, forward strand.
TTCTGGATCGTATTTAACTTCTTCAGCGTCTCCATCCCATTTACCTAACTTAAATCCGATATAAGTATAAGCTAATTCTTGACGACCTAACATTTCATAGCCATCAACATTTTCGTAAGTTGGATAAATATCAGTTGGCATTGAAATTGCGATATCAAATTGTTTTGCTTTTAGTGCTTCAACAATAGATGAAGTCGGTGTTGATTTAAAAGTAATTTTGCTTAGTTTGGGTTTACCTTTATAGTAATGCTCATTTGGTACGTACTCAACAGATTCACCAGGTACAATCTTATTCATAACGTATGGACCGAATGTTACTGGTTTTTTACGTACAACATCTGATGATTCTAAGTCTTTCACTGGAATATCTTTTAAAACATGTTTTGGTGCTGCGTATGACCAAATACCGCCACCAGCTTGTTGCATTCCTGGGTTCATCTCTTTATATTCAATCGTTAATGTTTTATCATCCACTTTTTTAATACCAGAGATTGAATCAGCACTACCATCGTGATATTCTTCCATTCCGACAATGTTACGGAAGTTACTGTCATAACGAACACCTGTATAGTCTTTATGACCGATAATTTCATAAGAATACATGATATCATCTGCAACTAATGGTTCTCCGTCTGACCATTTCACATCTTCTTGAATAGTAATTGTTGCTTTTTTATTATCAACATCTAAGTCTAAGGCTGCAATACCATCGTTTGTAATAACAAAGTCTTCATCGGTAGTAAACAAGCTACCATGTGAAGGTCCCATAAAACGTGCATCATAAGCATCTTCATATAGCTCCCATAAGAAAACACCTTTAAATTGAGTATCTGTTACAACAGCGACATCTAATTCGCCACCCTCTTTAGCCTCTTTCGTGTTTGAGACTTTGATAGGAAACTCTAATGTGGCTTTAGAATCTTTTTTAGCCGTTTGCTTAGCATCTTTACTATCTGCTTTTTTGTCGCCACCACCATTACCACATGCCGCTAACGTCAATGCTGCGACTGTTGTTAACGTTAATAGACCGATAACATTTTTCTTCTTCATATTGCTTCCCCCTTAAATTAAAAAATAATGAGATTATTAAAGTTCGATAATAATATGATATAACACATTTCATTTTATTGCAATCTTTTTTCAATAAATATTTTATTTCGTTATATTTAAACACTTTTAAAGTTGATTTATAAGCGTTTGTAACAAAAAAAGAAGTTTCTCATTTAATGAGAAACTTCTTTTAATCTTATCTTGTTTCAGATGTCACACCGATTTCATCCCATAGATTATAATTGTTGCTTGCCCAATTTAATCCTGTTACACGAGTGCTAACTGGTAACACTTCATTACGGTACAATGTTGGAATAACAAATGCTTGATCAGCAGCATATTCTTGCCACTCATCAAATGCTTTCTTACGGTAGTCAGCATCAAATGATTCATTTGAATCGATTTTCGCTAATAGCTCATCGTTTTTCTCATCTGAGAAACGAGAGTAGTTAAAGGCTGAATTACGACCGTATAAGCCTGTTGGTGATGGATCCATACCTGTTCCCCAAGCGCCTTGGAAAACGTCAATTTCAGGATCATCATTTTTCAACTTGTCATAGAATGCTTGGAAGTCAATTAAACGTCCTGTTGATAATTCAACATTTAAACCGATATCTTTCCACTCTTGCACATAGTAGTCAGCTAATGGTTGGGCTGTTTCGCCACCAGCCATTGACGCAAACTTGATAACTAATGGCTCACCGTTTTTATCTTCTACAAAACCGTCACCATCAGTATCTTTATAACCAGCATCTGCTAAAAGTTTTTTCGCTTTTTCTTTATCTTGTGTATAACCTTCTACTTTATCATTATGGAATGATTTAAAGACAGGTGGAATTAGAGAAGTCGCGTTAGAACGTAAACCATGATAGAATTTTTGTCCTACTTGGTCATTGTTTACTGCATAACCCATCGCTTGACGTAAGTTTTTGTCCGCCATCTTAGCTTCTGGATCAGTTACTACTTCATCTTTATCCGCATCCCATTTACCTAATTTAAATCCTACATAAGTATAAGATAATTGAGGACGTCCTAGCATTTCATAACCTTCGACATCTTGATATGTATCATAGATATCTGTTGGCATTGATAGAACCATATCAAATTGTTTCGCTTTTAAAGCTTCCACAATTGACGCAGTTGGTGTTGAACGTAACACTAACTTGTCCATTTTTGGTTTACCTTTGTAGTAATGCTCATTTGCCACATACTCAACAGATTCACCTGGTGTAATTTTATTCATTACATATGGACCAAATGTTACTGGATTTTTACGAACAGCGTCAGAAGATTCTAAGTCTTTGATAGCAATGTCTTTTAGGACATGTTTTGGTGCTGCGTATGACCAAATACCACCACCAGCTTGTTGCATACCTGGGTTCATCTCTTTGTAATTGATTTCGATTGTTTTATCATCAATTGCTTTAATACCAGAGATAGTATCTGCTGTCCCTTCATGATATTCATCCATTCCAACAATGTTACGGAAGTTACTATCATAACGAACACCTGTATAGTCTTTATGACCGATGATTTCATATGAATAAATCATATCTTCAGCTTTAACTGGTTCGCCATCTGACCATTTTACATCTTCTTGCAATGTAATTGTTGCTTTTTTGTTATCGACGTCTAAGTCTAGTTTTGCAATACCGTCATCATTGATAACAAAGTCTTCGTCAGTTGCAAATAAACTACCGTGTGATGGCCCCATAAACTGTGCGTCGAAATTATCTTCGTATAGTTCCCATAAAAATACTCCTTTAAATTGAGTATCTGTTACAACTGCTACTTCTAAGGTTTGACCATCAATCGCTTCATCTGTATTAGAAGCTTTAATTGGAAACTCAATAGCTGCTGTGTCATTTGATCCTTTTTTACCTTCATCTTTTTTGCCACCGTTACCACAAGCTGCTAGTGTCAGTGTTGCTGCAGTTGCCATCGTTACAACTGCAATAATATTACGTTTTTTCATAGCGTGTGTTTCCCCCTTGTTTTTCTAACCTAAACGTTGTCTTGCATCAGCTGCACGCTTAAATGCTTGTCCAACATAATTTATGCTTAACATCATCACTAAAATTAGGATAGATGCAGGCAACCAAATCCAAAGTTTGTTCGATAAGACATCACCATTCTTCGCATAACCAATCAATGTTCCTAAACTTGGGACATTCGCTGGTAGACCAAAGCCTAAGAAAGTTAGCGTTGTTTCAATCCCAATATTAGCTGCGAAGTTCATCGTTAAGTTAGTGATAATCAACGAACTCAAGTTAGGCATTAATTCACGGAACATGACTAAGAAGTCACTTGTTCCAAGTGTCTTAGATGCGCTAACGTAATCTAAACGACCTTCAGAAAGTGTTTTACTACGGAAAAGTCGCGCTTTTCCAGTCCAGTAAAAGGCACTCATAATCGCAATAAATGACCAAACATTATAGCGTGGAATGATGGTCACCACTACAATAATAATCATCATAGTCGGTAAAATCATAATAAAGTCAACAATACGCATTAGCACGTTATCAACCATACCACCATAGTAACCTGAAAGAATCCCTAGACCAACCCCAATAATTGACGTAATAATTGTAATCGAAAATCCGATTAAAATAGAGTTTCTTGCACCAATGAAGAGTTGTCCGAGAACATCACGTCCTCCTTCGTCAGCTCCTAAGTAAAACGTCATATCTTTTGTGTCACTATAAGTACCTGGCTCAGCGTATTTATCAAAAATACTAACAAACATCACTTTATCTTGGTCAATCACCATTGACCCAATAAATACTGATAATAAAATTACAATTAATAAACCTAATGAAAACATCGCCAAACGATCTTTTGTAAATTCGCGTGCGATCATTTTTAATCCCATAGGTGGCGTACTTTCTTGAATTGCCACATCTTTTTTAGCTACTTCTGCCATTTCTATCTACCTTCCTTTCTTTTCATTTTGAAATTATTGAATTCTAATTCGTGGATCAACGATACTCATAATAATGTCTGAAAGTAATGTTCCCACTAATGTCGCAATTCCTAAAATCAAAATTAAGGCAGTAATGACAGTATAGTCACGCTGTGTCAAAGCATCGATAAACAATTTACCCATACCTGGATATGCAAAGATAATTTCAATTGTTAATGATCCACCGATTAGTCCTGTAATTTGATAACCTAATTGAGAAGCAATCGGTAATGACGCGTTACGGAAAATATGACGCGTATAGACTTTATTCGTTGGGACCCCTTTTGAGCGGGCTGTTCGAACATAGTCCAACGTCTGTGAGTCAATGACTTCACTTCGTAAGTACTGAATCGTCACTGCTGTTCCAAGTAACGCTTGGGTAATCGCAGGTAAGATAATATGATAAAACTTATCTAATCCATACTTAAATGTTCCCGGGTCTAATCCTGGCGATACCGAACCTGTTGTTGGGAACCACGCTAAACGGTAACCAAAGATAAATAACGTGATTAACGCAAAGATAAACAATGGTACCGCGAAGCTAACATAGTTATATACAACGACGATTTTATCAAACCATGAATCTTTATAACGACCTGAGAATAATCCTAAAGGTAAAGCAATGATATAAGTTAAAATAACTGTTAATAATGATAACCAAATAGTATTCATTGCTCGTTCACCGATTAAATCAGCGACAGGTAATTTATATAAATAACTTGAACCAAAATCACCTTGAAGGGCGTTTCCAACCCATCTAAAGTACTGTTCATACCATGGATCATTTAAACCTGCTGCTTCACGTAATGCTTCAATTTGTGATGCTTCCATATTTGGGTTAATTAATCCTGTAAATGGATCTCCCGGCATCGCTTGAGCTAGTAAGAAAATAAACACACTCAAGATGATGACTTGTGGAATCATCAAAATAATCCTTCTTAATATTGTTTTCCACATCGTTTATTTCCCCTCACTTTCATGACTTTTTAAGGCCACATGGTGTGTATCTGATAATTTCTTCAAATCATATACACGGCCATTTTCATCATAATACTCTGAATGTACTTGGCTGTACTCTGCTTCAACTGCTTGACGTTGAATCTTATGTTGTTCACGATTGTCGACGTCAATTTTAGGAATCGCAGACAGCAAGCGACGAGTATAAATATGTTGAGGGTTGTTATAAATATCTTCACGTGTGCCAATTTCAACAAAGCGTCCTTTATTCATAATGGCTAAGTTATCACACATATATTTCACGACCCCTAAGTCATGAGCGATAAATAGATAGCTTAAACCAAACTCTTCTTGAACACGTTTCATAAAGTTTAATACTTGCGCTTGAACAGATAAGTCTAACGCTGAAACCGGCTCATCGGCAATAATTAGTTTTGGGTTTGTTGCAACAGCTCGAGCGACCCCGATACGTTGACGCTGTCCACCTGAGAACTCATGCGGATATTTATATAACGCATCGGCTGGCATCCCAACAATATCTAACAAGTTACGAACTTTTTTCTTTTCTTCTTCATCTGATAGACGTTCGAAGTTACGAATAGGTTCTGCAATAATGTCTAATACGCGTTTTTTCGGGTTTAAACTCGACATAGAATCTTGGAAAATCATCTGTACGTCTTTATTATAACCAGACTGTTTACGCGCTCGTTTAGTTGTCACGTCTGTGCCATTATAGATAATTTGTCCGCTTGTTACTTTTTCTAAACCAATAATCGATTTACCAATCGTTGATTTACCTGAACCTGACTCACCGATTAAACCATAAGTTTGTCCCGGTTCAATAACAAAGTCGACACCGTCAACAGCATATACATAATCTGTTACGCGGTTGAAGAAGCCGCTTCTAATTGGGTAATGCACTTTTAAATCTTTAATTGTCAATAATTCACTCATTACGCTTCTCCTCCCTCGTCTCTAAAGTAAAAATGCTCATGACACGTACAACGCACAAAATGCTCTGGTTCTACTTCATGCAAGACAGGATTTTCTTCATGTGCTTCTTCAGGAATCCATGGAATACGCGCAGCAAAACGACACCCTGTACGAGGCATGTTAGCTAATGAAGGAACAATTCCTTCAATAACGTGTAATTCTTCATCTGGATTATCTTCTTGAGGAATAGAATTTAATAATGAACGGGTGTAAGGATGACGTGGATTTTCAAAAAGTGCTTTAACCGGTGCTTGTTCAACAATTTGACCACCATACATGACGGCAACGCGGTCAGCCATTTCGGCAACAACTGCTAAGTCATGCGTGATTAAAATGATACCTGCTTTGGTTTCTTCTTGTAAATCTTTTAATAAATCAAGGATTTGTGCTTGAATCGTTACATCTAAAGCGGTTGTAGGCTCATCGGCAATAATAATTGGCGGCTTACAAGATATCGCAATAGCGATAACGACACGCTGTCTCATCCCCCCGGATAGTTCATGTGGATATTGCTGTGCAACACGTTCAGGATTGACAATCCCTACTTGCCCAAGCAATTCAATCGCACGTGCTTGACGCTGTTCTTTTGTTAAATCAGTATGATAATAAAGTGCTTCTGCGATTTGGTCCCCAATACGCATTAATGGGTTTAAAGCAGATAGTGGATCTTGGAAAACCATCCCAATATCATTTCCACGAATTTGGTTATATAAAGTTTCGTTAAACTCTAATATATTCAAATTCTTATAAATGACATCTCCTGTGATTTTAGTATTGATCGGATTATGGAGTCCCATAATGGTCGTTGCTAGTGTACTCTTGCCACAACCAGACTCTCCAACTATCGCTAAAATTTCATTTTCATCCAATGTTAAAGATACATCATCTACGGCATCGTAAAAGGTGTCTTTAATCCGGAAAGCTGTATGTAAATTTTGTATCTCTAATAATACGTCCCCAGTACTCAAATTGGATACCCCTTTCTTCTTTGACTCTTTCTGTGTTGAATAGTTTGGTACCAATCGCCACTCAAGAGAAACTAATATTCTTTTTTTCTTTTAATAATCTTCCTAATATTTAATGATTATACTCAAAACTCACACTTTTTTCAATCTTTTCATAGGATTCACTCAGATAATTCTTAAAAAACAGTAAAATAGGGCTAAATATTAAAAAAAATCACAGGTAATTGTTATCATATTCTCACAATCACCTGTTATTTTTTATAAATGTGTCGTAATATAATCAACAGCCGCACCAACTGTTTCTATTTTTTCGGCATCTTCATCAGATATTTCTGTACCAAACTCATCTTCAAGCTCTAAAACAAATTCCATAATTTTAATAGAATCAGCTTCTAAATCATCTTTGATACTTAAACTCTCTGTAATCTGATCTTCTTCAATATCAAAATGCTTTAAAATAATCGCTTTTACTTTTGCTAAAACTTCTTCTTTTGACAAGTTTTGTCACCTCCAGTGCTCGTTTTTACGTGGTCACTACTATTTTACTTATTATTTTCTCATTTGTCTATACTTTTTAACTACTCTCCTGATGTGGTCTGTGAAGCTGCCATTAATTCATCAATCACATGTGATTGCAACATCTTACGAATTTGTCTGATAGTATAAAAGACAGCATCCGGGCCAGTGGAACCATGCGTTTTAACAACAGGCGCTTTTAATCCTGCTAAAACAGCACCACCATAAGTAGAGTAATCCATTTTAGTCTTCAAGCCTTTAAGCGTGTCTTTCAATAATACAGCGCCTAATTTTCCCATTAATCCAGACTCCATGATTGAAGATTTCAACACATTCGTAAAAGCCACACCCGTTCCTTCGATAGATTTCAAAACGGCATTGCCAGTGTAGCCATCTGCGACTACAACATCAGCCACTCCTTGCAACAGGTCGCGCGCTTCCACGTTGCCGATAAAGTGAATATGTGGATTTTCTTTCAGCAATTCAAAAGCTGCTTTTGTCAATTCATTTCCTTTCGTTGCTTCAGTCCCATTATTAAGTAATCCCACACGTGGGGCCTCAATTTGACGAACGGATTTAGCGTATTGAGACGCTAGTGTTGCAAAGTCATTTAAGTGTTCCGGTTTATTATCCGCATTTGCTCCTAAATCAATAAAATCAAAGCCCAGTGCCTTTTCATCAAATGTTGGCAACGTCGCCATTAATCCAGGACGTTCAATAAATGGCATTCGTCCTACTATGAATAGTCCTGCTGCTAGTAATGCCCCAGTATTCCCAGCCGAAAACATTGCATCGGCTTCTTTTTCTTTTACAGCTTTAGCTGCAAGCACCATTGACGCTTCTTTTTTTCGTCTAATCGCTCTGACCGGTTCATCTTCACTCGTTATTTTTTCTAATGTATGGACAATTTGAATACGACTCTCATCTTTTAAATGCTCGCGTATGGCTTTTTCATCACCATATAAAAGAAACGTTACATCTTCAAACTCATCACGCGCTTGCATGACGCCTTCAACAATAGCTTTTGGGGCATGGTCGCCTCCCATTGCATCAACGGCTATTTTCATCGACTCTTCACTCCTGACCTTATTTCAATTTTAACTTTGGACTGTCAATTGCGTTTGTAACGACAATAAACGTTGCCATTCTGATTTTTCTTGCCAATCTGGTTCTTGCCAAATCATACGCGCATCAGAACGTGCTTCTTCCATTATAACACTGTCACTGACAATGTCTCCAATTTTAAAAACAGGCATACCTGATTGCTTTACACCGAAAAAGTCGCCCGGACCTCTCATCTCTAAATCTTTTTGACTTAAAACAAAACCGTCATTTGTTTCCGTCATAATTTGCATACGTGCCTGTCCAGTTTCATTTTTAGGGTTTGAGACTAATAGACAATACGACGCTGCATCGCCACGTCCAACACGGCCACGCAATTGATGAAGCTGTGCTAAACCAAAACGCTCCGCATCCATAATCATCATGACTGTGGCATTGGGGACGTTTACACCGACTTCTACGACCGTCGTCGAAACTAGCACTTGGACTTGATTCTCATTAAACGCATTCATCACTAATTCTTTTTCATCGGGTGTCATCTTTCCATGTAGCAACCCGACCTCATACTCATTTTGATAATACCTTTTTATCGTTTCATAAATTTCCGTCGCATTCTTAAGATCCATTGCCTCAGATTCTTCAATCAATGGACAAATAACGTAGGCTTGACGGTTCCTCCCTAACTCTGTTCTCAGCCACTCATACGCTGTTGGTAATTGTGCAGGCTTCAACCATCTCGTCGTAATCGGTTTACGTCCTGCGGGTAACTCATCTATAATCGAAACATCCAGCTCACCAAAAGCTGTAATCGCCAAAGTACGTGGAATAGGTGTCGCCGTCATGACAAGCTGGTTTGTATGCTCTCCTTTATTCAGTAACGCTTGACGTTGATTAACCCCAAAACGATGCTGTTCGTCAATAATCCCAAGACCTAATCGTTGAAACAACACGTTCTCTTGAATGAGTGCATGAGTTCCAATAATAACGTCAAGTTCTCCATTAGCCAACTCATCCAAAATTTCTTGTTTCCTTTTAGTCTTAGACGAGCCCGTCAGTAATCCGATTCGCACATCTGTCTGGCTGAATAGTTCATTTAAACTTTGAAAATGCTGTTCAGCTAGTATTTCAGTTGGTACCATGAGCGCTCCCTGAAAGCCTGCCGTATACGTCGCAAAAAGCGCAATAGCCGCCACGACCGTTTTCCCACTTCCAACATCTCCTTGTAACAGACGGTTCATTTTAAATGGTAGTAATAGGTCACGACAAATCTCATTGGTCACTCTTTTTTGGGCTGTCGTTAATTCAAATGGTAATGTGGCGATATATTCTTTCAATCGAGATACATCGTATTCGATAGGTAAACTTTTATCGCCTGCTTTCTCTTTAAATCGCCAACCTTCCAATTTAAACTGAAAGCTAAAAAACTCTTCGTAGACTAAACGTTTTCTCGCTGCATCATTAGATTCCGAGCTCTCTGGAAAATGAATTTGTCGAATTGCTTCTGCACGCGGTATTAATTGATGACGTGTTAGCAAACTATCCGGCAACGTTTCGACTAATAATCCTTCATACTTCTCTAAGGCTTGTTCGATAAATTTAACTAATGCTGACTGTTTGACTTGTTTATTCACATGATAAACAGGGGCATAATCGTCTTCACTACTTCTTTTAATTATTTTAATCCCTGTCAGTGCTTGACGCTTGGCGTCCCATTTCCCAAAAACAGCTAAATCTTCTCCTTGCGTCACTTGTTTAGCTAAGTATGGCTGATTAAAAAAAGTAACTGAAATCGCCGCATTTTCTTGCATCATACGAAAATTCATACGATTTTTACGATACCCATAATAAGAAACGACTGGTTCAGATAAGACCAACCCTTCTATCACGACTTGTTCTTGGTCTTGTATCTCTCGTATACTTTTTACATTAAAATCTTGATAGCGGAAGGGATAGTACGTTAATAAATCTTCAATCGTTTGGATGCCTAATGTTTCAAGATTTTCCTTCATTTTAGGCCCTACGCCATCTAACACTGATACCGAATCAAGTAATTCCATTAGCGACTCCCTCCTTTTTACTTCTAATAATAAATAGGCCAGGACCCTGTCCTGACCTGTTTATCGTAATCAATTTTTATTCAACTGAAAATAAATATGGATACACGGGTTGTCCACCTTCATGGATTTCCACTTCAATATCTTCATTTAATTCTGTTAAAGCTTCTTCTAAACGCTCTGCTTCTTCATTTGAGCCATCTTCGCCAATCATGATGGTCACAATTTCAGATTCATCATCTAACATTTGTTTGATTGTTTCAAAAGCGGCTTCAAAGCGGTCTGGCAAGGAAACGACAATCTTATTCTCTACCATACCGATAAAGTCATCTTTTTTAATCGCCAAGCCATCAATCGTTGTATCACGAACAGCATTAGTTAACTGACCGCTTTTCACTTCATCTAGCATGTCTGTCATCGTTTCTTTATTTTCTTCTAAAGAAACTTGATCATTAAAGCCAAGCATTGCAGTCATTCCTTGTGAAATCGTTTTGGCAGGTATAACTACTGCTGGAACTTCGCTTACTTCTGCCGCTTGATCAGCTGCCATGAAAATATTCTTGTTGTTTGGTAAAATAATCACTTTTTCAGCATGAACTTCTTCAATCGCTTTTACAATGTCTTCCGTACTTGGATTCATTGTTTGTCCACCACTGATTACATAATGAGCACCTAAACTCTTAAATAATTCTTGCAAGCCTTCACCTGCCGCAATAGCAATCACACCGTACGGACGACGTTCTTTTTTCACAGGTGTTTCTTTTTCTGCCTCTAAGAGCGTATCATGTTGCAAGCGCATGTTATCGACTTTAATTTTTATCAATGAGCCAAATTTTTGACCATAATTCATGACTTCACCCGGATGCTCCGTATGAACGTGAACTTTAATGACTTCATCATCAGCTACAACTAATAATGAATCACCTAATTCATTTAAATAGTTTCTAAACGTATCATAGTCAAATTCACTATCAACAGTTTCACCTTCACCGATTTTCACCATGATTTCAGTACAGTAACCGTACTTAATATCTTCTGATGCCACATGGCTCGCCACGCTACGATGATGCTCAGCATTGACCATTTCAGTCATCTCCGCTAAGCTCGGTTGATAAACTGGCGTTTCTGATACTTTTCCTGATAACACTTCTAAAAAGCCTTCGTAAATGAAGAGTAAACCTTGGCCACCACTGTCAACGACACCAACTTCTTTTAAAACAGGTAATAAATCTGGTGTTTTGGCTAATGATTTTTTAGCACCTGTCACAACAGCATCCATTACTTCAACGCAATTATCAGTCGTATCGGCTTTTTTCATTCCAGCACGAGCACTTTCACGGGCCACTGTTAAAATAGTCCCTTCTACAGGCTTCATCACTGCTTTATAAGCTGTTTCAACACCATTAGCAAAAGCCTTTGCTAGATGTTTGGCATCAAGTTCTTCTTGCTCTTGAATCTCTTTTCCAAAACCGCGGAATAATTGTGATAAAATAACGCCCGAGTTTCCACGTGCTCCCATAAGTAACCCTTTAGATAATGCTTGAGCTAGCTCTCCTACGTGTTCTGATGTAGATGACGTCACAGCTTTAGCACCGCTTGTCATTGATAAGTTCATATTTGTACCCGTATCTCCATCTGGCACCGGAAACACATTGAGTGAGTTCACATACTCTGCATTTTGATCTAGACGTGTCGCACCAGCTTGTACCATTGCTTGAAACTGCCGACTATTGATTTTTTTTATATCCACGAAACTTAATCCTCCTTAGTATTCTCTCATTCAACGATCTTTTTTAGTCTGGCAGAACGCGTACATCTTGTACGAAGACATTGACAGAATTTGCCGTAACACCTAACATCGTTTCTAAATTATAACGCACTTTTTCTTGAACGTTGCGACACACTTCTGAGATTTTTGTACCGTAACTAATAATCGTATAGACATCGACGGCAACCCCATTCTCTTCTTGACGCACAACGACTCCTCGTGCATAATTTTCTTTTTTCAAAATTTCATTTAAATTATCTTTTATTTGATTTTTACTTGCCATCCCAACTATGCCATAAATATCTGTAGTAGCGCCACCTACGACCGTAGCGATGACATCATTACTTATTTCAATTGTTCCTGAAGCTGTTTTAATTTTTACTGCCATTTAAATCGATCCTCCTTAGACCAAAATAGCCCATATTCTTCCCTATATTTTATCATAGCAATCACGTTTTTTAAAGGTATATCCTTTTTTATTCTTTTTTTGAAAAAATGCTTCTACTTTTTCCGTTGTTTTTTCCTTTCAAAGATAAAATATTGCTTGCATTCCCCTGTGTATTATGATAAATTATTCTAGTATGAGCGCCTTAAACCGCTCCAATCGCAAAGCAAAGGAGGAAGAAACATGGCTAAAGAATGTTATATCACTGGGCGTAAAGCAAGAACTGGTAACACACGTTCTCACGCAATGAACGCATCTAAACGTACTTGGAAAGCTAACCTACAAAAAGTAAGAATTTTAGTAGATGGCAAACCAAAGAAGGTATGGGTTTCAACTCGTGCTTTGAAATCAGGTAAAGTTGAGCGCGTTTAATTCCGAAAAACTTAAATTAACCTTTAAAAGAGGATAGCAGCGACTAAATTACGGTTTAGTCAGTGCTATCCTCTTTTTAATCTTTACTTTGAATGACGGCCATTATTCCCGTTTCAAATGAGAACGTCGCCTTATTTGATAAAAATTCATTACTTGCAAAACTCATCGGATACGAAACATCATACTCTTCCAACTCATATTTAACTTCTTCTAATGTTAATTTGGCTACGGGTGTTAAGCAGACAAAAGCTAAATACTTTTTATCTTGCTCTTTCTCAATAACGTGCCTTCCTGGATGAAAATACGTAATCGTGTTTTGTGCATCTCGCATCTCGATTCGTTCTAAAAAAGGACGAAAACGTGGCTCTAAAGGCATCCATAGATTTGCTAAAAAGTGATCTAATCGACCTCCCGTCATTCCTACCAGTGTAATCGTTTGTTCCGGATATTCGTTTAACGCAATTGTTAAAGCAAGTTGCGTGTCCGTCTCATCTTTTTCAGGTGGTGCCGTCCGTATATCTGACACGATTTGACTAACCTGTTGAAATTCTTCCGCTGATAATGAATCAAAATCCCCCACAGCTACATGTGGTATGATACCTTTTTCTAGTAAATGCAATGTTCCACGGTCAACGCCAATCCATGTCACCGTTTCTTCTTTAAAAGCAAACAGATTCGGCCAATTAACCGAACCTGCTCCACCTACAATGACTATTCGCGTCATTATTCTGACACCGCTTCTCTTAATTTAGCTAACTGCCCCTTTGGATCTTCATGATTGTATACATAAGATCCCGCGACGAAAACATCTGCGCCTGCTTTAGCACAAAGACGTGCTGTGTCGGGCTGTATCCCCCCGTCGACTTCAATTTCATAATGATAACCGTGTTGCTCGCGCAATATAGCCAGTTCTTCAATTTTACCTAGTGTATTCTCAATAAACGATTGTCCGCCAAATCCTGGATTAACCGTCATGACTAAAACTAAATCAACCATTTCCAAAACATGAGCTATCGCTGATACAGGGGTACCGGGATTTATGACCACACCGGCTTTAACGCCTTCATTTTTAATCATCTGAATACCACGATGTAAATGAGGTGTACTTTCTTGATGTATGACGATAATATCCGCGCCTGCTTTGGCAAAATCAGGAATAAAACGTTCTGGTTGAACAATCATCAAATGAACGTCTAATGGTAATTTTGTAACTGGGCGTAAGGCAGCTACAATGTTCGGTCCTAGTGTAATATTAGGAACAAATTGTCCATCCATCACATCAATATGAATATAATCCGCGCCACCTGCTTCCACTAGTTTCACATCACGTTCCAAATTCGCAAAATCCGCACTTAAAATAGAAGGTGCAAGTTTCATCTCTTCACGTCCTTTTTATTTTTTTCGATGATAAATTGGTTTACGTTCTTCAATTTCTTTTAAAAATTGTAAATAGTTTTCATAACGACTCGTCGCTATATCGCCTGTTTCCACTAAATGTTTCACTTCGCACTTGGGTTCTGCCACGTGCAAACACCCGCGAAATTGGCAGTAATCACTGGCCGCACGCATTTCTACAAATTGCTGACTTAGTTCAACCGCCTCAATCTCTTTAAAGTCGATAGAACTAAATCCAGGCGTATCCCCTACCAGACCACCTGCAAGTGGATGTAATTCCACATGACGTGTCGTATGGCGTCCTCTGCCTAATGATTGTGATATTTCACCTGTTTTTAAATCGAGATCAGGTGATAGCTTGTTTAAAAGTGTACTCTTGCCTGCACCCGTCTGCCCCATAAAAACGGTTACCTTTTCTTTAAACAATGATGATAAATTAGCTAAGCAAGTTTGATCTGACTCTCGTTCTGGAATCATTACCTGGTAGCCCATTCGTTCATATATACTCATCGTTTGACGAAGTGATTCATATTCTTCTGGAGTGAGTAAATCTATTTTGGTTAAATAAATAATCGGCGTGATTTTTTCATACTCGACCGTTACTAAAAAGCGATCTAATAAATTTAGAGATAAGGCAGGTTCTGTCGCACTCATGATTAAAACCGCTTGGTCAACATTCGCTATCGCCGGTCGCCTTAACTCTGTTTTTCGTGGTAACACTTCCATTAAATAACCTTCTGACTGTTCTTCAGCTTGAAATTTAACCCGGTCGCCAACGAGTGGGGTGATACTTTTTTTACGTAAATTCCCTCTTGCACGAGTCTGATAAGTTTCTCCATTTGAGTAGACGTAATAAAAGCCACTCAATGCTTTTCTAATCTGTCCTTCTTTCAATTAGTCACTTCCCTCATTTAGTAATGCAGTGATACCTTCTGTTAGAACTTTCTCCTCCATCATACCATTTTGTTCAAAAATAATCTCACCTTTTTTATTGATAAATAGTGTTCTTGGAATCGACGTCAAGCCGTAAGCTTTTGAGGCTTCACCATTAGCTTCGTGAAATACTGGCATCGTATAGTTGTTCTCATCAATAAACTGACGAGCTGACTGTTGCGTTTCGCCGTTAAAACCAAGAATATTGACCATCACAAACTGGACATCTTCATGTTTTTCAAAACTTTGTTGAAAGGTAGGCATTTCATAGACGCAAGGTGGACAAGTACTAGCCCAAAAATTTAGTACGACAGGTTTTTCTCCGATAAAATCTTCCAAGTTTACTACCCCTCCTTCAAATTTTAACATATTAAAATTGGGGGCTGGACGGGCTTCTACTGACTCATCTTGTATAACTTCCTCTTCAACGATACCTGGAGTGACCTCTTCACCTAACTTTTGATACACCACTGTACCCGCAACTAACAATACTGCTAAAATACTTCCAAAAATAATTGTTTTCTTCATTTCTATCTCCTTATAATAACCATAATTGTAGTTTTGTCATAAATCCTGTCATCATCAAAATACCTAGTATTATCAAAATAATGCCTGAAACACGATTGATGATGTCATAGTTAGCTTTTATTTTATTAAACAACGGCTTTAGACTATCCATAAAAAAGGCGCTTAGCATAAAGGGTAAGCCCAATCCGAAAGAATAACTGACTAGCATTAAGGCTCCTTTTAATGCGGTTCCTTGATGGGAAGCAAGACTTAGAGCAGACCCTAAAAACACACCTAAACATGGACTCCATGCCAGTGAGAAGACTATCCCAAACAGGTAATAAGATAAAAGGGTATCTGGTTGTTGCTTTGTTTGCGAAGTCGACCGTCCTTTAAATATTTTTCCCCACTTTTCAGGTATCATACCTAAAAAATAAAGACCAGCGTACACTACAAACCCACCTGTTAATAACTGAATAGCCAGTCGATAGCGAACGAAGAGACTCCCTATCCACCCTGCAAAAACACCCATGGACACAAATATCGTCGTAAACCCTAAAACAAAAGCGAGCGTTCGATAAAATAAAAGACGAAACGATTTTTGTTCACCGCCTAAAAAATAAACAAGATATATTGGTAACAACGGTAATATACACGGTGATATAAATGTAATAAGACCTTCTAAAAACGATAAGATGTAATACATGATATTCTCCTTTTTAATCTATACTAAATTTGAGTATAGCATAGCTCAATTTAATACAAAAAGAAAAAAGACCGTATTTCACAAAGTACTACTCTTTGTAAAATACAGTCTATTAATTACGATTCTTTACTATCTGTTGTTTTATTCTCATCATGTTTATTCTTTTTATTATCTTTTTCTGATGATTCTGTGGTTGTATTACCTTCAGGTTCAGGCGCTTCTGTTTCTACTGTCGCTTCGGTCGTTTCTGGTTGTGGTGCTGGTCCTAAAGATACGACTAGATTAATATGATCGCCTTTATCAACCATTCTTCCCGAAGGTGGAAATTGGGTAATAATATACCCAGCAGGGACACTATCGTGATATTCACGTTCCACTTCGTAGGATAACCCTTTTTCTTCTAAATAACTTTCAGCATCCATTTGGCTGTAAGAAGTCAAATCACGTAATTTAAAGCCTTTGACGCCTTTACTAATAATAAATTCAATCTTATCTTTTTCTGGAGATAGTGTGGAACCTCCAGCAGGGTTTTGTGAGATAATCACGCCCACTTCAACGTCACTATTTTCTTCTTCTTTTACTTTTATATGACGACGCTTAAATCCTAAATCTAATAACGTCTTTTCTACATCTGTAAAGCGCAAGCCTTCATAGTCATCGATTTCAATCTTATCAGGGCCTTTACTAATGATTAGCGTCACTTCACTACCTTTTTTAGCTTTAGCATTACCACGTGGACTTGTTTCTACAACCAAACCTTCTTCGATTTGATCATCGTATGTTTCTTCGCGGTCGGCGGCGACTTTAAATTGTTTCTCAGTTAACACTTTTTCCGCCTCTTCTACGGTCATATTAGTTGTATCCGGCACAGTTATGCTTGAAGGACGTACAAATGCTAGGAATAAAAGAATTCCTATCACTACTACCGTTAAGAAAGCGAGAAACCACCATTTCCCTTTGCCTTTTTTAACTGGCACTTCTTCCTCTTGCTCAGTCGTAACGGGCTCTTGAGGTTCTTCTATCACTGCTGCAACAGGTTCTGACTCAGCGGGTAACGGGGTTAGCACCTTTGTTTCTTCAATCATTGCTTGCGGTTCAAATCGTGGTTCATTTGCCCGTAATGGCGATAATGATGTCGAAATATCTCGTGCCATTTCTTCAGCAGAGACATAGCGGTCTGTCGCTTCTTTCGCAGTCGCATGTAAAATAACATTTTCAAGTGCTTGTGGAATAGCTGGATTTAATTCTCGAACGGAAGGAATCTCCGTTTGAAAATGTTTCAAAGCAATCGAAACAGCTGATTCACCTTCAAAAGGTACTTTCCCACTTAGTAGCTCAAATAATATCACACCCAAGGCATAGATATCCGATTGACGTGTCGCCATACTTCCACGAGCTTGTTCGGGCGACAAGTAATGAACAGACCCTAATAATGTATTCGTCTGAGTAAGCGATGTTTCTGATAAAGCAATCGCAATACCAAAGTCTGCAATTTTAACATTTCCAAATTCATCAATTAATATGTTTTGCGGCTTTAAATCGCGATGAATAATCCGGTGCTGATGAGCAAGTGAAATGGCCGATAAGATTTGTTCCATAATGGTCACAACCATCTCTAACGGAATCGGGTAGTGATTCTTAATATATTGCTTTAAATCCGTCCCCTTAACATATTCCATAACTAAGTATTGTAAGCCGTCTTCTTCTCCTACGTCATAAACACTGACAATATTCGGATGAACTAATTCGGATGAAGCTAGCGCTTCTCTTTGGAAACGACGAATGGCTGCTTGGTCATTTTGAAAGTCAAAACGTAAAACTTTCACAGCAACTTCACGATCTAGTATCGGATCATAAGCTAAAAACACATTTGCCATACCGCCACTACCGATATTCCCTATAACTTTATAACGGCCATTAATCTTCGAACCAATATCAATCACGTGCTTCATCCTCCTTTTCCGAAATTTCTATTAACAGTGCGGTAATATTATCCGTACCGCCCGCCTCGTTCGCTTTTTCAATCAACTGCTGCACGATTTTTTCAGGCGACAGCGGTTGGGTAATCACTGTTAATAACTCTTCATCGCTTAACATATTCGTTAAACCGTCTGAACATAGTAATACCTTATCACCAATTTCTGTTTCAATCGTCGTTACATCAACTTCTACCACTCCAGGAATCCCTAACGAACGTACTAACACGTTTTTTCGCGGATGGCTTTTAGCCATTTCAGGTGTTAATTCCCCAGATTTGACTAATTCATTCACTAAAGAATGGTCTTCTGTTAATTGTCGTAATCCTGATTGTCTAATTAAATACGAACGACTATCACCAACATGTGCCAAAACAAGTTTGCGATTCGTTAACAGAACCGTGGCAACAATCGTTGTCCCCATCCCCATCTTCGACGCGTCACTTTGACCTCGCTCATATATGACTTCATTTTCTTTTTGAATGACTTGTAATAACCATTGAATAATCGCTTCTTCATCATGTAAAGCTGTTGATTCCCACAATGAGCCAATATCAGCTACAGCTTGTTGACTAGCGATATCACCTGCTTGATGTCCACCCATACCGTCAGCTACGATAGCTAATTTTAACTCTTTTAAATTTTCAAAAATACCTACTGCATCTTGATTACTCTTACGCCTCTGTCCAATATCTGTCTGATATCCGATTTTCATTCTTACACCTCTTTGCGTCTTCTTAACTTATCCGTTGTAAACAACTAATAAAAAAACCATCCGTGTTAAAATGATGTGGATAAAGCGTCACACCATAATCTGAGTGGTCATTTACAAAATCCGTTCCCTCTACTGGAATAGCTTTAAAGTTAAGATTTCGTTCTAAAAACAAACGGACCACTTCTTCGTTTTCTTCTGATAAAATTGTACACGTACTGTAAGTTATTATACCCCACTCTTTCACTTTTTGCGAAACACTTTCAAGTATTTCTAACTGAATACTCGGAAGTCGTTCAAAGTCCTCTGGTCGCTTATGATAGCGAATATCTGGTTTTCTTCTCAGTAGTCCTAAACCTGAACACGGCGCATCCACTAAAATGCGGTCAAATGACGCATCTGAAAAAACAGTCTTAACCTCTCTTGCGTCCATCTTTTGAGTCTTGACAACATCTGTCACATTCATACGCTTGGCATTTTGGCCAATGAGCTTCACTTTATGGGCGTGAATATCTAAAGCTGTCACTTGCCCTCCTTGCGTAGCATCGAGATATTGCGCAATATGTGTTGTCTTGCCACCCGGAGCGGCACAAGCATCTAGCACTTGGTGTTGGGGTTCAATTTGCATACTCGGTGCGACTAACATGGAGCTTTCATCTTGTATAGTTAACTGACCTGAACGAAACATCTCACTTCCAGCTAAAAACCCTTTACTTCCCACGATTCCAAAAGGAGATACCTCACTTGCTTGTACGTCATAACCAGCTGTTTTTAATTGTTCAAGCACTTCTTCTCTCGTGAGCTCACGAGCAGTCACACGTGCGCTGACCGAACTAGGTTCTAACAGCGACAAACCTAGTTCACGCGTTTCTTTTTCGCCGATTTGTTCACATAGTTTTTCCACTAACCATACTGGCAAACTGACTTCTATCGATAATCGCTCGATTGGATTTTCGATGTTTTCAATAGCAGGAACTCCTTGACGTTGAATCGTGCGTAAAACACCATTCACAAACTTACCAATCCCCGCATTTCCTTTTATCTTAGCAATTTCAACTGCCTCATTGACACTTCCATGATCGGGTACTCTATCTAAGTAAACCATTTGATATAAAGTCAAGCGTAGTAACTGACGTACCCAGTTATCTAATTTCTTCGCTTTTTTTACAAAAGGCGCTAAAAAATAATCCAGTGTCAATTGACGACTTAATGTCCCATAAACGATTTCCGTCATAAGACGCGCGTCTTGTGGGGTTAATTCGCCGTCTCGAATGACTTGGTCAACTAATAAATTAGAATAAGATTGTTGTTCCGACACTTTAACCAGGAGTTCTAACGCCGCGAATCGAGGATTGTTTTTAGCTGTTTTTTTCTTTCTTGATGCACTTACCATGTCAATTGATCTCCTTCATTCAGTTGACGACCGACACCATTTAAAAAATTCACAGCCGACATCTTAGCTTTCCCAGCAGGTTGTAATGTCAGCACCTCATAGACTGTTCCGTCCCCACATGCTACTTCAAAACTTTTTTTATTTATTGTCACAATTGTGCCTGGCTTAGCGTTCGTTTTTTTCTCTAACGGTTGTCCTTGATAAATTTTCACGCGTTGTTCTTGCCATAACGTATGTGCAACTGGCCACGGATGCATCCCCCGAACTTGCCAATCCACTTGTTCCGCTGTTTTATCCCACGAAATCCGCTCTAATTCTCGACTAATATTTGGTGAAAAAGTGGCATCGTCTTCTTTTTGAGGCGTCGGTGTAATCGTGTTCGTTAAAATCATCGGTAATGTTTCTAACAACAAATCTTTTCCTAACACACTCAAACGATCAAATAATGTCCCTACATCATCTGTGTCCTTAATTTCTAACTTAGCTTGGGTTAAAATATCGCCAGCGTCCATTTTTTTCACCATTCGCATAATGGTGACACCTGTTTCTTTTTCACCATTCATCAAAGCATAGTGAACAGGCGCACCACCACGATATTTTGGTAACAATGATGCATGAACGTTAACCGAACCAAACTCCGGTGCATATAATAATTTTTCAGGCAAAAATTGCCCGAAAGCGGCTGTTACAATAATATCTGGGTCTAAGTCTAAAACTTGTTGCATTTCTTCGCTTCCTGATATTTTTTCAGGCTGTAAAACAGGAATACCAAGTTCAACAGCTGCCTCTTTAACTGGTGGAGGCGTCAATACTCTCTTCCGTCCAACAGGTCGGTCTGGTTGTGTGACAACCGCTTTTATTTCATACTCATTTTCAATCAATCCTTTTAAGATAGGGACTGAAAAAGCAGGTGTTCCCATAAATACTACACTAGTCATTTCTTCTTCCCTCCATATAGTCTTCTAAATCTTCTTCTGCAATTCGTTCTATCATCTTATCAATAAACAAAATGCCATTTAAATGGTCAATTTCATGTTGAATCGCTCGCGCAAAATAATCATCCGCTTCTAACTCATACTCGTCACCTTCACGGTCGAAATACCGCACAACAATCGTTTCATACCGTTTAACCGTTCCATACTGATGTGGTAAACTTAAGCAACCTTCCACATCAA
The DNA here is from genome assembly GCF_023299185.1 of Vagococcus lutrae. NCBI lineage: Bacteria > Bacillati > Bacillota > Bacilli > Lactobacillales > Enterococcaceae > Vagococcus > Vagococcus lutrae. Next base: position 785,815 of record NZ_CP097017.1, read on the forward strand.
TATTTTCTCCTTCATGAAAAATGATTTCTGGATTGATTAACTCTAGCACATCATCCTCAGGGTCTAACTGGACAATCGCTACACGAATGTTTTTGCCAATTTGTGGTGCAGCTAGTCCTATCCCATCATGTGCATCCATGGTGCGCTTCATTCTATCAAGCATTTGAATTAACTCATCAGAAATCACGCCTACTTCTTGTGAAGGACGTGTTAATTTTTGATTCGGGTGAATCACTATCGGATAACTCATTTATTTCCCTCTTTTTCTATATAAAATGCATCGGTTCAACGTCGATACTTAACAGTAATCCACGCCTCATATCCGCTTGACTTTCTTCCATAATTGTTTTTAAAACAGATGACAGCATTGGCTCATGCTTGTACTTAATCACCAGTTGATAATAATAACGTTTGTTGACACGCATGATGGCACTTGGCGTCGGACCTAAGATAATCACATTTTGTGACAAGTTTTCTTTTAAATAAGACGCCACTTCAAACATCTTTTTAGCAGCTTCTCTTTCTTCCGTATGACTTGCAACAATTTGAACGGTATAAAAATACGGAGGGTAGTTACCCTGATGTCTTGCTTGCATCTCATATCGATAAAATGTTTCGTAGCTTTGTTTTTTGACCAACTGAATCGCATAGTGCTGTGGATTAAAACTTTGAATCATCACTTTTCCACTCTTTGCTCCTCGACCAGCCCGTCCGCTGACTTGCGTTAAGAGCTGATAAGTCTTTTCACTTGCACGAAAATCGGGCAGATTTAAAGATGTATCAGCATTTAAGACGCCTACCAGTGTCACATTAGGAAAATCAAGTCCTTTAGCAATCATTTGCGTACCTAACAGAATATCTGCTTTATGCTGTTCAAATTGTTCTAATAAACGGCGATGCGCCCCTTTTCTACGTGTCGTATCAACATCCATACGTAAAATATTTGCCGTTGGTAATAACTCACGTAATTCTTCCTCGACTTTTTGTGTCCCCGTTCCATAGTATCGTATCTTATCACTGCGACACTGTGGACATTGATGAGGAATTGCCTCCTCATGTCCACAATAATGACATTTCATCCGTTTAACATCCATATGGAGTGTCAGTGAAATATCACAGTTTGGACATGGCAGCACATAACCACAGTCTCGACACATCATAAACGATGAATACCCACGACGATTTAGAAGAAGGACGATTTGTTCTTGCTTAGCCAAACGGATATTAATTTCATCCAAAAGTGGTGCTGAGAAAGTCTGCATATTGCCAATCGTTGCTACTTTCGTCATATCAATGATTTCAATATCTGGTAGCGTTGCTGCTTGCACCGCGCGTTCAGATAACACGAGTAATTGATAGACGTCTTTCTGCGCCCTAGCACGCGATTCAAGCGAAGGAGTAGCACTTCCTAAAACGACTGGACAATGATGATAGGCAGCACGCCAACGTGCAATATCACGAGCGTGATAGCGTGGGTTGTCATCTTGTTTATAGGTCGCTTCATGTTCTTCATCTAAAATAATTAATCCGATATTTTCTAATGGAGCAAAAACAGCAGAACGTGCGCCCACCACGACACGTGCTTCACCTTCTTCGATTTTACGCCATTCATCATATTTTTCTCCATCTGACAAACCACTGTGCAAGACCGCTACTTGTTCCCCAAAACGTGCTTTGAATCGTTGCGTCATCTGGGGGGTAAGAGCAATTTCAGGGACTAACATCATCGCCGTCCGTTGCTCGTTTAATACATAGGCAATACTTTGCAAATAAACTTCCGTTTTCCCACTACCCGTTACACCTTGTAATAAAAAAGTAGGATTGTTTTTTTGAGCGACTGCCTCAGTAATTTTCCTGTAAGCCTGTTCTTGCTCACCGTTCAATTTTTGAGGTACATCCCTTTGAACCTCTATATCTGCAAAAGGATCCCTTCTAACTTCTACTTCCACTATTTCAAGCCAGCCTTTTTTCTCGCCAGTCTTAATTGTTGCCGGTGTAATACCTGCTTTTTCACGCGCCTTTTGATACGTCACACACTCTGAAGATTGTTGTAAAATGTTTAATAATGCTAATTGTTGCTGTGCATTTTTTCGTAGACTCTCTCGTTCTTCTTCAATTTGTTCAAACGTTAAACGCGATTTAAATGCTTTTTTCGTCTTCGCTTTATTTCGCTTGCTCACTTCGTAATGAACGGCAATTTTCCCTGATTTTTTCAAATCTAACAGATAAGGTAACGTCCCTTCAGCTTCTGCTTCTTCCCAAGCTAAATAATCTTTCCCTTTAAATATCTCGTATAACGTTCTTTCATCTACTTCATCTACCAATACGAGATATTTAGCATAATCCGCTCGCATCACGCGTGGTAACATTGTTTGAAAACAGGTGATTTTAAATGAGAACGTCTTGCGTTGCATATAATCGCCTAGTGCCAATAGCTCAGAATTTAAGACAGGGTGTAAATCCATTGGGGCGATGATTTCTTTTAGATTATCAGTTTGATTCTCTCCCGTTGGCGTAACTATCTCAACAATAAACCCTTGAATACGTCTTTCACCACGCCCAAAAGGAACCACCACACGCATTCCGACTTCTAGCACATTCGACAAAAGAGCTGGGATTTTATAACTATACGGAATATCCGTCTGCATGGTTGGAACATCTACCACTACTTGTGCGATTCGCTCCATCTTCTCACACCCCTTCTTCCTTTTCTATTCTACTAGAAACTAAATAACTTGTCTTCTTAAAGGAAAAAACAGAACGACATCACTGCCGCTCTGTTTGGATTAGTTTTCTTCTCTAATTTTTGCTTCAATAATTTCGCGTTCGCGTGTGCGCTCAGCTGCTTCTAATTCTTCTTTTTGACGGATAAGTTCACGTTTTAATTCAGGATTTGGATCAACTACCACATCTCCTGCATCAATTTCTTCCAGTGCTTGTCCCACTCGCTTAACAGAGTAAAACTCTTCTTTCATCGGTGTCGCACCGGCTTCTAATTCGTGCGCGCGTTTACTTGCTAAAATAACTAATGAATATTTAGAATCGACTTTTTTTAACAATGAGTCAATCGATGGTTTTAACATCATAAGACTACAACTCCTTTAACATGTTTTTATAACGTTCTACAACACGGTCTACTCGACAGTGTTCGCTTTCAATAATATGTTTAATTCTTTCAACCGCTTTATCGACTTGGTCATTTACGACAGCATAATCATAGTGACTCATCATCTCAATTTCTTCGCGTGCTACGCTCATCCGTTTTTCAATCACAGCCATTTCATCTGTACCACGATTAACAATTCGCGATTTTAACTCGGCCAAATCAGGTGGTGTTAAGAAAATAAAAATGCCTTCAGGTACTTTTTCTTTTACTTTCATCGCACCTAACACTTCAATCTCAAGGAAGACATCATATCCTTCATCTAGTGTTTTATTCACATAGTCTAGAGGCGTGCCATAATAGTTACCTACGTACTCTGCATACTCTAACATTTCCCCAGCAGCTATTTTTTCCTCAAACTCTTCTCTTGTTCGGAAAAAATAATCGACACCTTCTTGTTCACCTTGACGCATTTGACGTGTCGTCATTGAAACAGAGTATTTTAACTCTGTTCCTTCACTTTCAAATAATGCTTTTCTAACCGTCCCTTTTCCGACTCCTGAAGGTCCAGATAATATAAATAACAAGCCTCTTTCTGACATATCGCTTACCCTTTCACTTTTCAATACTTATCTAATAATTTTACGCTATATAGATAAACAGTTCAAGTCTTTTTTAGTGTTTGTTTTAATCAATAGCTGTTATTCTATATTTTGAATTTGCTCACGCAGTTTTTCTAATTCTGTTTTTAATTGAACGACAAGATTTTTTATTGCTAAATCTCTTGATTTAGACCCAATCGTATTAATTTCACGATTCATTTCTTGAATGGTAAAATCAGCTTCTCGCCCAATCGCTTCTTCTGATTGAAACAACGTTGCCAACTGTTCACTATGACTTTCTAAACGTGTCAGCTCTTCCGTGATATCCCCTTTTTCTAAAATCAGGGCGACTTCGGTCAAAATACGTGAATCATCTAGTTGTTCACCGACTAACTCTTGTAGCTTTTCTGTTAAACGCGACTGCCAATCTGATTCAATTGCTTCTTGTTGCGTCACTACAAGCTCTAATAATTCATTTAAACGAGATAAATGCTCATCTAACACGGCTTGCAAATAAGTACCTTCGGTTTCTCGGGTGTTGATTAATTTATCCAACCCCTCTTCAAAAGCGGTTAATAATTCTCCTTCATACTCTTGCCATGATATTTCGGGATTTTTTACATTTAAAAACAAATCGTGCTGCAACAAAGTACGCATTAGCACTTCTTGCTCGAGCGAAGTCGGATGTACAGCTAACTTCGTCGCCATTTCTTGAAGCAATTGATGATATAACTCCCAATTCAACACGACTTCTTGTTGCAACGTGTCTGTTTCTTGATATTGAATGTAACACTCTACTCTTCCACGTGTTATTTTACTGCGAACGAGCTTTTTCAAGGCGGGTTCGATAAATAACCAATCCTTTGGCAAACGAAAAACGGTATCAAGAAAGCGATGATTGACCGACTTAAATTCAAACGTCAATGCAACGCCCTGTATGGTAACTTGATGTTGCGCATATCCTGTCATACTTTTCATATTGAGCAAGGCCTCCTTCATATAGAACTCACTTACATTTGATTTAACGTTTCTTTTAATATAGCTATCTCTTCATTTGAAAGAGAAATACCTTTCCCCATTTTCTGATGATCGGCAGACCAATCTCGAATGTCAAACTTAGGTGGTGCGTCGTTCCAACTAACTAAGTTTAATTCTCTTTTCCAACCCTTTGACCGCTCGGATAAAACTGCGATTGTTTCCATAATTTCAAAATTAAATTCTCTTGACATGAATCATTCTCCTTTATTTTATCATTGTAAGCTCCATACAAGACAGGCGATTAAAAACGTATCCGACTGTATAAGCAACCCCATTTCAAGCCACTCTTTTTGCCAATTCTCTTGACGAAAACGCGTCAACCATCTTGCTACCTGAGCTTCTTCACTCATTGCAGATTTTTTCTGACGATAATGCGTTAACCATTCTGGTAAAGAGTACAACCCTGCCGGCGCATTCCTTGACGTTTCTTGTGACAAACGCGCTAACAACATTTGGCAAAATGATTCCACTGAATAATAGGTAGTCGGGTCTAGTCCGTATAACCTCCCTGTCAACTCTAAAATAACCCAGCCTAGATTATAAGCGGAAACCTTGCTCATATATACTATACGTAAACGTTCATATACAATATGCATTTTTTTGCTTGATAATCGTTCAACTGGAATAAATGTTTTTATCTTTCTGACTAATTCGCGATTAATTTGCAAGTATTCTTCTGACAACACTTCCACATCGAAGGTATACCAAAATCCCGCTTTTTTTTCAATCACACGTTTCAACTCAAGATAGCCTAATTGTTGATTCCATTTCGCTCGTCTTGTGTCAAATAGTAACATATTTCCCAATAACCACGGACTTTTCAATACTATAGGAGTTATGGTTAGCGGTACGTCGTATTTTTTGGTCACGCCCGGTCCTTTTACATCGATGACAAAAAGCTGATTCGCTCCTTCTTTAACTGCAAGATCAACAGGGATATTGTTTCGATAACCACCATCAACGTAGTATTCCCCATCGATTTGATGAGGTGCCAAAGCTGGAAAGAAAGAAGCTGAAGCTAACAACCAATCTACTCTTTTTTCAGAATCACAAGCGTTGAGATGAACGACTCTTTCTTGCATTGTCAGCAAATGTGTCGCCGTCAGCCAAAGAGACGGTTTTCCACACGTTAAGCGTTTATGATTTAATAATCCTTTGACATATTGATATAGTGGCTCGGTTGAAATGCCTTGGTTCAATACAGCTTTCGTTGCCATCGTTTTCATCCCGTCCAAAAGAGTCGAAATATCAGTCATCTCTTCTGCTGGTAGCATTGAAATGTCAAAAACATCGGTTGTTTCAATCTGATGCCACATCGCCTGTGCTTTTTCCCAATCATTCTGGACCATTAAAGCCCCATTTAATGCTCCGACTGAAGCACCTGTAACGATATCATAGGTGAGCTTATTCTCCCTAAAATATTGCCAAACACCTAATTGATAGGCTCCGCGAGCGCCCCCACCTCCAAGAACCATCGCCGTTTTTGTGCTGCTTGAATGCCGAAGACATACGACTCCTTCCGTATCATTCACAACCTCATCAAATAATCGTTCACTATCCGCCAGAACGTTTTTTAAATGCATATGATAACATGTGATATTAAAATAACGAAAAATCCCATCCAATCGTTCAAGCCATTCCGACAACGAGACACTAGCGTGAGAATGTTTTGGTTGATAAAGACAATTTCTCACGACTGCGACATTTCCTTTTCGTTCAAAAGACAGAAATAATAAACATTTATGATTATAACTTATTAAATAAGAAGATTGATTAGTATCTGGCTTTTGATACTGATGAAGGGCATCTGAACGCGCTTTTTCACGATATCCTCTGATTGGAAATAATTCCTTGGCTTGACTAGAAAATATCACAAACTCATGGTATGAATAAAAATGAAGGGGTTCAATCATATTATAGTTCATGGCACACTCCTTCTTTCTAATCCGTATTGAAAGTTTGACTTTTACTCCTCAACTTAGGTATAATTACCTTAAAGTTGTCATGAAGAACGGAGGGGAAATAATGGAAAATCAAAAAAAGAAACATACAATTAAATCGTTCACTAAGATTATAACGGATACGTCTCAACGTTTTTTGGCTTCTTTTTTAGATGATTCCTACAAGCCAAAACAAGAGCTTGAAAAAATTCGTTTCCAACTAAGACAGGCAGCTTCTCACAACCAATTTGTCGTGTTGCAAGTAGCTGAGTCAGCTGATCCAACAGCAGATTTTGAAACTTTTTACGGAAAGTTAAAATTACTTCCAACTCATCAAGATATGGTTGTCTTATATCCTCAAGGAAGCCAACAAATTAAAATGATTCCGATTCATCATATAAAAAAAATCACGACATCAAAACCTAGTTCTCAAACATTAGCAAATTAAAGCAACTGATTGACTCAGTTGCTTTTTTATTTTTCTAATATAACGTAGGCGATGGCTTGTGTTTCACTATGAGAAAGAGAGATGTGGACACGACCGACATGTGGAGATGCGGCAACATATGGCCGACCATTTGCTTCGTTTAATACTTCAATATCTTGAAAGGTTAGTTTGCCAATCCCCGTCCCCCATGCTTTAGAAAATGCCTCTTTAGCGGCAAAACGTCCGGCTAGATATTCTACTTGATGGCGACCTTTCTTTTGCTCAAAACATCGATACTCCTCAGGCGTCAATACTTTTTGTACAAAACGCGGCGACTCCTTTATTATTTTTTCCATACGATAAAGTTCAACCAAATCCACACCAATTCCAACAATCATCTTTTCACCTACATTCATTTACTGTTTTTATTGTACCATAACTATAAAAAAACAGGATAGTCTCGCTATCCTGTTCAAACGGTTTATTTATTCTTCGTGCGAATCACAAAATCACGTTTACTTTTATCTTTGCTGTGGCCTTTGCCTTTGTTATCATAACGCTTTTTGCCATTGCCGCCTTTGTTATTACGACGGTCATTATAACGTCCACCGCGTTTTTGACCACCTTTTCCACGTTGGCCTCCGCCACCTTTATTGTTGCGACGGTTTTGTGGTAAAGGACGCTCTGGGGTAATTTTAACAGGCGCTTCTGAAGCATCGTCTTTTGTGATTGTTTTTAATAATAACGCCACTAAATCTTCTGCTTCATATTGCTCTAATAAATCTGTAGCTGTTTTTTGATAATGATCTAAGCCATTTTTTTGTAATTCATCTTGAATAGTATTGACAGCTATTCCCAATTGCCCTTGAATAGCTTCTTGTTGCGTAGGTGGGCGTAAAGGTGACATTTTACGTTTAGTTAAGTCTTCAATAACACGCAAGTAGCCCATTTCATTTGGCGTTACAAATGTCACAGACATCCCATCTTTACCTGCTCGGCCAGTTCGACCAATACGGTGAACGTAGCTTTCTGGATCTTGGGGAATATCAAAGTTATACACATGTGTCACACCTGAGATATCTAAACCACGTGCTGCAACATCTGTGGCCACTAAAACGTCAATAGCTCCGTTTTTAAAGCCTCTTAAAACACTCATACGTTTTTGTTGCGTTAAATCGCCATGGATTCCTTCTGCACGGTAACCGCGAATTTCTAAGCCACGTGATAATTCATCTACACGACGTTTTGTACGAGCAAAGACGATAGTCAATTCAGGTGCTTGTACGTCAAAGAAACGCGTCATAATGTCAAATTTTTCAAAGTCTTTACAACGAACATAGTATTGGTCAATAAGACTCGCTGTCATTTCTTTAGCTTTGATTTTGATATGTTCTGGGTCTTTCATGAATTTAACCCCAATATCTTTAATGCTTTTTGGCATAGTTGCTGAAAACAGTAAAGTTTGGCGTTCAGCTGGTGTCTTGCTAATAATTGCTTCAATATCTTCTAAGAAGCCCATATTAAGCATTTCATCTGCTTCATCTAATACTAATGTTTCAATGTTACCAAGTTTTAACGTACGACGATTAATATGGTCTAACAAACGACCTGGTGTTCCCACAACAATATGTGGGCGCTCTTTCAAGCTACGAATTTGACGGCCGATATCCGCGCCACCGTAGACAACTTGAACTTTCACTTTTTTGTCACGACCTAAACGATATAGCTCTTCTTGAGTTTGAATAGCTAACTCACGTGTCGGTGCGATGACTAAGCCTTGAACTTCTTTTGCTGACGTATCTATTTTTTGTAACATAGGCAACCCAAATGCTGCTGTTTTACCAGTTCCCGTTTGCGCCTGTCCAATCACATCTTTACCTTCTAATGCCAATGGAATCGTGCCTTCTTGGATAGGTGTTGCTTCTTCAAATCCTGCGCGTTGAACTGCTTCTAACAGCTCAGGTATTAAACCTAAATCTTTAAATTTCAAATAAGATCCTCCTAATTTGTCTCTCTTCATCTATGTTATTTATCATGGAAACAATTTACACTTTTCTTGTGATGTCCACATCTTTTTAATTTTAACATATTTCATAACACATAACAAACAAAAGCCGTTATTTACTGGAAATTTTCTCTACTATTTTCACAAGCCCCATACTATTGCTACCTTTTAGCACAAGGATATCTTCTGGCTTCACTAAGTCATGTAAGCAGTCGATAATCAGCTCTTCATTTCCTTTTTCCACATGATAAACAACTAAATCAGCGTTTTGTTGTAGCAATTTTGTATGTAAATTTTTCATTAGCTCTCCATATAAAATCACAATTTGGTACGGTTCTAGATATGGGGCAATACTTTGATGTAGCTCAGCCGATGTATCCCCAAGCTCTCCCATATCTGCTAAAACGGCTATTTTTTTCCCTTGGTTTTCTACACGTGCAATCGTTTCTAATACTAACTTCATCGCAGTCGGATTAGCATTATACACATCACTAAACATTTGTGCACCGTTCCATGTCGTTAACCATTCCGAGCGGCTTTGTGTTAATTCTGTTCGTGCTAGTCCTTCACTTATTTGATTGATAGATAAACCAAATTTCAAACCGATAATAATTGCAATCAACGCATTTTTTACATTGTAATCCCCCACAAATGGAATCGTAAACACTTGATTAGAAAGAGAAGAAACCATAAAACGTGTTTCTTGTTGACTACGTTCGATAATTGTCGCTTGATAAATAGCAGGTTCAGTGAAACCAAATGTCGTCACTGTTTGAGGAATATTCTGTACATGAGGGGCTAAAAGCGGCTCGTCAGCGGGAATAATCAGTTCTCCTTGTTCCGAGAGGCCTGCGAGTATTTCAGCTTTGGCTTTAGCAATCCCTGCGCGACTTCCTAAAAATTCTAAATGTGATTCTCCAATCATCGTGATAGCTGCGACATCTGGCGTTGCTAAACGACTTAAAAACTCAATCTCACCAGCATGATCCATTCCCATTTCAAGAACCAACACTTCCGTTGCACTGGGCATATGTAAAATCGTATACGGCAAGCCAATATCATTATTAAAGTTCCCTTGTGTTTTATAGGTCGCAAAGCGTTGCGATAGAACAGCTTCGGTCATATCTTTTGTCGACGTTTTGCCATTACTACCTGTAATGGCTACTACTTTCGGATGAACTTTGTTTAAATAAAACACCGCTAGTTCTTGAAATGCAGCTAAAACATCTGGCACTTCAATGACAATCAGCTCTTCTGGAAAAGAATCATGCTTACGTCCTGCTTCCCACAAAGTTGCAGCTGCTCCTTGATTTTTTGCCGCTTGAATAAACTCATGTCCATCACGTTGTCCCTTTAATGGAATAAACAAGCTATTTTTAGTGATTTTACGTGAATCAAACTCGATTGTCTCAATATCGACTTGATTGTCGTATCCGTGTATCATTTGACCTTGAGTTGCTTTTATAATTTCTTGGATAGATAACATCGTTTTTTTCCTTTCTTTTCACAAAAAACTGAGACAAATGTCATCATCTGTCTCAGTCTTGTTCTATTGATGCGTAATAGATAATCGTTGTTTAGCTTGATGACGCATTAATCCTAGTTGAATTAATTCTTCTATCAAGTCACCATACTTCAAGCCCATTTCTTGCCATAACAATGGATACATACTAAATGGCGTAAAACCTGGCATAGTATTTAATTCATTTAAGAACAAGTCGTGATTATTCGTTAAGAAAAAGTCACAACGGCTTAATCCACTACCATCTAAAGCTAAATACGCTTTTTCAGCATAAGCACGTGCTTGCTCGTGAATTTCTTCTGGGATATCAGCTGGAATTTGTAACGTCACATCATTGTTAATATATTTTGCATCATAATCATAAAAATCGACCGTTTTGACAATTTCTCCCGCTAAAGTCGTTCGGACTTCTTCGTTACCCAATACGGCAATTTCAATTTCACGTGCTTCAATCCCTTGCTCTACCACGACGCGATGATCATACTGAAGCGCTAAATCAATCGACTCCTTCAATTCTTCTTGATTTTCTGCTTTACTAATTCCGACACTTGAACCTAAGTTTGCAGGTTTTACAAACATTGGATAGACAAGCGACCCTTCACAATGGCGGAAAACTTCTTCTTGGTCTTTACGCCAATCATTTTTCGTTACAGCGACAAACGGTAACTGTGGGATTCCAATCTGTTGTAATACTAATTTTGTCATTATCTTATCCATTGCGCAAGCGCTCGCTAAAACTCCCGCTCCAACATAAGGCATATTTAATGTTTCTAACATTCCTTGAATTTTTCCATCTTCGCCATTCGGCCCATGTAACATTGGAAAAACAAGTGTGTCTTCTTCCACTAAATCACAAAACGATATAGTCTCAGCATTATCAACTGTTAAATGCAAGTCTTCTTCTAATTTAGGTGCTTCAGTTAGGAGTGGTCCTTTCAACAATTGCCCCTCTCGTGTGATATAAACTAATTGTACTTGGTAATAATTGTAATAGAATGCTTGTAGCATTGAATAAGCAGTTAAAATTGAAATTTCATGTTCTGCGCTTTGTCCACCATATAGTGCAATTATTTTCAAGGTTTATTTCCTCCTCTATTATCAAAATCTCTTATATTATAGCAAGTTTCGAGTAAAAAAAACAAGCTTATTTCCATTCTAAGCTTGTTTTAAACTCGAAAGTGACTCCCATTCTTCTTCTGTTAATATCCAGCAACCATCTCGGTCGTCATATTCAAGCATACCAATCTGATCATCTTTTTCAAAGCGTTGATAATCAACTAATTGAACTTGATCTTCCACGACATAAATCGGTATCTTATATTTTCCTTGATAAAATTCAGGTTGTGAAAAATCAAAAACAACGCCTTCTTGTAAAATTCGTTTCATATCTTTTAATAAATCTGTCGGCATACGATTGATTGTTTTAGGCTTTTTAAAGAATAGACGTCTTTCTTGTCGTTTTTCAGTAACTTGTTTAATGAGTTTTTGTTCTAAAATATAGTAAAAATCATCCAAATGACGATAGTATATTTTACTAACATGATTTGGTTTTTCAAAATAAACATAGTTATTTTGCAACTTGTAGAAAAAGGGTGAATGTAGTTGAGTACCCATGTGTCCAAAATATAGCAACTCGGCAATTTCCATGGGAGTAAGCTGTGTCACTAAGCTAATATCTTTATAATCAATCCACTTTACTAAACGATGAGATTGTTCTTTTTGTAACATAAAATAACGCTTAATATCTTTTTCACCGCGAATGATTTTTAATCCTGTATGACGTTCATACTCGCCTTCAACCGCTTGAGGGTCTAACAGTAAAATATTCTCAGGATACAACGACATATTTTTTTCAAAATCATCCATTGTAATACCTTTGGATGTGACGGCATTACTAATTGTGTCTAAATGAACATAAATTCTTTGGGAACCCACTTTTTTCACCTCGCTTCACTTTACCTTATATATACCATTCTACATCATTTTTTTCAAAAAGGACCAATTTTTTGTTTAAGTTTTTATTACATTCCTTTATAAAACGCTTCCAAAAGACATCAATTTGTAACAATTCTAAAAAAGCGACTTGATTAGTCTTTTTTGATACACTATGCTAGAATACAATCGATAAAAACTTTTAGGAGAGTCATATGAAAAAGAAAAAATCTATAAAAAATAGTTTAATCAATCTGTTTTTATTTCTGATGTTATTAGTTGGTTTGGCACTTGTTTTTAATGAACCGATTAAAACATTCCTTTTAAAACAACGTAGTAATCAATATCGCGTTTCAGATATTACCAAAGACCAAATAGCAGAAAATAAAAAAAAGGAAACGACCTTTGATTTTGATGCCGTAGAAGCTGCAGATTTAGAAAGTGTTTTACGCGGTACTTTTTCTGACGAAGATTTATACGTACTTGGCGGCATCGCCATTCCTAGTGTTTCTATTAATCTTCCGATATACAAAGGCCTTTCCGATGCGGCGATAACATTTGGGGCTGGTACGATGACACCCGAACAGGAAATGGGAGAAGGAAACTATTCATTGGCCAGTCATCATATGATTAATCCTGAAATCTTATTCGGCCCTCTCGTCAATATCCAATTAGGCGCTCCCATGTATTTAACCGACTTAGAGTATATCTACGAATACACTGTCACGTATAAAGAGTATGTGGCGCCAACGCGTGTTGATTTATTAGACATCGTCCCTGACAAAACGTTGCTAACATTAATCACCTGCGATTATACTGGAGCTAATCGCCTTGCCGTGCAAGGGGAACTTGCCAAAAAGACACCTATCAAAGAAGCTTCACCTGAAATCGCCGATGCCTTTGGCTTGTCAATCAATCGTTAAAAAGAAGCGTTCCGTCAATGGAATGCTTCTTTTATTTTACTCATTTTCCCATTCATCTAACCAGCGATTCGTTGCCTTATCTAAAAGTTGATACGTTTCATCAAAATCTCCCGTGTAATAAGGATCGGGTACTTCTGAAACTGACTGATTATCTAATACTGACAAATATAAATGAATTTTATCATGTGTCTGTAAAGGCGCCATTCGCTTCAAATCTTTAATATTTTGCTTATCCATTCCCAAGATTACATCGTATGTTTCAAAGTCGTCCGACTTGATTTGTTCAGAGAAAATCCCGCTATCATCAATCTGATACTCCGCAAGTTTTTTACGCGTTCCTGCGTGTGGCGCCTGACCGACGTTCCAATTAGACGTCGCACGTGAAGAAACTTCAATTTCATCACTCAGACCACGCTCTTCAATCCGATGCCGTAACATTGCTTCAGCCATAGGTGACCGACAAATATTACCTAAACAAACAATTAATACTTTTTTTGTCATGTTATCCCTCTTTTTAAATAATTTTCAAACTGTTCACAAAAATGCTCGCGATCTTGCCTTGTAAATTTCTTTGGGCCTTTCGTTCGTTGTCCTGCTTGACGTTGTTGTTGATGGTGATAACGCTGCATAAGTAAAAAGTCGATTGTTTCCTTATGGTACTGCTTGCCAGAATGATGAAAAACAGCGACATCATGCGCAAGTGCTAAGGAAGCTAAACCATAATCTTGCGTAATCAAACAATCGCCAGCCTTGGCTAAAGACATGACTTTATAGTCTGCTGCGTCATTGCCACGCTCAACGTACGACACTTTAACATGAGCAGGATAAACCTCTGTCGTATAATGGTCGAAAGAAGCTACGATTAACACTTGCTGATTATACTTACTCGCAAGTTTTATCACTTCTTTTTTAACCGGACACGCGTCACCATCAATAATAATCATATGCTCTCCTTTTAAAAAAGAAAGCGTAAGATTTAACTTACGCTTTCGATTGCTTTAATTTGCTACGATATTAACGAGTTTATTTGGTACTGCGATAATTTTACGAATCGTTTTCCCTTCAATTTGGGCTTGAATTGTTTCATTAGCTAAAGCCAATTCTTCCAATTCTTTTTGAGACGTATCTCGCGCAACCATCATACGTTCGCGTACTTTCCCATTAATCTGAATGACGATTTCAAGCGTATCTTCTACCAAATGATGCTCATCATATTCTGGCCAAGGAACATAGGTTATACTTCCTTCATTCCCTAAACGTGACCATAGCTCTTCTCCAATATGCGGTGCAACAGGAGCTAACAATTGAACAAACCCGTTCATGTATTCGATTGGTAACGCTTCTTGCTTATTCGCTTCATTGACAAATACCATCAATTGCGAAATAGCCGTGTTGAAATGCATCACTTCATAATCTTCTGTTACTTTTTTCACAGTTTGATGATAAACTTTCGTTAATTTACCGTCATTAAATGTGGTAATGCGGTCGCGTAGTTTTCCTTCTTCATCAATCATCAAGCGCCATACACGGTCTAAGAACTTACGACTACCTTCAAGGCCTTTTTCACTCCAAGCAATAGAAGCATCTAACGGCCCCATAAACATTTCATATAGGCGAAGTGTATCAGCACCGTATTTATTGACAACGTCATCCGGGTTCACGACATTCCCTTTAGATTTAGACATTTTTTCATTGTTGTTTCCTAAAATCATCCCTTGGTTAAACAGGCGTTGGAATGGTTCTTTCGTATGAACTACACCGATATCATACAAGAATTTATGCCAGAAACGAGCATATAATAAGTGAAGAACCGCATGCTCAGCTCCCCCGATATACATATCAATTGGTAGCCAGAATTTTAGTTTTTCTGGGTTAGCAATTTGTTCCGTATTATGTGGGTCGATAAAACGTAAATAGTACCAAGAACTTCCCGCCCATTGTGGCATAGTATTCGTTTCACGACGACCTTTCATCCCTGTTTCTGGATCCACTACATTCACCCAGTCTTCAATATTAGCTAATGGTGATTCGCCTGTTCCACTTGGATGAATATCCGTAGCAATCGGTAGCTCTAATGGTAGCTCTTCTTCTGGCACGGTGGTAGTAGTGCCGTCTTCCCAATGAATCACTGGAATCGGTTCACCCCAGTAACGCTGACGAGAGAATAACCAATCACGTAAACGATAATTCACTTCTTTATGACCGATGCCTTTTTCTTCTAACCAACCTAGCATTTTTTCAATCGCCGCTTCTTGTTCTAAACCATTTAAGAAGTCAGAGTTAATATGCGCGCCATCTCCCATGTAGGCTTCTTCTGAAACATCGGCATCTACAACTGGGATTATTGGTAAATCAAATGTTTTGGCAAATTCATAGTCACGTTGATCGTGAGCGGGTACTGCCATAATAGCCCCTGTTCCATACGTTGCAAGCACATAATCGGCAATCCAAATTGGCATTTTTTCGCCATTAGCAGGGTTAATCGCATAGGCTCCAGTAAAGACACCTGTTTTTTCTTTTGAAAGTTCAGTACGAAGTAAGTCTGATTTTTTCTCAGTTTCTTTGATATATGCCGCAACTGCGTCACGTTGTTCAGGCGTCGTAATTTTTTGTACGAGCTCTAATTCCGGTGCTAATACAGCGTAGGTTGAGCCAAACAAAGTATCTGGACGTGTCGTAAATACTGTAAATGTCTCATCTGTTCCTTCTATTTCAAAGCGAACCTTCGCCCCTTCTGAACGACCAATCCAGTGACGTTGCATTTCTTTAATATTCTCTGGCCAATCTACTAAGTCTAAATCATCAATTAAACGATCAGCATAGGCTGTGATTTTTAACATCCATTGTTTCATCGGCACGCGATAAACAGGGTGACTGCCACGCTCGGATAGACCGTCAATCACTTCTTCATTCGCTAATACAGTACCTAGCGCTGGACACCAGTTAACTGCGACTTCCGCTTCATAAGCTAAGCCTTTTTCAAAAAGCTTGGTAAAAATCCATTGCGTCCATTTGTAATATTCTGGATCAGTAGTATTAATTTCACGATCCCAGTCATAACTAAATCCTAATGAGTTAATTTGACGACGGAACGTTTCAATATTTTTCGCCGTAAATTCTGCGGGGTCATTTCCTGTATCTAGCGCGTATTGTTCCGCAGGCAAGCCAAAAGCATCCCACCCCATAGGATGTAAAACATTATAGCCTTGACTTCTTTTCATACGAGATAAAATATCCGTAGCAGTATAACCTTCAGGATGTCCTACGTGTAATCCTTCTCCTGATGGGTAAGGAAACATATCCAACGCATAAAAGGTTGGTTTATCTGGATCCTCTGTTGTCTTAAATTGATGCGTGTCTCGCCAAAAATCTTGCCATTTTTTTTCCATCTCCAAATGTTGATAACTCATGTAACTCCTCCTTTATGATAATAAAAAAAGCCCTATAAGAGTAAAAATTACTCTTATAGGACGTTCGTTTCGACGTGGTACCACCTAATTTTTCATCTATCACACTACAATAGATGACTCTCAGCATATAACGTTGCTAAACGAATCAGCCTTATCAACTGACTATCTCCAAGGTAAGTTCAAAGATTTCTTACTATGCATTTTCACCGACCATGCACTCTCTGAAAAAAGGCCTCTTTTACTACTCCTCTTCATCGTAAATGTATTATATCAGAGCTTTTAACTTGTTGCAAACTTTACTTAATAACTAACACTTGATTGATTGAAATCGCATCTGATGATAATTGATTCATTTCTTTTAATTGAGCGACTGAGACATTAAAGTGCTGAGCAATTTTCCACAAGGTATCCCCTGCTTTGACTTGATATGTCTGTTTACCTTGTTCGGGCGCTTTCGCCTGAACTTTAAGTGTCTGACCGACGACTATTGTATCATTTGGCAATTGATTCCAGTTTTTTAAGTTTGCCACAGACGTATCAAACTTTTTAGCAATCTTATAAAGGGTATCACCTGACTGCACACGATAAGTACTCGCTTGTGACGTGCTAGCATTAGCAGTCACCGTAGACGCAGGAGCAGACGGTTTTGCTGCGATTGATCCGCTTGAATTTACATTACCGTTTAGTTTCAACACCTGTCCTACACTGATTCTATCTGAAGCTAACTGATTAATGTTTTTTAATTCCGAGACGGATAAACCATTGTTTGTTGCAATACGATATAAAGTATCGCCTGCTTTGACTTGATATGTCGCCGCATTGGCTGGCTTCACCGGTGCTGGTTTTGGCTGAGCCACTACTGGTTTAGAAGTCGTGCCACTTAAGCTTAGCGTCTGACCGACCACAATCACATCGCTTGTTAAACCATTGGCCTGTTTCAATGCACCCACCGTCGTGCCATTTTGACGTGCAATGCTGTAAAGGGTATCGCCAGATTTAACACGATAAGTTGATGTTTTAGCTTCTGACGACTGACTAATGGATGGTTTTGTCGGCTGTTTTTCTTCCGTCTGACCACTTGTTTTTAACGTCTGACCAACGATAATCATATCTGAAGTTAACTGGTTAAGTGATTTCAGTTGAGCCACCGTCATGTTATGACGATTTGCAATGCTATAAAGAGTATCACCTGCTTGAACACGATAAGTACCTGATGAAGTGTCAGGACGTGACGGTGCCGTCGGTGTTGGCGATGGCTTTACGCTATTTGTCGGTTGTTTTAGTACTAATTGTTGACCGACAAAAATCACATCAGATTTTAAATAGTTCCAATCTTTTATATTTTGAACAGACACACCAAAACGTTGGCTAATACGATATAAAGTATCGCCACTGGCAACTTTATAGCTTTTCTCTGTTGCTTGTGGTGTTGATGGTTGCGTCACTTGAGGCGTACTTGGTTTTTCTGTTTCTGTTACAGTAGACGAAATGTTCAATACTTGACCGACAAGAATCACGTCGCTTGATAACTGGTTCCATTGTTTCAATTGCGCGACACTAACGCCGTGTCGTTGGGCAATACTATAGAGCGTATCCCCTGCTACTACCTTGTACTCACTGCCAGTTTGCGTTGGCTTTTCAGGCGCAACTTCCGGTTTATTTGGTACCGAAGGTGCAGCTGGTTTTTCCGCTATTTCAGGTTGTGTTTCTGGAGCACTAGGCTCATCCGCTAGTTTCTTAGTGACCACTAATTCCTGTCCAACACGAATTAAATCACTTGATAAGTTATTCCATAATTTCAACTCGCCGACTGAAACACCAAAACGCTGACTAATACGATACAAGGTGTCGCCTGCTACGACACGATACGTTTCCCCTACCACTGTGTTCTCATTATTTGGTGCAGAAGGAGAAGGCGTTACCGGAGCACTTGGGGCAGGAGAAGGCGCCATCCCTTGAGTGTTGCCACCCGGCGTGTCATAAGCTGTTAAACCATACGCTTCAATAATGCCATTTAATTTACCTGCATAGCCTGGATCGGTTGCATAACGTCCTGTCAACCAAGCTGTTGCGTCGCGGTAACTCGTTGTTCTACTTTTCCATGCGCCTCCATAGAAAGGAACACCTGGATAGAAAGAGGTCGTTTTTAATACCCAAGCATTGTCTTGTAAAGACTCTGCATAAGAAGGATATTTTCTAAAATGATCAGTAATCGTGACCCACTGATTATTAAAGTATTCACCTGTTTGCATAGCAACAGACTGCCCATAATAGTTCCCTTTTATACCAAATAAATTATGGTTAGGTGGCGCAGCTAGCGTACTATTGCCCCAACCACTTTCTAAAATAGCTTGGGCAATCATAACAGACGCATACAAGTCATTTTGAGCAGCGACTGTTTGCGCCGATGCCCCAATTTGATTTATAAAGTCTTGACGTGATTGAAAATGTCCAATGGAGGCACGTCCACTTTGGTTATTTGTTGTTATTTGCTGATTATTAGAGGCTATTTCATCGGCGTGAGCAACTGTTTGAGAGCCCACTGCTACTAATCCCGTTCCGACTAGCATCGTTGTCCCTAACCACTTCATGGAATCTTTTACAAGAAAAGGTGTTGTAAGACGTTTGGTTGAATGTTTCATCTGTTTAAGTGGCATGTTTGACATGTCAGAAGTCCTCCTTCAATTATTAACATTGTTTCATATTAAAATAAGTTCAAACGGGCAGTTTCGACACTGCCCTATGTACAATAATACCTACTTTTAATAAAAATTTAAACATTTTTTCTGTTATTTAATATTTTGTAATCTTTATACTACGTTTTTGTAACATTGTGACAATCTGTAATATGCCACCAATTTTTTTAGGCCTTAAGGCCGATGGTAAATACACTAATCTATGGTACATTAGAATAAACAACGAATGACTAAGAAGGTGATTCTATGAATGAACAGCATTTTCTAACTGAATTAAAAATTTACTTACGACCACTACAACCTCGACAAATCGAGGCTATTTTAATGCATTATCATCAAATTTTCCAAGAAAAAAAACAAGAAGGTGTAAGCGAACCCGAAATCAGTGCTTCCTTAGCAGCACCTAAAGATATTGCGAAAAAAATATTAAACGAGCTAGGTTACCACAACGTGAATATTTCAAAAAAGCGTCATCGTGAATCCGATTGGCAGGAACTAACTGACGATGATATTCGCTTGCGTAACCAATATGACTACGAGCAATACTTTACAGCTCCACCAAAAAGAGCCTCTTTTACTATTAAATTATTAAAATGGCTAGGATTGCTCGCGTTCAACTTATTTTTCTTCGTGTGGATTCTTGTGGGAATCTTCTTTATGATTGGCAGTTTTTGGTTACTTGTCAGCCTACTGTTGGCTTCTCCTTTTGTGACAATTATATTGCCTTTATGGGAGAGCTACTCGTTCGTCTGGTTACAGTTATTTGTTTCACTCGTACTATTTGGCATCGGTCTAATTGGAGCCGTCATCATGCGGTACATTACCTTTTACTTCTTTAAATTCGTGCGACACTATATTCGTGCGATAAAATCTATGTTAAAGGGGACAGGAATATGAAAAAGCTAGATAAATGGCTGCTTATCATTGGCACCTTTACCATTATATTAGGGGCCGTCGGCAGCATTTATACATTTCAATCATTGAAAAAAGAGCGTTTAAAACAGCAACTTCCTCTTTCTGATACGTTAGTGGACGCTACACTTGACCTGACTGATTTACCCTATGAGAATATCAGTATCTATCAAACAGAACAAACGGCTTTTGAGTTTCAAGAACAAGGGCTTCCTCGTAATATAAAAGTAAAGGCAACAACCAAAGATAATCAATCCATTGTTCAATTTGACTGGCAAAAAAGCAGACAGAATAAAACCTCTCATATTGTTTTTTCTGATTATGACAAATTAAACATCTATGTACCCGCTCATCTGGAGAGCTTACATATCTCCAGTGGACAAAGTAAGCTGAAGGACGTGTATATTGCTGATTTAACACTTAAAACGTTAACCTACCAACTTAATGCTGACTCCTTAAGCACACAAGCGATACATACTGATAATTTTGATGTGAACTATCATGGTAATGCCTTATCTCTTGAAAACAACCAGGTTATGGATGAAATGACCTTAAACGGTGTCGCCCAGCATCTGTTTGTTCAAGGAACACGTGCAAAAAATGTCACCTCACACATTGAAACCCAGCATAACACTTGGCGTGACATTCAAGCTGAAAAAACAACGATTGACCAGAAAAAAGGGGAAACCACCTTTTTTAATCCTACTCATAATGTTGCGTTAACAAGTAAGAGCGGACCTATCAATGTTTATTTAGAAGAACAGCCTGATTCACTAGATATCCATTCGTCATACGGCGACCTCACTTTAATTGTTCCGATTGCCAATGAAAAACAATTTGACGAACTCCTTCATCCTCAAGAAAATAAAAAGGTGAAACTGAACACTCTAAAAGGGAAGCAGTATCTATACTATGCCTACCCGGATAAAGAACAACAATTTATCCTTTCAAATAAAAAAAGTCTGACAAAGGAAGAGCGAGATGAATATCGTGTTTATAGCACCCCTTACGAAATCATTTGGGAAAATTTAAGAGGCGAAGATGATTAAGGTTCTTGTTACATCTATATCAATTCATGTTATACTGATGAAGGATTAGCACGTTTTGCTAATCCTTCATTTTTTTGAAAGAAGGGATTTCATGACACATTCGAAAAAGTTATATTGGCAATTTTCCGGGAGTGTCGGTTTAGTCATCTTTATGATTATCGGCTACTTGGTCAAATTTTATGAAGAGACTTTATTTAAAATAGATATACCTGTCCGAGACTTCTTTGTTAACCACCGATCTAAAGCCTTGACGGACATTTTCTTATGGTTAACAAAATTCGGCAATACCGTCACGATTACGTTGTTACTCGTGATTAGTCTCAGTCTACTTTACAAATATCGCTACCGTATAGAAAGCATTTGGCTTTTTATCAATACTGCCTTGATTGCAGGCCTTGGTAATTATTTAATTAAATTCTTATTCCATCGAACACGACCTGATGTGACTCATCTCGTTTTCGCACCGCACTTTAGCTTTCCAAGCGGTCATGCCATGGCAAGCAGTCTTTTTTATGGGACGTTAATATTACTAACTCCCTTACTCATAAAAAAAAGAAACTTACGCTTACTCGTTCAAGTCGGACTTGCTAGCCTTATCGTACTAATCGGTGTAAGTCGTATCTATCTAGGCGTCCATTACCTATCGGATATTATTGGCGGCTTCATGCTAGGTGGTGCTTGGTTATGCTTTACTTATCCTTACTTTATTTCTTATAAATTAAAAGCTACATTTCGTTCATCTCATCAAAACTGATTAAAGGAGTTTTTTTATGTCTCAACCATTTTTATATGCTAACGATCCAAACAAACGATTCCATACTTTGAACTATGCTTTTCGACAAGAATTTGGCGAAAAAGTTTTTAAAGTAACTTTAGACGGAGGTTTCGATTGTCCCAATCGTGACGGAACCGTCGCTCACGGTGGCTGTACTTTTTGTAGTGTGTCAGGTTCTGGTGATTTAATCATCGCACCAAAAGACCCACTCCCAATTCAATTTCAAAAAGAAGTTAGACGTATGCATGAAAAATGGCCGAACGTTACAAAATATATCGTCTATTTTCAAAATTTCACGAATACTCATGCTCCTGTTGACGTTATTCGTCATCGATTCGAACAAGTCTTAGGAGAAAAAAATGTCGTAGGTATCTCTATCGGGACGCGGCCTGATTGTTTACCAGATGACGTCGTCGACTATTTAGCTGAACTCAACCAACGTTTTTATTTATGGGTAGAACTCGGTTTGCAAACCACCTATGAAGAAACCAGTCGAGCGATTAACCGTGCTCACGACTACCAAACCTACTTGGAAGGCGTAGAAAAACTACGTAAACATCAAATTCGTGTTTGTACCCATTTGATTAACGGCCTTCCTGGCGAAGATTATGACATGATGCTCGAAAATGTTCGTCGTACAGTCGTCGACTCCGATATTCAAGGAATCAAAATTCACTTGCTTCATCTCATGAAAAACACTAAAATGGTGCGTGATTATTACGAAGGAAGATTGACCTTAATGGAAATGGAACCTTATGTTCAACTCGTTTGCGACCAATTAGAATTGATTCCACCAGAAATCGTAATACATCGTCTAACAGGTGACGCCCCACGTGAAACGTTAATTGGGCCACAATGGAGTTTAAAAAAATGGGAAGTACTAAATGCGATTGATAACGAGCTAAAACGCCGAGATAGTTATCAAGGACGATTGAACGCCCGACTAAATTAAAGGAGAGAACGATGTTAAAAACTGCTTTAAAGATGAGCCATACACTGGCTGAAGAAGTCATTTTACCCGGAGATGTTGTCGTGGATGCGACAGTTGGAAACGGTCATGATACGGTCTTCCTAGCACAGCTAGTGGGAGAAACAGGCAAAGTAATCGGCTTTGATATACAAGAACAAGCTATTAAGAACACGACTGAACGCTTGGAAAAAGAGAAACTAATCGACCGCGTAGAGTTAATTCATGCTAGTCATCACCTATTATCATCGTACTGTGAAACAGCTGATGATATCCGAGTTGCTCTTTTTAATCTAGGCTATTTACCACAAGGAAACAAAGAAATCGTTACGTTACCAGAACGCACGATTGAAGCAATCACGCAACTCATTCCTCGCTTAGTGAAAGGCGGTCGTATTTTACTCGTCGTCTATCACGGCCATACAGAAGGTGCACTTGAACGTGACGCTGTCCTTGACTATGTTAAAAAACTAGACCAAAAAATTGTGTCAGTTGCTAGCTATCAGTTTCTCAATCAAAAAAACAATCCCCCTCTTTTAATTGCGATTGAAAAAAAATAAAAGAAGCAGACAAAATGACCATTGGCAATGCCAACGTCATTTTACTGCTTCTTTTTTATGTCTTACAAAGTGTGATTTAAACTCTCACCTTTTTGAAACTGATTTAAGACTTGAGCTAAAATTAAAAGTAACACACCCACTACATAAATGCTATGCAACCCACTATACAAAATATCACGCAGCGTATCGATTAATTCAGCTGGTAAATTAACTAAGAAATGAGGATTTGCTACTTCATCAACCATTTCACGTGTTAATGATTGATGTTGCGGTAAACTTAATTGATGATTAATTTGATGATTTAGTACCACACCAAAAATAGACACCATAATGGTTTGACCTAACGTTCGAGATAGCGTATTAAAAGATGTTGCAACTCCCATATTTTCTTTCGGTACACTACTTTGCGCTTTAACCGTCGCACAGGTAATCGTAATACCTAAACCAATACCAGTCCAAGCTGTAATCAGGCAAAAAGCCCAAAAAGATAATTGCGCGGGAGCGATAGCCAGTGCCACAGCTCCTAGCATAATAATCGTTAACCCTACCGTCAACGCCCGTTTAGTCGTGGTTTTATCGAGTAAACGACCCGCAATAAATGACCCACCTATCCAAGTGACTGATAAAGGTGTTAAGGCTAAACCACCATAAGCGGCTTTCATTCCCAATAGTCCTTGCATCCACATAGGAATGTACACATCTAGCCCCATTAAAAAACCACTTACAAGGGCTGCAATAATATTAACGACCATAAAGGGCCAATTTTTTAATAATGTTAAAGATATAACCGGATCTTTCGCTTTACCCTCTACTCGTACAAACATAACTGTTGCAATAGCTGTTAAGCCAAAACACAACCACGTTTGAGTTGTCACTCTGCCAGCATCACTTATCGTTTGGAAACCGTACATAAGCGATAATAATAAAATCATAAGAGTTAAACTTCCAGCATAATCGACAGGTAGTTTCTCCGTGTCCTTCTTCGGTTCTACTAAAAATAATTGCAATAGAATCATCAAGATAATACCAATAGGAATATTGACGAAGAAAATCCAGTGCCAGCCAATACTATCTACAATAAACCCACCTGCTAGCGGGCCAACCACACTGGCAATTCCCCAAGCAGCACTATTATAACCTAACACTTTCGCACGTTTTTCTACCGTATAAATATCTCCAATAATCGTTAACGCCACGGGCATAATCGCACCTGCCCCAATCCCTTGGATCGCTCGGAATAAAATTAGCTGAATCATATTATCTGAAATCCCACACAGCGCAGAACCTAAAATAAACATGAATATCCCGAACTGAAAGACTGGCTTTCGACCGATACTGTCGGTTAACTTTCCATAAATAGGGGTCATCATCGCATTCGTCAATAAATAAATTGAAAAGACCCAACTCATAATCTCGCCACCCTTTAAAGTCGCTGAGATAGTTGGCATAGCTGTCGCTAAAATCGTCGCCTCAATCGCCGTCATAAAGGTCGCTATAAAAACCGTTAATGTTACAATTTTAACGTTTGTTTCTCTTTGTTTCATTTCAACACTCCTTTGTTTTTTTAACTCCTGTTAAATAAAGTTGACGTAAAAAAGGGATCCTAACCAAAAAATGATTAGGATCGCCTCTATTACTCTGCTAACGCTTGTTTTAAAACGGACGCTTTGTCTGTTTTTTCCCAAGTAAAGTCAGCATCTGTACGACCAAAATGTCCGTATGCAGCTGTTTTTTTATAAATTGGACGTCGTAAGTCTAACATCTCAATAATACCAGCCGGACGCAAGTCAAAATGTTGACGAATTGCTTCGACTAATCGTGATTCTGAAACTTTACCCGTTCCAAATGTTTCCACAGAAATCGAAACAGGCTGTGCCACGCCAATCGCATAAGCTAGCTGTACTTCACAATGCGTTGCTAATTCAGCTGCGACAATATTTTTAGCAATATAGCGTGCGGCATAACTGGCTGAACGGTCAACTTTCGTCGCATCTTTACCAGAAAATGCACCCCCACCGTGACGAGCGTAGCCGCCATAAGTATCCACAATAATTTTACGACCGGTTAGACCGGCATCTCCTTGTGGCCCACCGATTACGAACCGCCCTGTTGGATTTATATAATAATGCGTATTTTCATCTAATAAATCGTGCGGAATAACTTCTTTGATAACTTGTGCTTTAATATCTTCTTGAATCATTTCCAATGTTACTTCTTCATCGTGTTGCGTACTAATAACCACTGTATCAACACGAAGTGGTAAG
Source organism: Vagococcus lutrae (assembly GCF_023299185.1). Classification (NCBI taxonomy): domain Bacteria; kingdom Bacillati; phylum Bacillota; class Bacilli; order Lactobacillales; family Enterococcaceae; genus Vagococcus; species Vagococcus lutrae. Next base: position 811,940 of record NZ_CP097017.1, read on the forward strand.
CCTGCCTCATCATACTCTACCGTTACTTGCGCTTTAGCATCAGGTCTTAAATAAGGTAAGACATTTGCTTTACGCAGTTTTGCCAAACGTTTTACTAAACGATGACTAATCGCAATTGGTAGTGGCATCAACTCGGGTGTTTCATTACAAGCGTAACCAAACATCAATCCTTGATCTCCAGCACCAATATCCGCATTGTCTTTTTCAGAACGTGTTTCCAATGCATCGTCGACACCTTGTGCAATATCGGCTGACTGCTCATCAATCGCTGTCATTACCGCACAAGTATCCCCATCAAAGCCAAATTTTGCTCGTGTGTAGCCGATATCTTTAATCGTCTGACGGACAACTTTTTGTATGTCTACATAGGCATTGGTTGAAATTTCACCAAACACTAAAACTAGCCCAGTCGTAACAGACGTTTCGCACGCCACACGCGCCATCGGATCTTTCTCTAGCAAAGCATCTAAAATAGCATCGCTAATTTGGTCGGCAATCTTATCGGGATGCCCTTCAGAAACAGATTCTGACGTAAATAATTTTCGTTCTTTCATTTATATTCCCCCTAAATAATAGTCGGTTACAAGGAATCTTCAAAGATACACATCTTTAAATCCTATCGGGAATCTTGCAACGTTCCTAGTATATCAAAAAATAGAACGAAATGCACCTTTTCGTTTAAAATATTCGATACTTGCTTGACGAATCAAAGTCCATTCTATACGATAGACTTAGTGAATTTAATATAAATTGTGAGGTATCTCAAATTGAACTATACTTTCAAACTTAACGAAGCGAATCGCTTGAGTATTGGGCCGATGATGCTCATGGCTTTTACACAAGCTATCGCCAGTCTATTACCTGGATTATTTTTACAATCAGGAAAACAACTTTTTTCTCCCCCTTTTATTTTACTTATTTTTTATCTCGTCTTAAGTAATATTTCCTTAACTCTATTAAGAGAGGGACATCGTCGCCACAAACACATCTCAATTCCTATTTACGGACTAAAACTGGTAGTGAGTGCTATTTTCATTTTAAACTTCATCAATAAAACGACGTTGCAATTTGGATTACTTTTATTAATATATGAAGTCATTCAACTTATCGCCTATTTAAAATCTGAAGTTTATCAGGAAATGTTCTTTTTTCCGCTGATGATTGCTTTATTTCAAGGAGGAATTTTCAATTCCTTTTTAATCATTCACCCAAACTATGAGTTAAAGCTAACTGCTTTATTACCACTTTCATTTAGTGTTGCCCTTTGGTTAAGCGTTGAATTTTTAGCTCAAGGTTTTTATTTGTTAAATGGTAATAAAGGACGATTCGGCCTATACAGTGTAGGCGCGTCACTCATCGCTGTTATTATTAGCTTTGCTTTTTATATGACTGGGGCTTTTTCTTTACTCGTCTTTTTCATTGTATTGCTTTTTATTATTGGTCTATACGTCATCTTAACGTATTTTCAAGATAATGTTCAACAGCTTTTCAGTATGACGATTATGACGATTATTATTGAAATTGTCTTCTACATACAATTTTAAAAAATAAATCTCTTTGTTTTCTTCTTTTGAAAACAAGGAGATTTTTTTATAAAAAAAAACATCGAAGTCAAGACTTCGATGTTTTAAAATCGTGATTATTTTAATGTTACTTGTGCGCCAACTTCTTCTAAAGCTGCTTTTAATGCTTCAGCATCTTCTTTAGATACGCCTTCTTTGATTGGGCTTGGAGCTGCGTCAACTAAACCTTTAGCTTCTTTCAAGCCTAAGCCAGTTGCTTCACGAACTGCTTTGATAACTTTAACTTTTTGGTCTCCAGCTGCTGTTAATTCAACAGTGAATTCTGTTTGTTCTTCAGCGCCACCGTCTGCTGCTGCGCCACCAGCTACTGCTACAGGAGCTGCTGCTGATACACCAAATTCTTCTTCGATAGCTGAAACTAATTCGCTTAATTCTAAAATGCTAGATTCTTTTAAATCAGCAATGATTTGTTCAATGTTTAATGCCATTTTATATTCCTCCATATTATGTTTGTTTTTTTAAGCTACGCTGCAATTAAGCTGCTTCTTCTTTTGCTTCTGCCACTGCTTTGACTGCGTATGCCACGTTTCGTACAGGTGCTTGTAGCACTGATAGTAACATAGATAGTAAGCCTTCGCGGTTTGGAAGTTTTGCAAGTGCATTGATTTCTTCAACAGAAACCACGCCACCTTCGATGATACCACCTTTAATTTCTAACGCTTTTGCTTCTTTAGCAAAATCCGCCATAATTTTTGCAGGTGCTACCACGTCTTCATTACTGAAAGCAACTGCTGTTGGTCCAGCGAATACTTCGTCTAAACCTTCTAAGTTTGCTTTTTCAGCTGCACGACGTAAGATTGAGTTTTTGATAACACGCATTTCTACGCCTGCGTCACGTAATTGTTTACGTAATGCTGTCACTTCATCAACTGTTAAACCACGGTAGTCAACGACTACTGTACTAACTGAAGCTGTTAACTTTTCTGCAACTTCGTCTACTAATTGAGCTTTTTTAGTAATTACTGCTTTTGTCATTGATTAAATTCACCTCCGGATATTTAGATGGTGAAGTTTTTCCATATAAAACGAAAAAACTCCATGCCACCGTTGACATAGAGGGACTATTGATTATCTCAATGTTGTCCTCGGTAGGAAATATTAAGGCGTAAGCCTCCTACTGTCTTCGGTACTATTAATTTCTTAACCTAGACTACTTTATCATAGATAACGCAGTCTGGTCAAGAAAAAGTTTTAAAATTTAGATTGAATGTACGTCTACTTTAACACTTGGACCAAATGTTGTTGTTACAACAAGGTTTTTAATGTAAGTGCCTTTTGCAGATGCTGGTTTTGCTTTAACCATGATGTCATGGATTGTACGGAAGTTTTCGATTAATTTGTCATCTTCGAAAGATACTTTTCCGACTGGTACGTGAACGTTACCTGCTTTATCAACACGGTAAGTTACCTTACCAGCTTTGATTTCTTCAACAGCTTTTGTTACGTCCATTGTAACTGTTCCAGTTTTAGGGTTAGGCATTAAACCTTTAGGTCCTAATACACGTCCTAATTTCCCTACTTCTGCCATCATGTCAGGTGTTGCAACAACAACGTCAAAGTCAAACCATCCACCTTGGATTTTTTCAACTAATTCGCCTTCGCCAACATAGTCAGCACCTGCTGCTTGAGCTTCTTTCGCTTTTTCACCTTTTGCAAAAACTAAAACAGATTGCGTTTTACCAGTTCCGTTAGGTAAAACTGCTGCACCACGAATTTGTTGATCAGCTTTTTTAGGGTCAACATTCAAGCGGTAAGCAACCTCTACTGTTGCATCAAATTTTGCAATGTTTGTTTCTTTTGCTAAAGCGATTGCTTCAGCAAGATCGTATGTTTTTGTATTATCAATTTTTTTCAATGCTTCTTGCATTTTTTTGCTCTTTTTAGCCATTTTGTTTCCTCCTTGATTGTGGTTATAACGGTAGAACCTCCCACGTCATTCATACGCATTGTATGAATCAACCGAGACACTACGTCTGTGTGTGATATCCAGTATTATTCGACTGTGATACCCATGCTTCGTGCAGTACCTTCAACCATGCGCATTGCTGCTTCAACGTCTGCTGCATTTAAGTCTTCAAGTTTTAATTCAGCGATTTCGCGAACTTGGTCACTTGTAACTTTAGCAACTTTTGTTTTGTTTGGTTCACCAGATCCTTTGTCCACTTTCGCTGCTTTTTTAAGTAATACAGCTGCTGGTGGTGTCTTAGTGATGAAAGTGAATGAACGGTCTTCATACACAGAAATAACCACAGGAATGACTAACCCAATTTGATCTTGAGTACGAGCGTTAAACTCTTTTGTGAATCCCATGATGTTGATACCAGCTTGTCCCAATGCAGGTCCTACTGGTGGTGCTGGAGTTGCTTTACCAGCTGGAATTTGTAACTTAACAATTTTTTCTACTTTTTTTGCCACGAGACATACCTCCTTAAGTCCGTGATGTGGTTATATGGAGCTAAGATTTCTCCTCCCACTTATTCTTTTCGCAAAGAAGTGTGTACATCACACATCTATCTATTATACGTATTTTAACAAAGATTGCAACTAATATTGTAAACAATCATAAAATCTTTTCTAATTTATGCTATTATATAGTAGAAAACTTATTAAGGGAGGGTCACTCATGTCTACAAAACAGTTTAACAGCGTTTTTGATATTATTGGGCCAGTCATGATTGGGCCTAGCAGCTCACATACTGCTGGTGCCGCGCGTATTGGAAAAGTCGTCCGTCATATTTTCGGCGAACAACCAGATAGTGTCGATATTTTACTATATGAATCTTTTGCTAAAACTTATCGAGGTCACGGAACTGATATCGCCTTAGTCGGGGGATTACTTGGTATGGAGCCAGATGATGAACGTTTAGCGGATTCTTTAAAAATCGCGTATGAAGCAAATATGGAAGTCTTATTCGTTCCAAAAAAGGAAAAAGCCGATCATCCAAACCAAGTGACAATGGTCGTGAAAAAAGGGGATCGCTCCATGCGTGTTACAGGTATTTCGATTGGTGGCGGTAATATCCAAATTTCAGAGGTTGACGGATTCAAGATAAATCTTAGCATGGGAACCCCTACTTTGATTGTCGTTCAAAAAGACGTGCCAGGTGTCATCGCAAAAGCTAGCCATATTCTTCAAGAGGCAAATATCAATATTGGCACCATGTCTGTTACGCGCTCTGCCAAAGGTGAGAAAGCGTTTATGATTCTCGAGATAGATGAACGTGATTTAGGCTCTGCTCTTGAACAAATCAAGCAAATACCAGATATTTATTCCGTGTCATTTTTTAACTAAAGGAGGTCACCTATGTTTAATACTATTGAAGAATTAGTACAACTGAGTCAAGAATATCCTTCCGTCGCAGAGATGATGATTGCTGTCGAAATGGAGACATCGGGTGCAGACCGTCAAATGATTATCGAGCATATGACTAAAAATAAAAATGTGATGTTACAATCTATCGCTAAAGGAACGGCAGGTGTTACCTCGGTTACCGGTTTAACAGGGGGCGATGCGAAACGTATGCACGAGTACATTGAAAAAGGCGAAACACTCAGTCAACCCACTATCCTAAAAGCCGTAAGAAATGCGATAGCCGTCAACGAAGTCAATGCGCAAATGGGCTTAATCTGTGCCAACCCTACAGCTGGAAGTGCCGGTGTTGTCGCAGGTGTTTTGGCAGCTATTACTGAAGAAAAAAATTTAACAGAAGCACAACAACTTGATTTTCTCTTTACAGCAGGCGCTTTTGGCTTAGTTATCGCCAATAATGCTTCGATTAGTGGTGCTGCCGGCGGTTGCCAAGCAGAAATCGGGTCGGCCAGTGCGATGGCAAGTGCCGCACTAGTTGCAATTGCAGGCGGAACAGCCGAACAATCTGCGCAAGCCGTGGCTATTACCATCAAAAATATGCTGGGATTAATTTGTGACCCTGTTGCTGGACTGGTTGAGGTCCCATGTGTCAAACGAAACGCATTGGGGTCTTCTCAAGCTTATATTTCGGCTGATATGGCATTGGCGGGAATTAAAAGCGTTATTCCACCAGATGAAGTTGTCGAAGCTATGCACCAAGTCGGCATGCAAATGCCAACGATTTTTAAAGAAACGGCAGAAGGCGGTTTAGCTGATACACCGACTGGACGTAAAATTTCTCAACAACTATACAAAAACTAAAAAACTTGTGGTTATCTCTTTTATAAAAGAGAGCCACAAGTTTTTTTATAGATCGATAGGTGTATGTACGGCAATAAATTTAACCATTTTATTTGTATAGTTTGCCCAGTTATGCGGACGTGACGATGAATAATGAGCCGAATCTCCTGGGAATAACTGTTGTTCGCTACCATCAATAATCAGGGTTAAAACACCTTCTAAAATATAGATGAACTCTTCCCCTTCATGCGGATAGACGGCAACATGTTCATTATTCGTTGCCGGTAACATCTCCACAATTTTAGGTAACATCTCTTTTCCTTCAGGATGCGTGCTTAACGACTTATAAATATTTTGATTAATCACCCGAATCACTTTTTGGTCATAACTACGTGTCACGACTTCTTCTCTAGAAATATGGTCACTAAAGAAATAATTAGCCGACACTCCTAACATATCCGCAATTTTAACTAATTGTTCAACAGCAATCGTGGTAATACCTCTTTCAAACTGCGATAAATAACCAATCGATAAATTCACTTGCTCACTGACATCTTTGAGCGTATACCCTCTTTCCTTTCGTAATTTTTTGACTGCTTCTCCTATATTTTCCATTCGTCTTCTGCTCCTTTTGGCAGCTTTCATTATTTCCTTAAATAGATGCCTTTTTATTTATCAGGTATTTTTCAGATATTCTACTCTTTTACTATAAGTCAGATTTGATAAAAGTCAATTCAAATTTCGATTGCTCAATATCTCACGCTTTAAAATAACAACGTCATAATTTCTTCATTTTGATAAAAATATAATTTTATTTCATAAAAATGAAAATAACACTTGATTTTCTTTAATAATTGAATATAATAGAATCTGTAAGCACTTCCTATATGTGAGAAGTAAAAAAGATTTCATCAAGGTGAAAATATCGGCCGGATTTTCACTTATTTTTTTAAATACCAATGTTAATCTTTTCACAATAAGGAGGCTATATCGTTTTTAGTCACTATATTACCCAATATTAGGAGGATTATCATGACAACATTAACAGTTGAACCAACTCGCAGAGGGTCTACCGAAAGAATTAAGCGTTTAAGAGAGATTAGCGATCAAAAGTGTACACCATCAATTTCTATGGAACGCGCCGTATTATTAACAGAAGCCTATAAAAAATATGAAGGAACTTGCCCTACCCCTATTTTACGTGGGAAAGCTTTCAAACATATTATGGAAAACCGAACACTTTATTTAGAAAAAGGTGCCTTGATTGTCGGAGAAAAAGGACACAAACCATGGGCGGCTCCTACTTTCCCGGAACTATGCTGTCATACGTTAGAAGATTTTGACAATATGGATAAACGTGAAAAAGTCTTTTTTAAAGTATCACCAGAAGACCGTAAGATTCAAGAAGATGTCATTATCCCTTATTGGAAAGACCGCGCGCTCATGACACGGATGAATAAACTATTACCTGAAGAATGGCATTTATTATTTGATGCAGGACTGTATACAGAGTTTTTAATGCAACGTGGTCCTGGACATACTGTGGCAGATGGTAAGATATATAAACGCGGTTATAAAGATTGTATTAAAGAAATTCAAGCTGAAATCAACGCACTTGATTTTAATCAAGACGTCGACGCACTCAGCAAAAAAGAAGAATTAGAAGGCATGATTCTCGTCTGCGAAGGGATGATTATCATGGGTGAACGTTATGCTGCTCTTGCACGAGAATTAGCAGAAACTGAAACAGACCCACAATGGAAGAAAGAACTTTTAGAATTAGCTGAAGTCTGTGATGTTGTGCCAGCAAACAAACCGCAAACGTTCCGTCAAGCTATTCAAATGTACTGGTTTACGCACATTGGTGTCACGATTGAAATGAACAACTGGGATGCTTATTCTCCTGGTAAGCTCGATCAACACTTAGAACCTTTTTATGAAAAAGAATTAGCTGAAGGTACGTTAACACGCGAAGAAGCGTTCGAACTATTAGAAAACTTATGGATTCAATTTAACAACCAACCTGCTCCACCTAAAGTTGGCATTACTTTAAAAGAAAGTGCTACCTATACAGATTTCTGTAATATCAATACGGGTGCTTTACGCCCAGATGGCACGTCTGGAGTAAGTGATGTAAGCTATCTTATTTTAGAAGTCATGGATGAGATGAAACTATTGCAACCAAGTTCAAACGTCCAAATTTCTCGTAAATCACCAGAGAAATTCTTACGTGAAGCAGCTAAAATTTCTCGTAAAGGCTGGGGACAACCAGCGTTTTACAACTCAGAAGCGATTATCCAAGAATTACTAAATATGGGTAAAACATTAGACGATGCGCGTGAAAGCGGCGTTGCAAGTGGCTGTGTTGAAACAGGAACAGCTGGTAAGGAAGCTTACGTGTTGACTGGTTACTTAAACGTACCAAAAGTATTCGAACTCGTTTTAAATCGTGGTTTTGATGCTTACACGAATAAACAAGTCGGACTTGACTTAGGTAACCCTCGAGATTTCAAATCATACGAAGAAGTCTATGCTGCCTTTGAAAAACAATTGCAATATGTGGTCGATGTTAAAGTAGCAGGTAATAATGTGATCGAAAAAATGTATATGCAATATATGCCTGTTCCTCTTCTTTCTGTGATTACAGATGACTGTATTAAAAAAGGAGTCGACTATAACTGTGGTGGTGCTCGCTACAACACTAGCTACATTCAATGTGTAGGGATTGCTACCATTACTGACTCTCTAGCGGTAATGAAAAAACAAATCTTTGAAGACCAAACGATGACTATGGATGAACTACTTGTCGCTTGTAAAGACAACTTCGAGGGGTATGATGACATCTTTGATTTAGTTCATAATGAAACACCAAAATACGGAAATGACGATGACTATGCAGATGACTTATTAAAAGATGTTAATGTTACCTTGCAAGAGGTCATTGGCGGACGGACAACGCCTAAAGGCTCCACTACTATTGTGGAATACTTACCAACAACTTGTCACGTTTACTTCGGACAGGTTATGGAGGCAAGTCCAAACGGGCGCAAAGCTGGTATTCCATTACCAGACGGTATCTCACCTGAAAAAGGCGCTGACCGTTTAGGACCAACGGCTGTTATTAAATCAGCTGCAAAACTTGATCAACTTAAAACAGGTGGCGCTCTTTTAAATCAGAAATTCACACCACAAGTCGTGGCTGGTGAAGCAGGACTTTCTCATATGTCTAGCTTGATTCGTTCTTATTTTGCAATGGACGGACATCACTTACAATTTAACGTCTTTGAAAGAGAAACCTTGATAAAAGCTCAGAAGAATCCAGAACAATACGAAAACTTGATTGTTCGTGTCGCAGGTTATAGTGATTACTTTAACAATCTGGACAAAGCACTCCAAGATGAAATTATCAACCGTACAGAACAAAGTTTTGGCTAACATTAGACATTGTCAGACACCTATCAAAAGGTGTCTGACCACTCTATTAATTAAAGGAGATTACCATGGAAATTACTAAAAAATCATCATCTTTATCTTGTCCTTCAAAAAAATCGGCATCATTGAATGATGATCCAACTATCCGTAAAGAAATTAGTAAAGGGACTTTTCTCTGTCTAGGATTTGTTATCTTACTTGCTGTATACTTTGGTAGTAAAATGGGTGTGGGCGTTATGTTCAGCGTTATTATGAAAACCGCTCATGATTTATTATTAAATACTGCTTTTTACATTATGGGTGTAGCGGTTATCGCCGGTGCCCTTTCTTCCGTCTTCTCAGAATTTGGGGTGACCGCTCTTATTAATAAATTGATTTCACCGATCATGCGTCCTATTTTCAAACTACCTGGAGCAGCTGCACTCGGAGCCGTTACAGAATATTTTTCTGACAATCCGGCTATCGTCCCTATCGCACAAGACCCCGCCTATGCAAAATACTTCAAAAAGTTCGAATGGGCAACCATGGTTAACTTCGGTACAACCTTTGGTATGGGGATTATCATGACAGGCGGCATTATGGGTATCGCCTCTGGAAAATACGCCACTAGCGTCCTTATTGGAACCATTTGCGCTATTATCGGTGGTGTCTTTAGCGTACGTATTCTCATGCGTTTCACTAAAAAACTATTTGGAACAGAAGAAGAAGTCACACAAGAATATCTTTCATCAGAAATTGCCGACGTCAAACCCGGCTATCGAAAAACACGTGAAGGAACTCCTTTTCAACGTGGACTAAATGCCACATTTGACGGTGGAAAAGCCGGCGTGCAGCTAGGGTTAAGTATCATTCCCGGCATTTTAATTTTCTGTACATTTGTGATGATGTTAACAAATGGTCCTAGTATCGTAGATGGAAAAGAAGTCTATCTAGGCGTGGCTTATGAAGGCGTTGGGCTATTGCCTTGGATTGGCGAAAAGTTATCATTCTTACTCGTGCCTTTATTTGGATTCGACAATCCAGAAGTACTCTCGCTCCCACTTACAAGTCTAGGGGCTGCAGGAGCGTCTATCGCAGGGGCGAAAACATTGGCCGATGCTGGCTTATTGACAAGTCATGATATGACTGTTTACTTTGCGATTGGTTACTGCTGGGCTGGCTTCCTTTCCACACATGCTAGTATTTCAGATAGCTTAGGCATGCGTGAAATCACCACTAAAGCCATGCTTTCTCATTTAATAGGAGGCGTCATTGCAGGTGTTATCGCAAACTACCTCCACACATTTATCTTTACCGTATTAATGTAAATCATTTCAGAATAGGTAGTGTTCCACACTACCTATCTACGTACAGATTGGAGGTACACTTATTATGAAGACCCCTATTGTTTTTAATATTCAAAAATTTTCCATCCATGACGGTCCCGGTATTCGAACAACCATTTTTTTCAAAGGATGCCCATTGCGTTGTGCTTGGTGCCATAACCCTGAAAGCCAAAGTTATCAAATCGAAACGATGACCAAAAAAAACAATAAACAAGAAACTGTCGGAAGAGAATACACCGTACGAGAATTAGTTAAAGAAGCACAGAAAGATCAATTGTTCTACGAACAGTCTGGCGGTGGTGTCACCTTATCAGGCGGAGAAGTCATGACACAAAATATCGACTTTATTGAAGAGTTAGTCAAAGAACTTCATCGCGTCGGCATCTCGGTTGCCATTGACACTTGCGGTGTTGCACCGTTTAAAAATTACGAACGTATTCTCCCCTATGTTGATTTATTTTTATACGATTTAAAATTCATTCACTCTGACTTACACGCTAAGTATACAGGTCGTCCGAATGATTTAGTTCTAAACAACTTAGTCCGACTTAACGAGCATCATGCTAATATCAGTTTACGTCTAATCCTATTAGAAGGTATCAATGCTGATGACACTACTCTATTAGAAACAATTGATTGGTTAAAACAAGAAAAAATCAATCTTTACTCTGTTCATTTACTACCTTATCATGAGTTTGGAAAAGACAAATATGCAGGTTTACAACGAGAATGGCATAAGTTTACACCGCCGTCAGAAGAACGACTTGTTGCCATTCAAGAACTATTAACAACACACTACTCCCCCGTCTATATCGGAGGATAAAAAAGAAAGGATGTCACGATGAAAAAAACAATCGGATTTATTGGAGCCGGTAACATGGGCAAAGCTATTATGAAAGGGTTATTGTCTGCGCAACTCACCACCCCTGAACAAATCGTTGTTTACGATGCTTATGAACCCATTCTTGCACCGCTACACGACGAGCTCGGAATACGTGTTGCGACTTCAAATCAAGATGTAGCTCAACAAGCTGACATGATTATTTTAGCCGTTAAACCAAATATGATTACCGCTGTTTTAAGCGAAATGAAACAAGCTATCAGCACAGAAAAAGTCCTCATCTCGATTGCAGCAGGTGTCACTTTAGCAACGATTGAAGGAGCTTTAATGGAACAAGCGAAAGTCGTTCGCGTCATGCCTAATACACCAGCTCTTGTGAACGCAGGTATGTCTTCTCTATCTCCAAATACTTTTGTAACAGAAGAAGAACAAGCTGACGTCGTTGCGCTATTTAAAAGTTTTGGAAAAGCTCAAATCGTGCCAGAATATCTCATAGATGCCGTGGTAGGTGTGAGCGGTTCCGCCCCTGCGTATGTCTATATGTTTATCGAGGCTCTTGCAGACGGCGCTGTTTTAGCAGGATTAACACGCGTACAGGCTTATGAATTTGCTGCACAGACTGTTTACGGCTCAGCTAAAATGGTCTTAGAAACAGGGCAACATCCCGGCGCATTGAAAGATATGGTTTGCTCACCCGGAGGTACAACTATTGCAGCTGTTCACGCCTTAGAAGAAGGCAACTTTAGAGGATCTGTGATGAACGCTGTTTTAGCAGCCGCTAAAAAAAATCAAGAATTATCATAAGAAGGAGTTCTATATGACAACATTTAATCACGCAACTATCGAACAACAAGCCAACATCTATTTTGAGGGAAAAGTTTCCAGTCGTACCGTTATATTGGAAAATGGTGAACGCTTAACACTAGGATTTATGACCCCTGGTGAATATACCTTTAATACAGCGGCAAAAGAACGCATGGAAATCGTTGGCGGAAGCTTGACCGTCCAATTACCTGATGAAGAAGATTGGCAAACATACACAGCTGGTCAATCTTTTGACGTCCCAGCTAACAGTCAGTTTCACGCTAAAACAGATACTTACGCTGACTACACGTGTTACTACTTGGCGTAAAAAAACATCTAATCGGCAAAAGTCGATTAGATGTTTTTTAGGCTCTATAATTTAAAGGACTGATGAATCAGAAAGTGATTCATCAGCCCTTTTTTAATTTTCTTGATTTTAGGTATTAAAAAGCATACCGTTCTCCTATATGATTAATTTACCACAAAAAAACAAACGGGAGGCGATATGCTCATGTCTAATGATATCAAAAAATTACTTCGAATCATAGAGCCAAATTTAATCACATCTGACATTTCTTACGAAATGGTAAAAGGACAACAAACATGTGTGGTCAACGCTACTTTTTCACCCCCACTAATGCCTTGTCATCATTGTGGTTCAACGGTGTATAACGAAAGTGGAAAGCAAGTAGTCGTAAGAAATGGTAAGAAAAAAGCGGTCGTGCGTTTTGATCAATTTAATCATTTACCTTTAATTATGAACGTCGCAAAACAACGCTATACCTGTAAAAATTGTGCTCATCATTGGACCGCTACCCCTTATTTTGTCGAGAAAGGACACTCTATTTCAAGACATGTGATACTTAAAATAATAGATTTATTAAAAGAAAAAATCTCATTCACTTTAATTGCGAAGTTATGCCATGTTTCTATTACTACCGTCATTAGGGTATTACGCTCAATAAAAAGTTATTTACCAACTCCCTATCAAACGTACTTGCCGGAGGTCTTAATGGTAGATGAATTTCGTTCCCATTGTTCTTCAGAAGACACCATGAGTTTTATTTGTGCAGATGGTATAACAGGAAAACTTATTAATATACTTCCTTCACGGAAGTTAACGCATTTGACTGCTCATTTCAAAAAGTATCCGAATCCTAACGACGTCAAATTATTAGTCACAGATATGAATGCCGCTTACTTTCAATTGACGAAGAGTGTTTTTACGTCAGCCAAGATTATTATTGATCGATTTCACGTGGTTAAACATTGTAATAAAGCCTTTCAGGACTTTCGTATTAAGGAAATGAAGCGATTGAAACAACAGCATAACCACTTAGGTTACCTAAAATTAAAAGCCAACTGGCGTCGCTTAACGAAGGACCGAATGTCTATCAATCATTCAGAATATAAAACATGGCGCAGTTTCCGTGCACCCCATTATCCTTATCAAACAGAAGCCATGATGATTGACCGTCTTTTGTCTTATTCTGAACCATTAAAAGAAGCCTATCACTGTTTTCATGATATGATGGATGCTTTCAGAAGTAAAAATCACGTGTCATTTATCCAACAACTAAAAGGACTACCTGAAACATTGGATTCAGAATTTCGTAAGAAACTTCACAACCTTTTAAACTATGAAGAAGGGATTCGTAACTCTCTTCTATATCCTTATTCAAACGGTAAGATTGAAGCTAAAAACACACATATTAAAACTTTAAAACGGGTATCCTATGGATTTAAATCATTTGAGAACATGAAATTAAGAATATTCATGATGAATCGCCTCATTGAAGTAAAATAAAAAAGATGAATGGAACAAGTTCCACTCATCTTTCGACTTCATTTTGATTCATCAGTCCTATTTGACAAAGAGCCGTTTTTTATTATATTTTATCAATTTGATCAAAGTCTAACTCTGTCGATGTTTCACGACCGAACATATCAATATTTACTTTTAATTTTTGACGTTCATAATCGATTTCAGTGATTTCACCTGTTAAAGTAGCAAAAGCTCCTTCAATAATCATCACGACTTCGCCTACTTCAACTTCTAGCTCTTTATCTCGCTTGCTGATACCTAGCTTCAATAAGATGTGATTGATTTCTTCAGGTAACAGTGGTGCTGGTTTACTTCCTGCGCCATGAGAGCCAACAAAACCTGTCACACCTGGTGTATTACGTACTACATACCATGAGTCATCGGTCATCACCATTTCCACTAATACATAACCTGGAAATGTTTTCTTTGAAGTGATTTTTTCTTTGCCGTTCTTCACTTCTCTCTCTTCTTCTTCAGGGACAACAACACGGAAAATAAACTCTTCCATTCCCATACTTTGAGCACGAGATTCGATATTTGCCTTTACCTTGTTTTCATAGCCAGAATACGTGTGTAATACATACCACTGTCTTTCATACGTTTCCATTTTTTTACCCACTTTCTCGTCAAATAAAAAAACTTCAGTTACCCGAAGTTTTGTCTCTCTCCATTATACCATTTATCCGGCCTAACGGCTAGTCTTTGTGCGTTCATCTCACTACTTTGCTAAAAGCTGTAATAATGACTGTAACCCAAGGTCAACGATTCCGAAAAATATCGCAAACAAAATCGTCGTTTGAATTACGATGATAACATCTTTACGTAGTTTTTCGCCTGTTGGCCATGTCACATTACGCATTTCTTCTTTAACACTTTTTAAAAACGACATGTTTATCCTCCAGTCCTTACTTGGTTTCTTTATGCATTGTATGCTTTTTACAATACTTACAGAACTTTTTAATTTCTAAGCGCTCAGTTCGTTGTCCATCATTAATTGTTTTAGAATAGTTACGTGAACCACAGACAGAACACGCTAGGGAAGTTTTTCTAGCTGCCATACTGTTTGTTTCCTCCGTTCTATTAAAACTCTACTTAATAACATTACCATTATTATAAGCAACTGTCAATTGACCGTTTTATAAATGATATACCTTACGAATGATTTATGATAGAATAATGATAGAACATTAATAATTGGAGGGATTACCATGCTGATCAAACAAGTCTGCCTCAAAAAACGTCAGTTAACAACGGTTAATGAAACGTGCACACTAGAACGAGCACTTGAAATACTTGAAGAATCTGGGTACCGCTGTGTACCTATCCTAGATGATTCTGAAAAAATATTCAGAGGAAATATTTATAAAATGCACATCTATCGCCATAAAGCGAATGGCGGTGATATGAGCTTGCCAGTGACACACTTATTAAAAAATGCGACAAAGTTCATTTATCTTAATTCTTCCTTCTTCAAAATATTCTTTACGATTAAAGAACTTCCATACATCGCTGTATTGGATGACAAACAACAATTTTACGGAATTTTGACTCATAGTAAATTATTAAACATTTTAGCTCAATCATGGAATGTGAATGAAGGACGCTATGTGTTAACAGTCGCTTCTACTGGAAACCGTGGTGACTTAGCGGCTATTTCTAAAATCATCTCTAAATATTCCAATATCGCAAGCTGTATCACGCTTGATGTCGGACAAGATGAATTTATCCGTCGAACACTCTTCACGCTACCTATCGATACTACTCAAGAAACGCTTGACACGATTGTCGAGCAACTTGAACGTAAAAACTATGGCGTTATTGAAATAGAGGACTTGCAAAAGGAAAACGCTGAAACGAATTAATCGTTTTGTAGGATGTTTTCAAAGAAATGTGTCTTGATAAAATTAATAGGCTATCTTTTCTGATAATTCAGAAGTAGATAGCCTATTTTTTTCAGCTGTATTTAACAACTTGGTAAAATCATTCCATTATTTTAGATTAAAATACTGCCTATATATGCTATATAAAAGATTTACATTCCACTATTTTAGATTAAATACAAGACCGCTTGGACGATTGACGGAGTGTTAAGTTTATTTACATTCAACTATTTTAGATTAAATACCAATCACAATTTAAACAAAAACGTTTTTGCTATCTTATTTACATTCCACTATTTTAGATTAAATACACGACACGCACGCTGCTATAACGTTCCATTCTAGCGAATTTACATTCCACTATTTTAGATTAAATACATCAGTTGATACTTCGTTGAAGAATTTGATTTCTTCATTTACATTCCACTATTTTAGATTAAATACATCAGTTGATACTTCGTTGAAGAATTTGATTTCTTCATTTACATTCCACTATTTTAGATTAAATACGCTAATTTTGAAGCCTGATTGGTGCCAATTCGCAGATTTACATTCCACTATTTTAGATTAAATACCGTTGTAGACGTAACTGTGAAGCGTTTTAACCGTATATTTACATTCCACTATTTTAGATTAAATACAGAAGTACGGTAGCCGAATTCACTCGTAACAGTGATATTTACATTCCACTATTTTAGATTAAATACATAAATTGAAGCTGTAAAAGCATTACCAAAATCTTTATTTACATTCCACTATTTTAGATTAAATACATAACTAACGCCAGTCAACTTCTCGATTTCTCTTAAATTTACATTCCACTATTTTAGATTAAATACAGCGACTCATAAAAGGCTTGACATATCAGGTCTGAAAACACCCTTTCTGTTGGTCATCGTAAATTTCTATTTAGATATCTTTTTTGAGCTTGAGTAATTTTATCTTACTTGATATAAACTCTTGATACGACTAGTTTATCATAATTTCTGTCAATCTTCCCATAAAAATGAAGTTTTAGCTATCGACAGATTTTTGTGCATATCTAAATTATTTTTACTTTCTATTTTATTACTAAGTGTCATCAATTATCAGGTAAAGTCCTTTTTCAGCATCATACTCACATTCAAAGAGTAACAAGGTTTCATAAGGAGTGATTTCTATCCCTGTCCACTCTCCTTTTTGAAAAAGATATGCAGGTATATCTACTTGATACTGTTCCAGCATTAGTCGTGCTTGACGCTTTTCTTTTGTTAGCTTTTTCTTTTCAGTGGCCGATAACTCTTTATGATGACGACGTTTCAGTGTCGCAATCAGTTTCTCAACATGGAGCCGATTTGCTTCATAAACAGGCTTTGGCATTACCTTATAACTATGAATATTTCGAAACTGCTTTTGGACGTCTTTCTTATCTTTTTGTCCTTCTATCAACAACTTTAAATAGGCTAGATTATTAGCTACATCATGGTAAAAACTAGTCTTTTCTACTTTTTCAAGCGTGTAAGTTTGATTAATCAATGCCACTTTCATTCGTTCATCTAAACGTCCCTTAACACTGTTTAGTGCCTCTTTAGAAAGCTGATGAATATCTTTATCTACTACAAAACCAACGCCGCTACATCGCTTTTTCCCACCCGTATACACATAGACATTTGTTCCTACATCCGTCTGCCAAGCTCTTTTACGATAACATCGTCCCATTCGTTGAAATAAGCTGTTCAAGTCTGATAGTTCAGTAAATAAAATATCAAAATCAACATCCAAAGACGCTTCCACTACTTGCGTGGTCACCCAGATGCCACTTCTTGTGTTATCAACCTGCCCAAACTTTAAAATCGCTTGTTCTTTTGCCGTACGGTCTTTTTTGATAAAGTGACTATGAAATAAGTACAGCTCTTCTGAGTTAATAATATCGCTCAGTTCGTCATATATCTCTCGTGCTTTGCGAACGGTATTACAAATGACTAATAACTTATTTTTATTATAATGCGCTACAATACGCTCAATAGATATCTCTTCTGAAACCACCTCGACTTCATGACGGTGTAAAAGCATTTCATCTAAAAAAGGGGATGAAGGCATTTCAAATGAAAGACCTTCTCTAACTAATAAGTCTAAAATATATGGCGATAGCGTCGCTGTGAGTATAGCAAATTGTCCTCCGTAGTCCGTTATTAATTTTAAACCATAGATTAAATAGGCAAGTAAATCAGCAGAATACATTTGAATTTCATCAATAATGACTTTTGAATAGGATAACGTAGCGAGTTTTTGTTCATAGCCGGGATATCTAAAAGCAATATCAAAAAGCTGATCCAACGTGCAAATCGTAAGTGGCAAAGAGAGTTGACGTGTCTTAGTTTCATATTCATCGATGTCCATCATTTGCTCGCTTTTTTCTTCAAACAAAAGGTATTGCTGATAAGTATCGGAATGAAGTAGTCCTACTCGATTATCATGAGACGTTGTGACTATTTGTTCTGTGACTCGCTGATATATTGCGTTGATAGCCGTCCTTAAGGGCAGTGTAAAAAATCCTTTAGCTTTTCCAAGCCATAGTAACCCTGCTTCTGTCTTACCTAATCCCGTCTGTGCGACAACCACAACGTTTTGCTCTTGATGACGCGTCATATATTGTTGTAAATCATTCCACTCATAGTGAAGTTGTGCTAAAGAATCTTCTAAGAAATCATTAGGATTTTCAACAGATATATGAGCGCTCGCTGCATAATCCAAACGGTTTAATAATCCCTTTAACATGACATAATCGTGATAGTTTTCAATTGTCGAGGGTTTTAGTGTGGTATTGATTTTAAAATATCTTTTAGAAACAGGTTTAATCGTGCAGATTTCCATTTCGAGTGCAGCATAAGGAAAGTCAGCTGCTACTTCTTTCATCTCCTCTAAAGCACGGTGATAGTCTTCCGTCGTAATGTCGCTCATATCTCGTTCATGGTGAAGGGCCACAGCGTAGTTTAAAATCTTTACTTCTGCTTCTGAATAACCACGTGCTCGGAGTTTTTTATTAGGAATGGTTCCCGTACTTAATAAACCATGAGGTAGTTCCCCTTCTATCGTACGTCTATTTTCATGCACTTTTACCTGAAACTTTGGATTCATTTTTCCTAAATCGTGATGTAAACAAGCTAAGCTTAATAACTCCCAATTAACGTTGATTGCCGGATATAATGCGTGTAGCTCATTCAAATTGGCAATTAATTGACAGGTATGTTCTACGATGGTTTCACCGTCCGACTTTGCTAAATAGTGTTTCATTGCACCCTCTTTTCTTAATTTGCGAAAACTAATGCACCGTCACTGTCCTGTAAAATCTCTGTGTCTTCAAATACCGTCAAGTCACTGACATAGATGACTTCTTTTTTAGGTTTCCATTGTCGAAATATCTTAGGATTTTTAACAGTGCTCACATTTACTAGCTCGTAATCTTTTGTTAAAAAGTATCGCGTCCCTCTCAAACTCGTGACTTTACTTGCATCTAAATCGATATCATCCTGATAGTGAACGGGCACATAGGCTGCGTAACCTTGTTTAATCGCTGCATCCGTTTCTAGTTCTTGCATTTTAATATCGACTACGTTGACCGACTCAATCGTTGCTAAATCCTCTCGACGACCCAGACTGGGATATTCTTTTGGAAATAAAAGTGCGTCATGTATCACTTCGACTAATGCTTGGTCTTCTGGAATAATATGTAACAGCAATTCTACATCGACTAATAATTCTGCCGTAGCAACACCGCGACCGACCCCATATTCGCCTACTTGGATTTGATGACGGCCTTTATCATACTTCATACCATTGTTAAACTCATAACGCGTATAGAGGTCATTCACTTTTGAAAAGTATTTTCCTTGTATACTGACATCCATTGGCTGATACGTTGTAAAACCACAGAGTGCATGAATCATGCCGATTACGGTCGAATAAGGAGGCAAAGGATAGGTTTCTTTTAGCTGACTACTTGTGGCTTTTTTATAATTTACCATGTCTTGTGTCAGTAAGAGTTTAATAGCTTTCATAATATTCAGCTACCTTTTGTTTCACAGAGTTAAAGAATGTTGGCATATCGGTCGCCTGTAACTTTTCTTTAATTTCTTCCGTATTATCAAATTGCTCTTCTACAACCCCACAATAAGTATCATCTACAATCGTATCGTATAAAACCCCTTCGATTTTTGAAACGGTAATTTTATTATCTTTAACATCTACATTGTTTTGAAAAATCGGATTTTTAACGTCGTAAACACCCCCAATAATAAATAAAGGTTTTAAATCTTCTCTACGTCCTCTAATATCACGATATAAAAAGGCTATCGTGTCTAATAACTTGGCAACACGACGATTTTTTTCTTCCGCCTCTAATTTAATGTCATCTACGCTATCAATGCCGATTTGATCTAAGTCAACCGTTACCGTGTAGCGATAATAGGACTGATGTATTTCAGCTTGTGCGATATTCATGTTAACGCCTAATTTATCAGCTTGCCCTTTATTCGTTAAAAAGTCGGCGTCTCCCTTAAATGTTTCTAAGGAAATGGCATTAGATAAGCGAACTTTAGCGGAACGTTTTTTACCTGAAGATTTTTTCTCCGTTTTTAAATAGCCGAAAAAGTCTAACTCTGGATAATCGGCAATTGTTGCATCTGCTTTAAATTGGACAACTTTTTTATCGCCACTTCCTTCTGCACTCACAGGAGCTAATGTTTCTCCTAACTGTTCCGCTATATTATACCGAATTGCCTGACGTGAAATATACGTATACTGCTCGCCGTTATTGCGAGAAATTTTCTTTAAAGCTGCTACGTTTCCTAAACTCTCACCATAGTTGGCACTCTCTGCTTGAAAAATAATGGTCAATGCTAATCCTTTTGTTTTCATCATGCTTTCCCTCCGTATTCATTCATTTCCACTGGTCCAATAATCCCTGCAACAAAGCTATACCCAATTGTTTTAAAGGTTTCTTCATTTTCAAACACACGATTAAAAAATTGTGGTACTTGCTGATTTAAATAGGCGTAACAATTAAGAATAACATTCATAAACTCATCTCGGTTACCAATCTTTAGAGCATTTAGCAGTTTATGAGAAACACCATTTACTTTATTAGGGTTATCGTAGCCTTTCTTAAAATACCACGCGGCTCCTTTAATCTTTTTGATTTCATCTTGCGTTACCTCGTTCATTGTTAAAATCCCTCCTAGAAAATGTTGATTGATTTTTATTAGCGCGTCAATATGCCGTATCTGATAGCCAGGATTTTCCGTTTTCGTTGCCTTATAAACTAGCAGTTTATGTATGAGCGTCAGCATATTTTCGTTGTTAAATAGTTTTTCTACGACTTTTTGATATAGGGAATACGTTTCACCATTTTCTTTTACCCAAGTATGCAATAGCTGGCTTAATTCTGCTTCCGACTGATTCAAAATGCGTAACGTATTTTTTGAAAGGATATTAAAACGATACGTTTCATTTTGATACCGGACAACTTGGACATCCTCTGTTTGCAAGCGAAACTGGTCGCGATCTTGTTTTTGAAAAGCGTGTACTAGTGCACTATAAGTATTCACTTCACGAACGGAAGCACGGTTTAAAGTTAAAACTTCCATTTTTATCAAATTATTCGTGCGAAGTAGTTCTTCGATACTGCTGTTGGCATTGACAAACATGCCTTGACTGTATACGTACGTAAAACCAGCTGGGATACACGCATAGATGAGTTTACATACCGGACAAATAATTAAATCATTAACAAAGTCCCATGCGTGCGAATTTTTTCGATTCACGTCAAAGCCTGTTTTATTTAGAAAAGATAGCGTTTCACTCGCGTTTTTAACAGGATTTTCACAGGAACAGCATGTTAATTTATATCGACTCTTATCTGATTCTAAATACTCTAAAACAGGATCTATAAAATACTGTTCGAAATCTTTATAGACATCTTTTTCTTTCGTTTGAGGATTTAAAAAACTAACACTATCCCATGCGTGTTTGACAATCGTATAGATGACATTTTTAGCCGCTAAATATTTACGGCCTTCTGGACTCTCACAATAAGCAATGATTTGTTTAATTCTTTCATACGCCTCTCTGACTTCTTCCAGTATTTCTGTTTTCTTCTCTTCAAATGTTTCCCTTTTCTTTAATCGACCGATTGCTTTACTTTGTTTGCCCGCTTCTAACATATCAAAGTCATATTTAATCAAAGGATAACTTGCCTTATAACTCGCACTGGTTAAATAACGTTTGCAAACATCTATAATATACGTATTTAATCTTTCCAAATCTTTCTCATCAAAGTTTTCAAAATTTTCTCTTTCATGTTTTTCTAATGTATCTTTGTAAGCAATGATTTTATACCAAGATAATGTCGGCTTATATGTTTCAATTAAATAATCAAAATACTTAGTAGCAAAATCTTCCAATACAGTAGAATCAAAGCCAAAACCATTCTCAGTCAGCTGCACGTTCTCTTTTCCCACAATGTTAATAAATCCCACACATCCAGCATTTTTTTGCCAATCATCGAGTCTCACTCGTATGTCAGTCATCTTCATCACCTCCTACACTTTTTCAACCATACCAAAACCACTACCTGTCAAGCTCCCGACACCACTATCGACGAATTCGTTTAACAAATAGGATTTGCCCGTCACTTCCAACGTTCCTATCGAGCCTGCGATTTGTTTTTCATAATGTTTTATCACTGTTTTTTTCATCTTGATGGGTGTTAGCGTTAACTTTTCTAAATCGTAGCGAGCAGTCTCACCCAATCGGTCGACCAGCTTAAATGTCATATTTCGTTTTAAAATGGGGAGGAACTCTTTATCATCGTACGTGTAAAACCAATCTTTTATCGTTTCTTGATTGTGATGACGACAAATAATTGGCGAGAGTGTACGCACTTGTATTTTTTCAGTTACAATAGGTGGCAACGTAACGATGTCGACCTTTTTGACAGTCGTCGTCAAGTCATTCCGCCAAAGGATAGTTTCATTTTTCATCGCAAGAAAAGCATTGTAAAAGTTAATCGCAATCTCTGCATCACTCGTGGAAAAATTTATCACAAATTCCCGACTTTCTCCCAGCGTCATGTAAACCTTTTCAAATTTTGCTTGAGGTAAGTAAACTGAAAATGTGTAAGGCTTCATCGTGTTATCGTTAAACAAGCGACCATAGAGTTCTTTGTTTTGCTTCGCTAAATATGTTTTAATCATCATCATGATTTTACTACGATAATTCATAGGTAGCTCATGTTGAGATGACTCGCATACTATTTTTAACCGCATATCCTCACCTTTTTCTATTAGATTTTATTCTACTTTTATACTAGCATATCCTCGTAGCATTTTCTATAATACGTCCGTTAATTATAAAACAGTAAAAAAACACTCACAATAAAATTCATAAAGACTGAATTTTATTATGAGTGTCTCACTTAGTGTCTCTTATTTATAGAAAGAGATTATTTTATTCAAATCCTTCTGCAACTGCTTCTGGAAAATTCTTTTCCACAATCTCTGCACAGCGGTCACATAATGTTGGCAATGCTTCATGACTACCTACGTCTTCTTTAACAGCACGACAACGATCGCACACTTGTCCTTCTGCTTTTTCCACTAAGACGGCTAAGTCTTCAAATTGATGAGCAGCTTCTGGCGCTTCTCCTTCTTTGATTTCTAATTGTGACACGATTAATAACTGTGCTAAATTACCATCAAAGTTAGTTAAAAATTCTTTCATTTCGCCTTCTGGATAGAATGTTAATTTTGCTTCAAACGATTTTCCAATCAATTTAGAATTACGAGCTTCTTCTAAGGCTTTCAAGCTTGCGTCACGCAATGTCATAAAGACTATCCATTTTTCTAAAATGTCGTTTTCATTTGGTACATCTTGTACTTCAGGCATTTCAGCTAATTGTACATAGCTTTCTTCCTCTTTCAAGAATGACCATACCTCTTCAGCTGTATGAGGTAAAATAGGTGTCAATAATTTAGATAGCGCTACTGCGACATCGTAAAAGACTGTTTGCATGCAACGACGCTCGTAATTATCTTCAGCTTCAATGTATACTACATCTTTAGCAAAATCTAAATAGAATGAAGACAAGTCAGAAATACAGAAGTTAACAATCGCTTTATACACGCTAGAGAATGAATAAGAGTCATAGCCTTTCAATACATCTGCCACAATATGATTTAAACGAATCATCATATACTGGTCAACAGAACGTAAGTCAGCAAACGCTACTCGGTCAGTCTTAGGTTCAAAGTCTGATGTATTAGCTAATAAGAAACGCATTGTATTACGAATTTTACGATAAGTCTCTGATACTTGTTTTAAGGTGTTCATATCCACACGCACGTCAGATTCATAGTCAACACTTGCGACCCATAGACGTAGAATATCAGCACCCATTTGATTAATAACCTTACCAGGTTCAATCGTATTACCTAGTGATTTACTTTGTTTACGTCCTTTGGCATCGAGAGTGAAGCCTTGTGACAAGACCGCTTTATATGGAGCCACGCCATTGATTGCCACACTCGTTGTAATACTTGAGTTAAACCAACCACGATATTGGTCAGAACCTTCTAAGTACAAGTCGGCTGGGAAAGTTAAATCATCACGTTGACGTAACACCGCTTCATGAGAAGAACCTGAATCAAACCATACGTCCATAATATCTGTTTCAATGCGGAATACGCCATTTGGACTACCTTCATGGGTAAATCCTTCTGGTAATAAATCAACCGGATCCCAGTCATACCAAATATGTGAGCCATGTTTAGCAAATAGCTCAGCTACATGTTCCGTCGTTTCTGGTGTAATAATCGCTTCTTCATTTTCCGCATAGAAAATAGGTAGAGGAACTCCCCATGCACGTTGACGAGAAATTACCCAATCACCACGGTCACGCACCATGTTATATAGACGCGTCATTCCCCAAGGAATCACCCAATCAACTTTTTCAATTTCAGATAAAATATCTTCTCTAAATTTATCAATTGACGCAAACCATTGAGGCGTCGCGCGGAAAATAACTGGTTTCTTCGTACGCCAATCATGTGGATAACTATGCGTAAAGAATTCCATTTTTAAGAGTGCGCCTTTTTCTTTTAATAGCTCTGTTACCATTGGGTTAGCTTTATCGTAGAAAACTCCTTCAAAACCAGGTGCTTCCTCTGTAAAGACACCGCGATTATTGACTGGAGATAATACATCCAAGCCATAACGTTGGCCGATTAAGTAGTCATCTTCACCATGTCCCGGTGCCGTATGAACTAATCCAGTCCCTGCGTCCAATGTAACATGATCCCCTGTCATCACAAGTGATTCACGGTCGTAGAATGGATGTTGGGCTGTTAATTTTTCAAGGTCAGCCCCTTTTATTTCTTTTACAACGTCATAGTCTGACCATTCTAACTCGCCTGCTACTTTTTCTACTAATTCTTTAGCAATCACATATTTTCTATCGCCAACTTGCAATACTTGATAGATAAACTCTGGATGAACAGAAATACCTAAGTTAGCTGGAAGCGTCCAAGGTGTTGTCGTCCAAATGACAAAATAAGTATCCGCTGCGTCTAAAACATCGCCACCATTCTTCACTTGGAAGGCTACATAGATAGAAGGTGACTTCACGTCTTTATATTCAATCTCAGCTTCTGCTAGAGAAGATTCACTTGAAGGTGACCAGTAAATTGGTTTTAACCCTTTATAAATATAGCCTTTTTCAGCCATTTTACCAAAGACGCGGATTTGAGCAGCTTCATAATCAGGGGTTAACGTAATATAAGGATTATCCCAATCACCTGCAACTCCTAAGCGTTTAAAGTCTTCACGTTGTTTATCTACTTGAGATAGTGCGTAACGTTCACACTCTGCTAAATATTCACTGCGTGTCATTTTTTTACGATCGACGCCTTTATTCGTTAAAACTTGTTCAATTGGCAGACCATGTGTATCCCAACCAGGAACATACGGTGCACGGAAGCCCATCATTGATTTTGAACGCACGATAATATCTTTACTAATTTTATTTAAAGCATGGCCTAAGTGGATATTTCCATTGGCATACGGCGGTCCGTCATGCAAGACAAAGGTTGGCTTCCCTTCATTAATCTCTTGACGTTTTTCATATACCTTGTTTTCTTCCCACTCTTTTTGCCATTCTGCTTCACGCACTGGCAAGTTACCACGCATTGGAAAACCTGTTTTTCCTAATTGTAGTGTTTCTTTCATTTTCATTCTCATCTCTCCTTTGTCAACATACAAAAAAGCACTCCACCCCTAAAAGGGACGAAGTGCTCGCGTTACCACCCAAATTTCACTGAAAAGTTTTCTCTTGTGACAACGATTCAGTATCTCTCAATTCGTATCGTGAATGACTCGTCTATTACTACTGGTTTCATAATAGCAGGACATGAATGATATTATTATCAACAGGGACTATCAGTCTCACACTATCACTGACTCGCTTTAGGTATGTGGATAACAATGTGTTTCATGGCAACCTTTATTTTATTTCATCTAATTCGATAGCTTTAGTATGCCCATCTTCAACCGATGTGTCAACTACTTCTTCCGAATTTTCTTTATTTGTTTCTTCTGTTTCTTCCGCATTGTTTTTGCTTAAAATGCGTTGAACGTTTGAATGACTATCATCCATGTAAGATGAAAATGGTTTTAATAGCTCATCCCATTCACCACTTTTTATCGCTTCTAATTGTGATTCTAAAAGTAATGATAAATTACGATGGAATTCACGTGTTTTCTTTTTCAATGCATCTGTTTCATACGCTAATTGTGAAGTTTGATCTTCTGCATGTTTTAAAATACTTTCAGCTTTTTGGTTAGCTTCTAAAACAGTTTTTTCAGCTGTTGCTTTTGCTTCTGTCAGAATCGTATTCGCTTCTGCTTTTGCAGACGTTACCGTTACTTCTGATTCACGAGTCGCACTGTCTTTCAATTTATCAGCAGTGTCTTGCGCCACAATGATAGATTGATTTAAAGCGTCTTTTAATTCGTTAAAGTACGTTAACTTTTCTTCTGCGTGTTTTAATGATTTCTCTAATTCACGATTTTTTCTAATTGCTTCTTCATAGTCTTCAATTACTTGGTCTAAAAATTCATCGACTTCGTCCGGATTATATCCGCGCATTTTGTTTGCGAATGATTTATTCTTGATATCTAATGGAGTTAATGCCATTTCCTGTCACCTCTTAGTTATTATTTGTCATGATACCTATAATGATACGATATTTTTGCTTTTTTGTCATACCATCCACTGCTTTTACTTGAATTCTTCCAAAACCTCTAATCGAGATAATATCTAATGGTTCTAACACACTGTCTGGGCGTGTGATTTCCGTCCAATTTAATTTTACTTTTTTCGACTCTATCAACTGCTTAGCGCGCTGTCTAGATATAGCTAAACTTTCCGATATAACGGTATCCACGCGCATAGAGCTAGCCGTAATACTACGTTCTTCCCACTCTTCTTCTGCTTGAATTAAGTCATCCACAGATATTTCCGTCAATTTAACTGGAAAGTTTGCAATTTTATCTACTTGCGTCATCACAAATGGCCATTTTGCCTTATTACAGATAAAATGCCACGCACCCGTTTCATTCGTGATAATATCGCCAAAGTATTCACGACCAAGCCCCACACTCATCAATGTTCCCAAAATTTTCCCGTGAGTTAGCGTTGCGAATTTCGTGGGATACGTTATTTCGCAGTACGTGACATCAAAATCTTCTTGTGACGGGACATAATATATGGGGTAGATTAAAGCACGTTTTCTTTCTGCCTTTTCATAGCCACCAAAAAACATGAACGCATAGTCATCTTGATACTGTCCGACAATGCTCTCGAGAATAAACTGCTGACGAGGGTCTAAAAAATTCGTCAAGACTGGTGCATAGTAACGATCAACTTGTTCCACCCAGTCTTCAATTAAATCAACAAAAGGGTGTTCATCTTTACGAAAATGTTGATAAACATTTGCATTCATAGATAATCACCCTTTCACCTATTATATTTGCTTATAGAAACATCCAAACTAAGCGGATTAATAATGAAGATGCAACATTTAATACAATTAATGCCACCATAATCGTAAAACTCATAAATCCAATGTTTAAATTTAAACGATCAAATAATTTTAAATATGGTTCACAAATTCGTGTTAAAAACTCGCCAATGGCGGTGTCATAACCACCTGGAAACCATGATAAAAGGGCATAAATGATTAAACATGTTGAATACACATTCGTAAATGTTCTAATAAATGTAATTAAAAACAAACCGACACTTCCTTTTTAAAACTCAGTAAATTGAGTTTTCAATAGACTTTTTGCCACATCACTATCAATCTCCATGTTTGGCGGTGTGCAGATGAAAAGCTCATCCCCTAAACGCTGAATATCGCCATCCAAAGCATATACTACCCCTGTTAAGAAATCGACAATACGACGGGCTTGCGCTTCTTCCATCACTCGAAAATTAATAATCACTACTTCACTTCTGAAAATAGCTTTGGCAATTGTTTTAGCTTCTGTATATGTTCTCGGTTCTAATATCAACACTTTTTTCACTTGACTATCATCCTTCACCTTTGGTCCTGCTGACGACTGTGCAGATTGCTTCATCCTTAACACGTTATCTTGTTTTGGTTGAACGCGTTCATTTTGCATTTGAGGTCGCGCTTCATGCGACGACTGACGACGGTTCTCGATAGGTGGCGTATTAGTATACGCCTCTTGCTTTTTAACTGGCTCAGACATTTGCGAACGTAAAGGTTGGCGGGGCGCACTCGCTTTCGGTTCTTCTGGTGCTTGATACGTATTTTGAGTGTCGTTTACTACCACCTCATCATCTGCTCCATCTAAACCAAAAAAACGTTGAATTTTTTCAGTTGCTGCTGTAAAATCCATATTTTTGCACACCCTTTTCCTTTTCTAATTAATCTATTGAAATAAATCTGTGCCAATCCTAATAAACGTCGCTCCTTCTTCCAAAGCGATTTGATAGTCTTGACTCATTCCCATACTCAACTCTGTACAAGGTGCATAACCTTTATTTAAACGCTGCACATCTTGACGTAAATCCTTGAGTTGTTTAAAACAATTTCGAATAAGTTGTTTATCAGACGTATTTGGTGCCATTGTCATCAAACCAACCACTCTGATTTTATCATATTTTTCAAGCTCGTCAATAAAAGACACTAATGCATCAGGTGAAATCCCTTGTTTTGTGGTTTCACCTGATACATTCACTTGAATAAAACATTTAATTTCATGTTCAGCTCGCTTTTGAATCTCTTGAGCTGTTTTTAATCGATCAAGGGCATGAAAATAGTCAATGTTGTTAATCACATCTTTGACTTTACGCGTTTGTAAAGGTCCGATAAAATGCCAAACAAACTTTGAACAATCAGCTAATTCAATTTTCTTTTTTAACAGCAAGTCCGTACGATTTTCAGCAATATCATATTGACCTAAATGATAGAGTTCTCTCATCACGTCGCTTTCAACATACTTTGTCACCGCGATTAATTTCGCAGTAGGTGACGTTAAATGATAGGTTGATAGCTCCTGCTGAATTTTATTTAAATTGTTAGCTAACTTTTTCATAACTTCTTACCTTTTGCGACGGAAAAATGGAGGGGTATCTAACTCATCGTCCTCTTTTTTCTCTACTTCTTTTTTAAAAGTATCGATTTCCTTCTTTTCAATCGGTTCAAATTCTGTCGTGTCTACCGAATGACGTTCATTTGGCTCACGACGGATATCCCAGTCACCGAATGCACTTTCTTCTTCCTCTTCTTTTGCACTAACAGTTGCTTCCGTTACTGCTGGACGCTCTGTTGGTTGAAAAGTTTGACGAGGTGCTTTAGAAGCTACGCGAGTCTTTTTTTTTTCCTTTTTTGTAGGGTCAATTCCTGTCGCGATAACAGTCACAATAATTTCATCTGTTAATGCTTCGTTAATTGATGTTCCTAGAATGATGTTCACATCGCCATCAGCTGCAGCTGCTACAATATCAGAAGCATCTTGTGCTTCGAACAATGTCATATCTAAGCCACCAGTAATATTTAACAAGACTTGTTCTGCACCATCGATAGATGTTTCTAATAATGGTGATGAGATAGCTTGTTTTGTCGCTTGAATGACACGATCTTCACCTGTAGCTGAACCGATACCCATTAAAGCAGTTCCTTGATTTTCCATGACTGTTTTAACATCGGCAAAGTCTAAGTTGACATAGCCAGGTGCCGTAATTAAATCAGAGATACCTTGAACCCCTTGACGTAAAACATTGTCAGCTTCACGGAAAGCTTCTAAGATTGGTGTTTTCTTATCAACTACTTCTAATAGGCGATTATTTGAGATAATTAATAATGTATCAACATGTTCTTTCAATGCTGAGATACCTTCGGCTGCAAAACGGCCACGTTTTGGTCCTTCAAAACCGAATGGACGTGTAACCACACCAACTGTCAAAGCACCTAAGTCTTTCGCAATACGAGCTACTTCAGGAGCAGCACCAGTACCTGTTCCCCCACCCATACCAGCGGTGATGAAAATCATATCTGCGCCTTCCAACGCTTTCGCTAATTGCTCTTCACTTTCTTCAGCTGCTTTTTTCCCAACTTCTGGTTGAGAACCTGCACCTAGTCCGCGTGTATATTTTGGTCCTAATTGAATCACTGTTTCAGCCTTGCTATCACGCAAAGCTTGAACATCAGTATTGGCAACGATAAATTCGATCCCTTTTACATTTTCTTCAATCATACGGTTGACAGCGTTACCGCCACCACCACCGACACCTATCACTTTAATGACAGCGCCGTGCTCTACTTGGTTATCTATCGAAAATTCCATTTTTATTCCTCCTGCTCTTGTCGTCTAATCAAACATATTTGAAAAGAAACCTTTTATTTTATCAGATAGTTTTTCGTTTGTTCCTTTTGGTGCGTCACTCACATTAGCAACCGGCTCTTCATAATGCGTCATTTCAACTTCATTTGGTTCTTGGAATTGAACGCGCGGCATTGTTGATGAAGCGGTCTGTGCAAAACGTTCCCCTGTTACTGCAAATTGTGAAATATGATAGATATCACTTAAAGTTGCAGCATACTCAACGATACTAATTGCATTTGAAAATATTGGGTTACGTAAGCCCATATGATTTGGCACGTGTAAGTGGACATTCGTTCCGAGTATCTCAGATGCCAACTCCGTCACACCCGGCATTCCCGCATTACCACCTGTGATAATCACACCACCCGGTAAGTTCAATGCATCTGTATTGGCTAATGAATGTTTTACTTTTGTAAAAATTTGTTCCATTCTTGCTTCTATAATTTCGGATAAATAACGTTCATCAACTTTAATTGGTTCTGGTTTTCCAATCACTTCAACCGGAAATACTTCATCTTCTGATGTACGTTCAGTATAAGCGTCACCATAGTTAATTTTTAATGCTTCAGCATTATGAATGGATGTATTTAATACAACGGAAATATCTTTCGTGACGAACTCGCCACCTTCTTGTTCAACATGGGTAAATTGTAACTGATTATCATAATAAACAGCCGCAGTCGTCTGACCGCCACCCATATCAATAAGTGTTGTACCAAAATCTTTTTCACCGTCTGTTAAAACTGTCTCAGCTAAAGCAAGTGGGGTAATAACTAACTCACCTAGTTCCAAACCAGCTTTTTCCACACATTTTTTCACGTTATGGATAATTGTTTTTGGTCCTGTAAATACAAGTCCTTGCATATCCAAACGTACACCTAACATACCTCGTGGATCTTTAATCCCATCAAACCCATCAACTTTGTACTCTCGTGGAATTAACGTAATCACTTGACGTTCTGGAGGTGTTGAACGTACGATTGCTGCAGAGGCAACATTTTGTACATCTTCATCTGTGATTTCTTTGGATTCAGCACTGACTGCTATCATTCCTTCACAATGTTCAATTTCTAGTAAGTTCGCTGGCAAACCGACATTTACTTTTCGGATTTGAACGCCCGATTTTTCTTCTGCCTGTGCAATAGCACGTTTAATAGTATTCGCTGCCTTA
This sequence comes from Vagococcus lutrae, assembly GCF_023299185.1. NCBI lineage: Bacteria > Bacillati > Bacillota > Bacilli > Lactobacillales > Enterococcaceae > Vagococcus > Vagococcus lutrae. The sequence continues at coordinate 843,897 of NZ_CP097017.1, forward strand.
TCGATATCTATTACAATACCTCGATTCAAACCTTCGGATTTGGCATTGCCAACGCCAATAATATTTATTTGTCCTTCGATATATTCAGCGACAACGACTTTAACAGATGTTGTGCCTATATCCAGGCCCACATGTATCCCTGTGTTTGCCATTTATAGGTTCCCTCCTAGACTTTTTCTTCCATATCTTTTCAATATTTCGTATATTATTTAAATTATCTTACTCTTATTAATTCTACCACAAAAGAGAGACTTTACAAAACAAGAATATTATAAAATAGACATGACTGATGTGGATAATTCGTTTTTCTCGACTTTTTTACTCCACATCTGCATTTTCATTCTCATTTGCCTCTTGATTACCGTCTAAATTCAAAATTTCATCAAAGTTAATCTCTTCGCTACCTTCTAAATCTAAATCAGCATCTCCACGTTCCCGTGCTTCTTTTATTTTTTGTTGTTGCTTCTCGTACTCATCGCGTGTTTCATAGGAATAAGAATAAATCCCCGCTTCCATATCAACAATGCCCATTTCAGCCATTTGTTGTGCAACTTGTGGATAGTAATTAATTTTATTTTCAATATCGGTCATACTACCAATGATTTCGTTACCATCATGCATAATAATCGAGATACGATATTCATTCGCCTTGCTCGGTGCATAGTAGATTTCTTTCATGTTTTCTTTTACTTCATCCGAAAATGTATCATAGCTCGTCATCATTTTCTGTACATACTTTTTATCTGAAAAATCGATTAGGACAGGATAATGACTATCCGGGTTATCAGTTTTTTCATTGGCTACTCGTCCATCTTTAAATAGCGGGTAATACCCGTCTGAACGTTTCTCATAAGCAATCTCATCTTGTTCTTTCACATGCAAGACGATATGATTAACACCTGAAAAAGACTTCGTAACACTTGCAACGCGAGGATTACGCTTAACGATATTTTTCAAAGGTTGCTCCGTATAGTATTGCGACCATATGCTATCACCTAGCTTATAGCCAGAGGTTTCAACAATGCGTTCAGGCGGAATCGTCTTGACCCCTTGTACTTTGACTGCACCAAGTTTACTAAATGGCGATACATAGTATATTAATGCCAATGCTGACACACCAAATATGGTTAAAATTGTCGCTAAACGTCGATTTAATTTTTTTCGTCGTTTTTGTTTCATCTTAGGTAATTTATCAGCATAAGATTGCGACTTTGGAAGTTCTTTAGGTTCTTTAGGTTCTTTCGTTTCCTTAACTTCTTCCTTTTCTACCAAAATCTCTTCATCTGATTCTTCTGATTTAATAATCGTTTCACCCGTGTCAGTTTCTTCGATAGTGATATACGTTACATTTTGATTAGATTGATGCCGTTTCGCCAATCTATCAGAAGGCAGTTCCGTCATACCGTCCGTTTCTTCATGCATATTGGTAGCTTTTCCCTTTTTTACATGGTCATCTTTTGACGCTCGTGATGTATTTTTTTTGGACTTCTTATTAGACATACTATCGCCTCCTTATCAATGAATTAGTTGATAAACCTCATCAAATAAACGTTTAGTCGCATCTGGAATTCCCATTTCTTTTGACGCTTCTGCCATTTTCCGGCATAATTCAGGATTCAAGATAATACGTTCTATTTCCGTCACTAATCTCGGACCGTTTAATTCGTCGTCACGTAATAATACTGCTCCTCCATGATTCACAACAGATTGAGCATTTTTAGTTTGATGGTCATTCGTAACATTTGGACTTGGTATCAAAATTGAAGGAAGTCCTAACGCTGTAATTTCAGCTAACGACGTGGCGCCTGCGCGTCCGACTACTAACGTCACATTAGTTAAGATTTTTTCCATTTCTTCAATATAGGGTACAATTTTTATCTTGTCATTAGCCTTAACTGTTTCACTTACAGCCGCCATAACATCTTCATAATATATTTTACCCGTCACGAATAACACTTGATAATCTTTCCCCGTCATTTGAGGCATAGCTTCCATCATCGCTCGTGTCATCGTTAATGCCCCACGACTACCTCCAAAGACTAATATCGTCGGCAGTTCTTCTGTAAAGCCAAATTGACTTAAACTATCTGTCGGTTGGATACTTGCTACTTCTTGACCACGTGGGTTACCCGTCAATACAGTTTTATTTTTATCAAAATACTCTGCGGCTTCTGGAAAACAAATAGCCACTTTATCCACATAACGAGCTAAAAACTTATTAGCCAGTCCGGGAACGCTATTTTGTTCATGTATCATAGTCGGTACGCCTTTTTTATGCGCTGCATATACAATAGGAGCACAAACATAGCCACCTGTGCCGACCACAACATCTGGTTGAAATTCCTCAATTAACTTTTTAGAATCTTGAACAGCTTTCATAAAGTAATATACGGTTTTAACATTATCTAGACTTAAACTACGCTTAAACCCCTGTACACGTATTGATTTAAATGGTACTCCTTTTTTTGTTACAATTTGACTCTCGAGCCCTTCTTCCGTACCAACATATAACGCCTCATGGGAGGGTATATTTTTTTCCATATAATCGACTAAGGATAAAGCTGGATAGATATGTCCGCCCGTCCCGCCGCCTGATACAATCATCTTCATTTATTTTTCCACTCTTTTTCTATTTGTTTCACCGTTTCTTTAAAGACCCGGCCTCTAATTTCAAAGTTTTTGAACTGATCCCAACTAGCACATGCAGGGGAAAATAGTAACACATCTCCTTGAGCAAGCTGATGACTCGCTGCTAATACTGCTTCTGGTAAAGTTGCTACTATTTCAGTTGTCGACAGACCTGCTTTTATCGCGGAGGTAGTCAATTTTTCTTTCGTTTCACCATAAAACACTGCATGTTTTATAGATTTAAACGCTGGAATTAACTCATCAAAATCATTCCCACGATCTAGCCCTCCGGCAATTAACACGACTTTTGATAAATCTTTAAATCCTTCTAACGCTTTTATCGTCGCCAGTGTATTGGTCGCTTTAGAATCGTTATAAACCTTACTATTGAAAAATTCTCCTATGTACTCCATGCGGTGTTCAACGCCACCAAATTCACTCAATACTTGTTTAATCACAGATGTTTCTACGCCAATCGTTTTTGCAACTGCAATAGTTGCCAATGCATTTTCAATATTATGTAAGCCTGGTACACCAATCTCCGCAGCAGTCATTATCTTTTCATCCTCAAAGTATAACACATCATCTTTAAGGTATGCACCTTGTCCATTTGTATCAGCTGCTTCCAGACTAAATGGCACAACAGTCGCTTTCGTTTTTTCTGCTAGCTGACGCAATTCAGCTTGATGATAATTTAAAACTAATCTATCCCCTGCCGTCATGTTTTTTTGAATTTCCCACTTCGCGTGAACATACGCTTCACGTGAACCGTGATAATCTAAATGCGCTTCATATAAATTCGTTATGACAGCGATATGCGGATGAAATTTTCGTGTGCCCATTAGTTGAAAACTAGACAGTTCGGTAACCATCCAGTCTTTTTCTGACAAACCTTGTGCGACGGTACTTGCCACTTCGCCAATATTTCCTGCTAAGTAAGCACGAGGTGACGTACTCCCACCATTTAGAACAGCCCCAATCATCGTGGTCGTCGTGGTTTTGCCGTTTGTCCCCGTAATCCCGATAATCTGAGCCTCACTAATTTCATACGCCAGTTCAACTTCAGTAATAATAGGAATTTCTTTTTCTATTGCTTTCTCGATAATAGGATTATCATATGGAATCCCTGGATTCTTAACAATCAATTCAAACTCTTCATCTAAAAGGTCAACAGGATGAGAACCTGTAATCACTCGCATTCCCATAGTGAGTAAGTCTTGTGCTTCACTATTTTCTTCAAATGGGCGACCGTCGTTAACTGTCACAATCGCACCTAATTGATGTAATAATTTCGCCGCACTCATACCACTTTTTGCTAATCCTAAAATTAAAACTTTCTTATGTTGGTAATGCGTTACCGTTCTCATCCTAATAGCCTCCTAATAAAGAATTGTTAGTGTCAAGATTGACATGATTAATCCTACTGACCAAAAAACAAAATTAATTTTCCATTCAGACCAACCCCCCATTTCAAAATGATGATGGATTGGACTCATTTTAAAAATACGTTTCCCTGTTAATTTAAATGAAGTGACTTGCATAATCACACTGAGTGTTTCAATCACATAGACAAGACCGACTAAGAGCAGTGTCCACTCTTGTTTTAATATAATCGAGATACTTGCGAGTAAGCCACCTAAGGCAAGTGACCCTACATCTCCCATGAATATTTTAGCTGGTTTTTTATTGAATAGGAAGAATCCTAGTAACCCGCCCATTACTGCTAAGCAAACTAACAGCACATCATATTGATGTTGATTCCATGCAATAATGGCATACGTACCAAATGAGATAGTTCCCAAACCAGCTACTAGTCCATCTAAGCCGTCAGTTAAATTGACAGCGTTAGAAAAACCGACTAACCAAATCACTACGAAAACGCCGTATAAAACACCTAAGTCTAATGTGACATCAAACGGAAGCGATAAGGTTGTAGGATAGCCTTTAGCCTTAAAGACAGTATAGAGAAGAATACCTCCTACAATCTGACCAACTAATTTTTGTAAAGAAGTAAGTCCCATATTACGTTGTTTAAATATTTTGATAAAGTCATCTAAGAAACCAAGCGTGCCGTACAATAATAAAATCGCCAACATAATCCACATCTCAGCTGTTAAAACACGTTGAAACAGACTGAAAATAAGGCTAGTTACGGTAATAGCAACTAAAAATACAGCGCCACCCATTGTCGGTGTTCCAGCTTTAACATTATGCCATTTAGGTCCTTCTTCACGAATCGGTTGTCCATGTTTCTTCATTTGAAAATAACCGATAAAGAACGGCATCAACGACACAGTCATCGCAAAACTAATGGCTATTGGAAAAAAAAGTCGCGTCCAGTTCATATTTTTTATCTCCTACTCTTCTGAATTTTTTATATTAAGGTCTAGCGCTAATTTTAAAAGCGGGTTACTAATTTCTGAAACCATAACGCCACCTGCTGTTCCAGTACCTTCCTTAGGACGTTTAATCGTCACGTATAAGATGTATTCTGGATTATCGGTTGGAGCAATTTCTACGACCGAGTATAAAAACTCAGACGTTGAGTAACTACCATCCGCAAAGAACTGCGCTGTTCCCGTCTTAGCCGCAATCGGATACCCTTCGATTGCAAAGTTATTTCCTGTTCCATACTGCTTATCATCCACAACCCCTTGCATCATTTGTAGCGTTTGATGCGCACTCTGAGGTTTTATTGGCTTAGCTAACATTTCAGGTTCCGTATAGACTTCTTCGCCATCCTGTTTAACAATTTTGTCAATATAGTTAAGTTTCATCATTTTACCGTCATTGGCAATCGCAGTATACGCTTGAACCATTTGCATAGGTGTCACATAAATGGCCTGACCAAACGCTGTCATCGCACGGTCGACAGTCGTTCCTTTTTGAATACTTCCTTTATTTTCACCGGGTAAATTAATATTAGTTGGCTTGGTAAAACCAAATCGCTTTACATATCGTTGCCATTCATCACCCATGCGTTGTTGAAGCAGAACCATGCCCACGTTACTCGACCAAGCAAATCCTTGTCTAAAGGTGACTGTTCCTACCCCTTGAGGATTCCAATCATTAATCCGAGCATCATCTACTTCAATATGCCCCGTTTGAAAATACTCGTCTGGATTGACCACTTGTAAATCCAAAGCAGAAGACATTGTAAAGACTTTCATCGTAGATCCTGGTTCAATCGGCTCTTCCACAAGTAAGTTGCGCCACATTGCTGGACGCTCCTCTGTATCTTCCAGCCCTTCTTTTGTTTCTGGATTAAAACTTGGACGTTGCCCAGCGGCGATAATATCCCCTGATTTTGCTTCGACCAGTGTCGCAGTAATATTTTCAGGTCCATATTTTTTCATCGTCTCGTCTAGTAACTCTTCTAAATACAATTGAAGACGACTGTCAAACGTTGTATAGATATCCTGACCGTCTTTAGCCTCTTTCAAAACAGAGGTCGTTCCTGGAATCGGACGTTGCATACTATCTTTTTGGAAATAAATCTCGCCATCCTCACCCGACAAAATATCATTTTGTGCTTCCTCGATTCCCATTCGACCAACCAAGCCTTTAGATTCATCATCCGCATCTGCTAATTGAGCGTAACCGATAAAGTGAGAAGCAAAGACACCATTTGGATACATTCTCGCTTGATGTTTTTCAAAGTAAATCCCTTTAATTTCTTTTTTTTCAAGTGCCTCTTCAATTTTTGTTTTTTGTTCATACGTTAAATTTTTACCACCCGAACCAAACTCAACTTGCTTTTGATTACGTGACAGTTGTTCCATGACAAAATCAGCTTCAAGGTTCGTATTATCAGCTAATACTTTCGCTATTTCTTCTTTATCTTTCGATTGGACATACAATTTTTCACGTTCTTGTTTACCGTCAGGACTCATACCAAGATACGTTTCATCTAAAACCGCATATAACGAATAAGAAGTAGCGTCTTCAGCAATCGGCTCCCCATTACGATCGTAAATGGTGCCTCGTTTTGCTTTCACAACGCTACTACCTCGGTATAATTGTTGTGTTTTATCGTCTAAAGATTCATGCCCTACTTTACCGACTAACACGATATAGATAAAACGCATAAAAAATATGAGAAAAACTAAAATTGTTAATCCAAATAGAAAGGAAGCAAACGTTCGCCGATTTTTTTTAGGGTTCAATCCCTTTGACGCTATAAAAGACTTCCATCTATTTAGTTTCATTATTTCACATTCCTTATTTGTTCTTCATTTACTTTCAATCCTGCTTTTTGTGCCGCTTTTTTAATGCGATCTGCTCTTAACAACTCAGATTTTTCTTGTTCTAACTCCGCAATACTCGCCTCTTGCTTAGAAATAGCCGCCTGACCTTCTGAAACGGTCGCTTCTGCTTTGGCTAATTTAGAAGAAACTTGGATAGTGGCGCCAGATATGAGAAGGAAAAAACTAATCAATGCGAAAAAAACGATTTTTTCAAAACGACTAATCTTTTTTAAGTGTTCGCGTGGTTGTGCCAACACATCTTGACGAACAGTGCTTGTTATGTCTTCTGTCACAGTTTCTACTGGGTCAAATTCTCGTAGTTCTGCCATTTTTTCCACATCCTTTCATAATCTGTTTTTACTCGCCACACGTAACTTAGCACTACGCGCGCGATTATTCGCAGCGACTTCTTCTTCACTCGGTAAAATCGGTTTACGATTAACCAATGATAAGAGTGGCTCGTCCTCTTCTAAAAGAACAGGCAAACCAGCCGGTGTTTCTTTCGGTTTACTATATTCACGGAATATCGTTTTTATCAATCGGTCTTCTAATGAATGAAACGTAATAACCGATAGTCGACCACCGACTGACAAACAGTCAATCGCTTGCTCGATAGATTCTTCGATAGCATGCAATTCATCATTTACTTCTATCCGAATCGCTTGAAAGACACGCTTAGCTGGGTGTCCTCCCTTACGACGTGCTGGCGCTGGAATCCCTGCTTTAATCAACTCTACCAATTCACCAGTCGTTTCAATCGGCTTTTCTTGACGTGCTTGCTCTATCTTTCTTGCAATTTGTTTTGAAAACTTTTCTTCACCATAGCGATAAAAAATCTTTACTAGCTCATGATAGTCATACTCGTTAACGACTTGATACGCACTGAAATCAGCTTTTTGATTCATACGCATATCTAGCGGTGCATCACCATGATAGCTAAACCCACGTTCGATTTCATCTAATTGTGGTGACGAGACACCTAAGTCGTAAACTATCCCATCCACATGAATAACTCCACGAGCTTCAAGTTCTTCTTTTAGATGACGAAAATTAGTATTGATGAAAGTTACTTGACCTTTTTCAATGTAGGACGCTAATTTTTGCTGCGCATTTTTTATCGCCACTTCATCTTGGTCGAATGCGTATAAATGACCTTCCTCTGACAGTTGGGAAAGAATCGCTTCACTATGCCCTGCTCCACCTAACGTACAGTCTACATACACACCATCTTTTTTTATATTTAAATTATCCACAGCCTCATTTAAAAGAACGGTTACGTGGTGAAATTCTTCTGGCATCATATCTATTCCCTTTCTAAAATCCAAAATCAATCATTGTTTCGGCAAGTTCATCATAATTTTCTTCTGCTTCTAATGCATATTGTTGCCATCTCTCTTCACTCCAAATTTCAATACGGTTTGCAACTCCGATTACGACACAGGCTTTTTCCAGTTGTGCGTGCGCGCGTAAGGTAGGTGGGATATTAATACGTCCTTGCTTATCAATATCACATTCTGTTGCTGCAGAGTAAAAGAAACGGACGAATGTTCGTGCATCTTTTTTTGATAGTGGCAATTCTTGAAGTTTTTCTTCCAATTGTTGCCATTCTAATTGTGGGTACACAAATAAACAGCCGTCCATCCCTCGTGTTACAACAAATTTGTAACCTAAGTTTTCTCTAAATTTAGAGGGCATGATGAGACGACCTTTTGAGTCAATATTATGTGTAAACTCTCCCATAAACATGATATTGGACCTCTTTCCCCACATAGTACCTTTAGTCTACCACATCCCCCCACTTTCTACCACTATCAGTCGAGATTTTTTTCCTTTTTTTACCTATCTTTAAAAAACAAAAAATACTTACAACACACTGCCGATGTGTCGTAAGTATTTTAAGTAAAGATTCCATAAATGGCTAATCCGATATAGACGACGATTAGCACTAAAAATGTAATGCGCCAAAACATTTTGAAAAAGCGGCGATACTGAATATCACCAAAATACCGAGCATGACCTATTGCTACTCCCATCCCTATAAATAACACTAATATTAATACATAAGGAAGAACCGATATTTCAAATAATTCTTTCGATAAAAAGTGCAATCCTATAAATAGAAAGAACGTAGCTAAATCTGGCGATTTCAAACCGATTTTTTCATATAAAGATAAGCGCTGCACAAGATAATTACATGCAAAAATCACTAATATTGGAAATAAATACCATAACAGTCTTACGACATTAAATGTACTCATATTTTAAAAACCTCTTCCATAAGATAACATATAGATTTTACAAAACTATTTAACCTAGATAACTTTCCAATGTCATTTTTATATGACAACATTACTAATATACCAAATTTATTTACATTTGCGTAGTATCTTTTCAGATTCTCTACGATTTGTAACTTGCAACCATCACTAAAACAGGTATAATGTAACTAGTCTATCAATAAAGGATGAAATCAATGAACTCAAAAAAATTTAACACGATAAAAAAAATCGTCATTTGGATTATGTTAATTGCGATTGTCGGCTCTGCCGTTTTAGCAGCTGTCGCAAGTATTCTGTAAGCAAAAAAACTCGTAGCGAAATTGCCAAAGTAAAAAAGGCAGTTTCACTGCGAGTTTTTATTTGTGTGCTTGTTTTAATAATTCACGTGCATGCTCACGAGATAAATCGGTAATCGTCTCTCCCGCTAACATTCTAGCGATTTCTATTTCGCGCTCGTCATTATTTAAAATCGTCACATCTGTTAACGTCCGTCCGTCTACTACTTTTTTGCGGATATAGTATTGTTGATCGGCATGTGCCGCCACTTGAGGTAGATGAGTGATACAAAGAACTTGCGAGTCCACTGCAATATCATGAATTTTCTCTGCAATCGCTTGGGCTACACGTCCACTAACCCCTGTATCCACTTCATCAAAAACAATACTGGTAACGCCATGCGTTTTAGAAAAAATAGTCTTCATCCCTAAAATAATTCTCGATAGCTCGCCTCCAGACGCCACTTTTTCTAACGGCTTTAAAGGTTCTCCCGGATTGGTCGAAATATAAAAACTAATCATATCCCAACCGTCGTCACTCAGTTCTTTCTTTTCACGTCGGACTTCGAAACGTGTTTTTTCAAGATACAAATCTCCAAGTTGCTCTATAATCGCTTTCTCTAATGACACACTGAGCGTCTCTCTTGCTTGTGTTAATTGTTGAGCTAATTCCTCTAGCTGTTCGTGCTGTTCGTTAATCGTTTTTTGAAGAGACGTTAACGACCCTTCGACATTTTGGCTTTCCGCTAATTCACTCGCAATTTCATCGAAATATTCCAGTATTTTCTCAATGCTATCCCCATACTTTTTCTTTAATCGGATAATCGTCGTCAAGCGTTCTTCGACTTCTTCTAAACGATTATCATCCATTTCCGTATGTGTAAGTTGTTGACTAATGTCACGTGCTACTTCTTCTAACTGGTAATAACTGTCACGTACCCCTTCTGCTATCGTCTGATAAGCACTGTCCAAATGCTCAATCGCCTCCATTGCAGCCATGGCTTCGCCAATTTGTTCCAACGCCCCGATATTCATATTTCCTTGAATGATATCATAACTTTTAGATAGTTGTTGTACAATTTCTTGATAATTGGCTAAAAAATCACGCTCTTGTTTTAACGCCTCCTCTTCGCCTATTTTTAGATTCGCTTCTGCAATTTCATCATGTTGAAATTGCAACATATCCATTCTTTGCGCATGTTCGCGTTCATTTTGCTGATAATTTCTCAAAAGGCGCACATTTGCTTGATAGGATTCAAACAATTCTTGATAGCGTGCTTTAAGCAGCGCGAGCGATTCGCCTCCATATTGATCTAAAAAAGAAAGATGACGTTCGCTATCCATTAATTCTTGGTGTTCATGTTGTCCGTGAATATCTACTAATAATTGGCCGACTTTCTTTAAGGCTTGCGTGTTCACGAGATGACCATTAATTCGACAGACATTCTTCCCCGATAATGAAATATCACGTGATAGAATCATCGTACGCTCAGTGGCTTCAATTCCTAGCGATTGCAAGTAAGGCGTCATTCGTTCGAAAACGTGTGATGACACTTCAAACTGCCCTTGCAACTGAGCTTTTTTTGCGCCTTCTCGGATAAAATCAGTAGAACCTCGTCCACCTACCAACAAGCCTACGGCATCAATAATAATGGATTTTCCCGCACCTGTTTCCCCTGTTAAAACGGTCATGCCTTCCGAAAATGATAAATCCAATTGTGAAATAATCGCAAAATCTTTAATAGTTAATTCTTGTAACATTTTTTCACCTACTTTGTCACATATGTGCTAAACGATTGATAGAGTTGATACGCTTCTTTTTTATCCAAACAAAACAATAAAACCTTATCATCATCGGTCATGACAGTAAATAAATAGTCGAGATATTCCTCCTCGATAATCCTCGCGATGGCGGTGGCACTTCCCGGAGTGGTTTTGAGCAACACCTTATCACGTTGATAAGAGACATGAACAAGACTCCCACTTAATAAACGGCCTAGTTCTTCTGGTATATACGACGGACTTGTTTCCGGTAACCGATAGTGAAAAGTTCCTTTTTTCGACTTCGTTTTAATTAATTTCATCTCTTTAATATCACGTGAAATAGTCGCTTGTGTCACTTCAATACCTTTATCACGTAACGCCTCGACTAATTCACTTTGATTGCCTATCGTTTCACGTTTTAAAATATCTGCAATAAGAGTTTGTCGTGTTCGTTTTTTCATCTTTATCAACTCCTTTACGCGTCAGTTAATTGTTGATGAGCCTCTTCCACTACTTTTACAATCGTTGCACGCTCATTATCCTGCAATCTCTGTGGTTCAGATGACTTAGGCCAAACTAAGTGAACGAGAAACTCAATATTCCCCTCACCACCCTTTACTGGAGAATAAGAAACACCTTTAACCAAATAGCCTTCATTTAACATAAAATCAAGCATTTCCTCTAAGACCATTTGATGAACCGCAGGGTCTTTAATGATACCTTTTTTACCAACATTTTCTTTCCCTGCTTCAAACTGCGGTTTGACAAGGCAAACGACTTCTCCATCAACAGCTAGTATCGTTTTTAAAACTGGTAATATAAGTTTTAAAGAAATAAATGAGACATCAATCGTCGCAACTTGTGGGACTCCCTCAGTAAAATCTTCAGGCTTAGCATAACGAAAATTCATTCTTTCCATCACAATTACACGATCATCTTGTCGCAACTTCCATGAAAGCTGATTATAGCCGACATCTAAAGCATAGCTTTTGACCGCACCCGCTTGTAAAGCAACGTCGGTAAACCCACCTGTCGAAGCACCAATGTCTAAGACAATCTTGTCTTGCATGTCAATAGAAAAAACTTTCAGTGCTTTTTCTAATTTCAATCCACCACGAGAAACATATTTTGGCCCTTCGCCTTTCAACTGCAACATGGTGTCACTGGCTAACTTCGTACCCGGTTTATCAATCCGTTCATTTAACTCATCATAGACTTTCCCAGCCATAATCAAACGTTTGGCTTGTTCTCTCGTCTCTGCTAAACCTTGTTGATACGCCAGTATATCTGCTCGTTCTTTCTTCATCGCCCTATCGTTTCCTCTCTACTGGTATCTCTGCTAACCCTTGAATAATCGCTTCTAGTGCGGAAATCGACCCTTCCATTTTACGATAGCGTTGAAGGTCATTTAGAACGGAGCTAATCGTGCGCTCAAAAACATTAATTGCCTCATCAAGTCCTAACAAGGAAGTGTACGTACTTTTTTCTCGCTCTACATCCACACCCGTTTGCTTACCTAATTCATCAGTACTTCCTACCACGTCTAAAATATCATCGCGAATTTGAAAAGCTAGCCCTAGTTGATTCCCCATTTCTGTAAATCGACTAACTGTTTCAAAAGGCTGTTGCGTTAACATGGCGCCTAACGTCAACGGTAACGCCAATAAACGACCTGTTTTTCGTTGATGAACAGCAGATAATTGTTCTAAAGGAAGCTGTTGTTGTTCCCCTTCCATATCTGCTACCTGACCAGCTACCATACCGTTTGCACCAGAACTCCAAGCCAACTGGGTCATCGCTTCAACACGTAAGTCGGCCGGTAGCGCGCTACAACCAATAAGATGAAATGCCTCTGTCAACAAAGCATCGCCAGCTAAAATTGCGAGTGCTTCCCCATACACTTTATGATTGGTCGGTTTTCCCCGACGTAAATCATCATCATCCATTGCGGGTAAATCATCATGAATCAACGAGTAAGTATGAACCATCTCAATAGCAGCTGCCACATCTACTTGCGCTTGGGTTATTTCTTCATCAAAAAAAGCCACCGTTGCAAGTAACAATAGCGGACGAATCCGTTTTCCACCAGCCGATACCGAGTACATCATCGCTTCTTTTAAAGAAGGCTCGGATGTCACTGATTGAATATGTTGAGACATCGTTTCATCTACTCGATTACGATACGCTGTCATAAACTCGGTACTGTTGACTGTTTTCATTCCGAATCTCCTTCATCAAAAAGTGTCGTCGTCCCATCTTCATTCATAATTTTAGTCAGCATTTCATCGGCATCTGCCAGTTTTTTCTGACACATTTGACTTAACTCAACGCCTTTTTTAAACTGTGTCAGTGCTTTTTCTAGTGGAATATCCCCACGTTCCAATTCTTTTACAATGGTTTCCAATTCTGAAATTGCTACTTCAAAACTCATTTTTTCTTTTGTTGCCATTAATTAAACTTCTCCTTCTATAGTGTGCTGAATAGTGGTGACCGTTGACTGAATCGTTCCATCTGCGACATGTATCATCATCTCGTCTTGAGGTGCAACTTGTTTGACACTCTTGACTATTTTTTCATCTTTTGTCACATAAGAATACCCTCGCGTCATCGTCTTCAAGGGACTTAACATATCTAGTGCTGCAGCAAGTTCTATAAATTGCTGCTCTTTTTTTTGTTGATAGTGATCTTTGGCAGCTAATAATTGCCGTTCTAAATAATCAGCTTGCTGCGACGCTAAATCAATGCGCGCTTTTGGCTGTTGTTGTTTCAAACGATGGGTTACATCTTGAAACTGTGCTTCTTTATCATAAAGCGTATTTTTCATCGCTTGTTTAAATGCTATGACTTGGCGGTCTAAGGCTAAGCTATAATTCTCATAAAGCCGATGAGGTTGCTTCATCACGTAGGATTCCATAACCGTTGCTAAACGTGTCCGCTCTTTTTCCATTCTTGTTGTCATACTGGTTAAAAGACGTTGCTCTCTCTCTTTTAACTTCAACCATTCTTCCTGTAAATTAGGGACCGCAAGCTCCGCTGCAGCCGTTGGCGTCGCCGCTCTAACATCTGCAACCAAATCGGCCAAAGTCGTATCTGTTTCATGACCGACTGAAGAGATTAGCGGCGTTTGCAAACTATAAATTGTGCGCACGACAATTTCCTCGTTGAAAGGCCATAAATCTTCAATAGAGCCTCCTCCACGCGCTAAAATAATCGTATCGAAATCCCCTTTATCTGCTTGTTTCAGACTCGATACAATATCCGGTGCGGCTTGATTACCTTGTACCAACGTTGGAAAAATAGTTAGCTCGACTAATGGATAACGTCGTTTAATCGTCGTCATAATATCGCGAATAACCGCACCTGAAGGACTCGTCACAACTGCGATTTTTTCAGGATACTTGTTTAACGCACGTTTTTCTCCAGAAAACAATCCTTCTGCTGCTAATTTTTCTTGTCGCTCGCGTAAAGCTTGATACAAAGCGCCTACGCCATCTGGCTCCATATGTTCGACATATATTTGGTACTGTCCGGTCGCTTCATATAAAGAAATACGTCCGATTACTAAGACTTTCATCCCTTCTTCGGGAGAAAACTTTAATTTTTGAAAAGCCGACTTAAACATGACGGCATTAATTTTAGCTTTTTCATCTTTTAAAGAGAAATATTGATGACTATTTTGACGATTACGATAATTCGACACTTCGCCAATCAAATAGACTCTTTCCAGATAAGGATCTCGTTCAAATTTTTGTTTTAAATATTTCGTTAAAGATGCGACTGTTAAATATTGTGTTTCTGACATTTAAATGCCTCACTTTCACCGTCTCACAATTTGGAAACATTCCTTTGAAATCTACCTTATTCTATCATAATTGCTCATTTTAAACAGTATTCCTCACAAACAAAAATAGAGAAGTCATCACTTCTCTATTTTTGTTCAGATATAATAACGGAAAGGACACCATTTATAAATTTACGAGATGAATCATCACTGTACGTCTTAGCTAATTCAAGCGCTTCATTCAAAGCTACTCGGTTCGGGACGTCATCTTCATGTAAAATCTCATAAACGGCTAATCGTAAAATCATCAAGTCAACTTTTGAAAGACGTGGTAACGTCCAGCCTTTAAGATGTTCACTAATAAGCTGATCCAGTTCCATTTGATTCTTTTGAACACCTTCAAGCACTTGAAATAAGTAAGATGGAATATCATCGTACTCCTCATCATGTAACGAAAGTGTTAGTAAAATAGCCCGTTCTAGCGAAATATCCTCATGAAAATCTAAAGAATACAACGTTTGGATGGCTCTCTCACGTATTTCTCTACGGGTTACTTCCACTCTATTCATCCTCTTCTAATTGTAACAATTCATCCAGTGTAGGGTTGACCATTTTTTCTGGTATCACACCCACTACATGAATGTTTACTTCTTTTAATTCTAAATCAGTCATAAATAAAACTTGTTCTTTGACTTTTTCTTGCATTGACAGTGCTACTTTAGGCACAGATACACCATAATTTAAATAACAGTATAAATCAACTTTAATACCGTCTTCATCAATGTTTAAAGAGACACCTTTACGATGATCCGCTTTACCAAGCAACTCATTAACGTTAGAAGCTAAGTTACCTCGCATACCATAAACACCGTCAATTTTAGCGGCACTAATCCCAATAATCACTTCTAAAACTTCTGGTGCAATTACAATTTCGCCACCGAAGTCGCCATTGTCGACATTTTCTAAAATTAACTCTGCTGTTTCTTCCATTACACTGTTCTCCTTTCGCTTGCTTGACTAAGCACGTGAAGAATATGAGCCATCGTCAGTATTGATAATTAATTTATCGCCAGCATTCACAAAGAAAGGCACTTGTACAACTAAGCCTGTTTCCATAGTAGCTGGTTTAGAACCACCTGATGCTGTATCTCCTTTGATACCAGGTTCTGTTTCTTTTACTTCTAATGTTACCGTATGTGGTAAATCTACTCCAATTGTTTCAGCACCATACATGATAATGTTACATACGCTGTTTTCTAATAGGTAGTTTAATTCTTCTTCAATTTGCTCTGTTGGCAATTCTACTTGCTCGTATGTTTCAGTATCCATGAAGACATGGCTGCCGCCACTTTCATATAAATATTGCATTTTACGGTTGTCGATTTGGGCACGTCCTACTTTTTCGCCTGCACGGAATGTTTTTTCTTGAATATTCCCGTTACGTAAATTTTTTAATTTTGTACGCACAAATGCGGCACCTTTACCAGGTTTAACGTGTTGGAAGTCAATAACTCGCCAAATGCCTCCGTCAATCTCTACTGTTAAACCTGTTTTAAAATCGTTTACTGAAATCATCTCTTGTCCTCCTATTAAATACAATCGTTCATTTTATAATATAATTAATTCTTTTGGTGAGTGCGTTAAAATTTCAACACCTGTTTCGGTCACAAGCAAATCGTCTTCAATACGTACGCCACCAATTTCTGGATAGTACAAACCAGGTTCATTTGTAATCACGTTACCCGGTACAAACTTTTTATGAGCGAGTTTTGAAACACTTGGCCCTTCATGGACTTCTAAACCAATACCATGTCCGGTAGAGTGACCAAATGCATCTGCATGACCTTTACTACGGAAATAATCGCGTGCCACAGCATCTAACTCAACGCCTGTCATACCTGGTTTAGCTACTTCATTAACTTTTAACTGTGCGTCTAATACCAATTGATAAAGCTCTTTTAACTCTTCTCCAGGGTCGCCTAAAGCAATAGTTCTCGTCATATCTGATACATAGCCATTAAAATAGCATCCGTAATCTAGTGTAATCATGTCGCCTTTTTCAATAACTTTGTCACTCGCAACACCATGCGGCATAGATGAGCGTAAGCCACTTGCAACAATCGTATCAAACGAAATACCTGAAGCACCTAGTGAACGCATATAAAAATCAAGCTCTGTCGCCACTTGGATTTCTGTCATGCCTGGTTTGATAAAATCTAAAATATGAGTGAAGGCTTTGTCACCAATTGCACACGCTTGTTTAATAATTTCAATTTCACCAGGTTCTTTTACCTCACGTAACGCTTCAATTGCCCCAGCAACTGGCACAAGCTCACATGGGATAACTTCGTCTAGCACGCCATATTGCTGATAAGAGACGTACATTTCCTCAAAAGCTAAACGTTTTAACCCTTGCTCTTTAACAATTTTTCCTACTTCTTCAAAAATAGGTCCAACATTTTGAACGACTTCATATCCAACACACTGTGTGCTAGCTTGTTTAGTATAACGGAAGTCCGTCACAAAATAAGCATCTTCTAACGTAATAACAGCCAAGCCTGTCGTGCCAGTAAAGCCTGATACATATCGTAAATTATAAGTACTTGTCACTAAAAAGGCATCGAGATCTTGTTCTTTCATCCAGTTTCTTAATTTTTCTACACGTTGATTCACAACATCAACCTTCTTTCTAGAATAGAATTCCAATGCCATTATACCAAATAAAAAGTTGAAATTAAACATTAATCCTTTATATTCATGAATTCTACTCAAGAAACAAAAAAACTCTCTGTTAACAGAGAGTTTCAAATGATTACTGTGCTACCGGGTAGACAGAGACTTGTTTTTTGTCGCGGCCTTTTCTTTCGAAGCGAACCACTCCATCGATTTTCGCATAAAGTGTATCGTCGCCAC
The DNA here is from genome assembly GCF_023299185.1 of Vagococcus lutrae. Taxonomy (NCBI): domain Bacteria; kingdom Bacillati; phylum Bacillota; class Bacilli; order Lactobacillales; family Enterococcaceae; genus Vagococcus; species Vagococcus lutrae. The sequence continues at coordinate 861,784 of NZ_CP097017.1, forward strand.
CTTTACCTACGTTTTCACCTGGGTAAATTTTTGTTCCACGTTGACGATATAAGATAGAACCACCTGTTACAGTTTGTCCATCAGCACTTTTCGCACCTAAACGTTTAGATTGTGAATCACGACCGTTGGCAGTAGAACCGCCCCCTTTTTTCGTCGCAAAGAATTGTAAATTCATTTTTAACATGAGTTCGCACCTCCTATTTTCTTAGTCGATATGAGAAACCTCTACAAATTCCCCATAGTTTTCTTGAATATCTTGCAGTCCTAAAACAACATTTTCCAAGAGTATTTGTGTCACTAACGCTTCATCTGTTGTCAAATCTTCTCTAACAGACAGATAAATGTAGCCTTCATTGTCATTATCAATATCTAAAATAGGTGCCACACCTGATAACTTTTCAATACCATTGATTGTACTGATGACAATCGCGGATACTGCAGCACAAACAATATCACTTCCATAAGGGCCAGCGTTCGCATGACCAGATACTTCTAGCATGGTAATCGTTTGTTGCTTATCTCGTTTAAAACGACAGTGTATCATGGCTAACCTCTCTTTTAGGCATTAATCGCATCAATCATCACTTTTGTGTATGGTTGACGGTGACCTTGTTTACGGTGAGTATGTTTTTTAGGTTTGTATTTAAACGTAACAACTTTCTTCTGTTTACCTTGTTTTTCAACAGTTCCTTCAACAGTTGCACCTGCTACTAATGGTGTTCCAACTTTTGTGTCTTCGCCACCTACTAATACCACTTCATCAAAAACAACTTTTTCTCCCGCAGCAACATCTAATTTTTCAATGTAGATCGCTTGACCTACTTCTACTTTTACTTGTTTACCACCAGTTTTAATAATTGCGTACATGCTATAAAGCACCTCCTTCATTAGACTTAGACTCGCCATTGTAAGCGATCAATAACAGATACTTAAAACTTACTTTGAGCGGTTGTAGTTGTGGTGCTCACAATTACAACAGAAATAGTGTACCAAATTATAGACACAAGGTCAATCTTTTATTGTCCTTTATTCACAGTTTCTTGATTTTCTGGTCCATAAAAGAAGTCTACAATCCCAGCTTCTTCTATAAATTGAGAATCTAATATCTTACTTAAGTTCTCTGCCATGTATCGTGTAGCATAAATCTTACCATTGGCATCCCATCCATCGACGTACCCTAACAATGTATACATCAAGTAGTTCATTAAGATTGTTTGCGGAATACGCGTACGATCTTTTTTGTAATGCTTTTGATACGTTTGGATCTCTTCTGACAAACGCTCCATAAGTTGCTGACGATATAATTCTGAATTAGAATCATAAATAAGTGTTTCAAAGAAAGAAATATGAACCTCAGCAAATTCTAAATATTTCATTAAAGAAAAACGATAGACTGTTTCGTCTTCTGTATCGGGAATCATTGTTTCGTAAAAGAACTCATCTATTATTTCGCTCATCATCGTTTCAACAAAAAACTCTTTATCACGATAGTGAAGGTAGAATGTCCCTCTTGTGACTTCTGCTGTTTCTGTTAAGTTTTTAACGTTTATTTCTTGAATTTGATTTTTTGATAACAACGTAAGAAACGCTGCCTTTAATTTACTACGCGTTTTTAAAACACGCGGATCAACTTTTTCCATGCAAAAACCTCCTAAATATATGGCTTAGCTTCATCATTTAATAACAAGCGTAAGTTTAGCTTTTTTCTTTTTAATTGTCTATCCCTGATATTTTATTTTCTCTTGATAATATCGACCAAAAAAAGATTATTTGGTTCGATAAATATTATTATATCAACTTTTTTATTAACTTTTGGGATATTTTTATTAAATCTACGTATATTTTTAAATAGTATTTTTTAAATTTTGGCATTGACTTTTACTTGCAATTTCAATATAATCATTAGTGTTGTGCCATAAGTCATAGTAGCTCAGCAGGATAGAGCATTCGCCTTCTAAGCGAACGGTCGGGGGTTCGAATCCCTCCTGTGACGTCCTAAACCACTAGAATACTTCTAGTGGTTTTTTTGTTATCTCATATTTAATTCTTAAAAAGGCAAACGAACAGAGACGTTCGTTTGCCTTTTTTTATTTAACAACTAATACATTAACTGGCGCGTGCTTAACAATATAGTCAGTGGTCGAGCCAACTGTCCATTTTTGGATACCGCCTTTTCCTGAAGCACCGACAACGATTAAATCAATAGGATACTGTTCTGGTATGGTCTTTGCAAGATATACTTTAGGGTTCCCCAACTCGACTATCCCAGTCATCTTCTCAACGCCATATTCTTTAGCATCGTACAGTTTTTTCAGGACTTCTTTTTCCACGTTTTCTTTTTCATCCGCTAACATGGTCGCATAGTTATACAAACTATAGGCAATCTCGACATCATTAACAATACAGGCAATATACAAATGGGCGTGATGCAACTCGGCTAAAAACAACGCTTCTTGAAATGCTTTCTCTGCACTATGAGATCCGTCAATCGCGACTAGAATATGCTGATATCCTTTCATTGTCATCGCCTCCTTATCTGTATTATAACACAAATAAAAAGAGCATGCCTATTTCAGCACACTCCTATCTTATAATACGACGTCATCACTTTCTTTAGTGATTAATAAAATGCCATCTCCCAAAGGCACGATAGAGCTCGTTAAATCTGGATGATTTAAAACCTTTTCAAATAGCAAATTAAGTTTACGATGAATCGTTCGTTGATTTTTAGGTATCGCCTCGCGTGGATGTGTAACAGTTCCGCCTTGTAACACATCGTCAATCATAATAACCCCGCCTTTTGGTACAAGGCGTAAACACTCTGGTAAAAACTCGATATACTTCGACTTCGCACTGTCCATAAAAATAAAATCATAAGGCCCGGTTAAAGTAGGTAACACATCAGCTGCGTCGCCTTCTAAAAGGGTGACACGCTCCGTCAGTCCCAGCTTTTCATAATTCTCACGTGCTTTTTTTATCATGACGTCATAACGGTCAATCGTTGTCACATGCCCGTCTTTCCCTACATATTGACTCATCAAACTAGATGAAAAACCAATCGCTGTGCCTATTTCTAGTACTTCACGCGGTTTTATCTGACCGAGTAAAAATTGTAAAAAAACAACTGTTTCATGCGGAATAATTGGCACATTATTTTCATACGCTGTTCGTTCAATTTCTCCAAGCAAGCCTGGTAACGGCTTTTGTTCATATCTAATAAAATCGACCACTTCCTGTTTCACAACGGGTCGACGCATCATCGGATTTCTCATATTATTCACTCCTGTTCTTATGACGTTCCTATTATACGTAATTCATCATTTAGTTGCAAACACCTCCTAAGTTAACCAACTATTATCTTTAATTGGTACAGTTGACTAAAGCCTTTATTAAGTCTATGATTATTCTTGTATAAACAATATGGTATATCTAAAACATTAGGAGGAAAGTCTTTTGAATACACGGTTTACAACGTCATCGGCAGAACTCACTGAGCTAATGAATCTCCGCTCTATCTTAAATCTCCCAAAAGGAACGGAACATTTTGTGAGTGACTTGCATGGTGAATTTGAAGCTTTTCAACACGTTTTAAGAAACGGCTCAGGTAGTATTAAAGAAAAAATAGCCGTTGCTTTTCAAAATAAACTAACGACAGACGAACAAAATGAACTAGCATTTCTCATCTATTACCCTGAAGAAGTCTTAGACGAAGTTAAACAAAAAATGATTTCTAATGAAGAAATAAACATTTGGCAAAAAGAAACCATCCAATTATTGATTGAATTAGTCCGCTTTTCATCAACAAAATATACCCGTTCAAAAGTTCGCAAATCATTACCACCCGCTCAAGCTTACTTAATTGAAGAGCTTTTATATCAGGATGCTAGCGACTATAACAAACAAGATTATTATGAACAAATCTTATCAGACATCATTTTATTTAAACAGGCGGATACGTTTATCATTGGTCTCTCCTATACGATTCAACGATTAGTCGTTGATCATCTGCATGTTGTAGGAGATATTTACGACCGTGGACCATCTCCTGATAAAATCATGGAAACACTGATTCATCATCATTCTGTCGATATTCAGTGGGGAAATCATGACATTATTTGGCTTGGTGCCTTCGCTGGCTCTCATTTATGCATGACGACTGTCATTCGTATTTGTGCTCGCTATAACAATTTAAGTATTATTGAAGATAGCTACGGCATCAATTTACGTCCACTACTCTCCCTAGCCGAAACTTACTATGACGACAACCCTGCTTTTCGACCAAAAGAAGCAAAAGATAGTGAGTTGACCGATAAAGAGCGACGACAAATCACTCAGATTCATCAAGCTATTGCGATGATGCGATTTAAACTCGAACTACAATGGATTGATCGCCGACCTGAATATGCTATGGAAAAACGTGCGTTACTGCGCCATATTGACTATGAAACAGAAACGATTCATTTAAATGGAAAGACATATCCTTTAGAAAATACTTGCTTTCATACTGTAAACCCAGAAACACCCGACCTTTTACTACCAGAAGAGAAAAAAGTATTAAAACAACTGATGCACGCTTTTCAACACTCTGAAAAATTAAAACGTCATCTCGATTTCTTAATCAAAAAAGGTAGCATGTACCTTTGCTATAATAATAATCTCTTAATACACGGCTGCATGCCTTTAACTGAAGACGGGCAGTTCCAATCTTTGACGCTCCACGATCAACACTATCAAGGTAAGGCACTTCTTGATTTTTTTGAAGAAGCTGTTAGAACCGCTTATGAACAACCTGACTCTTATCAAGATTTTTATACTGACACTCTTTGGTACTTATGGTGTGGCGAATACTCCTCACTATTTGGCAAAGACGAGATGACAACATTTGAACGCTACTTTATTAAAGACAAAGCGACGCACGTTGAAAACAAAAATCCTTATTACCGCTTGCGCAATTGCCCAACGGTATGCCAAAACATCTTAACAGAATTTGGCCTTAGCGAAACTGACAGTCATATTATTAACGGCCATACCCCAGTAAAAGAAATCAACGGTGAAAATCCTATTAAAGCAGAAGGCAAACTCATTGTGATTGACGGTGGTTTTTCTAAACCTTATCAACAAACCACTGGTATCGCTGGCTACACATTGATTTACAACTCATACGGCATGCAACTCGTAGCGCACCAACCATTTACATCAAAAAAAGAAGCGTTGAAAAACAGGCAGGATATTATATCTACTAAACGATTAGTTGACAGAGTCGTCAAAAGAAAGCGCGTTAAAGAAACAAATATTGGCGCTCAACTACTTAAAATGATTGATGAATTAAACAAAAAGTAAAAAAATCCACATTATTAATGTGGATTTTTTTCATGCCATCGATAAATCGTTGTCGAACGAAAGACGTCATTTGGTTTTAACACAATATTTCCAAAGTCCTCTTGATTAATAGCATCAGGCAATGCTTGTGTTTCAAAAGTGATACCGCTATGATGTCTGACTTCTTGTTCACGCATCGTTATAGTTTTATCCCCCAGATTTAATGTAAAAATCACGATAGATGCGGCATCTGTATACACTGATAGAGTAAGACCTGTTTCTAATGATTTTATTGATGCCTGTGGGATTTCTAAAGAAGGCTGATTTAGGACAAAGGGATGGTCATAGCCACCAACAGCTAATACTTGCTCATCTGTTAAAGAGAAAACATCTTCCAGTCTTGTTCCTGCGTCATCTCGCACGTCAAATGCCGTCCCTACAACTGACTGTTTCTTCCCTATCGGCAAATTATTCGCAAGGAGCGGGACGTACCTATCAGCATTCACGTACAACAAGTGATTATCTATCGTCTGTTCGTAATGACCATTTAAATTAAAATACACATGGTTCGTAGGATTAAATAAAGTCGTTTCATTCGTTTTAGCTTCATAGTCGATTTGCCACGTCATATCTTCTGAAATCGTATACGTGACCTTCACGTTTAAATCGCCCGGGAAACCATTCTCCCCAGCTGGACTAAATAAGTGAAAAACTAATTTTCCCAATCCGTTTTCCACAGTTGCTTCGGCTTCCCAAACAGCTTCTTCAAAACTATGAGGACCGCCATGTAAAGTATTCCCTTGTTCATTTTGAGTGAGTTGAACTGTTTGATTGTCATAAGTATAATGGCCATTCGCAATTCTACCTGCCACACGGCCAATCGTTGCACCTATGTAAGGATCTTTCTCTAAATACTCTGTGGCACTATCCATGCCTAAAACGGTTTCAATTAGTTGCTGATTTTTATCCAATACTTTCCATGATACAATCCGTGCGCCTAAATTCGTCGCCGAAAAAACTTCTCCTTTTTCATTTATAAATGAATAACAAAAAACATCTTCTAAGCCAAACGCTTTCGTTTCTAATTTCATGGTAAACCTCCCATTGTTTTCTTCATTTTAACATATCCGTTCTAAAATGAAAAAAACATCCTAAACAAAATCGTTTAGGATGTCCATATTTGCTTATTTTTCAATAATTAAGTTTGGATTCATATGACCCTTGTACAAGCCTTCTTTACCATTTAACAATTCAAAGTGAAGGTGACTACCTGTACTACGTCCCGTTGATCCAACTGTTCCAATCATTTGACCTCTTGAAACAGTATCACCTTTTTTAACAGATAACTTATCCATATGGGCATAACGTGTTAATAATCCCGTTGGATGCTGGATAATGACAGAATTCCCATAACTATCTCCCATATCTGCTGCTTGAATGACAATCCCATTTCTCGCTGCTAAGACACGTGTTCCTGTTGGCATTGGTAAATCTAAGCCTGTATGGAAATCAGCATGCCCGGTAAATGGATCTAAACGCCACTCATATCCTGAGACAGTCGTTGCTTTTTCTTCTAGTGGGTAACCCCAGTCTTTGTCGTCAATTTCAATATCTTCAACAATTTTTAACACTTCTTTATCCGTTAAATCCATATCGTCAAAACGATCTAATTCATACGCTTCAATTAAGCCATTTAATTTTTTCGCATAAGACGTATCCGTTGCGTAACGGCCTGTTAAGAAAGCTGTCACGTCTTCATATGTGTTGTCTTTTGTACGCCATGCTCCTTTATAAAAATCTGTCTTTAATAATTTCGCATAGTCTTCTAAAGAGTCATGATAATTTTCATACTTTCTAAAGACACTTGTAATCGTGTAAAGATTACCACGCCCGTCATCCTCATGTGTTAAGAAAGAGACACCTTTTCCTTCATGTGTTCCTTTAATACCAAATAAGTTAAAGTTACCTGGCGCAGCTAAATCGCTATTTCCACTCGCACTTTCTAAAATTGCCTGTGCTAACATAACTGATGTAAACAACTCATATTCTTTAGCTAATTGATAACTTGGCAAAGTAATCTCTTTTAGGAACTCATGCGTATCACGATTTGGCGTGACTTTAACACTACCTTCTTCCACTAACAAATCTTGGCTCAGACCTGGTAATGGCGTGACAACTTGATTGCCCTGTGGATAAGCCGGTGCCACTGGCGTCACTTGTGGACGAGCTGGCGCTTGCGGCTGTGATGGAGCTGTCGGCTGAGAAGGAACACTTGGTTTTTCTTCCGGTTTTGACGGCTTTTCAGGCTTCTCTTCCGGTTTAGAAGGTTGCTCTGGTTTTTCCTCTGGTTTTTCTTCCGGTTTTGTTTCAGGTGTTTCTTCCGGTACTTCTGGTTTCTCTTCTGGTTGAGAAGGTTGTTCTTCCGGCTGTACAGGCTCAACTGGAACAGTCGGCTCGACAGGAACTTCTGTCACTTCACCTGATGCTTCAGTTTCTGTGCTTTCTGCCGACGTTTCCTCTGTCGTCTGAGCTGCCTCTGTCGTCGGATGAGCCGCTTCATCTTTTTCATTCGCTAAAACAATAATCGGACTCACATTGGCACTTAATAATGTTGTACTTAGAAACAACATGCTCAACTTTCTTTTAAAATTATAGTTCATATATATTAACTCCTTTGTTATTCAAACATTCTAACCAACTTTTCTGTATATATAACGATCTAATTATACTACACAAATTATAATAATTCTAGTATTTAAATAAGATTATATAGAGTCGTCATTAATCCGTGAAAATACCGTCATTTTTAAGTGTTTTCGTCTAAGAAAGCACTTAAGTTTGTGAAACATTCCCCTTAACTTACTCTTTAAAAAAAGAGCTCCCTTATCAGGAAGCTCTTAAAACATCACCGAAGCAATGCCTTCGAATTCTAAAATTATTTTGCAGCGTTTTCGTCTGCCAAACCGTATTTCTTGTTGAAACGGTCCACGCGTCCGTCTGCTTGAGTGAATTTTTGACGTCCTGTATAGAACGGATGTGAATCAGAACTGATTTCCACACGTACTAATGGGTATGTGTTACCGTCTTCCCACTCAACAGTTTCATCAGAGTGTTTTGTTGAACCTGATAAAAATTTAAAGCCTGTTGTTGTATCCATAAACACAACTGGATGGTATTCTGGATGAATTCCTTGTTTCATGATTTTCTCTCCTTTGCCCTGAATCATTTGCTGAAACAGAGTTTCTTCTTAAGTTTTTATAACAGAACTATGATAGCACGTTTCACTATAAAAGACAACTACCTTTTGTTCGATAAAGAAACGTCTTTCAATGCTAAGCACAATTCTTCATTATTTTTCGTTTGACGCATCATTTCTAACAATTGTTCCGTGTAACCTAAAGAGTCACCTTTCATCAAGCGACGAATCTTCCAAGTTTCTTCGAGTTGCTCCTTGCTTACGAGTAGCTCTTCTTTTCTCGTACTCGAACGTTTAATATCTATCGCAGGGAATACGCGACGTTCCGCTAGCTCACGCGATAAATGTAGTTCCATGTTACCTGTCCCTTTAAACTCTTCATAAATAACGTCATCCATACGACTGCCTGTATCAATCAACGCCGTAGATAAAATCGTTAAGCTACCGCCTTCTTCGATATTACGTGCGGCGCCAAAGAATTTTTTAGGACGATAAAAAGCCGCAGGATCAATCCCTCCACTTAACGTTCGACCACTTGGCGGAATTACCAAGTTGTAGGCACGAGCCAACCGTGTAATATTATCCATTAAGATAACCACATCGCGCTTATCTTCCACTAATCGCATCGCCCGTTCTAATACGAGCTCTGAGACACGCGTATGATTTTGCGGTTGCAAATCAAACGTCGAAGAAACGACATCTGCTTTAACACTACGTTCTATATCGGTTACTTCTTCTGGACGCTCATCTAGTAACAATACGATAAGCTCGACATCAGGATGATTTTCCGTAATGCCATTGGCAATTTCTTTGATTAAACTTGTTTTCCCCGCTTTAGGTGGTGCTACAATTAATCCACGCTGACCGAAGCCAATCGGTGAAAACATATCAATCATTCGACTACCTAAACGGCCACGTGTCGTTTCTAACACAAGCTGATGATCAGGATATATCGCTGTTAACGCTGGAAAATGCGGGCGTTCTTTCGCTTCTTCTGGATTTTTTCCATTGACTGTTTCAACGTGCATCAGGCCATAATAGCGTTCACTTTCTTTTGGCGGACGCGCTTTTCCACCCACTTTATCCCCATTTCGTAAACCGAAACGACGGATTTGGGAAGAGGAAATATAGATATCTTCTTGACTTGGGCTATAGTTAATCGGACGTAAAAATCCATACCCATCTTGAGAAACGATATCTAGCACGCCTTCCATCATGAAGAAGCCTTGTTTTTCAGCTTGTGCCCGAATTACCGCAAGCGACAATTCCTTTTTATTCATTTGACTGTAATACGGGATTTTAAACTGACGCGCGTACTCGTAAATTTCTTTTAACGTGCTGTTATCCAGTTCTCCCATTGTTAGGTAATCTTTCATAAGTATCCTTTCTGATTTTAAAACTAGTTTTCGTCATCCATTCGTATATCAGCACCAAGAGCTGTCAACTTATCGACAATCGAGTCATATCCTCTTAAAATATGTTCGACATTCGTAACTGTTGTCGTTCCTTCTGCCATTAAGCCAGCAATGACTAGACAGGCACCTGCTCGTAAATCCGTTGCCGCTACTTCTGCTCCTTTTAAAACAGACTGTCCGTCAGAAATAATCATGTTCCCTTCAACATGACAACGTCCTCCCATTCGTGCTAGCTCCGGTATGTGATTCACTCGTTGTTGATAAATCGTATCTTCAATAACACTTTCTCCTTCTGCTTTTAACAACAGTGGGGTAATAGGTTGTTGCAAATCAGTCGCAAAACCAGGATACGGATAGGTTTTAATATTGACTGGTTTTAACTTATCCACTGGATGAACGAAGATGCTATCTTCACGAACATCCATGTTAACACCCATTTCTTCTAACTTTGATAAAAAGCTCTCTAAATGCTCATGAATGACATTCGTCACATAAACACCGTCGCCCACTGCCGCAGCAAGAGCTAAGTAAGTGCCCGCTTCTATGCGGTCAGGTATCATCGCATGACGACACCCAGAAAGTTTTTCTACCCCTTCAATACGGATTTCATTTGTGCCAGCACCTTTGATATTAGCTCCCATATTATTTAACAAAGTAGCTACGTCGATAATTTCAGGTTCCCTTGCTGCGTTTTCAATCACAGTCTTTCCTTTTGCTTTAACCGCTGCTAACATGACGTTAATCGTTGCACCGATCGAAACCATATCCATATAGATACGCGTTCCCTCGAGGTCACCATTTTCGGTACGCAAATACATGGCACCGTGTTCATTGCTAACCGTCGCACCTAATGCTTCAAAACCTTTAATATGTAAATCAATCGGACGTGGGCCTAAATAACAACCACCAGGCAAGCCAACAACCGCTTCACCAAACTTACCCAGTAATGCCCCCATAAAATAATAAGAAGCCCGTAAACTATTAATCTTTCCACTAGGCATAGGCATGGATACCATACCACGTGGGTCTATGGTCATTTCATTGTTTTCAAACGTCACTTTTACGCCCATTAATTCTAATATCTCTTTTAATGCGTGGACATCATCAATATCAGGTACACCCTCTAAGACCACTGGAGAATCTGCCAAAATCGCTGCTGGAATTAAAGCCACCGCGCTATTTTTAGCTCCGTCTATTGCAACGTCTCCTTTTAACTTTTTACCACCATTTATAATAAATTTCGTCATCGATGTCATTCCTCTTATTTGCTCTATTTTTAATTGTACTTCTATTATAGCCAATCTTAATCATTTTACCATATTACCGCCTAGTTAAAAAGACTCGATAAAAAAAGAGTGGTTTCCCACTCTTCAACAAAACGCTTAATGACGGCGCCATTTTTTAACTAATGCGATTATCAATAAAATAATAAGTAGGACTAATACAACAATAATAGAAAACAATCCTTTTAAGGTCAGCGGCAATTGTTGCCACTGATGCCAAAACGTCATCGTTTTTAATGATGTGGTTGTCTTAGTCGTCGATTTTTTTAAAGGATTAATCGTTTTAAGTTCTGCTTTTACGCCTCGTTCACCCACATCTTCTTTTAATGCAGCTAATTCACTTTGAATGCTCACGCGTTTATCCTCAGCTTGATACGTGAGAATTGGCTCACTGTCTTTAGGAACAACATCATAATAATCTTCTGCTAACAGATAGGTTTGACCGTCAATCTCCACCTCGCCTTTTTCGGCAAGCAAGCGATACTCGTATCGATCAAACGCATAGTCTAGTAATACATTTCCAAACGTATGGCGAATCATCTCACCATCTTGATTGCTCCAATCGCCTATTCCTAACAAAATTTCAACAAAGCGTGTTTCTCCACGCTTAGCAGTAGCAGACATATTAAAACCAGCGTTCCCGCTAGACCCAGTCTTAATCCCGTCAAAGCCCTCGTATTCATATATAGCTCCTGGCAAAGAGTGTAAATGCGATTCAAACGTTTCCTCATACGGCGTACCCGCTTTGACTGTTACCACTCTATTCTTACTGTGATCAAGTATAAAAGGATATTTCTTTAGCAAATGATACGTTAAAATCCCTAAATCACGTGCGGTAGACTCATTATCTCCTTCTGGGTCGGCACCTGGCACCATATTAACCCCTAGATATTTATTAGGCGCGCCCAATGGATTATAAAAGGTTGAATTTTCCATTCCCAATTGACTCGCTGTTTCATTCATCCATTGTACAAATAAAGCGCGGTCACCGTCAGACACGATATCCGATAATAATAATGTCGCGGCATTAGACGATGGGACGACAATCAAATCAAGGAGTTCTTGTATGGTATAAGTCGCACCCAATTGCATATTATTGTTACTGAGATTGTAATCTTGTGCCATATCAACATAAGGCTGCGTAATCGTAATGGTTTGATTCAATCCTTCTTCCCCAAGTTTTTCCAAAGCAACAAAAATCGTCATCAACTTAGAAACGCTTGCCGTCTTCCATTTTAAATCTGCTTGATTTTCCCAAACAACACGTCCTGTTTCTAGTTCATATACGAGACTGGATTTAGGTTGGTCACTTTCATTTACCTCGTATGGTGACTCATTCATTAACTCCATCAACGAAACAGCTTGCATAGATGACGCACCTCCAAGCATCATCCATACTACCAATATCCCTCTTAAAACTATCTGATTTACTCTTTTCATCTACCTTCTCCTTTTTGTGATGTCTTTCATATTGTAGGCAATATTTCAAAAAAAAGAAAGAGTAAAAATAAAAAGCTTCTGTTACGAGGCTCATAACAGAAGCTTTTTCATTATTTTTTGACACGTTTTACATGAAACCACAAATGAATCCCATTAGGATCGTCTAACTGTAAGACTTGCTTACCTTTATCATAGTAGTAATCATGACCACGATGGCATAGATGCGCTTTTAACGCTTCTAATTCTTCAACACTTTGCATGTTAAATACGATATAATCTAAACCAAGATTTTCATCACTTTGTGTTTCTTCGTCGATTTTATACCAATTACTCATACAGACATCATAGTAGTCTTTATCGGTCGACAAATATTTAATACTATCGAATGGTACTTCTTGAGAGCTAAAACCTAAAACATCTTGATAAAACGCCATACTTTGTTCTAAGTCATGGACATTTAAATGAACGTGACCAACACGTGCTAAAGCGGTCAATCCACGTAAAGGTTCTTTCGTCTCAGCTAGTAGTGACGCTTTATCTAACGGTTTTATTTGTTTCATGGTTGGTGTCGTATCCACAGTCGGCTTATCCCAATAAATTTTAATGACATTGTATTCTGGGTCTTCTAAAAAGATTTCTTCAGCATAACCAACATCGACTAACTCGATAACAGGATAGTCATGTGCGAGTAATTGTTGATAGATTTTACTTAGCTTGACGCGAGATGGTACAACTAACCCTAAGTGATGTAAACCGTTGTGTGTATACGGGCTTGGAATACCGTCTTCTTTCTCCATTAAGACGAGCAAACGTTCTTTCGTCTCTTTGATTCCTAAAAATGCCATCCCATTTTCTTCACTTAAAATATCAAATTTCAAAATATCATGATAAAACGCTAATTGTTTTTCTAAATTTTCTACTTTTAACGCCACAAAGCCTACTGCTGTATCTGGCGCTATACGAAATTTGTTCGTCATTCTCCATTTCCCTCACTTTTCTTTTCACATACCCTGTTTATCATCCTACCATGATTTTTTAAAAAAGGGTATTGATATGATAAGCAAAACAAAAAAACTTTCAGAAAATGTCAAATCATGACATTTCCTGAAAGCTCTACTCTTAAGCCACCTCTTCAGAGAATTGACTATTGTATAAATCTGCATAAAAACCATCTTTAGCCATTAATTCATCATGGTTACCTGTTTCCACAATCTCACCTTGATTCATAACGATAATTGTATCGGCATCTCGAATCGTAGATAAACGATGGGCTACAACGAAGCTCGTACGGTCTTTTAACAAACGACTCATCGCTTCTTGAATGAGTAACTCTGTTCGCGTATCAACACTAGACGTCGCCTCATCAAGGATTAATATCTCAGGATTGGCTAAGAAAGCACGCGCAATCGTAATTAATTGACGTTGTCCTTGTGAAATATTACTTGCCTCTTCATTTAAAACCGTATCATAGCCGTGTGGTAAGCGACGTATAAACTCATCAGCGTAAGCTGCTTTAGCCGCTGCATAGACTTCTTCTTCTGTCGCTGACTCATTTCCATAATGGATGTTATCATAAATCGTCCCAGTAAAGAGCCACGTATCTTGTAACACCATTGAAAAACGAGAACGTAATGATTCACGAGAGATATCTCGAATATCCGTTCCTTCTAGCTTAATACTACCACCACTGACATCGTAAAAACGTTCGAGTAAATTAATAATCGTTGTTTTACCGGCACCAGTTGGTCCAACAATCGCTGTCATATCGCCTTCTTTAACCGCTAAGTTAAAATCTGTCATTAGTAACTCTTTTTGGTCGTAGCCAAATTGAACATGGTCAAACATCACTTTCGCATCAGTTTCAATAGGGTCAATTCCAGAAGGCTCATCTGACATTTCTTGTTCATCCAGCACTTCAAAGACACGTTCTGCTGAAGCAATTGTTGATTGAATGGTATTCATTAAGTTCGTAATTTGTGTAATAGGTTGTGAGAACTGACTCGTATATTGTAAGAAGGCTTGAACGTCCCCTAATGGCATTTGTCCATTAGCTACCTTCACGCCCCCTAATACCGCAACAAATACATAGCCTAAGTTTTTAATAAAGTTCATCAACGGCATAATCATAGATGAAATAAACTGCGCTTTCCAACCTACTTCATATAACGTTTTGTTTTGTTCTTCAAACACATCTATCGCACGGTCTTCATAGTTAAAACTTTTCACTACCGTATGACCACCGTAAGTTTCTTCTACTTGGTCATTCAGTAAACCTAAGCTTTTTTGTTGTGTACTAAAGAAACGTTGAGATTTTGGCGCGACAATCATCACGACAATCAAACTTAATGGAACCGTGATAAACGCGACAAGTGTCAGTTGCCAACTGATAGAAAGCATCATAATTAAAATCCCAATAAACGTTACAATACTTGTTACTAATTGCGTTAGACTTTGTTGTAACGTGGCAGCGATATTATCCATATCATTAATCGCACGCGATAAAATATCCCCGTTTGAATGCGTGTCGTAATAATTAATCGGCACAACATTCATCTTATTTTTCAAGTCTTTTCGAAGTTGATAAACCGTTCGCTGTGAAACACGCGTCATAATAATCTGTTGAATCATCCCTAAAACAGCAGCAATCACATATAGTAAAATAACTGTCATTAAAATGCGCTTAATCGCATCAAAATCAATCGGAAACTTGTCGATTTGCTGTCCAGCTTTCATCTGCATGAACCCTTTTTTCAAACCTTCGAAAATCTCTGTCGTTGCCCGACCTAAAATTTTCGGCGTCCGAATTTGAAATACCGTCGCCACAATAGCTAAAACAAAAACTAACCCAATCGCATAAGCTTTTGTTGACATATATCTTAAAAGACGTGCTGTCGTGCCCCAGAAGTTTTTCGCTTTTTCTTTCTTTCCTCCATGGCCATGACCACCTGGACGTCCTGGTCTGCGTTGTGCGCTCATTAAATTTCCTCCTCTCGTAATTGAGAACTCATGATTTCTTGATAAGTTTCAGAGGTTGCTTTCAACTGTTCGTGTGTTCCTTGATCTACAATCACACCATCATCAATCACTAAAATTTCATCGGCATCGACAACAGAACTAATTCGCTGTGCCACAATGACGATAACCGCATCCGTGATTTCTTCTGATAACGCTGCACGTAAATTCTTATCTGTTTTAAAATCCAATGCTGAAAAAGAATCATCAAAAACATAGACGCTCGCTTTTTTTACCAAAGCTCGTGCTATACACAAACGCTGACGCTGTCCACCAGAGAAATTATCCCCATTTTGCTCGACTTTACTATCCAAGCCGTCTTCCAATCCTTCAACAAAAGATTTCGCTTGCGCAATTTCAAGTGCTTTCCAGATTTCTTCATCCGTCGCATTCTCATTACCATATTGCATGTTTTCTCGAATCGTCCCGATGAATAATTTTGCTTGTTGCGTCACAAATCCAACATGTTCGCGTACATCTGCTTGTTTCGCTTTTGCTACATCAACCCCATTAATTTTAATACTTCCTGACTCAACATCATAAAAACGTGGGATTAAATTCACTAACGTCGATTTACCAGAACCCGTTCCGCCAATAATCGCTAACGTTTGACCGGCTTTCATAGAAAAATTCACATCTTGCAACGCTAATTTTTCAGCCCCTTGATAACGATAGTCGACATGCTCAAACGATAAACTAGCTGGACTAGCTGGAATCACTTCAGTCTGAGTGTCATCTTGAATATTTTCTTCCATATCCAACACTTCATTAATACGCTTTGCCGATGCTTGAGCTCTTGGAATAAAGACAAACATCATACTCATCATCATAAAACTCATAAGAATTTGCATAGCATACGTCATAAAGGCAATTAAATTCCCTACTTCAAGTGTTCCTTCTGAAATATAATGCCCACCAAACCAGATAATCGCCACATTCGTTCCACTCATGATTAACGTGACAATAGGAATCATAAATGCCACAATCGTATTAACTTTAATCGCTGTATTAACGTAATCTTGATTCGCTTCATCAAATCGATTGGCTTCATACTCCGCACGATTAAACGCCCGAATAACACGTACACCGGTTAAACCTTCACGAAAGACCAAATTCAGACGGTCTGTTTTCTTTTGTAATGATGTAAATAATGGAACCGCAAAATATAAAATCACTCCGATAAAGACAACCAAAATAGGCAAAACATAAAAGAAAATCTTCGTCAATTGAGGATCTTTTCGATAAGCCATTGTACTAGCCCCTATCAACATGATTGGCGCTGTAATCATCACCCGTAAAAATAATTGCGATACTAATTGAATCTGATTGACATCGTTAGTTGTTCGTGTAATTAAAGACGCTGTACCATGCTCATCAAACTGTTCATGAGAAGAGTACGTTACTTTACTATATAACTCTGAACGCAATGAACGACCAATCTTCTGTGATTCTCTTACCGCAAAAAACGTATTACCAATAGCGGCTGTAATACTAATTATTGAAAAACCAATCATAACGAGACCTACCGACCAAATATAATCGATATCCCCTTTAGCTACCCCGTTATTAATAATATCTGATGTTAATGAGGGCAGTTTTAAATCACTTAATACTTGAACAAACATAAAGACGATTGCGCCAATAATTGACGTCATGGACATCTTCTTAATTATTTTTAACATCCTAGCACCTTCCTTCCTTTACTACACCATATTTTAACCAATTTATTTTCTGAGAAAACTCAGCTTGTGCTTCTACCATACATTGTTCAACAGGGATGTCTTCCTTTCGATAGGCATGCAGAATACTGGAAAAAAACATTTGCAACGCAAAACGTAAGAGTTCATTCATCTCTTTATCCGACGATACGTTTAATGCCTCGCTATCAATCAAAGAAAACACATCATAACGCTCACGATGATAGCGCCCTACTGGACACTTTCCAGTCTCATCATTATCTCGAATGATATGCTTGGAAACTTTTCGTGTCGCATAGTCATCCATATTTAAAAAGAAATGACGATAAAAATCAGCATTTTCTCCCATCAAAATTGTTTCTAAAAACATTTTATGATAATCCGTTAACGTCTTAAACAAATCACCTTCATAGGCTTTTAGTAATGTGACAAAACTATTAAAACTATCTTCTCTTAAAAATTCAAAATAATAATAATAAAGATCACGCATATCTTCAAAATATTGATAAAAACTACCACGTGGAATATCAGCAAGCTTAATCAAACTCGAAACAGACGCCTCTTTTAAAGAGTGCTGTGAAAACTCAACATGCGCTGCTTCTAATATGCGTTCTTGCTTATCTCTAGGTAATCTAAAAAACGTTTCTTTTGGCATTCATTTGCCCCCTCTCTTGCTAAACAACTTTATGACACCTTGTCATTATATACGACAAGGTGTCATAATTCAATAAAAACAACTCAATTTTTAAAATTTTTTTCTGAAAATACTTACATTTACTATACAATCACGGTATGATATAAAAAAAGGAGGCTTTCTATGAAAAAGAACTTAACAATGAAACAATATCTAACGGTCGGTTCCTTACTATTCGGATTATTTTTTGGAGCCGGAAATCTAATTTTCCCTGTTTTAATGGGACAACTTGCTGGTAACCAAACACCTCTGGCAACCATTGGTTTTATCGTTACCGGTGTCGGTTTACCCTTTTTAGGAATTCTCGCGATTGGCTTTTCAGAAAGTCAAGGCATCTACGACCTCGCGTCGAAAGCAAGCAAAGGCTTCGGACTATTTTTCACCATCGCTCTCTACCTAACAATCGGACCATTCTTTGCCTTACCTCGAACGGCGACAGTCTCATTTGAAGTAGGCTTTGCTCCTTACTTAAATGCACAACAACGTTCGCTATGGTTATTAGTCTTTTCTATTATTTTCTTTTTATTTGCATGGCGCTTGTCACTCAACCCGAGTAAAATGATGCTGTGGATTGGAAAAATTTTAAATCCGTTATTTTTATTATTTCTTAGTGCACTTATTTTAATTAGTTTTATTCGACCTATGGGAAATATACAAGATATCCCAGCTGATCCGAGCTATCAACAACCCTTCTTTACTGGCTTTATCGAAGGGTATAATACGATGGACGTCTTAGCAGCTCTTGCCTTTGGTATTATTATTGTTAAAGCCATTCAACAACTTGGGATTCACGAGCCTAAACAAATCGCTCTTGATACACTTAAATCAGGTATTTTCACTGTTGTTTTAATGGCAGTTATTTACGGCAGCTTAACCTTTATCGGAGCAACTAGCCGTCATCAAATGGCTACAGCTCCTAATGGTGGCGTCGCACTTAATCAAATTGCCAACTACTATTTTGGCTCTTATGGCGTTATTTTACTCGCAACGATTATCACCTTAGCTTGCCTAAAAACAGCGATTGGATTGATTAGTGCTTGTAGCGAAACTTTTCATGAACTTTTCCCGAACATTAGCTATCGTCAATTCGTTCATCTTTTTAGTCTATTAGGCGGTTTAATTGCGAATGTTGGACTTAGCTCGATTATCTTAATCGCGACACCTGTACTTTCATTTTTATACCCACTCGCCATTAGCCTAATCTTCTTAGCTTTTGCCGACCCATTCTTCAAAAGCAAAAAAAGCGTCTATCGTGTCACCATTTGGGTTGCCACTATCTTTGCCGTTATCGATGCCTTAAAAGTCATCACGACAAAAATTATGATCATTCCTGCGATGGTAACTTCTTTTGATAAACTAGACAGCATTTTACCACTTGCTTCAGTCAGTATGGCTTGGCTAATCCCAGTAGTCGTAACACTATGCGGAATGACATTGTGGGCAAGAAAAACAGCGTAGGGAGTAAAATTAAAAAAGCTCTGTAATTTAAAAGACTGATGAATTATGATTAGATTCATCAGTCTTTTTTTGACCAAAAGTTATTATTATAACTATTACTTACGAAATAAAAGCCCTACACACTCCACATTTTTGGAGACAAGTTCATAGCTATCAAGAAATAGTGGCTCAAATACTTTTATCGAAAATCTCCTCTGGGAAACATATCCACAGAGGGAATTTATATGTGAGAACATATCAGTCAAAGTATGGATTTATTACATAGCTCCTCTAATACAGTTTTTAGGGAAAAATGCTCCCCAAACACTATCTCCCGTATAAACTTAAGTGGTTCGTTACTTAAATATTTTTGACCTGGGATTTTAATACTTCATAACCTAATTTGTCGATAACATGTTCAATGTCTTTTATAGATACTTTTTCATCGTCAAATTCCACCCTCACCTTGCTTGAATTAAATAGTACTTTTAAACTCTCATTACTTACCCCGTCCAAAGATTTCACACCATTCTCTATTTTTTGCATACAAGACGGACATGTTAATGTTTCTAATTGAATCGTTGCTTTTTGCATTTTCTTCTCTCCTTTAGTTTACATCGATTTTATTATACTCGATTATTATCATCATTAAATTGATTTGCATCAACAGCTTAATTTGTTGTTTATTTTCATAGTTTGTATCGTAGCAACCTCATGCCATTTAAAATGACCACTAATATGCTTGCTTCGTGTACTAACATTCCGATTGACATATTCATCCAGTCACTAAAAAATACGCTAGCTAGCAGGACTAATACAACTCCAACTGCAATAAAAATATTTTGGCGCATGTTATTAGCTGCCGCTTTTGTTAAACCTAGTGCATGTGGCAAGAGACTAAAATCTGAATTCATTAAAACAACATCTGACGTTTCTATGGCTACATCTGTTCCGCCTCCCATGGCAATTCCAATTTGTGCTAGAGCTAGTGAAGGACTATCATTTACTCCGTCCCCAACAAATGCAACAATTTGACCTCTTTCTTGCAGTACTTTAATATATGCTGATTTATCTTCCGGCAACATGTGCCCGCGGGCCTCTGTAAAACCTAGTTCACGCGACACTAAATCAACTGTTCCTTGATTATCACCTGAAAGAACGACTAGATTTTTAACACCAAGTTTTTTCAACTTCTGAAGATTTTCTTTTACACCTGGACGAATTTGATCACGAATCCCTAACAATACCTTTAATTCACCATCAACTGATGTTAAAACTAATGAATTTCCATTTCCCTCAAATCTAGCAATATCTGCGTGAACTTTCTCACTTAAATATATATTTTCTTTCTTCATCAGTGCAACATTTCCGACCGCAACTCTATGACCTTCTACATGTGCTACAATTCCTCCGCCTTTTACAACCTCTGTTTTTTCAACTCTAAATGGTTCTATATCTCCAATATATTCCACAACTGCTTTTGCTAATGGATGATCGGATTCCTTTTCAACACTTGACAGATAAGCGAATACGTCATCTACATTATCTGCATAAATTTCTTTATCAGCTACTCTAGGATTTCCTATTGTCAATGTTCCCGTTTTGTCAAATACCATGGTATCAAGTTTGCTAAAATCATTAATAACCTCGCTGCCTTTTAGAAGAACACCATGACGTGCTCCATTACCAATACCCGCAACATTTGAAACGGGAACACCGATTACTAGTGCTCCTGGGCATCCTAAAACTAATATCGTAATCGCCAGTTGAATATCTCTTGAAATGAGCCATACAATAAAAGAGAGAACTAAAACAGCCGGTGTATAATATTTAGAGAATCTATCAATAAAGCGTTCTGCCTCTGATTTTGAATCCTGTGCTTCTTCCACTAACTCAATGATTTTACCAAAAGTAGTTTCTTCGCCTACACGGTCAGCAGTGATTTGCAGTGTTCCATTTTCTAAAATTGTTCCCGCATATACTCCTAAATCTTTCTTTTTGCTTACTAAAACGGCTTCACCTGTAATACTTGCTTCATTAATATGCCCTTCTCCTGTTAAAACTGTCCCGTCAACAGGAATTTTTGCACCCGTTTTAACAAGTAAAATATCACCTACATCAACCTCTTCTATTGCGACTTCTTCAAATTCACCATTTTTCAGTTGCTTTAGAGCAACTTCTGGCGCCATTTCAGTTAATTCTTTTATTGCAGAACGTGTTTTATTCAGTGTTCTTTGTTCTAGATAAGCTCCAAATAAAAATAAAAAGGTAACAATTGCTGACTCCTCATAATTTCTAATTAGAAACGCACCAATGACTGCAATGGTCACTAACACATCAATACTGACTACTTTAACTCTGAGTGCTTGATACGCTTGGATGGCAATCGGTATAACTCCTAAAACAGAGGCAATTATTAGTGTCCATATAGCTATAGGTTCGTTTTGAAATCCTAATTTACTAACATATGCAATTGTTATTAAAATTGCACTTACTATTATAATATGATTTTTTCTCCCTAAAATTATTTTTTGCACATACATACTCCTTCCTATTACAATTTTTATTAATTGTATCACTTGTTTCTTTTATGATTCATATGCTTTATCTAATTCTGCCAACAGGTTATATACTGCTTCATAGCTTTCACAAACATCATCTGGAACTGTATAATTGTCTGTAATTTTACGTAACTTTGCAAATTCATCTACTAAATCAGTTTTTCCCCTTCCTTTATCTTTTAATTTTTTTCCAAGCTTATCATATACTTCACGAACTTCGTGAAATTCTGGATGATTTCCGCCATGAACTCTTGCTACAATTGGTACATACTGTGCTAATGTTTTTAAATGTGTTTCCTTGACTTGATTAAAATCTAATTTTTTCGACATGCTTTTTCCTTCTTTCTTTTTTCTTTGGGTTGATTAGATTATATAAGAGATTAAAAGATATTAACTTGATCTACATCAAGTTTGTTCTTTTTCCGCAGAAAAATAGAACAGTTAGTATTTTTAACTTAATACCAACTGTTCTATTTTTATTTTAAGATTATCTGCTATATCAACAACAAACCATCTAAATCTAAAATCTCAATCTTTCTGTTTCTTTTTTGCTTTATATAACCTGCATCTTCAAAATCAACCAATGTTCTACTGATCGTTTCTGGTGTCGTTCCTAAATAAGAGGCTAAATCTTTTTTACTCATCGGTAATTCAATTTCTATTGGACTAACTCCCCCATCTGTACACTCTCCAAGAAACAACGCTAATCTAGCCGCCACTTTCTCGGTGACAAATCTAGTTGTTTGTTTTTCTGATATTTCCAATCGGTTAGAAAACTCAGCTAAGATCTTCAAAGATATCGTAGGGTACTTTAATAAAAATTCTTGTAAGTCATTTTTATTAATCATACATACATCGGTATCAATCATTGCTTCTGCATACGCTTCATGGATTGATTCACGAAACAGAGCTAATTCTCCTGTAAAATCTCCTGGATTTAAAATTCTCAATAATTGCTCTTTTCCAGATTCAGATAAACGGTAGATTCTAATTTTACCCTTACTTACAATATATAAGACATTAGATGTATCTCCTTCTCGATAAAGTACTTCACCTTTTTTATATGAAATGGACTTCATGACTTTCATTATTTCTTCCATCTGGGCTGCTTCAAGATGATTAAAGATTGGTACAACACCGATACATGAATTCTTTGAATTTGGATCATGTCTGTGATGATAACCGTGTGAGGAAGTATTATGAGAATTTTTCCTGATATCTTGTTTGCAATCCTTCTTCGACATTCAGATACTCCTTTCATAACATATTTTGGGTCTTGTTTATTTATTTCCAAGTATTCATGAGTCTAGTAAATGCAAGTGAATTTATGTGGAATTCTTATTAGATTATCGCCTTAGCCTAGACTTTCCATTGTGTTTTTTTGGTGGACTATTTCTTGCTTAACTCCTCGGATGGTGGTCATTATTTCTTCTTTTATTTTTCCTTTGAGATACTCTTTATAGTAACTTTCCGGACTAATCATCATATTAGACCGCCTCCTTTATTCGTTAGATATTTTTATTTCATCTCTATCAGGTAAAATAAATGCCTGCACAAACTTGACACCTAGCACATCAGCGATGGCTTTCAACTCATCCAAGGTTACCGTTTCCCGCTTTAATTTCTTATTGAAATTCTGTGGAGTCTGTCCAATACGTCTAGCGAGTTCAGAAACGCTTACATTCATTTGCTCACACAGTTTTTTAATCATTTCTGCCGTAGTCATACAGCACCTCCAATTTTACGTTAATAACATTATAAACCGTTTGGTTGATAAATACAATGGTTGTTAAAATATTATTATAATCAACAAGCAACAAGGTCTGGTTTCCCATTCGCTCCTTCGATTAAATCTTCCAAAGCATCTAACTTTTTATCATGAATCACACGAGCCTTATTCTCGATATCGTATACTGCATCATTTGCCATCTGAAGAAGTTTTCCAGAAAGTACTACCGCATTAACCGCATCAATCTCTTCATCACCTAACTTAGCAACATCTCTTCCTTAAAATTTTAATAGAGCTTCTATTCTTTATCACTTAAAGTGACAAACACCTCATTGCTAACATATTCGGGCATCTTGAGATAATCGGTAGATTTCCTCTTCAACAGCGGGTAGTGGTTTATATGAAAAAAACAATCTGTGCGTTTCTCTTATCTGGCTTAGAATAGGTATTTCCATAATGACTAATGTATCTACCAGACCTTTCACCAAAATCTAGAATTCGCAACTCTGCCCATAAATCCATCAATCCATTACTGGAGGGAGTTCCGATAAGTTCGACTATTCTTTTTACAGAGGGCTTACTATAAGCAGACTCTTAAATCGCTTTGCTCCAGAGGACTTAAAAGATGACAATTCCTCAATAACCACCATATCAAAATCAAAGGGAATACCACTTTTGTGAACCAACCAATCCACGTTTTCACGATTGATATTGTGTAACGTTAATTGTTTCTTGAGGGCATCAATTCGTTCTTTTTCTGTTCCCACTGCCACCGAATAAGAGAGTCCTTTTAGATAATCCCACTTTTTAATTTCAGCTGGCCATGTATCCCCTGCGACTCTTAAAGGCGCAATGACTAAGACCTTACAAACGAGAAAACTATCCAAACACAAATCAAAGATAGCGGATAAGGTTATCACACTTTTTACTAAGCCCATTTCAAGAAATACTGCAGATATGGGATGGGATAACATGAAATCAGTAGCATAGCTTTAGTCATCATGTGGCGTGTATCTCACTAAGTATTCTTCCAATCTATTCTATATCATCAAGGCAATAGACTAGAAAGCCCAACCATAATTGCAAACGGAGCCATAAATTCTTTCGTATTAATTCGTTTCCATAACGTAGTCAGCAATACTATCAGCCTCAACGAACATAGTAGTTTTGTTAATTCCAATTTTTTAATTCGGCAAGTATTGCTTTTTTTACTTCCAACCAACAATAATCCTTTGAGAACAATTATCTTATCGTTTCAATAACTTCTCTCGTTTTTATTCTCAATCTCACTCGTCGTTGCATTTATAAAGTTAATTACATTTTTTATTTCCTTGAACTATACTTTTCCATCGTAATCTTATCCACTCAATCTAAATTTGCCAAGAATCCTGTAAACTCGCAGAGTAAATTAAATCCTATCTACTCTACCCTACACTTTGTTATTCTTGAATAACTTCCCTCAAAGCAAAAATCCGCGATTATCCTTCCGGCTTAGAACCAGACCTCAAATCACGGAAAGCCTTTATTTACTTATCTTATTACATCCTTACTTATCTACCCTAGACATCAACCCTACCGTCTCCACATGGCTCGAGTTGATGGCATTGATGTCTTAAGCTGATTTTTAACCCTTTCGTTCGCGGGAACGTATCAACGGTATTTTGATTATTTTTTAAGAAACTGATATATGGGGGAACATATCGAAGCAATCAATAATGCACATTAACAACTAGTCTTTGTTATATTTAAACTATTCGAAAAGGTAATTGGATATTAAGGGAAGACTCTATAGACTTTTTCATATGATTAACGAGTTCAGCCACCTCAGATTCCATTCCTTCCCACTTGTCAACACACTCTCCTAAATAAGCCTCTCTCGCTTTGTTGAGTAAAGTAGCATGCTCATCGGGTAATTGAGGTATCGCCCATTCAGCTGCCAGATCTTTTGAGCGAATTTCACCAGTAGATGCTGTCAGCCACATTCTGGCTAAAGTTAAAATCACATTGCGTTCGTCACCGTTAATGCTAGCTATCAACCCGGGCAACGATTCTTTAATTGCTTTTCGAATATCTGTCATTGGCACAGGCTCAATTACTTCTGTTGCCTTTGGTCCCAAAAGGTTAATACTATTTTTTCTTAGTTGTGCTAAAAGTATTGCTAAATCCGGATCATAAGTCGACTCAGGAATTTCTCCCTTTTCAAACTGCTCTCTTAGCCACTCGCCATACATAAATTCATATTTGGGGGGGAAATGCCAAGGGACAATATCCTTTTGATTTATGACCGTAACTTCAAGAGGCCTCATATCTTTTATGTTTCCTATTTTCCCAGATATAAGCATTAACCTATTTGTAAGATTCCTTCGAGTTTTTTCAGATAAACTTTGATTTGTTATTACCAAAATATCTACATCGCTATTCATACGTAAACCACCCATTACTGCCGAACCATACAAATACACCCCAATTAACATATTATCAAGTAGTTCCGCTATAGTTTTTAATGCTTGAATTGCTTCTTTCGGAATTTTTTTGTTACTTAAATCTATACTCAACTTCGATCTCCTTTCGTCTGAAAACTGTTTTTTAACGCCTCTTAAAATTTATAAAAAAAGAGTAAACATCTTTCGTTGTATTGTAAATTAACGCCATCCAAAATTTTGATTCAAGATTTTCTTTCGGTTTATTATATGTTTGAGCCAATATAAGCTACAAAACTGCTGTCTATCCATTTTTGAGTAACCTCATTTATATCAATCCCAATAGTAGCCAACCCAATAATGCTGCAATCCAATTTCTCTAACAAAGCTATTAAAGCCTTCATTTGAGAACCTGTCTCTATCCAATCATCTACAATCAAAACTCTTTTGTTCCTCACAATAGAACTCTTAGATATTTCAAAGCTTTTATCTTGACCTGAATAGTCGGTAAAATGTGTCGAAATAATCTCTTCTTTTGCGTATGGCAGCTTATCACCTTTTCTTACTCCAATAAACCCCACTCCAAGTTCTTTGGCTATGGCAGTGCCTAGTATCCATCCAATTGCTTCTGGGGCAGCCACATAATCTACTTTATTTTGAAAATCCAATGATAGTACTTTTACAATTTTATCAAAAACGGTTTTATGTGTAAAAATAGTTAGTAAATCATATTTTCCAATTGAGTTACGAGGTAATATACCTCTAATTTCATTTATAACATCAGTACTTTCCATACATTTACACCCCTTGCTTATGGTTAATAATCTTTGCTAATCTTTAAAAATAGTCATTTTCAACATATTTTTTATACATGTCCTCGGTATATCTTGTTATGTTCTTACCATACTCTGGATAATCAAACCCCAGTAGTTCTGCTACCTCTTTGGACACTTCCCTGAACAATTGGTGGCATATAAATAATGACTTCCAAATATTTTCATAGGAATCCATGCGATATGTAGATAATAATCTATTCCATAGATCTTCATCAATGTATTTGTTAATATACTTATAATTTTTCCCAACACTTAATGAAAATTCTGTCTTTATCCCAACCTTCCACGACATCATCCTAAGTAGTTCAAACCGTAGAATCTGGTTCAGATGATCGATTGCAAACAGTATCTCTTTGCGGCACAATCCTTTAATAACATAAGGTGTTACATTCCAAAATTCATTGCAGCAATCATCATACTCCCTTGCGCTTGGCTTTCTTACATGATAATCTATATCAGTCGGAACTATGTCCCTTTTAATTCTACAATCTTTATCAATTAGAACCTTTATTAATTTATCGCCCTTTAGGTAATTATCTAACTCTTCCAAGGGCAATAAGGTAAGATCAATTTTATTGTAATCATCAAATAGCATAAGATAGGAAAACCCCTTTTCTTCAGGTGGGAATAATTCCATATCCTCCGGCTTTTGCATCATTATTATATTCCCAAATTGATTAAGCCAGTCATCATTAGATATAAACGGTTCTATATCACTTACAAAATATGTAATATCATAATCCTGAAATTCATCTTTAGGTATATTAATATTTGCGCGTGACCCCTCAAGGGTCACAATTCGAATACGTTCATCCTGTTCTGCTAAAGAAAGTACTAAATCCATCATTTCTTTTTCTGATCTCATTTACATACTCCTCGTTTATTTTTTCTATATTATTACATCTTCTTTTTTGCCGATACAATCAGCATCATTGGGCGTCGCATTTCATCCGCCATCCCCGGAATATCCATCATGTTCTCTGGCGGCTGTGGCTCCACAATCTGATTTATTATAAAACTATTTGAAAGCAGTGTATTTAGATATGTGGTCAGTGTTCTATGATATTTTGTAACCTTTTCTTCCAAAAACATAGCTGTCCGTTTGCCCTCATAATAATAATTGTCCACCGGGAAATGCAGTATTTCTCCTTTTTCGTTATAATACCAGTCTTGTGTTCCATGAGCAGTAAAAACAGGATGTTCAACTGTAAAAACTAAATTGCCACCAGCCTTCAGCATCCTATATATCTTTTTTATTAAATTCTCATAGTCTGCTACATAATGAAACGCAAGCGAACTTAGTATTACATCAAAGCTCTCCTCTGGGAAATCCACATCTTCTATGGCACAGCATTCATATTCAATCTGTGGAAAATGGGTTTTTCCTTTTGCTACTTCGAGCATTTTATGAGAAATATCAACACCTACTACAGAGGAAGCACCGTTTTCCATCGCATATATACAGTGCCATCCATAGCCGCATCCTAAATCAAGCACACGCTTACCCTTAAAATCAGGTAGCATCTTTTTCAAAGTCTCCCATTCTCCCGCACCAGCCAGTCCTTTCTGCGAGCGACTCATTTGACTGTATTTTTGAAAAAATATATTATCATCATATTTGTTTTCTTTCATCTGAACTCTCCTCGTTTAAAAAGTTATTTATCTCCGATACAATTTCATTCACTTCATTATAAAGCTTCTCGGTCATGTCGTAGCATTCAAAAAGTGAGATACCGAGTACTTCAAAAATATGATTTACCTTCTCGGTATATTTTTCAGGTTTATGTTCAAAAGTTTCAAGCAGTTTTATAGCTTTCTTTTCGTTGATACAATAAGCATTATTACATGCAAATAACACTTGATTTAAACATGAAACTATACGAAAAACATGACCCGCAATATAATATTTATCGTCTGTTCCCGAATTTGCTTTTACAAACATTAAAGAGAACCCTGCTTCAAACATAAAAAAGTTAACTAAACTTTTCTGCAAAGCATTGGGATAAGTTTCTGCCTGTTTTTTTAATTCGCATAAGCTTTCATTCTTAGCATATAGTATTTTGCTAATCGCTAATTCTCCTCGATACATTGCACTAATATAACCATGGGGATGCCCAGTCTGATAATTGGCAGTAACAATTCCGTGCTCTGTATCTTTCATTATTTGTTCCACACGTTTAATATCACGTAAAATTAAATCCACATGATACCCGTTTATGACTAACCATCCGCCGCCATTAATCCAATCACCCCATGCTCCGGGAGGTACAACAAGGTTATTTCTATGCTCATCATCCAGCTTTGTAGCGAATTGATTAATAGTATTTATGTCAAATGATTCTGAATTGTAATAGATGCCGATATCTATATCCGAATCCTCTGTATGGGTGCCCCTTGCACGTGAACCACCTAAAACAATACCTTCTATATAAGACAGAGAGGATAATTTCTCTGCTACTGATTTAATAATATTATCTACCATCAAGCATGCTCCTTTTATCGATTCACTGCTGTAAAAATTCCAAGCCAAATCTTTTGCTTCTACTCAACATATTTATAATTTTTTTAATTTCACAAAAGATAGTTAAAACTTATCAATTGTCTTTTTATACCTCTGCTGATTAGATGAAGTCTTTTCAATAGCCTTTAAATTACCATTCATTTTGCTAACATGGTTTAAAAATAACGTTCCAAGCAGAAGTCGATCCTTTCTGGGTATCCTATTCCACACATATCCCTTGAATAAATCTTTAACAAGAAAGACTTCACCTTGAAAAAACAGTACCAGGTACGCAAACAATTCTGAATTGTGTCTGTACCTGGTACTATTACTCTTCAACTTCTTTTATTCATCCACCTTAGACATCAATGCAACACACTCAACATGTTTTGAGATGAGGGGATAGCTGTCAAAAATTAGTCACTTGAACATTATTGTCTTTGAGGGAAGATATCCACTGAGGGCTTGCGTATGTGGGAACATATCCATAGACTTCGCTGTTTTTTGAAAACCGAGGTATACTGTTAATTCTTAGTAACCAATGCTCTAAATAACGTTACTCTTCTATTCACTAATGTAATTCAACAATCTTTCTAAAATATCATGTGTAACTTTTAAGTTGTATTGTTCAAGAAGGTGACTTCGCAAATCTATAACTAACAGTAAGGAATTTTTATAGGCTTCAAATAATTCTACCTTATCTAATCGAGCAGTGGTCTTTGCAAACTTTTTATAATTTTCAAGGCTAATTTCTTTTTCAAGGTTCTTACTCATATTTAGCCAATTATCCGCATTTTTTTCTACCATACGTATAAGTTGTAGTATATTTTTTTGAAGCTGTGATAAGAGTTCTAAAGAACGAGCATATTCTCCTCTTTTTAGAACATTGATTCCCATCAACCATAGATTAGAGAAATCACACAACAAGAAATTAGCATTTTCTTCAGTAAGTCTATTTGGTCTTGCACCACTTATCTCTAATAAATAATTTTCTAATTGCCCTGTTTCATCGTAAATAAGCATATCCTTCATATCAGGAATATAACCTGAATCTTTAAACGAGGGGATTATGTTCATATCTTTTTCAGAAAGGAAATGAAATTCCCCACGTATAAGATTATCAAAAATAACTACCTCTGTTCCATACTCATTTTTATAAAGCATCAAGTACGGAGCTACGTCAAACAACCAGTTGGATGAATCAAAGTTCGAGGTTATGCTATCTTTCAAAAATATATAGAACTCTATATCCGAGTATTGGTCACCTTCTCCTTTGGTAAACGATCCATACATCATACAAGCTGTAATTCGTTCATCTGACTCAGTAAGATTCTTAACATTTGCAATTAATTCTTTTTGTTTTAACATTTCTTCACCCTTTCATCTAAATATCTTTTAGTTATTGTGGCAACTCAAAATCTCTATAGACATAAATTGATATTTTTCGTACAAATATTATTGCAAAAAGCATCATCATGCTCCACAAACAATAGTGTAGGACAATATTCTAAAATCATTTTTTCAATTTGGATACGTGAAAAAATATCAATATAGTTCAATGGCTCATCCCATATATACAAATGTGCACTTTCACACAGGCTTTTAGCAATTAGTACTTTCTTTTTCTGACCAGCACTAAAATCCACCATGTTCTTATCAAACTGCTCTCTATTAAAATCCAGTTTACGAAGAATCGTTTTAAATAGAGTTTCATCGATCTTATTATTATAGGCAAATTCAGATAGATTACCTTTTAAATATGAAGTATCTTGCGAAATATAAGAAATTTTTAGTCCACTTGCTAGCATAAAATTTCCGGTAAATTTAATATCATCTCCATTAATCAATTTTAGGATACTAGACTTACCACTCCCATTTTTTCCGATAATGGCAACTCTATCACCAATATTGACTCTGAAATTAAGATTACTGCATACTTCTTTATCTCCATAAGACAATGATAAATCATTCGCTTCTATTAAGCACTCTTTGTGAAATTCAAGTGGTGAAATTTTTAAGTCATCATATTGTTCAATGTTGTGGAGCAGTTCTGATTTTTGTAAAACGGCTTCCTGATGTCTTGACTCAATATTTTTGGCACGTTTCATCGCTTTTGCAGCCTTATGTCCAACATAACCCTTATCCAGTTTTGAACCAGAATTTGTTGTTCCATATTTACTTTTTTCTACTTTATTTGACCAGTTTGAACTACGTTTTGCTGCATAAGACAACCTTCCTATTTCTTTAAGGAGTTTCTTGTTTTCTGCCAGTTCAAAATTATCTTGTAACGTTTTGTTCTCCCACCAAGAAGTAAAATTTCCCTTTTGGATTTCGATATTCGTTTTATTGATAGATAGTATATGGTCAACACATTGATCAAGTAAGCTTCTATCATGAGATACCAAAATAAACCCCTTCTTGCGTTTCAAATAGTTTTGCACTACATTACGTGCATCGATGTCAAGATGGTTTGTAGGTTCATCAATAAGCAGGAAACAACTCGCTGTAAGGAATAAAGCTGCAAGAAGGACCTTCGTTTGCTCACCATTTGACAATGTATTAAACGGACGATATAAAGCATCTTCTTGAACATCAAGCAATGATATTTCACGAAAAATCTCCCAATCCATACATTCCGTACAAATACTCTTCATTACTTCAATTGTATATAGACTCTTATCTTCCACATCATAAGGAAAATACTCAAACTTAACTGTAGAACTTATATTGCCGGAATACGCATATTTGCCAAGCAGTAAATTTAAGAAAGTAGTTTTACCGCGTCCGTTTCTTCCAATAAAACCGAGTTTCCAATCTGTATCTATCTGAAAACTTACATTTTCAAAAATATTGTCATAACTTCCTTCATATGAAAAAGTTAGATTTGAAACATTTATTAAGGACATATATTTCTTCCTCCTTTACATTATAAAAATTTTATAAGCAAAGTCGGTTTTCGGCATTAATTACTCTATAATGTTATCCAACTCTGCAAGGATTTTGTCATGAATGACATAGTATCATTGTCTATCACGTTTATCTTCCTTTCTTTTACAAATATTAAAAGCCGCAAGAAAGTAAATTCTTACGGCTCAAAAACAAATACTATTATTACCTTTTGTTATACATAACATAAGGTTACTGTAATGTATTATTGAGTGTAGAATACTTAACTTTCTTGCAATTTGCATAACAAAACAAACGGTTCTATATCCGTTTCTTTAAATATCTTATTATGCATCATATAATTAGCAAGAAAAGTTATACATTCTTCCACCTCCAAGTCGTTTTATTATATCATATTATCTTCAAAAATCCAATATAATTTTTCTGCTTTTGTGATTTTTCTGTTTTTTTCTAAAGATTACAACTCTATATCAATTCTGACTTTTGACTTGAATTTATCGTGAGTTTATCTTCATATTATCACAACTTTTTCATATTTCCAATTCGATGCCAGATTTAAAGGTTATGATAAAGTGGTCTTCATAGACTGTAACGCTCTGGATTATCTTTCTCACAAGCTTATCGTCGTACTCTAAGGTACGGAATTTATTATTGCGGATGAATTCAATCAGCTCATTGATTCGCTCGTTCTCGCCACTGAGGGAGGCATCTTCTACTAAAAGGATCTGTCGCTTGTCTCTCAGCTCATCAATCTCATCTGCTAGGTGTTCATAGTCTTGACCCTTGTTCGCCAGCTTGATAAGTTCTTTTTGCTTTTCCTCCAGTAAGTTGTTAATCTCTGAAATTTGGTATTCTGTCGTTTCACCAATCACAGCATGAATGTTCTCTTCCAAGGTCTTTATCATGTTATTGCCACCTGCAAGCAGTTTATTAATTGCGGTCATTACAGCACCATAGAGTTCATCTTCTTTTACGGTTCGGTTCTTACAAACCTCAGGACCTTGCTCGATTCTAGTCACGCATCGCCAGACAAATTCTTTTCTACCATGAATATTCCAATAGGTTCTCCTATAAATATCGCCACAATCTCCACAGAAGGTGATGGCACTTAAAGCGTACTTGCTACTATAAATTCGTTTGTTCTTGCCTTCTCCTGTGTAGATATTGCTTCTTCGATGAATCTCTTCCTGCACCTGCAAAAATAACTCTTTAGGAATAATCGCCTCATGGCTATTTTCAACATAATACTGGGGAAGATGACCTTCATTCTTAACTCGTTTCTTGGTTAGAAAATCTACAGTAACAGTCTTTTGTAAGAGGGCATCTCCGATGTATTTTTCATTTTGGAGGATTTTTTTAACTGATTCCGGTCGCCATCTTGGTTTTCCTGCTGCTGTTAAAATACCATCCTTCTCAAGACCTCGACCAATACCCACTAGACTCTGACCTTCAAGGTATTCTCGGTAGATGCGTTTGATAATCTCAGCTTCTTCGGAGACAATGATTAAATTTCCATCTTCATCTTTGGTGTAGCCCATAAACCGTTTGTGGTTGACCTGTACCTTTCCCTGTTGGTATCGGTATTGAAAACCAAGCTTAACGTTTTGTGAAAGTCTCTCGCTTTCCTGTTGTGCTAAAGATGACATAATAGTCAGCAGAAGCTCCCCTTTGCCGTCCATTATGTTGATGTTCTCTTTTTCAAAGTAGACGGATATGTTCTTATCCTCGAGCTGTCTAATATATTAAAGGCAGTCTAGGTTGTTACGTGCAAATCGCCTGATGGATTTAGTAATAACCATGTCGATGTTACCATCCATACACTCTTCAATAATACGATTAATTTCGTCCCGCTTTTTAGTGTTCGTACCAAAGATACCACCATCTGCAAAGATTACAACAAACTTCAACTCAGTATTCTTCTTTATAAACTCTGTATAGTGATCGACATGAACCTCATAACTAGAGTTTTATTCTTCAGTTTCTGTAGAAATACGGCAATAGGCAGCAACACGAAGTTTCTTTATCTTTTCTTTTACAGCTGTACGGGACAGGGAAATAACTCTTAGTCTCAAAAAAGAAAAAGGAATACTATTGTCACAGTACTCCTTAAAATTGTATTACTCTATTTTTGCGTAGATTCTGATGTATTTTGTTGTATTTGCGTTTCTTGAACGTCACCATAGAAATTATTCGTGTAATTATTAATAGTAGAAGAAGAAACAGCAATATCTTTTTCTTTTTCTGTAAATTGCAAACCTTCTCCTAAAATATCATTTTCTTCAAGAGTAATAGACCAATCTAATACAATATTACGAACTCTTTCCATTATATTATATATTTGATTAGCACTTATCATTAAAGCATATTTGGTGTTAACCCCACTTGACTTTGATAATAAATTGTTCATACCTGCATCAAACTGTAACGTCGCATGATTACCATTTAAACTCTCATATACGTTTTTTAGATTAGGAATCGAATCTGAAGCTAAATGTTCTGATAATTGATTAGCTATCTCATTGTTTTGTATAATCATTGGAATCCATCCAAGATATGGATTCCAAGCCTTAACTTCTCCTCTAACTTTTCTATAATCGGGTATTTTATCGGTTTCTTGATAACCATTCAACTCATTATTGACCCATTCTTCAAATTCATTCAACTTTAATTT
Source organism: Vagococcus lutrae (assembly GCF_023299185.1). Classification (NCBI taxonomy): domain Bacteria; kingdom Bacillati; phylum Bacillota; class Bacilli; order Lactobacillales; family Enterococcaceae; genus Vagococcus; species Vagococcus lutrae. Next base: position 896,901 of record NZ_CP097017.1, read on the forward strand.
TCTTGCTACTATATAAGCTTTCCTTAATAAGTTTAAAACATCGCTATCTTTACTAAGTGCTTCTTGTTGTAAATCTAACACTATTTTTCCCATTGCACTACCTCTAAATTCCAATTCGACTAAGTAGACCAAGTATTCCTGTCGCTACTAAGTTACTTGTAACTCTTAATGATATCTCTTTAATTACATTAAGAAATCCTTTTATCTTTGATGGATGTTCCCTGTTTATGACTGCTTGTTTAGCTTGGTTTAGTGAATCTGATACTTGTTCGGATTCATTTCCGTATGTATCTTTAAACATCTGCTGGAAATTCGAAATTTCGTTTAAAACTTCTAATACTTTTTCGTACTCAAAAACCTCATTTACTACCTGTGATTGCGTAGAATTAGATACATTCTGTTGAATTTGAACCCCATTAGCATTTCCTGAAACACTAAAAGAGTTATTAATATCCTTTTCTTTGCCGTTATGATGATTTTTTTCCATAATGTCCCTCCGTTTCTTATAATCCAATTATTTATTTGGTTGTATCTCCACACTCTATATCAATCGCTATCGAAACATTTATACAGTCTTTAATCTCTTTATTTTTGATCTTATCAACCTCACCAGTAAAGACAATATGCTTGTAAAAGTTTTTAAGTTTCAGGATTTCTATATAATTTTTCTTTGTAGCAACACAACCGTCTCCACATGTGTCGTTTGTGGAAACATATCAACCGGTTGTACTTTCGTTAATTCATAGCCTTTTTCGCCAAATAACTTGACATCACGAGCAAATGTTCCCGGATGACAGGATACATAAACGATTCTGTCAGGAGCTAGCTCACAAGCCGTCTCAATAAAACTTGGGTCTAATCCTTTACGTGGTGGGTCGACAATCAGAACATTCGCTTTTATACCCTCTGCCACCCAGCTTGGTAACACTTCTTCCGCTTTTCCTGTTTCAAATGTGACATTCTTAATATCATTTAACTTCTGATTTTCTTTCGCATCCGCAATCGCTTGTGGGACAACATCCATACCATAAACGTGCGCCACACGATTGGCAAGAGACATCCCTATCGTTCCAATTCCACAGTAAGCATCTATGACAATATCTGACGAATTCAGTTCTGCAAAGTTCATTGCTTGTTCATACAGCACCTCTGCTTGCTGGGTATTCACTTGGAAGAAAGAATTAAGTGATAAACGGTAAGTCTTATCAAATAAACGGTCATGTATAAAGCCATCGCCATATAATGTTACTGTTTCATTTCCTAATATCACATTGGTTTTATCTTCGTTAATATTTTGAACAATCGTGGTCACTTCAGGTGCTTGTTCTAAAATCTTTTTCACAACACGGTCACTATCAAAAAATTTCTTCGTACGTGTGACAAAGCCCACCATCATCTCGCCTGTATAAAATCCACGTCTGACAATAATGTGGCGGATTAACCCTGTATGCTCCTCTTCATTATATGGTTTAATCCGATAATCATTCAAAGCGTCACGCACGATGGCAATAACCTTATCTATTTCAGTATGTTGTATCTGATAGTCTTCTATCGGTATTAAATCATGAGAATTTTTACGATAAAATCCGGTTTCTCCTCGTCCGTTGACGCGACGAAAAGGAACTTGAGCTTTATTTCGATACTGCCAAGGGTCTGTCATTCCGATTGTCTCTAAGACAGAGACGTCATCTAATTGCGCTATCTTGCTTAGATTACGCTTGACTTGAGTCTGTTTAAAAAGAAGTTGCTGCTCATACGTTAAGTGACTTAATGGCGCAATACCTGTTCGGATAAGCACATCATCTGTCTGAGACACACGCTGATGACTTTCAGTCAGATAATCGATGACTTTAGCAAAGCCAAACTTTTTGCCTGCTTTCACGACATGTACAAGTACCTCTTCTCCCGGTAAGGCATTTTCGATAAACAGAGGATACCCTTCAACTTTCGCTACGCCCATTCCTTCATGTGTTAAGTCTTCAATTTTCACCGTCAGTTGACGATTTTTTTTCACTGTCATTTATTTTTTCCCTTCATAATTCACTCTTCTTCTTGACAAAAAGAAAGGAAGCGACCACGTCTCTTCCTTTCTCCTGGCTATTTGGAAATCTCTCCATCACCGTCTAAATCTTCTTGTGTTAAATGCTCCATTTCTCGCACGAACGCACTTGAGGCTTCTTTAAACTCATCCCCTATAACAGCTGCATCCGAAATTTGGTCGAGATTGACAAAAGTTTCTATATGTTGTGGTAGATTCTTAAACGTCATTGGCGCATCGCCACCGTATTCTCCGTCTAAATTAATCATCATTTTCACATTTTCTTCCGTCGCTTCCGCATATAGTTCTGATGTTTTCACATAAATAATATTTGGATCATCAATATGCTTACCACCGTTTAAAAGTTTTACAATCAAACGTAATATTTCCACAAGATTCGCTGTTTTTACTATGATTAATGAGAACTTCCCATCATCTAAACGTGCGTCAGGTGCAATTGTTTCAAAACCACCTATGGAATTCGTTAAGCCTAAGAAAAACATCGACGCCTTCCCAACATACTCGCCATCGTCATAGATTAATTTCATATCAATTGGCTTCACATGTGGTAGCATTTCTGCTCCTTTAACGAGATACGCTAGATAACCAAAAATACTCTTTAAGTGTGACGGTACTTCATAGGTTAGCTCTGTTAAATAGCCACCTGCTCCAATATTAATAAAGTATTGCGCACCAGCCTGTCCGATATCCATCTTGACCGTTTGATTTTTAGCAATAATTCGTGCTGCTGCTAAAACATCATCACGTGGTATTTTTAATGCGCGTGCATAGTCATTCGTCGTTCCACCAGGTATGACCGCCATTTTAGGTCGTTTTTCCAAAGGCGCAATCCCATTAACAACTTGGTTGATGGTTCCGTCACCACCTGCTGCGACAATCAAATCAAAGCCTGCTAAAGCAGCCCGTTTGGCTTCACGTTCAGCTGATTTGGGATCAGGTGTGGTCGCAAACGCACTTGCTTCATAACCTGCTCGCTCTAGAATCGTTAAAATATCCGGCAAATTTTTCTTTAATAACTCTTTTCCTGATGTTGGATTATATATTACTCTTGCCCGCATGGTTTTCCCTCTTTTTCTAGCGTTTTGCCAGTTCTTCCATTATCAATTTATTGACGACACCTGGATTGGCTTTTCCTTTTGTTTGTTTCATCGCTTGACCTACTAAGAAGCCAACTGCTCGGTCTTTACCATTTTTAAAATCTTCGATTGATTGCGCATTGTTATCTAAAATTTCAGTAATAATAGGTAATAATTGTGCTGGGTCAGATAACTGAACCAATCCTTTTTCTTCGACGACTTTTTTCGCATCGCCACCATGTTCAATTAATTCTTTAAAGACTTTCTTCGCAATTTTCGAGCTGATGGTTCCGTCTGCAATTAATTGAATCATTCCAGCAAGATTATCTGGTGTCAGCTTCGTCTCTGACAACGTTTTTTGTTGGCTGTTAAGATATGCAGAGACATCTCCCATTAACCAGTTTGAAGCTTGTTTAGCGTCTGCTCCAGCCTCTAATGTTGCATCAAAGAAATCAGACATTTCACGTGTTAAAGTCAAGACCATCGCATCATACTCTGGTAAGCCTAACTCTTGAATGTATCGTTCACGACGTGCTTGAGGCATCTCTGGTAATTCCTCTTTGATACGCGCGATTGTTTCATCTGAAATCGTCAAAGGTGGTAAATCTGGCTCTGGGAAGTAACGATAATCGCTCGCTCCTTCTTTCACACGCATTAAGACTGTTTCACCCGTAGCATCGTCATAACGACGTGTTTCTTGTTGAATAACGCCTCCAGATAAAAGGACTTGCGTTTGACGTTTGACTTCATATTCCAAACCTTTTTTGACAAAGTTCAGGGAGTTTAGGTTTTTCAACTCCGTTTTTGTTCCGAATTCTTCTTGACCATATGGACGTAATGAGATGTTAGCGTCACAACGCATAGAGCCTTCTTCCATTTTAACATCACTGACACCCGTAAACTGAATAATTGAACGTACCGCATCTAAATAGGCATAGGCTTCTTCAGGTGAACGAATATCTGCTTCAGAAACGATTTCAATTAACGGAGTGCCTTGACGGTTTAAGTCAACGTATGAATATCCGTCAGTGCCATGGATGTTTTTCCCAGCATCTTCTTCTAAATGGACGCGTTCAACGCGAATTTTTTTCTTTTTACCTGCTACATCAATTTCTACCCAACCATCATGTCCAACTGGAGACTCATCTTGGGAGATTTGATATGCTTTAGGATTATCTGGATAAAAGTAGTTTTTTCGGTCAAAATGTGTATGTTGAGAAATATCACAGTTTAAAGCAAGAGCTGCTTTAATACCGTACTCTAAAGCTTTTTCATTCATCACCGGTAATACGCCTGGATAACTAAAGTCGACGACGTTTGTGTTCACATTCGGCTCTGCTCCAAAATGAGCGGGTGATGTTGAAAAGATTTTAGAATCTGTTTTTAATTCTACGTGGATTTCTAATCCAATGACTGTTTCAAAGTTCATTATGCCTTACCTCCTAAAATCTCAGGACGTTGTTGATGAAAGTTTGTCGCTTGTTCAAATGCGTATGCTGCTTGGTACATAGTTGCTTCATCAAAACGTTTGCCGATTAATTGTAAGCCGATTGGTAGTCCGTCTGCAAATCCACATGGAATCGACATACCCGGTACACCCGCCAAGTTAACTGGAATGGTTAAAATGTCAGCCATATACATCGCAAGTGGGTCAGAGATTTTATCTCCTAAGTCATAGGCAACAGTAGGCGTTGTCGGCCCAATAATTAAATCATATGATTCAAAGACTTTTTCAAAGTCATTTTTTATCAAAGTACGGACTTGTCCGGCTTTCTTAAAGTGAGCATCGTAAAAGCCTGAACTTAGTGAGAATGTCCCTAACATAATACGGCGTTTCACTTCTGAACCAAAGCCTTCAGAACGTGTTTTGACATATAATTCTTCTAAATTAGTAGCAGATTCCGAGCGATATCCATAGCGAATACCGTCGAAACGTTGTAAATTCGAAGAAGCTTCGGATGAAGCAATGATGTAGTAAGCTGCAACACCATATTTAGAATGTGGCAATGAGACTTCTTCAACCGTCGCACCAAGTTCACGATACGTCTCCACAGCTTTTAAGACTGCTTCGCGAATCGCTGGGTCAATCCCTTCTTCTAAGTATTCTTTTGGAAGGGCTATTTTCATTCCTTTAACACCAGCTTTTAAGTTCGCCGTGAAATCTGGAACCTCTAGTTGCGCACTCGTACTATCTTTCGGATCGTGTCCGCTAATGGCTTGTAAGACATGAGCGTTTTCTTCTACCGTACGTGTTAATGGCCCAATTTGGTCTAAACTTGAAGCAAACGCTATTAAACCAAAACGTGAAATACGACCGTATGTCGGTTTCATTCCAACAATTCCATTAAAGGCTGCTGGTTGGCGAATACTACCACCCGTATCAGTTCCTAATGAAACTGGAACTTGTCCTGCTGCGACTGCTGCAGCTGAACCACCTGATGAACCACCCGGTACTTTTGTAGCGTCCCATGCATTAGTTGTTTTTTTATAATAAGATGTTTCAGTACTTCCTCCCATAGCAAACTCGTCCATGTTGAGTTTACCAACTGGAATCATATCATGAGCTTTCACCGCTGACATAACTGTAGCATCATAGACTGGGATAAACCCACCTAACATTTTACTTGCTGCTGTTGTTTCCACATCTTTTGTAACAATGTTATCTTTAATCCCGATTGGAATACCTGCCAAAATATTTCCTTCGTCAATTCCTTTTTCATCTAAAGCAGCTGCTTGTTCAAGAGCGCCTTCTTTATCAAGTGTTAAAAAGGTGTTTAACACCTCGTCAGTCGCTTCAATACGGTCAAACGTTGCCTCAATTAGTTCGACAACAGTTAACTCTTTATTAACTAATTTTTGGTGTAAATCTTGAATACTTCCTTGAAATAATGACATCATTAGGCTCCCGCACCTCCATCTTCAATAATGACTGGCACACGAATATAGCCATTTTCTTTATCTGGAACATTTCTTAATAATTCTTCACGTGTATTGTCTTGTGCGACTGTATCAGGTCGTAATACTGTTTCGTTATGAACAACATTCACTGTAACAGGTACACCTGTTGTATCGACTTCATCTAAATATTCAACCATGTCAATAATATCACCTAGTTGCTCGGTAAACATTGCAATTTCTTCATCTGAAATTTCTAATTTTGACAGAGCTGCGACATGTTTTACTTCTGCTTCACTAATTGCCATAATTTCCCTTCTCTCTTCATTTTCTTTTCACATTTTATCATATTTTGCTTACTTATGCAGTGTTCTTTTTAGTCTGACACATTCTGATTCGCGTCTTTAAAGGCTTCTAACATACGTTTTTCATCCCAAACGGTCACGCCTAAGCTCTCCGCTTTCGTTAGTTTACTTCCGGCTTCACTTCCGGCAATGACAATATCGGTTTTTTTCGATACGCTGCCAGTTACTTTCCCACCTAACGATTCGATGATTTTTTTCGCTTCTGGGCGTGTCATGGCTTCAAGACTTCCAGTCAGAACCACTGTTTTTTCCTTAAAAGGAGAGTCGATAGCTTCAATTTCTGCTTGTGTCACGCCTTGGTAGGTCATGTTCACACCGACTTTTTCTAATTCTTCCATTAACACCCCAACTTCTGGCTGTGCCATATAGGTCACAAAACTTTCCGCAATGACCTCCCCTAGTGTTTGAATCTGAGTGATTTCTTCTACTGTCGCTTGGCGAGCAGCCTCCAGTGTTTTAAAACGTTCCGCAATCAACATTGCCGCTTTTGCTCCGACATGACGAATTCCAAGTCCAAATATTAACCGCTCTAATGAATTTTGTTTACTTGCTTCAATCGCAGTTAAAATATTCTGGGCGGATTTTTCTTTAATTTTTTCCAAACCTAATAAATCGTCTGCCGTCAAGCGATATAAGTCCGCCACATCTTTTACCAATTGATGTTGATAAAGTTGTTCTATAATTCGCGGCCCGACACCGTCAATATTCATTGCATTTCGCGACACAAAGTGATTCAAACCTTCTTTAATCTGAGCAGGACACATAGGGTTTAAACAACGCAAAGCGACTTCTTCTTCCAAATGAACGAGGTCACTATGACATTCTGGACAGGTCGTGGGCATCTCATATGGCTGAGAGTCTATCGGACGTTTATCCAAAATAACTCGTGTCACTTCTGGTATAATATCACCTGCTTTATGAATCACGACGGTATCATGAAGACGAATGTCCCGTTTACGAATTAAATCAACATTATGCAAACTCGCTCGTCCAACAGTTGTTCCTGCCAGTCGTACAGGTGTCATAATCGCTGTTGGTGTGACAACGCCCGTCCTTCCAACCGTCCATTCAATATCTAAAATCTCAGTTAACGCTTCTTCCGCTGGAAATTTATAAGCAATCGCCCAGCGCGGTGCTTTTACCGTAAAGCCGATTTCATTTTGGACAGAGAACTCATTCACCTTAATTACAATGCCATCGATTTCATAAGGTAACGCCATTCGTTTTTCTTGATACGTTTCGATAAATGACCAGACTTCCTCGATTGTCTGACAAACAGTACGGTCTGGGTTAATTTGAAAGCCCCAGTCCGACATTTGTTCTAACGCATCCTCTTGAGAAGATAAACCATCTGTTGGCTGATGCACTAAACCATACATAAACGCACTTAGCTGACGCTGTTTCACGACACGGCTGTCTAACTGTCGTAGCGTTCCAGCTGCCGCATTACGTGGATTAGCAAAGACAGTTTGGCCCTCTGCTTCACGCATGTCATTTAATTTTACAAAACTTTCTTTCGGCATGTAACATTCCCCACGCACTTCTAAATCAATGGCTTCTGGTAATTGATGAGGAATACTTGTCACTTGTCGTAAATTATTCGTAATATTTTCGCCAATCGTTCCGTCGCCACGTGTCGCGCCTTGAATGAGTTGGCCATTTTCATATTTTAGAGCAATTGCCAGTCCATCTATCTTTAACTCACAGACATAACTAAAATCAGCAGATGTTAAACGACGGATTCGTTGGTCAAATGCTACTAAATCTTCTTTATTAAAAGCATTACTTAAACTTAACATGGGCGTATCGTGACGTACTTTTTCAAACCCTTCTGCTACTTCTCCCCCGACTTTCTGAGTAATTGAGTCAGCCGATTGAAATTCTGGAAAGGCTTCTTCTAATTCAACCAATTCATGATATGCCTTATCATAGTCGGCATCCGTCGTAATGGGATTATCGTCTTCATAATAAGCTTTTGCCCACGTTTGTAATGTTGCTCTTAGTTCTTCAATCCGTTGTTTTGCCTCTTCAGGTTGCATCTCTTTATCCTCCTCTACTTCTCCGGTCGAGTTAATGGCGCAAAGGCAGCCAATAGACGTTTAATGCCTTGTTGTGGAAAGGCAACATCTAACTCCATCTCTTTTCCTTTGCCCGAAACGCTAACAATCGTGCCTTCACCCCATACTTTATGGTGCGCCTTGTCGCCAGGTTGCCAATCTCGCTGCTCGCTACCTGTTTGACGCACCGAAGTCGTTTTTTTCACAGTCGTTTCAGGTCGTGTTGGGCGATGACCAATCGTTGACTTTTTCGTCATAAAAGGCGATTGTCTTTGGCGCGCGACAATACTCGCTTGATTGCCAACAGGCTCAATCAACTCTTGATTAATCTCATGAATAAAACGTGAAACGGGATTATTTTGTGTCCGTCCGTATAGCGTCCGTGATAAAGCATTCGTTAAATAAAGCTTTTCTTCTGCCCGAGTAATGCCAACATACGCTAATCGGCGCTCTTCTTCTAGCTGATCATCTTCAAACATCGCCCGTGATAGTGGGAAAATCCCTTCTTCCATACCTAAGAGAAAGACCACAGGAAATTCTAACCCTTTTGCCGCATGAAGCGTCATTAAGGTAACTTGTGTCTGACCTTCTTCTAGCGTATCCAAATCCGATACAAGCGCTAATTCGCTCAGAAAACGTGCAAGCGGTTGGCCTTCTTCTGTTTCCTCTACTTCTGCTTTAGCTTGCTCTTCATCATAGGCACGTGTCACCGTATAAAACTCTTCTAAGTTTTCAATGCGCGTCTGCGCTTCTAAATTATTTTGTAAGGTTAGAGCATCTAAGTATCCACTGCGTGCTAGCACTTGTTCAACTATCTCGGTAATACTTAAAAACTCCGCCATTTTTTGTAAGGAAACAATCATTTCCGCAAAATTTGCTAATTCACGTGCTGCCTTACCACTAATCGTCGTCAACGCGACATTTTGAGCTGCTTCCAGCATCGACCAATCATGCATGACGGCAAACTCTCGTAGTTTTTGAATCGACGTCGCACCTATCCCACGCTTTGGCTCATTCACAATACGTTCAAAACTCATCGAGTCCATAGGGTTAGCGATTAAGCGTAAATAAGCCATTAAGTCTTTAATCTCTTTTCGGTCGTAGAACTTATGTCCCCCAACCATTTTATAAGGGATATTTGCTTTCATTAACATTTCTTCTACCACACGAGATTGCGCATTTGTCCGGTAAAGCACAGCGAAATCACCATTTCGGCGGCTGTTTTGTTGTTTTTCTTCTTGAATTTTTTCAACGATAAAGCGACCTTCATCTCGCTCTGTTGGCCCACGATAGTAGCTGATTTTTTCACCTTGCTCATTATCCGTCCACAAACGTTTATCTTTTCGATTTTGGTTTTGTTGTATAACATTATTAGCTGCTTGCAAGATATTTTTAGTCGAACGATAATTTTGTTCTAATAAAATAACCGCTGCATCCGGATAGTCTTTTTCAAAATCTAAAATATTTTGCATATCTGCTCCACGCCAACCATAAATACTTTGGTCGGCATCCCCTACTACACAGAGATTTTTAAAGCGACCTGCTAATAGATTAACCAATGTATATTGCGCGTGGTTAGTATCTTGATACTCATCTACATGGATATATTGAAATTTCTGTTGATAATAAGCTAGCACTTCAGGGTGTTCATTAAATAAACGAATCGTTAGCATAATTAAGTCATCAAAATCAACCGTTTGATTTTTACGCAATTCTCGTTGATAGTTAGCATAAACTTGCGCGGTAATATCTTCTATATAACTGCCTTGCTCTTGTTGATAATCTTCTACTGTTAACAACTCATTTTTAGCCTGACTAATTTTACCCAACATTTGACGCGGCTCAAACTTTTTATCATCCAAGTTCATCTCGCGAATAATTCGCTTAATTAACGTTAACTGTTCGGCTGGATCCGCAATTGTAAAATTACTATTATAACCAATCAGGTCGACATCACGACGTAAAATTCTCACACACATACTGTGGAAAGTAGATACCCAAACACTATCACCCTCGCCAGCAATAATCTGACTAACACGTTCTTTCATTTCTTTTGACGCTTTATTAGTAAAGGTAATCGCTAAAATATTCCACGGATTAATCCCTTTTTCAGCTATCAAATAAGCAATCCGATGTGTCAAAACTCGTGTCTTTCCACTTCCTGCACCTGCCATGATCAAAAGAGGCCCTTCTGTTTTAAGCACCGCCTTTTGCTGCTGCGGGTTCATCCCATCTAATAAACTTTTTCTTGTTGGCATTCACAACGTCCTCTCTTTACACAATCTCTTATATTATAGCAAATTTACACAAAAACTTCTTCTAATTGTTTGCCAAACACAAACAAAAAAAGCTGCCCAAATAAGCGGACAGCTTTAAGACGCATTACACGGCCTTCTCATATTTTAATAATGTAAACGAACGTTTCATCACTTTCCAAATGCCTTCATCACTATAGACAAGTGACGTTGCTCGGTACATCTTCGCTGATAATCTTAACAGTAAGACGGTTGCAACTGCTAAAATCAAGACGGAAATAAGTGGTTCGTAAGCTGAAACTGTATCATTGGCAATTCGCACTGGCATTGTAAAACTTGAAACAAATGGCACGTACGAAGAAATGACAAAGACGAGATTTTTTGGATTGTTCATGCCTAGGAAAATATTTAGGAAATAACCAATCATCGTAATATACGTCACTGGTACAACCGCTTTTGCGGCATCCTCTGACTTTGATACGAGAGAACCAGAAAACGCTGCAGCAATCGTATAAATCATGACACCCAATAGTAAGAAAATTAAATTGTAACCGAGTAGAGCTTTCATAATTTCGCCAATTGAAATAAAGGAAAGCGCCTCTTTGACAATAGGTTGATTTTTAACAACTTGAAAAGCCATAACGGCTGTTAGAATATACACACCGATTTGGGTTAAAATCACCATGAAAATCCCCATAATTTTACCATAAAAATGTTTTTCAGCTGACGTACTCGATAAGATAACTTCCATAATACGTGTCCCTTTTTCAGAAGCCACTTCTTGTGAAATGATTTGCGCGTACATTAATATAATCATGAACATCGCAAAACTAATAAACATGGCGACACCCATACGAGCAAACTTATCGTCTTTCTTCTCGACCAATTCGCCATCTGAAAATTCCACTGTTTTCTCTTTAATTTGAGCAGGAGCCATTAAACTCGCGACTTCAGTCTCGCTTAATCCTAAAGACTTACTACGCTCAGCTAACTGAAATTGTGATAATATTTGCGTCAACTGTAGCTTATCACTCATAGCAAGTGAACTATTTCCGTAGTATGTTCCCACGATGTTTTGCTCGTCCTCGTCAATGAGAATATACCCATCGATATTCCCTTTTTCTAACTCTTTTTTGCCAGCATCTACCGTTGTGATATTCTTGTCAATGTCTAATGCTGTTTGACTTAACACAGCCGCACGAATATCAGGATTTTCTGACACAATGGCTACCGTATCCGTGTCGGCTACTTTTGAGCCAATAAACGCTGAAAGACCGATAAACCCAATAAACAATAACGGTGCAAATAACATCACTATAAATGTCACACTCTTAACATTACGCTTAAATGTTTCTAACGCCACTATCCAAAACTTATTCATCTTTTTCCCCCACTTTCATTTTAAATATCTCTTCCAGTGTAGGAGGAACTTGATTAAAAACAGGCATATAACCGTAAGAAACAGCTTTTTCAAAAAGCTCGCGCCCTACTTCTTCATTTGCTAATTGAATCTCTAATGCGCCATCCGCTCGTGTGACAACTCGCTCCACACCAAGTGTTTCTTCCACTTCATTGCGTGGCATTAGTGAATCCATTGTTAACTTAGTACGACCAAATTGTTCACGAATTTCATGTACCTTACCATCCAATACCGTACGCCCATTGCGCAACATAATCAAATGATCACAAATCTTTTCCACGTTATCCATATTATGACTGGAAAAAATCACACAAGACCCTTTATCTTTCAACTCAATGATGGCATCTTTTAATAACTCGGCATTGACAGGATCCAAACCACTAAACGGCTCATCTAAAATAATTAACTCCGGTTCGTGAATCAATGTTGCAATTACTTGCACTTTTTGTTGATTCCCTTTTGAAAGTGATTTGACTTTATCCGTCTTTTTCCCCTTCACTTCAAACTTTTCTAACCATTCATCAATTTTCGGTGCAATTTCTTTTTTACTTTTTCCACGTAATTTTGCAAAATAAATTAACTGTTCTTCAATCGAAATCTTAGGATATAACCCTCTTTCTTCTGGCAGATACCCAATAATATTATAGTCTTTTTCCGTTAACTCACGACCGTTCCAAAAAACCTTGCCCGTATCCGCTCTCAAAAAATCTAAAATAAGACGAAATGTAGTCGTCTTACCAGCGCCATTTTGACCAATTAAACCTAAAATCGTCCCCTTAGGAATGGTAAAATGTAAATCATCCAACGCCTTTAACTCACCAAACTGTTTACTTAACCCTCTAACCTCTAACATCTTTTCTCCTTTCCCTAAAAGAAAATAACGATTCTTTGGAATCGTTACTTACCTTTTATTTTCTGATTTTGAAAAATACCAAATGCTCCCTGCATTAACAACCGATACTGCTGTAGCATGTAGCAAACAACTCATCACAAAGTTTTTGCGTGACATACCCGCCGTATTCAGAATAATGAGTATCCAAGCGAAGCCTATCATGAAGGTACTAAATGTCATAACGCTAGCACGGGCTAAAATCTCATGACCGCGCTTTGAATCTTTAAAGACTGATACTGCTCGTAAATAATACACAATTCCTGCTACCATAACCAAACTTACAATTACCTGAACCCAAAGTGCCTTCATTTCTTCATCTCTTTCGTTCTTCTTCATTTTCTTGTTGTTAATATCAAAATTGTAACATACCACCTATTAGCTGTCATCGGTCTTAGGTCTGTTTCTCTTTGATATTAAAATAAGCTAAAACGTTCTCCGCTACAGATTTTGGTATACCCGCTGCCTGTATTTCCTCTAGCGAAGCGTCTTCCATTTTTTTTATCGATTTAAAGTGTTTTAAAAGCTTCCGCTTACGTTTTGGTCCCAACCCTTCAATATCATCTAATTGCGAAGAGAAGCTATTTTTACTACGTACTTGTCGATGAAAGGTAATAGCATAACGATGGACTTCATCTTGAATACGTTGTAGTAAAAAGAAAGCTTCCGATTGTCTTTCCATTGGAACCACAGCCAGTTCTGGACCGAAGATTAATTCACTTGTCCGATGCTTGTCATTCTTAACTAATCCTGCAATCGGAATCGTTAAACCTAGTTGATTCACCAATACATCACGTGCCACTTCGACTTGGCCTTTACCACCGTCAATCATAATTAAATCAGGTAGTGGTAGACCTTCTTTTAAAACACGCGAATAACGACGATAGATTACCTCACGCATCGACGCATAATCGTCTGGCCCTTGCACTGTTTTAATACGGTACTTACGATATTCTTTTTTTAGCGGTTTACCATCAACAAAGACAACCATCGCAGATACCGGACTTGTCCCCATAATGTTAGAGTTATCAAACGCTTCAATCCTGACCGGTGTCGGGATATTTAACAACTCACCAAGTGTCTCAATCGCTCCCACTGTCCGCTCTTGCTTTCTCTCTAATAAACTAAAACGTTCGGCTAACGACACACGCGCATTTTCACTCGCTAAGTCCACTAGCTTACGCTTTTCACCACGCTGCGGTTGATACACTTTACTACTCACTAGCGCTTCCACACTTTCTTTATCAATATCTCGTGGTATAAAGATTTCTTTAGGAATAAAGTGCTGCGTTTTCTGATAAAATTGACCTATAAACGTTAAAAAATCTTCCGTCGCTTCATTATAAAAAGGAAAAATAGAAACATCACGCTCAATCAACTTTCCTTGACGGACAAAAAAGACTTGCACGCACATATAGCCTTTATCAATTGCATAGCCAAACACGTCACGGTCAATAAAATCTGCATTTGTCATTTTTTGACGTGTCATAACCGTTTCAATCGATTGAATCTGATCACGCAACTCCGCCGCACGTTCAAACGCCATTTCATCAGCTGCTTGATACATTTTTTTCTCTAGATTTTTTTGAATTTCTGTATAGCCACCATTCAAAAATCGCTTAATCTCTTCCACCATATCACGATAAACTTGTGGATCGACATCATTTACTGCTGGACATAAACATTGTCCCAAATGATAATAAAGACAGACCTCTTTCGCATTTAAACTACATTTTCTTAATGGATAGAGTTTATCTAAAAGCTTTTTCGTTTCATTGGCCGCTTTAACATCTGGATAAGGACCAAAATACCAAGCATGATCTTTTTTTACTTCTCGCGTAATCATCAAGCGTGGATATTTCTCATTCGTGATTTTGATAAACGGATAGCTCTTATCATCTTTTAACATAATATTATATTTTGGATCATTCTTTTGAATCAGATTAATCTCTAATATCAACGCTTCAATATTAGACTCTGTGACAATATATTCAAAATCAACAATTTCACTGACTAATCGAGCTGTTTTTGTATCATGACTTCCTGTAAAATAAGAACGAACCCGATTTCGCAAATTCTTAGCTTTACCAACATAAATAATCGTTTGATTTTTATCTTTCATTAAATAGCAACCAGGATCTGTTGGCAATAGACTTAATTTATGTTGTAACCATTCACTCATCAAATCCCTCCTATCTTAACTATTATACCATTATCTATTTTGTATTAAAAATAACTAAATTGCATCTTTGTTTCAAATAAAGAAAGAAGGTTTTATATGAATCTATGGATAAATACATTCTTACTAATTGTTACTTTTACTATATTCCATTATTTTAGCTTTAAAAAGTCTGATAGACCCGTCATTTACTTGCCAAACAGCATGATTTTATTTATTTTAATTTTGCAGATTGGCTTATTCATAGTCTATTTTAAACAACATTCATTTAATCATACACTTTTTCCAATCATGCTTATTACTGTCAGTGGTATTTTTTTTACTTTTAGTGACAGTTATTATTTAATGATTTCACCTATCATTTATTATGCAAGTATTTTCTTTTCGATAATTTATCACTTATAC